>DATBJF010000094.1:0-57973 GCA_036556545.1 Candidatus Methylomirabilota bacterium
GTACGGCGCCGGACCCGGCTACGAATCGTTGCCACGCTTACAGGCGCCAAACCATCGTCGATTTGCGTGCCCGCCCCCGCAATACCCCGCCGCGGCCCCGCCCCCGCCCGCCGGCCCGGTTACACGCGAAGGTCGGAGGAGGAGATGCGGCGGACGCCGGCGGAGGTCATGTCGGACCAGGCTTTGCCGAGGGAGCCGGCGGCGTCGATGCCGCGCGTGGCGTCCTCGATCACGAGGGCGTCGAAGCCGGCGCGGCGCGCGTCGAGCGCAGACCAGGCGACGCAGAAGTCGGTGGCGAGGCCGACGAGGAACACGCGCTTGAAGCCGCGCTCCTGCAGGTAGCCGGTGAGACCGGTCTTCGTCTTGCGATCGGCCTCGAGGAACGCCGAGTACGAGTCGACGTGCTGGCGGTAGCCCTTGCGAATGATCATCTGCGCGTGCGGGATCTTCAGCTCCCGGTGGACCTCGGCATCGGCCGTGCCCTGGATGCAGTGATCCGGCCACAACACCTGGGTGCCGTACGGCAGCGTGACCATGTCGAACGGCTTCTTCCCCGGGTGGCTCGACGCGAACGAGATGTGGCCGGGCGTGTGCCAGTCCTGCGTGATCACGACGTGCCGGAAGGCGGGCGCGAGGCGGTTGATGATGGGGATGACCTTGTCGCCCTCGGGCACGGGCAGCGTACCGCCGGGCAGAAAGCAGTTCTGCACGTCGATGACGGCCAGCACGTCCTCGTCGCCGGGCGCGATGCGCGTCTGCGCGCGGACGATGGCGGGAACGGCGGCCAGCGCGATGGCGCCGGCGAGGAACGTCAACAGGTCGCGGCGATCGAGCGTGCTCATGGCGGCCTCCTCCGGGTGGTCTGCGAGTACGCTAGCGCCGCCCCGCCCTCGAGACAAGCGCCGCCTCTCTTGACAAGTCATTGTCCGGGGATAAAGTTTCTCCGTATGGCGACCTCCTCGCTGCGCGAGCGCACCGACGTCTTCGTGGCGCGCTGCCGCGCCGCCGCCCTCGCCGTGACGCCGCAGCGCCTCGCCATCTTCCGGCAGCTGGCGGCCACGGACCGACATCCCAGCGCCGAGGAGCTGCACGCGGCCGTGCGGCGCGAGATGCCGACGCTCTCGCTGGCCACCGTCTACAAGACGCTCGACACGCTGGCCGCGATCGGCGCCGTGCGTCCGGTGTCGCGTCTGGGCGCCCGCGGCCGGTGGGACGCCAACCTCGGGCCGCATCATCATCTGATCTGCACCGCCTGCGGCGCCGTCAGCGACGTGACGGAGCCGGCCCTCGACGCCGCCGGGCGGCCGGCGCGGCGCGTGGCCGCCCGCCTTGGCTTCGCCGCCGCCGGCCACGCGGTCGAGATCTTCGGTCGCTGCGCGGCGTGCCGCCGCGCCCAACCGTCGTCGCCACACCCCAAGGACCACGAGCGGAGCCGCTTCCACCTCTCTCAGCCCACCCACGGCGGAGGTGGAAACAGCGCTCCGATAGAGAGGAGAGCCAGATGGCCGAGACGATGACCACCGGGCTCAAGCTCGGGCAGCGCGTGCCCGACTTCGAGCTCACCACCTACGAGCCGGCGAAGGGCGACTTCGGGAAGTTCAGCCTGAAGGACCAGATCGCCAACAAGCGCTGGACGATCCTGTTCTTCTACCCGGCGGACTTCACCTTCGTCTGAGCGACCGAATTCGCTGCTCTGGCAGAGCAGCACGATCGCTTCCAGCGGATGGGTGCCGACATCATCACCGTTAGCACCGACACGCAGTTCACGCACCTGGCGTGGCAGCGCAGCGAGAAGGAGCTGGCCAACGTCAAGTACTCCATGGCCGCCGATCCCACGGGCGCCGTCTCGCGGATGTTCGGCGTCTACAACGAGGAGAACGGCCTCGATCTCCGCGGCACGTTCCTCATCAGCCCCGAGGGCAAGCTGATGGGCATGGAGATGAACTTCTACAACCTCGGACGCAACATCGACGAGCTGATGCGGAAGTTCAAGGCCAACATCTACATGATGAAGAAGGGCGGCAACGAAGTCTGCCCGTCCAAGTGGAAGGACGAGGGCGACAAGACCCTCGTCAACCCCGGCGCCAAGATGGTCGGCCGGGTCCACGAGGCGCTGCAAGGCTCCTGACGGAAATTTGACTGCCCACGCGGGCTTGGCCTAGGCTCGCCCGCGTGGGCTACGTCGAGCGTCATCTCCTGCCTCGCGAGCGCCTCCTCTACACGACGCGCCTGCACTGGGGCCTCTTCGCCAAGCCCGTGCTCGCCATGGCCGCCGGCGTCGCGCTCACGTGGACGCTCTACCCGCGCGCCCTCGATCCGCCGTGGCTCTGGCAGGTCGGCGTGGTGCTGGCGGCGTGCGGCGTCATCTGGCTCGCCCTCCGCTGGATCGAATGGGAGACCTCGGAGTTCGCGGTGACCTCCGTGCGCCTCATCTTCAAGGTCGGCCTCGTGGCGCGCTACACCACGGAGCTGCTGCTGTCGAAGGTCGAGTCCATCTCCGTCACCCAGGGACCCATCGGGCGCATCCTGAACTACGGCGATCTCACGGTGACGGGGACCGGCGCGGTGCGCGAGGTGTTTCCTCGCGTGCACGACCCCGTCGGCTTCCGGAACGCCGTCCAGCACGCGTCCGCGCGCCCCGTCATCGGCGAGTGAAGTTCGATCTCGCGATCCTCGCCAACGAGCCCCTGCCGGTGATCGTCCGCCAGGTGCAGCTCGCGGAGCGCCTGGGCTACGACACCGCGTGGATCACCGACACGCATCTCGTATGCCGGGAGCTGTGGGTGACGCTCGCGGCCTGCGCGACGGCGACCACGCGCATCCGGCTCGGCCCCGGCGTGACCGTGCCGCACTCGCGCCACGTCTCCGTCACCGCGAGCGCGGTCGCGTCGCTGCACGAGCTGGCGCCGGGCCGCGTCGTCATCGGCGTCGGCACCGGCGGCAGCAGCGCGCAGACGATGGGGCTCCGGCTCGAGCAGGTCGGGCGCGTGGCGACGCTCGAGGCGATGGCCACGGGGCTCCGCGGCCTGCTCGCGGGCGAGGCCGTGCGCTTCGAGACCGGCATCGACGGCCGGCTCGCGTGGCTGCCCCGCCCGCCGGCGATTCCGCTCTATCTGGCCGGCTCGGGCCCGCGGATGCTGGAGACCGCGGGGCGGCTCGGCGACGGCGCGCTCGTCTACGCCACCGTCCAGCCGGACGTGCTGCGCCCGGCGCTCGCCCACGTCGCCGTCGGCGCGAAGGCCAGCGGCCGCGAGCTCCGCGACCTCGACGTGGCGCTCTGGGCGCCGATGTCGATCGGACGCGACGGCGCCCTCGCGCGAGACCACGCCCGCGGTCGGGTGGCGTCCGCGTGCCGTCATCCGCTGCCCGTCCGCCTCTCGGCGGAGGACGAGGCTGCGATCCGTCGCGTCCGCGAGGCGTACGACGCATACCAGCACGCGACGGCCGGCTCGCGGCACCGCACGCTGGTCACCGATCGGCTGGTCGATCTCATGGCGCTCGCGGGGACGCCCGACGAGGTCCGCGCGCAGGTCGAGCGACTCCGGTCGGTGTGCGGGCTCTCACGGGTCATCGTCTTTCCTCAGGTCCCCGACGCCGGGTTCATCGCGCGCGAGGCGATCCTCACCATGTTCGCGGACGAGGTGATGGGCCGCGTCGCCTGAGTCGGTGGCACGTCGCGACCTCGCGCGCGATTCCGTCCGCGACGTCAGCTTCAGCGCTTTCCCGTGGTTCTACGGTCCGCCGGACCCGTGGCCGACGCTCGGCTGGTCGGCGGGGAGCGATCCCTACTGGGGTCCCGCCGGGGACCCGCTGTGGCGCATGGACGCGGAGCAGCGCATCCTCGAACGCTGCATGCGCCACCGCGGCTACGACCTGCAGCGCGAGCGGAAGGCCTAGCCCTTATCCGTCAGGAGCGCGCCGCCAGGCCCGCCACGAGCGTGGCGAGCTCGGCCATGTCCGGCGGCTTTCCCCGGATCTCGGTGAAGCCCGCGACGAGGAGCGCCTCGCCGGAGTCCAGCCGTCCCGTCATCGCGATGGCCGGCACGTCCCCGCCTTGCTCGGGCGGCAAGGCGCGCACCGAGCGGATCAGCCAGAACCCGTCGTGACCGGGCATGCTGACGTCGGAGATCAGCACGTCGGGCGGAGTCTCGGTCAGCATGCGGATCGCGGCGTCCGCCGATCCGACCGAGACGGCGTCGGCGCCGCAGTCCGTCAGATAGTCGCGGACCGCTTCGCGCACGGCGTCGTCGTCGTCGACGACGAGCACACGCACTCCCACGATCGACGGAGCTGACACCGCCGTCCCCTGACCCTCGTCCGGGAAGCCGGCACGCGCCAGCCCCTGTTCTTCGGCGACCCGGCTATCTGGGAGTCATTCCCAGACCCGCGGCTTTGCGTCCCAGCCTCACGACTGGTTTGCCTTTGTCGGAACGAGGCTGGCCAGAGAAACGAGCAACGCTCGGGCCAAAGGCCGGGGGACCGCATTTCGGCTCGTGGATCTCGATCCTTATGAGAAGAGGCCCCGATGGACCGCCGCCGCCTCGGCGGTGAGTTCCTGACCATTGTCGGGCAGCCCGGCAACGACGGAAGTCAACGCCTTGACTTGCACCGTTCCCTCCGCGAGCATGCCCGATCATCGTCGTGGGGGCCCCGGCATGGCCCCACCCCCCAGGCGCTCGGAAGCGACCCGGCGGGCCGGGCCGCTCCTCGGGATCGCGTTTCAGAATCGCGCGACGGCGACGAAGAATCAGGAGGCACTCATGAGCGAGATGAGCCCGTTCCGCACGACCCTGGAGGCGGCGGTCAACGCCCGGCACAGCCGGCTGAACCCGTTCACGGAGCGGTGGGTGAAGGGCGAGCTCTCGCGCGCGCAGCTGGGCGCGTGGGCGGCCCAGCACTATCAGTACGTCTCGCAGTTCCCGCGCTGGTGCGCGACGGTGTACGGGGACTGCAGCGATCCCGATGCGCGCGACTTTCTGCTCGAGAACATCGTCGAGGAAGAGTCCGGCGTGAAGCACGTCGATCTGCTCATCCGCTTCGCCGAGGCGTGCGGAGTGACGCGGGCGGAGGTGGAGAGCAAGCCGCAGCTGCCCACCACGCGCGGGCTCACGGCCTGGTGCTTCGAGATGTCCCACAAGCCGTTCCACATCGCCGCCGCCGGACTGCTGGTAGGTCTCGAGTCCCAGGTGCCCGGCATCTACAAGCGCAACCTGCCGCCTCTCAAGACGCACTACGGCTTCACCGACCACGAGGTGGAGTTCTTCGCGATCCACATCGAGGCCGACGAGGTGCACGGCGAGCGCGGCTACCAGATCGTGGAGCGCCACTCCACCACTCCCGAGAAGCAGGCGGAGGCCGTCGAGGCCGTGCGCCAGGCGACCGAGATGCGCTGGCAGTACATGAGCGGGCTCCATCGCGCGTACGTGCTGAAGGAGGAGATGTGACGGCGCGCCGCGTGCGGGCGGCGCGGCTGGCGGACGTGCCCGCCGGTCGCCCGCTGGCGGTGGACGCCGGCGGCACGGCCGTGGTCGTGGTGCGCGTCGGCGATGGCGTGTACGCCTGCGGCGCGGTGTGCGCGCACCAGGGCGGCCCGCTCGCGGAGGGAAAGGTGACGGGGACGCGTCTGGCCTGTCCGTGGCACGGCTGGATGTACGACGTGCGGACGGGCGACTGCGTGTTCCCGAGGCGCGGCGCACGCGTGCCCACCTACCCCGCCGGCGTCGAGACCGGCGAGGTGTGGGTCGACGTGCCGGCGGGCGAGGCGTCGTGCTGACGCTGAAGGAGGCGCGGGCGGCCGTCGAGCGCGGGATCGCAAAGGCGCAGGAGCTTGGCTTCAAGGTGGCCGTGGCGGTCGTCGACGAGGGTGGTCACCTCGTCGCGTGCGATCGCATGGACGGCGCGCTGTGGATCACGCCGGAGATCGCGCGAGCCAAGGCCAACGCGGCCGCCGCCTTCCAGGCCACCACGCAAAACCTGGAAGAGCGCTTTGCCGCCGCGCGCGCCCTCTTCGCCGGCAACGTCGCCGCGCTCGGCGACTACAAGCTGGTCTTCGGCCGGGGCGGCGTGCCGCTCGTCGCCGGCGACCGGATCGTGGGCGCCGTTGGCGTGAGCGGCGCGGTGCCGCCGGACAACGACCACGTCATCGCCGATGCCGCCGCCGGACACCCGGTGGTGCCGAAGAGCCACTGACGGATGCGCGCGCTGCTCCTCGCCCTCGTGGTCGTTCTCGGGTGGGCGCTCTCGCTGCCCGCGCAGGCGAAGCCGCTGCACCTCGTGCTGACGCCCTCGCAGAAACCGACCGATCTGCTGGCCGCCGGCGAGGAGTTCGGGCAGGTGCTCGGCCGGCTCGTCGGCGCGCCGGTCAAGGTGACGGTCGCGTCAGACTACGCCGCGGTGGTCGAGGCGCTGCGGAACCGGACGGCCGATCTCGCGTTCACCCACCCCGGGGGCTACGTGCTCGCGAGTCGTGAAGCGAAGGCGACGATCGTCGCCAAGAACCTCTGGCACGGCAAGAGCACGTTCACCTCGCGGATCTTCGTGCGGAAGGACAGCGGCGCGCAGAAGCTCGAGGATCTGCGCAGCAAGACCATCGCCTTCGTGGATCCCACCAGCTCCTCCGGCTACATCTACCCGATGGCCCTGCTGATCCAGCGCGGACTGGTCAAGAACCGGGACCCGAAGACATTCTTCCGCGAGGTCGTCTTCGCGGGGGGCCACGACGCCGCCATGCGCGCGCTCTTGAACGGGCACGTCGACGCCATCGCTTCCTTCGACCTCGCGCGCGAGCAATATCTGAGAGATCCGGCCGAGCGCGAGCGCATCGTCTTCGTCGCCGAGACGGTGCCGATTCCGGAGGCGGGCATCGCCGCCCGTGCCGGCCTCGATCCCGGGACGTTCGAGCGTGTGCGAGCGGCCCTGCTCTCCATCCGCGGCCCCGCGTATGCCGGCCTGCTGAAGCGGCTCTACGACATCGACGGCTTCGAGCCGGCGGAGGACCGTGAGTACGACCCCGTGCGCGCCGCGTTCGAGCTGGTCGGCGCGCGACCCCGCTGAGGACGCGGGCCGTCGTCCCTTCCGCCATGATCGAGGTCACCGGCCTGCGCGTGGTGCTCCCGCCGGCCACGGTGGCCCTCGAGGCCGTGGATCTCGCCGTGCGTCCCGGCGAGTTCGTGGTGATCCTCGGCCCGAGCGGCGCCGGCAAGACCACGTTCCTGCGCGCGCTCAACCGACTGGTCGAGCCCACCGCGGGCGTGGTGCGCATCAACGGCCAGGCGGTGACCGGGGCCGCGCCGAACGTGCTGCGCGTCGTGCGCCGGCAGGTCGGGATGATCTTCCAGCAGTTCAACCTCGTGCGCCGCCTGTCGGTGCTCGACAATGTGCTGACCGGCCGCCTCGGCTACGTCGCCTGGCTGACCAGCCTGACCGGGCGCTTTCCCGAGCGCGACCGCGCCCTCGCTCGCGACTGCCTGGCGCAGGTCGGGCTCGCGCACCTCGCCGATCGACGCGCCGACACGCTGTCCGGCGGCGAGCAGCAGCGCGTCGCCATCGCGCGCGCCCTCGCCCAGTCACCGGCCGTGATCCTCGCCGACGAGCCCACCGCGAGCCTCGATCCCGCGCTGACCGACAGCATCATGGATGCGCTCCGGCGGATCAATGCCGAGCGCGGCCTGACCCTGGTCGTGAGCCAGCACCAGCTCGCGACGGCGCTGGAGTACGCGACGCGCATCGTCGGCTTTCGTGCCGGGCGCGTCGTCTTCGACGGCCGCCCCTCCGAGCTCACGTCGCCGGCCGTGGCCCGAATCTATGGCGGGGAGACGCCGTGAGACGGGCGACGGCGTTCGTCGTGGTGGCGGCGCTCGCGTGGGCGGCGTGGGACACGGGCGCCGATCCGGCGCGCCTGATCCGCGGGCTGCCGTGGCTCGTCGATTTCGTGCGGCGGATGCTGCCGCCCGATCTCCGCGTGCTGCCCGCCGCGCTCGCCGGCGCCGCCACCACCGTCGAGATCGCGCTGCTCGGCACGGCGGTGGCGGCCATCCTCGCCTTGCCGCTTGGATTCCTGTCGGCGCGCAACGTCGCGGCGCCGCCGATCTTCCACGCGGCGCGCGCGACCCTGAACTTCTTCCGCAGCGTGGACACGCTCGTCTACGCGCTCGTGTTCGTGGCGGCCGTCGGCCTCGGCCCCTTTGCCGGCGTGCTGGCCGTCATCGCGTACACGACGACGTCCCTCGCGAAGCTCTACTCCGAGGCCATCGAGGGCATCGAGCGCGGGCCGGTCGACGCCATCGTCGCCACCGGCGCCACGCGAGCCCAGGTCCTGCGCTACGGCGTGCTGCCACAGGTGTTACCGCTGTTCCTTTCCTACGTGCTGTACCGGCTCGAGACCAACATCCGCGCCGCGACCGTGCTGGGGTTCGTGGGCGCCGGCGGCATCGGCTTTTACCTTCAAACCTACCTCCGCATGATCGACTATCCGGCCGCCTCGACCGTCCTCCTGGTGACGGTTCTGATGGTCATGACTGTCGATCTCGTGTCATCGCGGCTTCGCCAGCGCCTGGTGTGACACGCGCCAACATGGTGAAATCGCGGCAGCCCGGTCGCAGATCATCCAGCGGGCGGCGCCGGGAAATCCTTCCCGTACCGTTGAAAACCGCTGAAACGGCGGCCACTTGTTGGCCGGGGCGGCCTTGGCGTCCCGGTTGCTTTGCTCTGGGGCCGTGGACACCGCCGAGATCGTCGAGATCAGGGTCCCAGAGGAGCTGACGCACCGCACGGCGTCGCTGGCGGCGCGGCTCATCTGGGAGCAGCTCGCAATGGCGCCGCCAAGCCTCTGGCTCAACGTCGAGTCGGTGAAGCAGATCGACGTCGTCGGCCTCGCCGTGCTGGCGCAGGCCACCGCCCGCGCCAGCGCGGCCGGAACCGCGACCACCATCTTCCCGAGTCCCATCGTCTACAACGCGCTCTTCGCCTCGGGCCTGCTCGACCGCCTGCCGACCGACAAGCGGCGTGCCGGACAGCGGCCCGAGCCCGATCGCGTGCTCGAGGTCGAGCCGCCGCGCAGCGTCGAGTTCGTGGCGCAGACGCGCCGCCTCGGCCTCAGGCCGCCGACGTGGGAGGAGCTGCGACTGCTGAACCAGTGGGCGCACGACGGCGCGCTCGACGAGCTCGTGGGCAGCCAGCTGCTGGCGATGTGCCGCCACCTCGGCCCGTATCACCCGGACTTCGTGACCGAGGCGATGGCCTCGCCGATCGCCCTCACGCTCCTCGTGCAGCCGCACGCGGCGGGCGTCGAGCCCGTGGGCTTCGTGCGCCTCTACAACGTGAACCTGGATCAGCGATTCCTGTTCCTGGAAACGACGATCGCGCAGCCGCGTGGACGGCGCATCGCGTGGGGCGTCGAGGCCACGCGCCTGGCGTGCGCGTACGCGGTGGAGGCGCTCGGGATCGAGCGCGTGGAGACGAAGGTCTACGCCTACAACACGCTGAGCGTGAACTGCCTCACGCGCAACGGGTTCACGCTGGAGGGCCGGCTGCGCCAGGCCCGCATGCACGGCGGCCGTCGGTGGGACATTCTCGTGTTCTCCGCGCTCGAGCCCGAGATTCGCGACGAGCTCGCCGGCGACGGCTTCGCCGCGATGAGCTTCTGGAGCATCCCGGCCGCCGCGCTCACCGATAGCGCGGATGCCACTCCTGACCCGTCCAGCTTCGCCAGCGCGTCGGCCTGATCCGGATCAGCATGCGCGGGCGCTGCGCGGTGCGCGCCGCGTACATCGGCCCGCTCGGCCCCAGATAACGCAGCGACAGCCGCTCGGTCAGCGCCCCGATCCGCGCGCTCGCGGCCGGCGCCACCGGACCTTCCACCGCCTCCGCCACGCCCTGCACGACGACACGCGTGTGCTGCGCGTGGCCGTCGTCGGCGATGTGCAGCGCGACGCGCGGCTCGCGCGCGATGTGCGCGACCCAGGCGGCGCGCTCGCGGCCCACGATCTCGAACGTGCGCGTCGCCGCGTCGAACTCGTACCAGACCGGGGTGACGTACGGCCAGCCCTCGTCGTCGACGGTGGCGATGCGCGCGTTCCACGGCTCGGCGAGGAACCGCGCGAGGTCGGCGGCGCCGAGGCTGCCGATGCGGTCGTCGGGGACGAATGCCATCTCAGCGCACCTCCGTGCGGGGATCGAGCGCGTCGCGCAGCCCGTCGCCGACGATGTTGAAGGCCAGCACGGCCAGCACGATGGCGGCGCCGGGAAACAGTGACACCCACGGCGCCAGCGCGAGGAACTCCTTGCCCTCGTTCAGGGTGGTGCCCCACGAGGGCAGCGGCGGCTGCACGCCGACGCCGAGATAGGAAAGCGCCGACTCGATGAGGATCGCGTACGACAGGCAGACAGCGGTCTGCACCACCACCGGCGACACGACGTTCGGAAGAATGTGGCGAACGAGGATCACGAGCCGGCCGGCGCCCAGCGCCTCCGCCGCCTCGACGTATGCCTGCGTCGATTCCACGAGGACGCTGCCGCGCACGACGCGGAAGAAGAACGGCCCGTACACGACGGCGATGGCGACCACGGCGGTGCCGACACCGGCGCCGAGCACGGCCGCCACCGCGATGGCGAGCAGGATCGGCGGAAACGCGAAGAACACGTCCATCACCCGCCCCAGCACCTGGTCGACGCCGCGCCCGACGCCGGCCAGCAGGCCCAGCGCGCCGCCGACCAGCAGCGCGGCCAGGATCGACACGCCGGCGATACCGAGCGACACCCGCACGCCGTGCACGATGCGCGAGAGCACGTCGCGGCCGAAGCGATCAGTGCCGAGCGGGTGCTGCGCGCTCGGCGGCGCGAACATCTGCGCGGCGCCCACCGCGGTCGGCGAGTACGGCGCGATCACCTCCGCGAACGCCCCGGCCAGGATGATGACGCCGAGCACCAGACAGGCGCCGACGAAGAGTGGGCTGCGGGCGGCCCGGCCGAGGGCGGCGGGCTCAGCCACGTCGGAGCCGGGGGTCGAGCGCCGCATAGAGCAGATCGACGGCGAGGTTGAGCAGCATGAAAATCGCGCCGAGGAGCAGGATCACGCCCTGCACGACCGGATAGTCGCGCTGGAAGATGGCGTCGAGCAGCAGACGGCCGACGCCCGGCAGCGTGAAGACGTCCTCGACCACGACGATACCGCCCATGATGTAGCCGAGCTGCACGCCGGCCACGGTCACCACCGGGATGAGCGCGTTCCGGAGCGCGTGCCGGAAGGTGACGTCGCGCTCCGGCAGGCCCTTGGCGCGCGCGGTGCGCACGTACTCGCGGCCGAGGACGTCGAGCATGGACGAGCGCGACATCCGCGTGATCATGGCCGCCGTGGCCGTGCCGAGCGTCAGCGCCGGCAGCGTCATCGTGATGAGGTTCTCGAGCGGGCGCTGGGTCAGCGGCGCCCACGCCAGCGACGGCATCCAGCCGAGGTAGATCGAGAACAGGAGGATGAGCACCGTGCCCTGCCAGAACGCCGGCAGCGAGAGCCCGATGGTGGCGCCGACCCGGATCACGGAGTCGCGCGCTCCGCCGCGCCAGACGGCGGCGCCGGTGCCGAGCGGAATGCCGAGCAGCAGCGACCACGCCACCGCCAGCATCGCCAGCTCGGCCGACACGGGCAGCCGCTCGGCGAAGAGCGCAGCCACGGGCCGGCCCGACAGCCACGAGACGCCGAGGTCACCGCGCAGGACGCCACCGAGCCACTGCGCGTACTGCACGAGCACCGGGCGATCGAGCCCGAAGTACGCGCGGAACGACGCCACCACCTCCGGCGACGCGATGGCCGCCTGGCCGAGCAGCTGCTCGACGACGGTGCCCGGCACCAGCCGAACCATGCCGAACACCAGGACGCTCACGCCCAGCAGCGTGAGGGCGGTGGCCGCGAGCCGCCGCGCGAGGTACGCGCCCAACGACGCGCTAGCGCTCCAGCGAGGCGAACCGCAGGCCGTAGTAGAAGCCGGTGGCGTGGGGCTGAAAGCCCTTGACGCTCTTCTGCATCGCGTAGAGCAGATCCGGCGAGTACAACGGGATGGTGATCGGGTCCTCCGCCATCAAGCGCTGCACGCGATCGTAGATCTCCTTGCGCCTGGCGCGATCGAGGGTGGCGCGTCCCACGTCGAGCAGCTCGTCGGCCTGCGCGTTCTTCCAGCGGCGGAAGTCCTTGCCGCCGGGCGCCGAGTGGAAATGGCGGTGGAACGCCTGGTCGGGGTCGACGAAGCCGCCCCATTCGTTCATCGTCGGCGGCGACTGCGGAACGATCCAGTCCTTGATCCACACGCCGCCGTCGACCGTCTCCACGGTGACGTCGATGCCGGCTTCCTTCAGATTCTCCACGATCACCGGCACCGCGGCCGCCAGCGCCGGGAACCCCACGATGTTGCGCAGCTTCATCGGCACCCGGCCGGAGTAGCCCGCCTTCTGCAGCAGCGCCCGCGCCCGCGCGACGTCCCGCTGTTGATTCGGCAGCTCCTGCACCGACAGCGCCCACGCCTTCAACCCCGGCGGCAGCACGCCGAGCCGCTGGCCCAGGCCGTTGCCCGCGATCTGCAATATGGCCGCCCGATCGACGGCGAGGGCGATGGCCTGGCGGACCTCCGGCTTGCTCGTCGGCTCCTGGTCGCCGGCCAGGTCGAGCACGACCCAGCGCGTGGACGGCGCCTGGAGCGTTTCGAGCGTGGAGACGGACTTCGCGACCCGGAAGCTCAACGCGGAGGAAAACTCGGCCATCTGCAGCTGCCCCGTGCGCAGTCCGGCGACGATCGACGACTCGTCGGGGATCGCCTGGAAGACGATGGCGTCGAGCGACGGCTTCTGGGAGCCCCAGTACGCCGCGTTGCGCTTGAGCACGAGCCGCCGGCTCGGATCGAATTCATCGACGCCGAAGGGGCCGGTGCCGTTCGCCTTCGTGAGCAGCGCCTTGCCGTCGCCGCCGGCGTCCTTCGGGATGACACCGTTGTACTTGCCGCCGAGATTGACGAGGAAGGTCGCCGCCGGCGCGTTGAGGACGAAGCGGACCGCGTGCTTGTCGACGACGTCGATCTGCTTCACGAACAGGAGGTCGTTCGCGCCGGGGCTCACCTTGGGATCGCGTACGCGATCGTAGGAGTACTTCACGTCCTCGGCGTCCATCTCCGTCCCGTCGTGGAACTTCACGCCGCGCCGCAGGTGAAAGACGTACTCCGTGGGGGACTTCTGCTCCCAGCGCTCGGCCAGCTCGGGCTTCGCCTCGAGCGCGTGATCGATCCAGACGAGGTTCTCGTAGAGCAGGGGCTTGCGCTTCTGCCAGATGTCGAGGCCCTGCATGTGCGGCTCGAGATTCGGCGGCAGCGCGGAGGTGGCGAAGGTCAGCGTGCCGCCAGATTTGCTCTGCGCACGTGCGGGGCGCGGCCCGCCCGCGGTGGCGAGGAGCGTTCCCGCCCCCAGGAACTCGAGCAGCGTGCGGCGATCGATCCTATCGGTCATGCCGTCCTCCGTCGTGCGCAGCGTGGCGCGATTATACTCGGGCGCCGTTCACAGCTGTCCGGAGTCGCCCCAGCTCTCGACGAGCGCCGCGTACGCGGGATCGTCGTAGCGCGACAGCGCGAAGGCCGGCGCGTAGGCGGGCAGCGCGCCGCCGGTGATGTGCGTGGCCACCAGCTCGCCGGCCACGTTCGAGCTCATGAGCCCGTAGCCCGACAGCGCGCCGGTGACGAACGCGCCGGCGACGGGCAGCGGTCCGGCGAGGAAGCGATTCTCGCGCGTCTTCGTGTAGTAGCCGCCGTCCACGAACGTCCGCGGCAGCCGCTCGAAGTACCGGGTGAAGGCGGGGATCATGCGCGAGATGCCGCGCACGGCCACTTCCGGATAGCTCGGGTCGAACGCCGGCGGAAACGTCGGAGGCACCGGGCCCCCCTCGTACGTCCACACGAGCAGCACGATCGGACTGTCGGCACCGCCCTCCGGACGGCCGTGCACGCCGGGCGGCAGCTCGTCGAGCAGGCGCGCGTGCTCGTCGGCGAGCGCGCGCCGCTCCTCCTCCGACCAGGGCAGCCGCACGGGATCGATCCAGATCGACATCGGCGCCCCCCGCGGCATGGCGCCGAGCTCGTCGGGGAACGCGATCTTCGCGTGCCGCTCGCAGAAGACCGGCAGCTCCACGCCGAGCAGCTTCGCCACGGGCGCCACGAAGGGGCCGGCGGCATCGACGAACGTTGCGGTGTCGAGGCGGCGGCCGCTCACGACGACCGATGAGACGCGCCCGCCCCGTGTGTCGACGGCCTCGATGCGTCCCGTGCGCACCCGCGCGCCCTTGTCGCGCGCGCGCTCCAGCATGTACATGCCGAGCTGCTGGCCGCTGAACCAGCCGCACCGGCGCGCGTGCAGCACCCCCAGCGTCTCGTCGGCGAGATAGGAGAAATGCCGCCGGATGGTGGCGCGATCGGTGATCACGTCGGCGCCGCTGGGCTGTCCCTCGAATCCCTCCGCCGGTGCCGGCCGATAGTCGTTGGCGGGCCCCGCGTGCACGCGCGCCGGTCCCGCGCCGAGTGCCGCCGCCTCCTCGGCGGCGCGCACCAGCGTCGGCACGCGCGCCGGATCGGCCGTCGCGTAGAGATAGCCGCGGCGGTTGAGGCGGAACACGTTGCCGCTCTCGCGTGCCAGCTCCTCGAGCAGGTCGATCGAGCGGTTCATGGCGTCCACCATGGCCGTGCCCGGCCCCGGCCACCAGTTGCGATAGCACTCGGCCGACTTGTCGCTGGTCAGCGAGAGCGGCGGGCGCTCGTCGACGAGCACGACGTCTCTGACCCCGCGCCGCGTGAGGTGATACGCGGTGGCGATGCCGGCGATGCCGGCGCCGCAGATCACGACCTCGGCCGTGGTCTCGCCCACGCGACAGACGATAGCATCGCCGGGCACGCCTTGCGCATCCGCCGCGCTTGGAGCGAGAATCGGCCACTCTGACCGACCAGGCCGACATCCTGTTCACGCTGGTCCGCGCGCGCTACGCCGAGCGCCTCGATGCCACCCAGCTCGAGGAGCTCCGCAAGACCGTCGAAGGCATCGTGCGCGACGTGGCCGCGCTGCGCGCGGCCGCCATCCCCGACGACGCCGAGCCGGCGCAGCCGTTCATTCCCTTCCGGGCGGTGCCGTGAGCGGTGATTTCCGGACGATCCGCGAGCTGGGCGCCGACATCCGCGCCGGGCGCCTGTCCCCGGTGACGCTGGCGGAGGCGTCGATGAAGCGCCTCGAGACCGTCGGTCGCACGCTGAATGCCGTTGTCACGATCACCCGCGAGCGCGCGCTCGAGCAGGCGCGGCGCGCCGAGCGCGAGCTCGCGGCCGGCCACGACCGCGGTCCCCTGCACGGCATTCCGTACGGCGCCAAGGATCTCCTGGCGACGAGCGGCGGGATTCCGACCACCTGGGGCGCCGCGCCGTTTCGCGATCGCTGCTTCGACGACGACGCCACGGTGATCCGCCGGCTCGAGGATGCGGGCGCGGTGCTGGTGGCCAAGCTGGCGATGGTCGAATTCGCCGGCGGCATGGGCTACCGCCAGCCGAACGCGTCGTTCACGGGCCCGGGCATCTCGCCGTGGGCGACCGACGCGTGGAGCGGCGGCTCCTCGAGCGGCTCTGGCGCCGCCGTCGGCGCCGGGCTCGTTCCGTTCGCGATCGGCTCCGAGACGTGGGGCTCGATCCTGGGCCCCGCCACGTACTGCAGCGTGAGCGGGCTGCGGCCCACGTACGGGCGCGTCAGCCGCCACGGCGCGATGGCGCTGTGCTGGACACTCGACAAGCTCGGGCCGCTCGCGCTCACGGCCGACGACTGCGGCCTCGTGCTCGACGCCATCGCCGGTCCCGACCCGCGTGATCCGACGGCAGCGGAGCGTCCGTACCGCTACACGGCGACGGAGCTCGATCGTCCGTTCCGGTTCGCCGTCGTGCGCGGCACGGTGGAGGCGTCGGAGCCGTCCGTGGTCGACGGCGTGCGGAGCGCGCTGGAGAGCCTGCGCGAGCTGGGGACGATCGAGGAGATCACGCTGCCGGACCGCCCGTACGAGGCGATGGCGCGCATCATTCTGTGGGCCGAGGGCTCGTCGGCCTTCGAGCGGCTGATCGAGGGCGGCGTCATCGAGGGCCTCACCGCGCCCGAGGATCGCGTGACGCCGTACGCGCGCGACGGGATCCTGGCCAAGGACTACCTGCGCGCGTTGCGGTTGCGCGGCGTCGTCGCGCGCGAGATCGACGGCGTGCTGAGCCGATTCGACGCGATCGTCGGGCCGAGCCGCGGCACCGCCGGCCCCCGCCTCGGCGCCGAGTTCCGCAGCGCGATCCGTGGGAGCTTTCCGGACGTGCTCGGCGCCATCGGCAACGCGGCCGGACTGCCGGCCATCGGCGTGCCGTGTGGCTTCACGCGCGAGGGGCTGCCGGTGGGCTTGCAGCTCCTCGGCCGCGCGTGGGACGAGAACACGGTGCTGGCGGCCGCGCGCGCGTGGCAGTCCACGACCGACTGGCATCGGCGCCGGCCGGTCTCGTAGACGGCACCTCACCCGTCGACGAACAGGCGTTTCTTCAGCCGCGCGTGCACGCCCCAGTTGCCGTCGACCACCTGGGTGACGCCGAAGTCGACGGCGACCGACATCAGCGAGATCGCCTCGTCCTCGCTGAGCCCCTTCGCGATCATGAGGAAGCGTCGCATCTTGCGAAACGCATCCCGCATCGCCCGGTCGACGGACGACTTCTCGTAGATCGTCCGCTGCGCCTCGGCGCCCAGCTCCTTCAGGTAGTTCGCGTAGCTGAAGCCGTGCACCACCCACTCCTCGGCGGTCTCGAGCAGCGGGTAGTCGAGGCCGGCCAGCGGCGTGCCGGCGAGCGACGCCTGCTCGTGGAGGACGAGCTCGAACGTCCCCGTCAGCGAGCACTCGATGGCCGTACCGCACAGCTCGCCGTCGCCCTGCGAGGCGTGCGAGTCGCCGGCGGACAGAAGCGCGCCCGGCACCGCCACCGGGTAGTACATCGTCGCGCCCTTGCCGATGCGCCAGTCGTCGACGTTGCCGCCCACGTAGCTCGGCGGGATCGAGTCGACGAGGTCCGCCTCGCTCGGGGCGAGGCCAAGCACGCCGAAGTGCGGTCGGATGGGGATGCGGACGTTCTTCAGCACGCCGTGGTTCTCCTGCACGGAACCGTGGTCCACCGGCACGCCCGGATAGTCGATGGTCGGATGGAGAACGCCGTAGGGATCGGTCTGCGGCGTCCACCGGAAGTTGTAGATTGCGCGCGCCCAGTCGCGCCCGCCCGTCGCGTCGATCTCGTAGATCGTGATCACCTCGCGCGGCCGCGGCTCGGTGAGGAGGTCGTTGTAGTGGTAGCCCCACCACGCGGCCGCATTGCTGCCGAAGGTCTTGCCCGGATAGGCGGGATTCGCGCACGGCCGCGGCTGCACGTCGACGATGCGCACCTCGAGCACGTCGCCGGGCGCCGCGCCGCGCACGGCCACCGGTCCCGTGCAGAGGTGGACGCCGAGACCCTCACCGGCGCCGCGCCCGAAGAGCGTGGGCTGCATCGGGCCGGCGCCGCGGCGGTCGACACCCTTGCGCTGCGCGTCCCAGAAGAAGACGCTTTCGGCGCCGGGATCGCCCGTCACCATCCGCGCGGCGTCGTCGTTCGCGTGGTGCGTGAGCACCTCGAGGGTGACCGAGTCGCCCGAGTCGACCTCGAGCACCGGCTTCAGCGACTTGCTGAAATAACCCCAGTGAACGGTCTTGTCGGTGGCGGGCACGTGATGGTGCTGGCCGGCCATCGGAACGCTCCTCCGCACGGGATGAGGTGGCTCGCGCGACTCTAGCAAGCGGCGGGACGGCGTGTCGAGAGACCGGGTGGCCGCTTGCCACGTGGCCAGGAATCAGGGAACATGCCTGCCGCACGATGACCTCCGGTGCCGGGATGCTCGAGGCCGCGCGCGCGCTCGCGCCGACGATCGCGAAGTACGCGGATCGTGTGGAAGCCGAGCGTCGCCTGCCGGCGCTGCTGGCGGATGCGCTGCACGAGGCCGGTCTGTTCCGCATGCTCCTCCCGCGCTCGCTCGGCGGCGCCGAGCTCGATCCACCGGCCTTCGTGCAGGTGATGGAGACGGTGGCCATGGCCGACGCCAGCACGGCCTGGGTCCTCGGCCAGACGGCGGGCTGCTCCATGGTCGCCGCCTATCTCGATCCCGTCGTGGCCAAGGCCATCTTCGGGCCGCCGCGCGGCGTGCTGGCGTGGGGCTCCGGCCCTCGAGGCAGCGCGGTGCGCGTGGACGGCGGGTATCGCCTGACCGGTTCGTGGTCGTACGCCAGCGGCATCCGCGAAGCCAGCTGGGTCGGCGCCCACACCTTCGTCGTCAACCCGGACGGGTCGCCGCGGCGCCACGCCGACGGAACGGCGGTGATCCGCACGCTGCTCTTCCCTGTCGAGCAGGCGCGGATCACCGACGTGTGGGACGTCATGGGCCTGCGCGGAACCGGCAGCGACACGTACGAGGTCGACGACCTGTTCGTGCCGGATGCGCAGTCCGCGGCGCGGGACGACGCGGCCGAGCGCCGCGAGCAGGGACCGCTCTACTGCTTCTCCAGCGGCCACCTCTACGCCTCCGGGTTCGCGTGCGTCTCGCTCGGGATCGCGCGCGCGCTGCTCGACGCCTACGTCGACCTCGCCGGCGCCAAGATCGCGCACCGGGCGACGAAGCCGCTCCGGGAGAGCCCGGTCGTGCAGGCGCAGGTCGCCGTCGCCGACGCGCGCCTCCGCGCCGCGCGCTCCCACCTCCTGGCGACGCTGACCGAGGTCCAGGATGCCGCGCGCGACACCGGGGAGGTGACGCTGACGCAGCGCGTTCGCATCCGGCAGGCCGCCTCGTTCGCCAGCCGCGAGGGGCGCGAGGTCGGGACGCTGGTGTTCCACGCCGCCGGTGCCGAGGCCATCTTCGCGAGCGGGCCGTGGGAGCGGCGGCTGCGCGACCTGCACACGGTGTCGCAGCAGCTGCAGGGCCGCGACGATCACTTCGAGGCGGTCGGCCGCTTCCTCCTCGGCCTCCCCCCCGACTCCCCGTTCGTCTGACCGTGATAACTGACCGTCGTGCGACTTCGAGGCGCGCCACGGCTCCGCCGCGGCGCGTCCGAGCGCCGGGGGTCTGGGGGCCATTTCGGGGCCCCCGGCAAACATGACCTGGGAGTCCGAGATGGACGAGCTCAGGCGGCGCGAGGCGCTGGCCGAGGAGCTCGGGGGGCCGGAGCGCGTCAAGCGGCAGCACGATGGCGGCCGCCTCACCATCCGGGAGCGGATCGACCGGCTCGTGGACGCCGGCACGTTCCACGAAGTCGGCAAGATCGCCGGCAAGGCGACCTACGACCGTCAGAACAACCTCGCGGCGTTCACGCCGTCGAACTTCGTCTTCGGACGCGCGAAGGTCGACGGCCGGCCCGTCGTCGTCGGCGGCGACGACTTCACGGTCCGCGGCGGCTCCGCCGACGCGACGATCAAGGAGAAGCACCTGCTCTGCGAGCAGATGGCTCACGAGCTGCGGCTGCCGCTCATCCGCCTCGTGGAAGGCTCCGGCGGCGGCGGGTCGGTGAAGACGATCGAGACGACCGGGCGCGCGAACGTCCCCGGCGTGTCCGGCTGGGAGTGGGTCGTGAACAACATCGCCACCGTGCCGCGCGTCGCCCTCGGCCTCGGCTCGGTGGCCGGGCTCGGGGCCGCCCACCTCGCGGCCGCGCACTACTCCGTGATGGTGAAGGAGCTGTCGGCGCTGTTCGTGGCGGGTCCGCCCGTCGTGGAGCGGCTGGGTCAGAAGCTCGGCAAGAACGAGCTCGGCGGCTGGGAGATCCAGCTCAGAGCCGGCGCCGTCGATGACGCCGTCGACACGGAGGCCGAGGCCTTTGCGCGCGCGCGGCGCTTCCTCTCCTACCTCCCGCCGTCCATCGACGAGCTGCCGCCGCGCGGACCGCAGGTCGACGACCCCGCGCGCCGCAGCGAGTGGCTGATGGACGCCATCCCGCGCGACATCCGCAAGCCGTACAAGATGCGCGCGATCGTGGAGGCGGTCGTCGACGAGGGGTCGTTCTTCGAGATGTCGCCGCTCTACGGCCGGTCGATCATCAGCGGCTTCGCGCGCCTCGACGGCTGGCCGGTGGCGCTGATGGCCAGCGATCCCTATTTCTACGGCGGCGCGTGGGCGGCCGATACGTGCCAGAAGGTCGAGCGCTTCGTCGACCTCGCCCAGACGTTTCATCTGCCCATGGTCTATCTCGTCGACTGCCCGGGGTTCCTCATCGGGCTCGACGCCGAGCGCACGGGCACCATCAAGCAAGGCGTGCGCGCGATGTCGGCCATCTGGCAGACGACCATCCCGTGGTGCGCGGTCATCGTCCGCAACTGCTTCGGCGTCGCCGGCGCCGCCCATCGCAACGGCGGCCGCTACTGCACGCGGTACGCGTGGCCGTCCGGGCGCTGGGGCTCGCTGCCGCTCGAGGGCGGCATCGAGGCCGCCTATCGCGCCGAGCTCGACGCGGCGGCCGATCCCGCCGCCAAGCTCGCCGAGATCGACGAGCGGCTCACGAAGCTCCGCTCGCCCTTCCGCTCGGCGGAGACGTTCTGGATCGAGGAGATCGTCGATCCGCGCAGCACGCGGCCGCTGCTCTGCGAGTTCGCGACGCTCGCCGCCCCGCGCCGGCGTCCCGGCGCCTCGATGCACCCCATGCGGCCGTGACCGGCGCGGCGCGAACTTTGGTACGCCTCGCCGGACAGCCGGAGTAAGGTAGAGGCGCCCTACCGGGCCAAGGAGCCAGCGATGAGGTTCGTCAGCTGCATCACGGTCGTGTGCCTGATGTTGTCTGCCGGTCCCGCGGCGGCGGAATGGTTCGCCGATGTCTACGTCGGCCAGAGCTTCACCAAGGACAGTGACGTGACGGTGCACAGCGCCCCCGGCCAGTCGGTCTTCCGCGACGTCGAGTTCGATCGGTCGCTCGCGTATGGCGGGCGGTTCGGCCGCTACTTCGACAGCGTTCCGTTCCTCGGCCTCGCGGTCGATTACTTCAACTTCTCACCCCGGATCGGCCCCCAGGGCGTGCACGTCGACGGGTGCGTGCCGGGCGGCGGCTGCGGTGGCGGGCCCGGCGGCACGCAGAAGATCGCCATCGAGTCGCAGGCGCTCTCGCTCGACGTGATGCTCCGCCTTCCGCTCCTGAAGACCGAAGCGGCGCCCTATGGCGCGCTGCAGCTGTACGTGCTGGGCGGAACGCCGCTCTTCATCACCACCATCACCCCGCGCACCACGGCCCTGTTCCGCAACCACCAGGACGACACCGACTTTTCCTTCGGCTACAAGTTCGGCGGCGGCCTCGCCTTCCACATCTTCCGCAACCTGATGCTGTTCGGCGAGTATCGCTACAGCCACGTGGAGGTCTCGGCCGGCGATCTCGACGGCGCCGACAACGGCCGCGCGCGGTTCAAGACGGATCTCGACACGCACTCGGCGCTGGTGGGGATCTCGGCGCGCTGGTAAGACGACCGCGGAGGGACGCTACGCCGGTCGCCCGCGCGTGTGCGCGGCCAGCACGGACAGCAGCTCCTCGGGCGCGGCCGGCTTGACGATGTGGGCGTCGAATCCCGCCGCCATCGAGCGGCGGCGATCGTCCGGCTGGCCGTAGCCGGAAAAGGCGACCAGCAAGGCGCCGTCGCCGAGCGCCTCGCGCAGCGACGGCGCCAGCTCGTAGCCGCTCGCATCCGGGAGTCCGATGTCGACGATGACGGCGCGCGGGCGCTCGGCCATCGCGCGCGCGAGCCCTTCCTGCGCCGAGCCCGCCACCGACACCTCGTGCCCGGCCAGTCGGAGCGTCATCGCCAGCATGTCGCGCGCGTCGGGATTGTCCTCGATGACGAGTACGCGGCAGCCGTACGCGTCGGGCGCCGGGGCCGGCGCCGGGGTCGGTGGCGCCGCCGGCGCGCCCTCGAGCAGGGGCATCCGCACCACGAACTCACTGCCCTTCCCGGACCCCGCGCTCAGCGCCACCACCGTGCCGCCGTGGACGTCGGTCAACCGCTTGACCAGCGTGAGTCCGATGCCGAGCCCGCCCTCGCGGCGACCCGGCGGCGCACCGAGCTGGGTGAACAGATCGAAGATGGCGCCGAGCTTTTCGGTCGGGATACCGATGCCGTTGTCGCGCACGCTGAGGCTGGCGGCGCCGCCCTCCCTCCCCAGCGTGACGGTGACGAGGCCCCCGGTCGGCGTGTACTTCGACGCGTTGCTCAGCAGATTGGCGGCGATCTGGCGGAGCCGCACGGCGTCGCCGCGGACGAGCAGCGGCTCGGCCGGCAGCGCGACGTCGATGTGCTGATGCCTGGCGTCGAGCCGATGGCGCTCGGCTTCCAGCGCGCCCTCGACGACGACCCGCAGATCCACGGGTGCCAGGTGCAGCTCGAGCTTCCCCTGGCCGATGCGGGCCACGTCCAGCAGGTCGTCGATCAAGCCGGCCAGATGCTCGCTCTGCCGCCGGATGATGCCGCATGCCTGGCGCGCCTCGGCGATGACGGAGCCGAGGCGGTCGAGCATCGCCACGCCGTTCACGATGGCGGCCAGCGGATTGCGCAGCTCGTGCGCGAGCATGGCCAGGAACTCATCCTTCGAGCGGCTCGCCTGCTCCGCCAGCTCCTGCGCCCGGCGCGACGCCTCGAACAGGCGCGAGTTCTGGATCGCCAGCTCCGCACGCAGGGCGAGCTGCTCGGCGAGCGCCAGATGATGCGCCTCGTACCGGCGGCCCGATTGCGCCGTGCCGAGGGTGAGCACGCCGGACGTGAGGTTGCGGGCATCCGTCAGCGGCACCGTCATCACCGACCGCATGCCGAGGGACCGCATGAATCGCGCGTGGTCGGCGCTGGTCGCGACCGCGTCGACCCAGTCATCGGTGACGTCGCTGACGAGGCGGGCCTTCGACTCCGCCAGCGTGCCGGCCACCGGATGCGCGAGCGCGCTCGCCGGCGGGACGTAGCGCACGACCTCGTCGAAGCCTGCGCGCGACGCCGGGTCACCATGGAACCACGCCACCCGTCGGACCACCCCGTCCTCCACGAGGTCGAGAAAGCAGAAATCGGCGAGGAACGGCACCGCGACGCGGGCGATCATGTGCACGGTGGAGTCGAAGTCAAGCGACGAGGCCAGGTACTCGGTGGAGCGGTGAAGGAACATGCGCTCCTGCTCGGCACGCACGCGATCGGAGACGTCGCGGCTGACGGCCAGCAGGCGCTCCGGCCGCCCGTCGGGGCCGTTGATCGGCGCCAGCGAGGTTTCCCACCATCTGGGCGTCCCGGCCGGCGTGACGCCGAAGCCCTCGAAGCGAACCGCCTCGCCCCGCCGGGCGCGCTCGATGGCGTCGGCGGCGCGGCGGTAATCGCCGCCCGTCCAGAGATCCAGCCATGGTCGCCCGATGAACGGCGTCAGATCCTCGATCTCCAGCAGCCGCCGGCCGCCCGGGCTCATGGATATCAGCCGGCCCTCGAGATCGAGAACCTTGATGCAGTCGTGACTGCTGGCGATGACGCGCTCGAGGAACGCGTCGCTGGCCGGGCGGGGGCGCTGCCCCTGGCCGACCTCGGAGAGCACGGCGAGGTGTCGGCCCGGCGCGAAGTTGGCGTGCGCGCGGTACGCCGCCTCCACGGCGGCGCCATCTCGCGAGCGGACGACGACGGTGCCGCGTTCCCGCCCGGTCGCAACGAGCTTGGCCCATGGCGCCGCAATGAACGCGGTCACCTCGCGCCGCAGGAGCTCCGCGTACGGCACGCCGAAGAGCCGACAGGCGGCGGAGTTCGCATCGACGCACCGCCCGTCGTCGTCGACAACGAGCACGGCGTCGGTGACGTTCTCGAACAGAGTCTGCAGCATGCTACGAAGGTGGAAAGTATCGGGCTTGGCGCCCAAGATTTCAAGCCGGCGGCGTAAACACGAAGATCGTTGAGACACGCGCGCGCGTCGCGGTATTCTGGCGCGCGTATGTCCCGGTCATCGCCACCCGCCGAGCATCCCGAGGAGTCGGCGCCTCCCTACGCGCCGCATCCACCGCTCTCCCGCTACTATCGGCACCCCGACGAGCGGCCGTCGTTCCTCCTCGATCTCTTCGACGGCGCCGCCGGCTACTACGACCGCCTGTGCGCCGTGGGATCGCTCGGCTCGGGACGCTGGTATCGCGGCTGGGTGCTGCGCCGCGCCGGCCTGCGCCCCGGCATGAAGGTCCTCGACGTGGCCACCGGCACCGGCCTCGTCGCGCGCGGCGCGGCGGAGCTGGTGCAGAGCCGCGACGGCGTGGTCGGTGTCGATCCCAGCGCCGGCATGCTGCGCGAAGCGCGCCGGACGTTCGCGGGCCCCCTCGCGCAGGGGCGCATCGAGGCGCTGCCCTTCCGCGCCGGCGTCTTCGACTTCGTCACCATCGGCTACGCGCTTCGCCATGCGGCGGACCTCGAGGTCGCCTTCCGCGAGTGCCTCCGCGTCCTCGCGCCGGGTGGCCGCCTGGTCGTGCTGGAGATCTCGCGGCCGCCGACGGCCCTGCTGCGGACGCTGATCCGCATCTATCTCACGCGCATCATCCCGCTGGTGATGCGCGCGGCCCACGCCCGGCTCCTCATGCAGTACTACTGGGAGACGATCGACGCCTGCGTGCCGCCCGACCGCATCATGGCCGTGCTCGAGCACAGCGGCTTCGTCGGCATCCGCTACCACGTCTGGGGCGGCATGCAGAGCGAGTACATCGCGGTCAAACCGGATGGGGGGCCCCGAAATGGCCCCCCAAACCCCCCAACGTTCGGCGCGCCCCGGCCAAGCCGTGGCGCGCCTCGTTAACCCGCGAAGTTCCTACGCCCGGATAGGGGCCCCGAAATGGCCCCACACCCCCAACGTTCGGAGCGCCCCGGCGGAGCCGGGTCACTCCTCTTTGACCGGTCCCTACGCCGGCAAATCGAGGGTGGTGACGCGGCGGAGCTCGCGACGATACTTGGCGTCTTCGAAGGGGGTCGCGCGGTGCATCGTGCACCGGTTGTCCCAGATCACGAGGTCACCGACGCTCCACCGGTGGCGGTAAACGAACTGCGGCTGCGTCGCGTGCTCGATCAGGTCGCGCAGCAGGAGCCGTCCTTCGGGGACCGGCCAGTCGATGATGCGCGAGGCGTGCGACGCGAGATAGACCGCGCGGCGCTTGCTGCGGGGAATCGTCCGAACCAGCGGGTGGATGGCGCCCTTGAGCCTGTCCTCTTCGTCCGAGGAGAACTCGAAGCCGAGGGTCTGGCGCGAGTACGCGATCGAGTGGTGGACGCGCAGGCCGTCCAGGCGCGCCTTCATGTCCTCCGGCAGCGCGTCGTAGGCCGCGCGCATGTCGGCGTACTCGGTGTCGGCGCCCGCCGGCGGAACCACCTTGGCGTGGAGCATCGAGTACCGGCCCGGCGGATCCTGGAACGAGGCGTCGGTGTGCCACAGCCGGTTGCCGAGGCCGTAGGCGCGCCGCCGGTTGTCGGTGGTCATGATCTCGCCGCTCTCGTCCAGATTCGAGATGTCCCCGAGCGCCTCGTTGCCGAAGCGGTTCTTCACGAGGGCGCTGGAGCCGAGCTTCGTGTGCAGCTCGCCGTCCAGCCGCTGCGCGAAGGCGAGATGCTCGCCGTCCACGAGCTGCTGGTCGCGGAAGACCAGCACCGCGTGCTCGTCCATGCCGGCGCGAATCTCCGCCAGCGTCGCGGGGTCGTGGACCTCTCGCAGATCGACCGGGCTCACCTCGGCGGCGAAGTGCTGCTGGAGCTTGCGGAAGGTGAGGCTCATCGCGGCAGCCGTTCGTACATCCCGTGCACGTCGGCGGCATGGAAACGCGCGACCTGGTTGGTGGGGGCCAGCGGCTCATCGTAGAAGAAGCGCGGCAGCTCGTCGTCACCCTCGGCGAAGCCCGCCGCGCGGTTGAACTGCGCCTCCAGGCGAAGCGTCTCGCGGCCGAGCTGGGCGAAGAAGTCCTTGGTCAGGTTGGTGCCGTGGGCGGCGTTCGCCGCGTTGACGATGAAGTCGGTGTTGGGCTCGGTGACGCTGCGACCGAAGATGCAGAGCCCCAGCGAGTCGGTGGCCGCGCAGTTGGTCTGCGCCACCAGGCTTTGCTCGATGAGGTCGTCGATGCCCATCTCGCGCGTCTTCAGGCGCGGCAGGTTGCCGACGGTGTGGTCGGCGCCCTGGGCGCTCGCCATCATGGCCACGCCGGTCGCCTCCACCACGCGCGGATCGTAGGCGCTGATCGTCTGCTTCTTGATGACCGGCACGCGGTGCACCTCGTAGTGCTCGCCGACCCGCGCCGCGCCCTGCGCCCACAGCCGTCCCTTCTCGGTGCCCTCGAACATCTGCCGTAGCACGTCGGCCATGAATTTCGTGTCGCCGAAGGCGCCGAGCCCGGCCTCCATCAGGACGCCGATGGTTCCGCCCAGCTCGATGGTGTCGACGCCGAGGTCGTTGGCGACGTGGTTCATCTGCGCGAGGTCGTCGGGATCGGTGAGGCCGCAGTTGGAGCCGAGCAGCCCGAGCGTCTCGTATTCAACCGGCGACACGATCTCCTTGCCGGCGGCGTCGACGTAGACGTTGCTGCACTGGATCACGCAGCCCGGCATGCAGGCGTGGGTCTGCTCACCGCCGCGGGAGGTGTTGAGGGGCGCGATGTAGGAGCCGCCTAGCTTGAACTGCTCGCCGGCCGAGACGTCGGCCAGGCGCCCGGCGCTGAAGTTCCGCACGGGCAGGCCGCCCATCTGGTTCTGGACGTCGGCCATGCCCATGGTCCCGAGCGGCTGGTAGAAGTTCTTCACGATGCCGTCGGCCAGCAGCATCTTCGAGTAGTCCTTGATGGCCGCGTTGACCTTCCTCGGATCCTCGAACGGCGGGATCTTGTCGAGGTCGACGACGATGGCCTTCACCTTCTTGCTGCCCATCACGGCCCCGACGCCCCCGCGGGCGGCAAGACGCGACGGCCGACCGTCCTTGTCGGTGAACGCGATGCCCGCGATGAGGCCGTGGTACTCGCCGACGGGGCCGCAGAGCGCGTACGCCGTCTTCTTGCCGTACTTCGCGAGCAGGGCCTTGCCCGCCTCGAAGTTGCCCTTGCCGAGGAGCGCCGAGGCGTCATCGAACGCAATCGTGCCGTCCTTCTTCACGTGCAGGACGATCCACTCCGGCGAGGCGCCGAGGAGCGTGAAGCCGGCGATCTTCAGCTGACCGAGCGCGTAGCTGAAGGTGCCGCCGCCGTTGGCCTCCTTGATGCCGCCCGTCAGCGGGCTCTTGCACCCGACGCTCGTGCGATTGGCGTTGGAGAACGACGTGCCGGCGAACGGCCCCGCGGAGAAGATCAGCGGATTGGCGGGCGACAGCGGATCGACGGTGGCGGCGCCGCGCTCGAGCAGCGTCCGGGCGATCAGGTAGCGGCCGGCGCGGATGATGGCCTCGCCGTGCAGCTCGCGCTTGGCGATCGAGCGGGCGCCGAGATCGATGTCGTAGTAGGTGCGCATCGGGCTCCTCCGTGGCCCAGATCCTGCCACGTCTGCTAGACTTTCGCCAACACTGTCCTCACGGCAAGGGAGTCTTCATGGAATTCGGGATCCTGTTCACGTCGCACCCCAACCACGCCACCGAGCCCTATCCGCATCGCGACGTCCACGCCCGTGTGACCGCCGAGATCGAGGCTGCGGACCGCCTCGGCTACGACACCGCCTGGGTCGCCGAGCATCACTTCTCGAACCAGTACGGCATCATGCCGGACGTCTTCGCGTACATGGGCTATCTGGCCGCCCGCACCTCGCGGGTGCGGCTCGGGACGGCCGTGGTGACGCTGCCGCTCTTCGAGCCCGTGCGTGTCGTGGAGAACATGGCGTTCATCGACATCCTGTCCGGCGGCCGCATCACGCTCGGTCTCGGCTCGGGCTATCGGCCCTACGAGTTCGAGGGCTTCGGGCGGGACTTCGAGGCGCGGCGCGACGTCCAGGAAGAGGCGATCGAGCTGATCCTGGAGCTGGTCCACAAGCGCCGGGTCAAGCACAAGGGCACGTACTTCAAGTCGACGATCGAGGGCGAGTACGAGGTCTTCCCGGTGAGCGTCCAGCAGCCTCACCCTCCTCTCTTCATGGCCGCCGGCACCGACCGGTCGATGGCGTACGCGGCGCGCCACGGCTTCGGCCTGATGCTCTCCACGCTGCCGTCGGCCGATACGCTGGCCCGGCAGATCGGCTTCTACCGCAGCCACATGAAGGACGCGCCGGCGCCGCTGAACGCCAACCCCGCCTTCGGGAAGATCGACATCGCGCGCTGGGTCTACGTGGCCGAGAGCGACGCCCAGGCCAAGGCCGACACCGAGCACGGGATCGTCAAGCACATCTCGCACTTCATGAGCGGCGCCACCGCCGGTTATCTCGGCAACGTGTCGGAGAAGAGCCGCGTGGACACGCTGACCTACGACGACCTCAACGCCACCACGCTGCTCCATGGATCGCCGGAGACGGTGACAAAGAAACTGAAGAACCTCGAGGCCAGGACGGGGATGACGTCGCTCCTCCTCCACTACCCTCCTCATTATGGCCACGAGAAGGCGACGAAGAGTCTGCGCCTCTTCGCCGAGAAGGTGATGCCGGAGTTCCGCGGGTGAAGTTCGGCATCTTCTACGAGCAGCAGCTGCCGCGGCCGTGGGGCGAGCGGAGCGAGTACGAGCTCTACCAGAACTCGCTGGCGCAGATCGAGCTCGCGGACCGGCTCGGCTACGACCACGCCTGGGTGGTCGAGCATCATTTCCTGGAGGAATACTCGCATTGCTCGGCGCCCGAGGTGTTCCTGGGCGCCGCCACGCAGCGCACGCGGCGCATCCGCCTGGGCCACGGCGTCGTGCAGCTGCCGACGAACAGCCCGATCCGCGTGGCCGAGCGCGTGGCCACCCTCGATCTGTTATCGGGCGGGCGCGTCGAGCTCGGTCTCGGCGAGGGTCAGGGCCCCGTCGAGCTGCATCCGTTCGGCGCCCGCGTGCGAGAGAAGCGCGACGTCTGGGAGGAGGCTGTGCGCGCGCTGATCCCCATGTTCACGCGGCAGTCGGTGGAATGGCACGGCAAGTACTTCGACTTTCCCGAGCGCAACGTCATCCCGAAGCCGTTCCAGAAGCCGCATCCGCCGCTCTGGGTGGCGTGCTCGAACATCGCCACCATCGCCGACGCCGGCCGCTGGGGCATGGGCGCGCTGGGATTCCAGTTCGTGTCGGCGGAGGCCGCGCGCGCCTGGGTCACCGAGTACTACCTGAACTTCACGCAGCGCCCGGCGCGCCTGGCCGACTATCCGCCGAACGCCAACATCGCGATGGTGAGCGGCTTCATGTGCGCGGCGACCGACGCCGCGGCGATGGACAAGGCGGCGGGCTGGACCTTCTTCGTCTTCTGCCTCAGTCACTACGGCCGCCACGGCATCCCCGCTCCGGGCCGCGGCGACATGTGGCAGGCCTACCAGGAGTGGCGGCACACCCCGAAGGCGCAGGAGACGCTGACGTCGGGGCTGATCGGCTCACCGGAGACGATCCGTCGGCGGCTTCGCGAGTTCGAGGCCACGGGCGTCGACCAGGTGATCCTGCTGAACCAGGCGGGCCGGACGACCCACGCCGACATCTGCGCGAGCCTCGAGCTGTTCGCGCGCGAGGTGATGCCGGAGTTCCAGGCGCGCGAGCCGCAGCACCAGCAGTGGAAGGCCGACGTCCTCGCCGGCCGCATCACGCTGGCCGACGAGCACGCGGAGCGCTACACGCGCTACGCCCACCAGAACGAGGACATCGTGCGGCTCACGCCGGCCGAGCTCAAGGCGCGGATGGCCGCGAAGGAAGGCCAGGCCTCACCTCGCGGCTGAACAGCTCGATCGAGCGGAGCGCACGCTGGAGCGGCAGCGTGCCGAAGAGAAAGCGCCCCACGAAATAGTTCGCCCCCGTCGCCGCCAGCTGCCGCGTCACCTCCGCCCGCACGGTGTCCGGGGATCCCACGATGGCGGCATCGCGCTGGATCGCGCCTTCGAGCGAGTCGGCGAACGACACCGGCACCGTCCCGAACTGCCGCCAGAGCTGCGTGAGGCTCTCGTACCAGCGCCGATAGGCATCCCGCGCGCTGCGCATCGCCTCGGTGTCGGTCTCGGCGACGACCACGTGGCGCTGCATGCCGACCAGCGGCGCGGCGCCGCCGTTCTCGTCCTCGATGATCGTGGCGGCGGCGCTGCTTGCGACTCGAGCCGCCGGTGGCCTGATCGCCGGCTTCCATGCCTCGAAGTAGGCATCGACCAGGGTCTTGACGGTGGCGCATGGCGCGTTGCTCACGACGTTGACCGAGCGGCGGGCGGCCGCGGCCGCCGACGCCGGACTCACCACGCCCTGCCAGAGCGGCGGGTGCGGCTGCTGGACGGGCGTGAACTCCATCGGAACGTTGGTGAAGCGATAGTAGCGCCCCTCGTGCGTGAGCCGACCGCCGCGCAGGCCGCGCAGGATCACTTCCAGCGCCTCCTCGCACATGGCCGCCGCCTCGAGAAACGGGATGTTCCAGTAGGCCAGCTCGTACGGCGAGATGCCGCGGCCGATCCCGAGCTCGAGCCGGCCCCCGCTCAGGTGATCGAGCATGCAGATCTCCTCGATCAGCCGGAGCGGATGATAGAGGGGCAGGATGTAGACGAGCGGCCCGAGCCGCAGACGCCGCGTGCGCTGGGCGACGGCCGCCAGGTACACGCCGGGCGAAGCGGCCATGCCGAGCGGCGTGGCGTGGTGCTCGGCCACGTGGTAGCTGCGGAAGCCGGCGGCGTCGATGGCCTCCACCAGGCGGAACCGCGCGTCGTAGAGCTCGCCGAGCGGCTGGTCGCCGCGGTCGACGTGGTCGAAAACGCCGAACGACACCTCGCGCATGGCGGCGACAGCATACTCCAGGCCCTGCTATGCTTCCGGCCTCACCGGGAACGCACCCTAACCAAGGAGGGTTCCATGCGGCCCATCACGGTCGGCACCGCACTCACCCTGCTCCTCGGCCTCGCCGTCACCACTGCTCACGCGCAGACGTGGAAGCCACCGGCAGATAGCCAGCGTTGTCCGTCCAAGTGGGGCGCCGGCGACGAGCGCGGCTCGGCCAACCACATGAAGCCGGCGAACGTGCTGCGCGGCGCGCAGCTCATCAAGACGGGCGAGCACATCGACCTGGCCCACGAGCTCTCGTCCACGATGCCTTTCTTCGGCACGCGCCGCTTCGACGTGCACACCAAGCGTACGTTCATGAACCAGCCGTCGAACCGCCGCGGCAGCAACGAGGAGATCGTCATCAGCGAGTTCGCGCAGGTCGGCACTCAGTTCGACGGCTTCGCGCACCAGACGATCGGCGAGAGCCTCTACAACTGCTTCAAGCAGGACGAGATCTCGAGCCGCGGTGGCTTCACGAAGCTCGGCATCGAGAAGGTGGGCACGCTGATGACCCGCGGCGTCCTCATCGACGTCGCCGCCCTCAAGGGCGTCGACATGCTCGGCGACGCCTACGAGATCACGCCGCAGGACATCCAGCAGGCGCTGCAGAAGCAGAACGTCACGCTGCAGCCCGGCGACGCCGTGCTGATCCACACGGGCTGGGGCAAGCTCTGGGGAAAGGACAACGCGCGGTACGTGAAGTCCTGCCCGGGTCTCGGCATCGCCGCCGCCGACTGGCTCATCAAGCAGGACCCGATGCTCCTCGGATCCGACAACTGGCCGGTGGAGGTGGCGCCGAACCCGGACAAGGAGATCTCGCTGCCCGTGCACCAGATCGCCCTCGTCGTGAACGGCGTGCACCTGCTCGAGAACCTGAAGCTCGACGAGCTGGCCGCGAAGAAGGTCTACGAGTTCGCCTTCGTGATGCAGCCGCTGAAGATGAAGGGCTTCTCGGGCTCGACGGTCGCTCCCGCCGCCATTCGCTGAGGCGCCGGGCGCCCCGGGCCGGCCCCGGGGCGCCCCGCCCTCCTATCCCTCGTACTTGAACGAGACGTCGATGCGGGCGCGGAACGTCGTCACCTTGCCCTCGTCGATGGTGACGTCGAGCTTCTTGATCTCTGCCACCCGGAGATCACGCAGCGTCTTGGACGCCGTCTGCACAGCGTTCTTGACGGCGTCCTCCCAGCCCGTCTTGCTGGTACCGACCAGTTCGGTCACGCGATAGATGCTCGCCTCGGTGGCCATGGCCTGTCTCCCGCGTTTGGGGTGGGCGGCCCGGATCGTCGGGCGTTGTGCCCGAGCACGGCGGTGCCGCGCGCCGAAAACTCACGTCACGGCGTGCTCTGACTATGGCACGACGCCTGCACATCCGCGCGCGCGTGAAGCCGACGTTCCTCTCACCGCGCATGCTGGCGCGGGTCCGCCCACCGTTCGGCGTCGCGCTGGTCGCGCTGGTCGTGCTCATCACCGGGGCCACGGCAATGACGATCGGGGCGCTGGCCTGGCGCGAGCAACGGGCGCGCTCGCGCGCCATCGTCGACACCGCCATGGCGCAGACGGCGCGACTGGCCGGCGCCCACACGCAGCAGTTCCTGCGCGAGGCCGAGTCGATCGCGCGCCTCGGCCCCCAGCTCGTCGCGCAGGGTCAGCTGAATCCGGACGACGATGCCGATGTGGAGCGCTTCGTGCTCGCCGCGCTGCAGTCCAATCCGCGCTTGACCTGGGTCAGCTTCAGCGATCGCGCCGACCGCTTCATCGGCGCGTGGCGTGACGAGGACATGGAGGTGTACATCAATCAGTCCCATGCGAACGGCGAGCGGATCCGGCTGCGCGAGCACCGCGTGGTTCCCGGGCTTCCGCGACTCCTCGTGCGCAGCAGCGAGGATCATCGCTACCGGCCGAGCCAGCGGCCGTTCTTCCGAGCCGCCGAGGCGCGCGGCGGGCTCGCGTGGACGGAGCCATACGAGTTCTACGCGAGCAATGGCCTCGGCATCACCTGCGCCATGCCCGTCCTCGACGCCGATGGCCGGGTGCAGCAGGTCTTCACGGTGGACTTCTCGCTCGACCGCATCACGTCGTGGCTGGACGCGCTGCAGCCGTCGCCGCGCAGTCGGGTCTTCCTCGCCACCCGCGACGGCACTCTCCTCGTGGGCCGCGGGCAACCGGGCGCGGCGCGGACGCGGAGCCCCGAGGACACCGCGTTCGTGCAGGCCATCGCCCCGCGCATCGCGCTCGACCGCGAGTCGGCCTCGGAGTTCGAGCACGAGGGCGAGCGCTACCTGGCGCGCGCGGTGCCCATCGCCGTCGGCGAGAAGGAGTGGGTCGTGCAGGTCGTGGCGCCGGAGCGTGACTGGACGGAGCACGCCGACGCGCAGGCGCGTCAGATCTTGATGCTGGCGCTGGTGGCCATCGCGGTCGCGCTCGCGGGCGGCATCGCCGTCGCGCGGTGGATCGCGCGGCCGCTGCGCCTGCTGGCGGCGCAGGCGCGCCGCATCCGCCACGGCGATCTCGAGGTGACGCTGGTGCCGCAGAGCCGCGACGAGATCGGCGTGCTCACGCGCGCGATGAACGACATGGCGCGCGCCCTGCGGGACCGCAACTTCGTGCGCGAGGCCCTCGGCCGCTACGTCAGTCCCGACCTCGCCGAGCGCTGCCTGCGCGACCGCGACGCCCTCCGCCTCGGCGGCGAGCTCCGCCAGGTGGCAATCCTCATGTCGGACCTGCGCGGATTCTCGACGCTCTCGGAGCGGCTGGGCGCCGAGGCCATGATCGACCTGATCAACCGGTACCTGGCGCGGATGACGCCGATCATCCAGGCCCACGGCGGCACCGTGAACGAGTTCATCGGCGACGCCATCCTGGTGCTCTGGGGCGCGCCGTTCGAGCGGCCGGACGACGCGGTGCGCGCGGCCCGCTGTGCGCTGGCGATGCAGGCGGCGATGGCCGAGCTCAACGCCGAGAACGTCACGCTCGGATTACCCGTGCTCTCGATGGGCATCGGCGTCCACACCGGCGTGGTCGTGGCCGGCAACATCGGGAGCAAGGAGCACGTGAAGTACGGCGTGGTCGGTCCCGCCGTGAACCTGGCGTCGCGCATCCAGAGCCTCGCGCACGGCGGGCAAGTGCTCCTCTCGCAGGCGGCGCTGGCGCGCGTGCGCGGCTCCGTGCGCGTGGGCCCCGCCATGAAGACGCGCGTGAAGGGCGTCAGCGACGCCGTCGTCGTCCAGCCACTGCTCGGGATGCTCGACGCGCTGCCGGCGTCGCCGTCCGACGTGGCGCTCGAAACGGAACTGGTCGCGAGTTAGGCGAGCGTCTTCCGTACGAAGACGCCGGCGTCGAACTCCTCGGCCACGCGGTTGTCCTGCTCGAGCAGCGCGTCGCTGTCGACGTCGGCGAACTCGATGGCGCCCATGTCGGCGAAGGCCTGCTGCACGCCGGGTCCCCAGAGCCCGATGTCCTTGACCGTCGGCACGATGCGGCTGAAGAGCCGCTTGCGGAACAGACGCATGTTCTCGGAGGCCATGGCCACCTCGATGGCCTCCTTCACCGGCAGGCCGAGGTTCTCCCACAGCTCCTTCTGATTGAACCGGTCCCGCATGTGATAGCACGCCTCGACCACGAACTCCTCGCGCTCGCGCCGCTCGCCCTCGCTGAGCTGCGGATAGAGGTCGCGCAGGGCCAGCCGCCCGAACGCCACGTGGCGCGCCTCGTCCTGCATGACGTAGGCGTTCACCGAGGCGGCCAGGCGGTTCTTCGCGAAATCGCGGATCCGCTGGAAGGCCGCCAGCGCCAGTCCCTCGATGAGGATCTGCATGCCGAGATAGGTCATGTCCCAGCGCCGATCGGTCAGCACCGTCTCCAGCAGGGACTTCAGGCCCGGCGTGATCGGATAGGCGATGCCGAGCTTCTCGTTGAGCAGGCGGGCGTACGCCTCGACGTGGCGGGCCTCGTCCATCACCTGCGTCGCCGCGTAGAACTTCGCGTCGAGATCGGGGGCCATCTGCACGATGCGGGCGGCCGCCATGAGCGCGCCCTGCTCACCGTGCATGAACTGCGACAGCGTCTGGGCCTGCTGGTGATGTCGCAGGTGGATCCGCTCCTTGTCCGTGAGCTTGTCCCAGATCGGGGAGCCGAAGATCGGGATGAGGCGATCGTCGACCTCCTGCGGGTTCTCCGGATCGAGATCCTGCGACCAGTCGATCCGCACGGCGGCGTCCCACTGCTGCTTCTTGCCCTTGTCGTAGAGCGCCAGCAGCCGGTCGCGCTCGTCCTCGTATTCCCAGGTGAACGCGGTCTGCGTCTGGCCGGCGAGCGTCCAGCCGGTCTGCTCCACGGGCAACTGGTAGCGGTACATGGTCGCCATGACGGATTCTCCTTGCCGGGATTCTAGACGACCTGTGGCGGCGGCGCATTGCCGCGGCAGGACGCTGACGTCCGCCGTGTCGGAGGCTCGACAGTGTAAGACCTTCCGCGCGCTGCAAGTCCGGGCGGCAACGGGCATTTCACGGTGGACGGGCGCGGCACCGGCGTTGCGATGGGCCGCGCTCGGTGCTACGCAGCCAGACCGCCCGCGGTACCGTGTGCGCCGGACTCGCCATGACGCGCGCCGACCGGCAGCAGGCCGAGCGCCTCGTTCACGACGTCTACGTGGCGCGCGGCCTGCGCGACGCGGCGAGCCCGCGCCGCGCGGCCGCATCCGCGGGCGCCGCAGTGTTCGTCGCGCGCACCGACGGTGTCATCGGCGCCACGCTCATGCTCCTGTGCGACTCGAGCCGCGGCCTGCCGGCCGACGCGCTCTATCGTGACGAGCTCGCGCCGTTGCGCGCGCGCGGGCGCCGGCTCGCGGAAGTCTCCGCGCTCGCCGTGGAGCCCGCGCGCCGCGGCGTCGCGCTGGCGCTGGTGCGCCCGCTCGTCCAGCTCGTCGGGATCTATGCGCGCGACGTCCGCGGCGTGGACGACCTGTGCGTCACCGTCCACCCGCGGCACGCGCCGTTCTACCAGGGTCAGTTCGGCTTCACGCGTTTCGGCGTCGAAAAACCTTACGGCGCTGTCCAGGGCGCGCCCGCCGTCGGTCTACGCCTGGACCTGCACCGGCCGCCGGTACACGGCGCCTTGAGTGGCCTGCTCTTCCGGCCCGAGGAGATGGCGCGGGTGCGGGCCGCGCTCCAGGCCGATCTGCGATGTCAGGCCGCGGCCTCCGGACCGCTAGTGCAAATCTTGCAATTTCCCCAGGCCGAACGCGCACTTACGCGCTTTGCCGACATGGAGGTGTGCTAGGCTCGCCGCGCGATCGTGACGTTCGTGAACTTCGTCATCGACCTCGCGCAGAACATCGCGCTCCTCCTCGCGCTCACGCTGCTCTACAGCGTCATTCGACGCTCGTGGACGCAGGCGCGTCCGGCGCTGCGGGTGATCTTTGCCGGCCTGGTCTTCGGATTCATCGCGATCGCCGGCATGCATACGCCGTTCGTCGTCGCGCCCGGCGTTCTCGCCGACGCGCGCTACATTCCGCTGCTTCTCGCCGGTCCCTTCGGCGGGCCCGGTGCCGCCGTCACGGCCGCGACGCTGGCCGCGGTCTATCGGGCGGCGCTCGGTGGAATCGGCAGCGTAGCCGGCATCGGCACCATCCTCACCGTCGGCCTCCTCGCCGTCCTCGCCGGCGCGCGGTGGCACGGACGCGAGCGTGAGCTCGGACCGGCCGGGCTGCTGGTCCTCGGCGCCGCGCTTGACGCCATCGTGCTCGTCTGGGCCGCCGCCCTGCCCGACCGAGAGGTTGCCCTCGAGGTGCTCGGGGCGGCGGCCGTGCCGGTCGGGCTCTTCCTGCCGCTCGGCACGGTGGGTCTCGGGATGCTGCTCGTCAACGAGAGCCGCCGGCACGAAGAGCGCGAGCAGCTCGCGCTGACGCAGTTCGCGCTCGACCGCGCGGCGGAGGCGCTCTTCTGGATCGACGCCCAGGGGCGCGTGGTGCACGCGAATCCTGCCGCCGAGCGGCTCACGGGCTACACCCGTGCCGATCTCCTCGCGCGGCACGTGTGGGACCTCGAGGTGGACGGCGATCCGGAGGCGTGGAAGCGCTTCTGGGACACCGTGCGCGCCGAGAGCAGCCGACCGTCCGAGTCGCGCTATCGTCGCCGCGACGGCGTCGTGATCCCCGTCGAGTCCTCCAACGATTACGTCGCGCATCGCGGCCGCGAGTGGATCAGCGTCTTCGTCCGCGACGTGAGCGAGCGGCGCCGGATGGAGGAGGAGCGTGCGCGACAAGGCATGATGAAGGACCAGTTCCTGGCGACGCTGTCCCACGAGCTGCGAACGCCCCTCACGTCGATCCTGGGCTACACGCGGCTCCTGCGCGGCCCATCGCTGGCCGGCGCGGCCGCCGCGCGCGCCCTCGCCGTCATCGAGCGCAACGCGCTGGCCCAGGTGGAGATCGTCAACGACCTGCTCGACGTGTCGGGAATCGTGCTCGGAACGTTCCGCCTCGAGCGGCAGCGCGTGGAGCTGGCGCCGCTGGTCGCGGCCGAGGTCGAGGCGGCGCGCGCCGGCGCCGCCGCCGCGAGGCTGACGCTGACGACGGAGATCGACGACACACCGCTGACCGTCGACGCCGACACCGCGCGGATGCGGCAGACGATCCGTCACCTGCTGGCGAACGCGGTCAAGTTCACTCGCGCCGGCGGCCGCGTGCACGTCGCCCTCGGCCTCGACCGCGGCCAGGTGCGGCTCCTCGTGCGCGACACGGGCATCGGCATCGAGCCCGCGCTGCTGCCACGGGTGTTCGACCGCTTCCGGCAAGGCGACGGCTCGCTCACGCGCGCGTACGGCGGCCTGGGGATCGGGCTGGCGCTGGTGCGGCACATCGTCGAAGGCCACGGCGGCGTCGTCGCCGTGGCCAGCGCGGGGCCGGGCAGCGGCACGACGTTCACGGTGCACTTGCCGCTGGCTGCCGCCGCCCGCGAGCCCGTTCCGGAGGCGGCACCGGACGCCAGCGCGGATCTCAACGGCGTGGCCGTGCTCGTCGTCGAGGACGAGGTCGAGACCCGCGATCTCGTCGCGACGGTTCTCACCGCGTGTGGCGCGCGCGTGACCACGGCCGCCTCCGCCGACGAAGCGCTGGAGAAAGTCGGCCGCGCGCGGCCCGACGTGGTCGTGAGCGACATCGGCATGCCGAACGGCGACGGCTACGAGCTGATCCGCCGGCTGCGCAGCCTCGATCCTGCCCAGGGCGGGGCCACGCCGGCGGCGGCGCTGACGGCGGCCGCCGCCACCGGAGACCGCCGTCGCGCGCTCGAGGCCGGGTTCGAGGTCCACGTCGCCAAGCCGTTCGAGCCGGCGCACCTCGCCCGGGTCGTGGCCACGCTCGCCCGACGACGGGCCGCGTAGGGTACACTCGGGCCCCCCTGACAAGGAGGCCGAGCGATGAGCCGCAAGATCCTGTTCGTCGGCGCCGGCGCCATCGGCAGCTACCTCGGCGCCTTCCTCGCGCGCGCCGGGCACGACGTCACCCTGGTCGATCCGTGGGCGGAGCAGGTCGAGGCCATCCGGGCCAAGGGCATCACGGTGACCGGCCCGCACGACCCGTTCGAGGCGCGGCCGACCGCCGTGCACCTGCACGAGTCGCAGCGCCTGCCGCGCGACTTCGACATCGCCTTCGTGGCGATGAAAGTCTACGACACGGCGTGGGCCACGCAGCTGGCCGTGCGCCACCTGAAGCCCGAGGGCTACGTGGTGGCGTCGGAGAACTGCTGGCCCGATCCGATCGTGGCCTCGATCGTGGGCGCCGAGCGCGCCGTCGGCCTCGTGATGTCGAAGATCGGCGTCGCCCTGTGGCGGCCGGGCCAGGTCGAGCGCGGCATGGAGAAGGGCGCCGGCAAGGGCCACGACGTCTTCCGTGCCGGCGAGCACGACGGCCGCATCACCGCGCGGGCGACGCAGCTGGCCGAGATGCTGTCGGTCATCGACGGCTCGCTCGCCACCGACAACCTCTGGGGCGAGCGCTGGGCGAAGCTCTGCGCCAACGCCATGGGCAATCCCGTGCAGGCGATGTCGGGGCTCGGCTCGCTCGAGATCATGTCGAGCGAGGTGGGGCGCGCCATCACCATCCATCTCGCGGCCGAGTCCGCGCGCGTGGGCCTCGCGTGCGGCTATCGGGTCCCGAAGATCAACGGCGCGCCCGCGGAGCAGTGGGCGGACGCCGCGCGCCGCGAGACGTGGGACGGCCTCGACCGCATGCTGACCCCGCAGTCCGCGAGCGGGCGCAACTGGCGGGCGTCGATGGCGCAGGACGTCCACAAGGGCCGTCCCACCGAGATCGACGGGATGAACGGCCACGTCGTCGAGCAGGGCCGCGCGCGGGGCGTGCCCACACCCGTCTCGGAGGCGGTGGTCGAGATGATCCACGAGATCGAGCGGCGCGAGCGCAAGCCGGCCGCCGAGAACATCGCGCTGACGCTGCGGCGCGCCGGAGCCTGACGCCGGGGCCTGCCCGGCGGTATACTCCGACCTTGCCGACAACACCGGTCACTGCGGTGTACCGCATGAAGGAGACGACCCCATGGCTCAGCTGAGGATTCCGCTCGACGCGACCCGGTTTTCGAAGGGCATGACCTGGAAGGAGTACGTGGCCCAGATGGGCGACACCCAGGCGCGCACCCAGGACAATTACAACCGGGCCACGCTCACCGACGAGGAGCGAAAGTTCTTCTCCGGCGTCACCGACGTCAAATACATCCTGATGCTGGCCGAGAACTGGTGCGGCGACGTGCATCGCAACTCGCCCTTCGTCGCGCGCATCGCGGAGGCCATGCCCGGCGCCGAGCTGCGCGTCTTCTTCCGCGACCAGAACCTCGACCTCACCGACTGCTTCCTGAACAACGGCTTCCGCTCCATCCCCGTCGTCGTCTTCTTCGACAAGGACTGGAACGAGATCGGCCGCTGGATCGAGCGCTCGCATCCGGCCACCGCCAAGGCCGTCGGCATCCGCGCCAAGACGCTCGACCTCGCGCCGAAGGACGACAAGGCCAAGCAGGACGCCGCCATGAACGAGTTCCGCTCGCAGGTCAACGCCGAGTACGCGGTGCCCGGCGGTCCGCTGTGGCGGGCGGCCGCGCAGGAGATCAAGACGCTGCTCGAAACGCGCGCGGCCAAGAAGTAGCGCCCGGACCGGGCGCCGATGGGGCTCCTCGACGGGAAGGTCGCGGTCGTCACCGGCGGCGGCACGGGCATCGGGCGGGCAGTGTCGCTCGGGCTCGGCGCCGCCGGCGCCAGCGTCGTCGTCAACGACTACGGCGTGAGCGTGGACGGCCGCGATCCGTCGAGCGAGCCGGCCAACCAGGTGGTCGGCGAGATCCGCGGCCGAGGCGGCAAGGCCGTCGCCAGCCCGGAGAGCGTGGCCACCATGGCCGGCGGCCGCGCCGTGGTGGAGCTCGCCCTCAAGGAGTTCGGGGACATCAACATCCTCGTCTGCTGCGCCGGCATCCTGCGCGAGCGGATGATCTTCAACATGACCGAGGACGAGTGGGACGCCGTCATCGCCGTCCACCTCAAGGGTCACTTCACCGTCATGCAGCCGGCCACCGCCCACATGCGCCAGAAGAAGGCCGGCTCCATCGTCACCTTCACCTCGACGGCCGGCCTCGAGGGCAGCCCCGGCCAGCCGAACTACGCCGCGGCCAAGGAAGGCATCGTCGGCCTGACGCGCTCGACGGCGCTGGCGATGGCCCGCTATGGCGTGCGCTGCAATGCGATCTCGCCGACGGCGGACACCCGCATGACCCAGCGGCTGCCCGGCGACCGCCGCGCGGCGGCCACGGCGACACCCCCGGACGCCATCGCGCCCGTGGTGACCTTCCTCGCCAGCGACCGCGCCGCGCACATCACCGGCCAGGTCATCGGCGTGCGCGGCACCGAGGTCACCGTGTTCTCGCACCCGGCACCGCTGCGCACGATCACCGCGACCGCACCGTGGACGCCGGAAGCTCTGGCGGAAACGTGGGACCGCACGCTCGGCCAGGACCGGTTGCGGCGGTTGGACACCATGAAGATCGCCTGGCCACCGGCGGCGGAGCCGAGATGAGCTACAAGTGCCTCCTCTACGAGGCGAAGGACGGCATCGCCACCCTGACGCTCAACCGTCCCGAGCGGATGAACGCCCTGGGCGACACGCTGCGCGAGGACTTCCTGGATGCGATCACCCGCACGGCGGCCGATCCCGACGTGCGCGTCATGATCGTCACCGGCGCCGGCAAGGCGTTCTGCGCCGGCGGCGACGTGAAAGCGATGAACGAGGCGAAGGAAGCAGGCCGCGAGCGGCCGCTGCTCGACAAGATCGCGCCGTCGCGCGACCGCACGCTGCTGGCCATGCGCGACGCGCCGCAGCCGATCATCGCCGCCGTCAACGGCGCCGCCGCCGGCGCCGGCATGAACCTGGCGCTCGCCTGCGAGCTCCGGCTCGCCTCCACCGCCGCGAAGTTCTCGCAGGCGTTCGTCAAGCGCGGCCTCCACCCCGACTGGGGCGGGACGTACTTCCTGCCGCGCACCGTCGGCATGGCCACCGCCGCCGAGCTGATCTTCACCGGTGACGTCGTCGACGCCGCCGCGGCTCTGCGGATCGGCCTCGTCAGTCGCGTGCTGCCGCCGGAGGACTTGATGCCGGCCACGCTGGAGCTGGCCCGGAAGATCGCGGCGGGACCGCCGGTCGCCATCCGGCTGGCCAAGCGCGCCATGTACAGAAACGCCGAGAGCGATCTGCGCTCCGCCCTGGAGTTCGAAACCTTTGCCCAGAACGCCTGCTTCGAGACGGAGGACGCCCGCGAGGGCATCCGCGCCTTCGTCGACAAGCGCGCGCCTGTCTTCAGAGGACGATGACCACCAAGCTCCCACTCGAGCGCTTCACCGTGATCGATCTCACCCGCGCCCGCTCCGGTCCCACCGCCGTGCGTCAGCTGGCCGAGATGGGCGCCAACGTGATCCAGGTGGCCGCGCGCGCCGACGACGGCAACGACTTCGCGCACGACGGCTTCGACTACCAGAACCTGCACCGCAACAAGCGGGCGATGAGCCTCGACCTCAAGAAGCCCAAGGGCGTCGAGATCCTCAAGAAGCTGGTGGCCAAGGCCGACGTGCTGGTCGAGAACTTCCGGCCCGACGTCAAGCACCGCCTCGGCATCGATTACGAGTCGCTGAGCGCGATCAACCCCCGTCTCGTCTACGCCAGCATCTCGGGCTTCGGCCAGAGCGGCCCGTATCGCGATCGCCCGGGCTACGACCAGATCGCCCAGGGCATGGGCGGATTGATGTCGATCACGGGACTACCAGGTCAGGGCCCGGTGCGCGTCGGCATCCCGGTGGCGGATCTCACGGCCGGCCTCTTCCTCGCGCACGGCATCCTGGTCGCACTGCTCGAGCGCGAGCAGTCGGGCCGGGGCCAATGGGTGCACACCTCGCTGCTCGAGGCGATGATCCGCATGCTCGACTTCCAGGCCTCACGCTGGACGATGGGCAAGGAGATCCCGCCGCAGGCGGGCAACGATCACCCGACCGGTATTCCGACCGGCGTTTTCCGGACGGCGGACGGCCACATGAACATCGCCGCCTCGGGCCAGACGATGTACCGGCGCCTCTGCGAGGCGCTCGGCGTGCCGCAGCTGATCGACGACCCGCGCTTCAAGACGCCGCCGGACCGCTCCAAGAACCGCGCGGAGCTGACCGAGGAGCTGGAAAAGGCCACCCGCGGCAGGCCGAGCCAGCACTGGGTCGACGTGCTGAACAAGGCCGGCGTGCCGTGCGGCCCGATCTTCAACGTCAAGGAAGTCTTCGACGACCCGCACGTCAAGCACCTCAAGCTGGCCACGAAGATCCGCCACCCCCGCCTGGGCGACATCGAGATCCAGAACCTGCCGGTGACGCTGTCGCGAACGCCCGGCGCCGTCCACGCGCCGGCCCCCGACGTGGGGCAGCACACCGACGAGGTCCTCGGCCAGCTCGGCTACTCGAAGGAGGAGATCGCGAGCATCCGTCGGGACGGCGTCGTCTGAGCGTGGACGCGCCGCAGCGCCCGCTGCCGTCACCGCTCACGCCGGAGGCGAAGCCGTACTGGGACGGCGCCCGCGAGGGCCGGCTCATGATTCCGAAGTGTCGCGGATGCGGCAAGGCGCATCTGCATCCGCGCGTCCGCTGTCCGTTCTGCGGCTCGGCGGATCTGGAATGGATCCGCGCCAGCGGCCGCGGCCGCCTGCACTCCTTCGAGATCGCCCACCAGATCCTCAACAAGGCGTTCAAGGTGAAGACGCCGGTGGTGCTGGCGATGGTCGAGCTCGATGAGGGCCCGCGGCTGCTGACGAACCTCGTCAACGTCGCCCCCGACCCCGCGCAGATCCGCTGCGACATGCCGGTGGAGGTCGTGTTCGAGAAGCAGACCGAGGAGATCACCCTCCCGATGTTCCAGCCGCTCGGAGCCGGCACGCACCTCGGACAGCCCACCCACGGCTCGAGCCGCACGGACAGCGGCCGCTCCAACAGATGACAGCCGGCTCGCATCTCGCTCAGGCCACCCACGGCTCGAGCCGTCCGCACAGCGGTCGCTACAAATGAAGGAGCTGTCGAACGCGGCCTGCATCGTCGGCGTCGACGAGAGCGACGAGCTCGGCACCCTGCCCGGGAAGAGCCAGCTGACGCTGCACGTGGAGGCCATCCACAACGCCGCGCGCGACGCCGGGCTGCGCGTGGCCGACATCGACGGCGTGTTCACCGCCGGCCAGCACTCGCCGGCCACCATCGCGGAGGCGATCGGCGTCCGCCCGCGCTACGTCGACGGCACCACCGTGGGCGGCTGCTCGTTCATCATCATGGTCGGTCACGCGATGCTGGCCCTGCACCACGGGCTCTGCGACGTGGCGGTGATCTCCCATGGCGAGTCCGGCCGCTCGGGCGTCGGGGTGTCGCCGCGGCGCGATCTCGCCATCCCGGGCCAGTTCGAGGCGCCGTACGGCTTCGGCGGCGCGCCGACCTATTTCGGGCTCATCACGACGCGCCACATGCACGAGTTCGGCACGACGCTCGAGCAGTGGGCGCAGGTCGCCGTCTCCACGCGAAAGTGGGCGGCCCTCAATCCCAGGGCGAAGAATCGCGAGCCGCTCACGGTGCAGGACGTGCTGAGCTCGCGGCCGGTGGTGTGGCCGTTCAACATCCTGAACATCTGTCTCGTCACCGATGCCGGCGGCGCCGTCATCCTGACCCGTCCGGATCGCGCGCGGGACTGCGCCAAGAAGCCGGTGTGGGTGCGCGGCGCCGGCGAGGGCGCCGAGCACGTCTCGCTCACGCAGATGCGCGACCTCACCTACAGCGAGGCCACGCGGCTCTCCGGCGAGAAGGCGTTCGCCATGGCCGGCGTGCGGGCCACGGACTTCGACCACATCATGCTCTACGACGCGTTCACGTCCGGGCCGCCGCTCATGCTGGAGGCGCTCGGCATCGCCAAGCGCGGCGAGGGTGTGCACTTCTTCGAGGAGGGGCGCTCGACGCCGGGCGGCCGGCTGCCGATCAACACCAACGGCGGCGGGCTCTCCTACACGCACACCGGGATGTACGGCATCTTCCCGATCATCGAGTCGGTGCGCCAGCTGCGCGGCGAATGCGGGGCGCGGCAGGTGCCGAACGCGCGACTGTCGCTCGTCAACGGCATGGGCGGAATGCTCTCGGCGGCCGGCACGCTGGTGCTGGCGAACGCCCGATGAAGTGGAGGACGTGATGGAGCTCCAGGGACAGGTCGCGATCGTCACCGGCGGCGGCCGCGGCATCGGCCGCGCCACCGCCCTCGAGCTGGCGCGTCTGGGCGCGGACGTCGTGGTGGCCGAGCTGGACAAGGCCGGCGCCGAGCGCACCGCCGGCGAGGTCAGCGCGCTCGGACGCACGTCGCTCGCCATCGCCACCGACGTCACCCGCCGCAGCGACCTGGCGGCGCTGGTCCAGCGCACGACGGCCGAGCTGGGACGCATCGACGTGCTCGTGAACAACGCGGGCATCTACCGGGCGGCCGCCACGCTCGACGTCACCGAAGATCACTGGGACGCGATCATGACGATCAACGCCAGGGCGGTGTTCTTCGCCAGCCAGGCGGTGCTGCCGGTGATGATCGCCCAGAAGAGCGGCGCCATCGTCAATCTGGCCTCGATGGCCGGCAAGATCGGCAGCAAGACGAACCTGCCCTACAACGCCAGCAAGGCCGCCGTCGTCAGCATGACGAAGAGCCTGGCGCTGGCCCACGCTGCCGACGGCATCCGCGTGAACTGCGTCTGTCCCGGCTTCGTCGAGACCGACATGTGGAAGATGGTCGCCCGCGATCAGGGCGCGCTGCTCGGCATGACCGCCGAGGAGTTCACGCGCCAGCGCCTGTCCCAGGTGCCGCTCGGTCGGATGGAACGCCCGGAGGACGTGGCCGCCGTCATCGGGTTTCTCGCCTCGCCGCGCGCCGGCTACATGACGGGCCAGGCGCTCAGCGTGGACGGCGGCCTCGTCATGCACTGATCCAACCGCGCGCGGGACCCCCGCGCGCAAGGAGCGCCCCACATGCACGCGCGGACACTGCTCGCCCTGCTGACGCTCGTCGTGCTGCTGGTGCCGGCGGCGGCGGCCGCCCAGAACACCCGCGAGCTGGAGCGGATCGCCAGGGCCATGGGCGCCACGAACCTGCGAACGATCGTCATCGCCGGCGGCGGCGTCGATTACGCCGTCGGCCAGAGCGTCGTGCCCGGCGCCCCGTGGCCGCGCTTCAACGTGACCGACTTCACGCGGGCCGTCGACTATCAGGCGAGCGCGCTGCGCGACGAGTACCTCCGCACGCGCGCGGAGGATCCGCCCCGCGGCGGCGGCATCCCGAGCCGGGGCGAGCAGCGTGTCCGCGCGTTCGTCTCGGGTGATTACGCCTGGAACGTCGTCAACGACGCGCCGGTGCCCGTCCCCATCGCGCTCGGCGACCGGCGCTTCCAGCTGTGGAGCACGCCGCACGGCGTGGTGAAGGCGGCCCTCGCCAACAAGGCGACCGTCAAGGACCGCGTCATCACCTTCAGCATTCCCGGCCACATGAACGTGCGGGCCAGCGTGGACAGGAAGCGCCTCGTCGAGCACGTGCAGGCCACCATCCCGAACGCCGTGCTCGGCGACCTCACCATCGAGGTGCGCTACTCCGACTACAAGGACTTCGGTGGTGTGAAGTTCCCGTCGAAGATCGAGCAGTCCGCAGGCGGCTTCCCGTCGGTCGAGCTGACCATCACCGACGTGCGGCCGAACGCGCCGCTGGACGTCGCGGTGCCGGAGGCGGTGCGCCAGGCGAGCTCGCCGTATGCCAAGGTCACGAGCCAGAAGGTCACCGACGGCGTCTGGTACGTCACGGGCGGAACGCATCACAGCGCAGTCATCGAGATGAGCGACCATCTCATCGTCGTGGAGGCGCCGCTCAACGACGAGCGCGCGCTGGCGGTGCTGGCCGAGGTCCGTGGCCTGTCACCCAAGCCGATCAAGTTCGTGGTCAACAGCCACCATCACTTCGACCACGCGGGCGGTCTGCGCGCCGTCGCAGGCGAGGGCATCACCATCCTGACCCACGAGGTCAACCGCCCGTTCTTCAGCCGCGTGCTGGCCACGCCGGCCACCGTGAGCCCCGACCATCTCACGCGGAGCGGCAAGAAGGGCGCCGTCGAGGGCGTGCGCGAGCGCCAGGTCCTCAGCGACGGCACGCGCGAGGTGGAGATCCACCACATCGCCGGCAACCTGCACCACGACGGCATGCTCATGGTGTACCTGCCGAAGGAGCGCCTCCTGATCCAGGCCGACGCCTACACGCCGGCGCCCGCGAACGCGCCGCCGCCCTCGCCGCCACATCCTTTCAACGTCAACCTCGCAGACAACATCGCGCGGCTCAACCTCGACGTGGACCAGCTCCTGCCGCTGCACGGCCGCATCGTGCCCCTGGCGGAGCTGCACCGGGCGGTGGGCCGATGACCATCAACCTCGGCATGTTCACCATGCCGTTCCATCACCCGAGCCGCGACTACACGACGATCCTGGAAGAAGATCGCGAGGCGGTCATCCTGGCCGACCAGCTCGGCTTCACCGAGGCCTACATCGGCGAGCACTTCTCGTCGTGGAGCGAGCGCATCACCTCGCCCCTGATCTTCCTGGCGAGCATCATCGACCGCACGCAGCGCATCCGGCTCGGCACCGGCGTGCTGAACCTGCCGCAGATGCATCCGGCGACCGTGGCCGCGCACGCGGCCATGTTCGACCACCTGTGCCGGGGGCGCTTCATCATGGGCATCGGCCCCGGCGGCCTCATCAGCGACTTCGAGCTGTTCAACGTCGGCCAGGCGGAGCTGCGGCCGCAGATGATGCTCGAGTCCATCGACACGGTCCTGAAGCTGTGGGCGCAGGATCCGCCGTACCGAATCGACGGCCGCTTCTGGAAGATCGCGCTGGAGAACGCGGTGTGGCCGGAGTTCAAGGTCGGCTACGTGCCGCGCCCGCTGCAGCAGCCGCATCCCCCGATCGCCATCTCGATCCTGACGCCCAGCTCGAGCAGCGCGCGGACGGCGGGCGAGCGCGGCTGGATTCCGGTCTCGGGGAACTTCTTCCACCGGCGCTACCTGCGCAGCCAGTGGGAGAAGTACGTGGAGGGCTGCGAGGCGGCCGGCCGCCGGCCCGATCCGGGCGTGTGGCGGGTCTCCCGGAGCGTGCTCGTGACGGAGAGCGACGGCGAGGCGGAGGACTACCTCGCCCGTCCCGACAGCGGCCTCTCCTTCTACTACTCCTTCTTCATCACGAGCTTCAGCAAGGCGCGGCAGGCGCTGTTCATGCTGAAGCCGGAGCTCGCCATGCCGGACGACGCCGTCACCGTCGACAACGTGAAGCGCGCGCTGATCATCGCCGGCAGTGCGCGCCGCGTGACCGAGCAGCTGGTGGCGCTTCGCGAGGAAATCGGGCCGTTCGGGACGCTGCTCATGGCCGGGCACGACTGGGACCAGCCGAAGCTCTGGCGACGCTCGATGGAGCTGCTGGCTCGCGAGGTCATGCCGAAGTTCTCGGCCGCGCGCTGAGGGCGCCGAGCGCTTCGGCCTCCTCGACGAGCGCGCGCCGCTCGGCGAGCAGATCGTGTCCTGCGCGACGGTCGACGAGGAAGCGAGCGAAGGCCCGCGCCTGCCGGCCGACGCGCGCGAGGCGCTCGCGCCACGCCAGCGCCACGAGCCCCGAGGGCACGAGCAGCACCAGGAACGCCGCCAGCCACGCGGCGCCGACCCCGCGCCACAGCAGCCAGCCCTCGACGATCCAGCACAGCGGATAGAGCACGAGGCCGGCCGCCATCTTGTCCGTGGCCTCCTCCTCGGCCGTGTCGACGAGCGCCCGCGCGACGAGGTCCGTCAGCGCGTACGGCACCGCGTGCGCGGCCATCCCGAGGACGGCCAGCGGCAGCATGACGCTCAGATTGAAGGCGTTGGCGAGCGTATACCGCGTGACCATCCGGACCGTGTAGCGCTGGCCGAGCTGGCCGTCGCTGAGGCCGCTCTCGCGGAGCCGCTCGGCATAGCGCTCGAGGTGCCGGCGGAAGACCGCCACGCGGACGGGGTCGCGCTCGCCCAGCGCGCGGGCGGCCCGCATCACCTCGCGCCGCCACGCGAGCGAGAGCGCGGGCTCGGCGCGCGCCGGCTCGCCGCGCTCGTGCCGCCAGGCACGCTCCAGCGTGCCCAGCAGCTCGAGGGTGTGATGGTCCTCCGCCTCCACGATCTGCGCGCGGATGGCGTCCGCGAGCCGCTCGGTGAGCGAGCGAACGGCGCTGTCCGGCGCGCTCGCGTACTGCTCGACGAGATCCGGCACGGCGACGGGCGGGCCGACGGACAGCAGCGCGGTGGCCGTCCGAAAGGTCCCCGGGTCGTCGAAGACGAGACCCACGGGCACCAGCGCAACACCGACGCCTTCCGCGGCCGCGCTCAGCACGATGCGGGCGGCGCCGGTGCGCAGCGGCATCAGCGTGGGCCGCGGCTGGGACACGCCTTCCGGGAAGATCAGCAGCGTGTCGCCCACCCGCAGGGCGTCGACGGCGGCGGCGAACATCGCCGCGTTCTGCCGTGGGTCGGCGCCGTCGACGCGCCGGTGCACGGGCACGGCGCCGATGAGCTTCAGGAATGGGGCGATCAGCGGGTGACGGAACAGCGGCGCCTTGGCGAGCGGGACGATCCGGCGCGGCACGCTGGTGATGATCAGCATCGGGTCGACGAGGGCGTTGTGGTGGTTGGCGGCGATGACCAGTGGGCCCTGGCGCGGGATCCGCTCGGCGTGGCTCACGTCGATCCGGCGATAGAACAGCCAGAGCAGCAGCGCGGCCACGCCCCGCACCAGGCGGTAGCCCGTCATATGTCGCGCTCGAAGCGATACTCGCGCGAGGCGTTGATGTCGCCCTCGACCGTGCGCTCGCCGAACTGCGCGAAGCCGAGCCGGCGATAGAGCCGGTGCGAATTCTCGAAGCGCGTGTCCGACCACAGGACGATCCGGGCCAGGGTCTGCTCGCGCGTCCAGTCGATCACCGTCTCCACCAGCCGCTGACCGATGCCGCGCCCGCGCAAGCTCGCGTCGACATAGAGCCGATGCAGCTCGGCGGTGCGGTGGTCGACGCGATCGACGCCGACCGAGGCGACGACACGGCTCGTGTCGTCGCGGACCACCCAGAACGCTCCGCGCGGCGGCGTGTAGTGCGCGTCGAAGCGCAGCAGGTCGGGCACCTCGAACTGTGGCATGAGCAGCAGGCCGTATTCGGCGAACACGCGCCCGATCAGGAGCATGACCGCCGGCACGTCGGCGGCCGTGGCCGGTGTGGGCACCATCACGCCGCCTCGCTGCGCGCCGGCAGCACGGGCGCGGCGGCGATCACGAAGCGCGCGACCGCGAGCGGCGGCGGCGACAGCTCGTCCAGCCCGATCCGTGTTGCCACGAAGGCCAGTCCCCAGAGCACGGCGACGAGCAGCGCGAGGACGACCTCGCGCGCTCTAACGCCAGGGCCCCTTGCGGACCTCCGCGTCGTGCTCGCCGATCGCCGGCGGTGGCCGGCGGATCGTCGGACGCACGCCGTCGAACGTGAGCGGCAGGCCGATCAGCGTGTAGTCGTGACCGGGCACCGTCTGGACGATGCCGAGCGCGGCGGCCTGCGGCGTGGCCGCCGCGTCGGGCAGCGTGTTGATCACGGCGCACGGGACGCCGGCCGCCTCCAGCCGATCGATCCACTCCCCCTTGCTGGCCGTGGCGAAGATCCGGGCGATCGCGGCCAGCAGCTCCGGCTTGTTGGCCACGCGCGCGGCGTTGGTCGAGTACTTCGCGTCCTTCGCCCACTCGGGGCGGCCGAGGACGGTCGCCAGCTTGGCGAAGAGCCGATCGTTGCCGGCGGCGATGATGATCGGCCCCGTCGACGTCTCGAAGCTCTCGAACGGCACCACGCGATGGCTGCCGGTGCGATGGCGCTCGGGAATGACGCCGGACGTGCTGAACGACGCGTAGTGGCCCTTGAGCCAGGCGAGTCCCGTCTCGTAGAGCGACGCATCCACGACGCAGCCCCTTCCGGTGGCCGCGCGACGCACGAGCGCGGCCAGCACACCGACGGCGGCCCAGAGGCCGGTCCCGTAATCCAGGATCGACGTTCCGACGCGCGTCGGCGGGCCGCCCTCGTCGCCGTTCATCATCATCAAGCCGGAGAAGGCCTGCAGCATCGGCTCGTAGCCGGGCTTGAGACGCATCGGGCCCGTGTTGCCGAACGCCCACACGGAGCAGTAGATCAGGCGCGGGAAGCGCTTCGTGAGGGCTGGGGGCCCGAGCCCGAGCTCGTCGACGGCGCCGGGCCTGAGGTTCTGCACGACGACGTCGGCGTCGCCGATCAGCGTGACCAGCCAGGCCACGGCCTCGGGATCCTTGAGGTCCACCGTGATCGAGCGCTTGTTGGCGTTGACGGCGAGGAACCCGGGCGACGTGTCCTTCCAGAACGGCGGCCCCCAGCGCCGCGCGTCGTCGCCCTCCGGACGCTCGACCTTCACCACGTCGGCGCCGAGGTGGGCGAGCACCTCGCCCGCCATCGGCCCCGCCAGAGCCTGTCCGATCTCGACCACGCGGACGCCGTCGAGCATCAGCGGAAGAGCGAGCGCGCGATGACCATGCGATGCACCTCCGACGGGCCCTCGCCGATGCGGCGCACCCGCGCTTCCCGATACCAGCGTTCCAGCGGAAACTCCTTCGAGACTCCGTACCCGCCATGGATCTGCACGGCGGCATCGATCACCCGGCCCAGAACCTCGCTCGAATAGAGCTTGGCGATCGACGCCTCCACGCGCGCGTCCTGGCCACGGTCCGCCTTCCAGGCGCCCTCCCAGATGAGCCAGCGGCACGCGCGGATCTCCACTTCCGCGTCGGCGAGCATCCACTGGATGGCCTGGCGCTGCGAGAGCTTCTGGCCGAAGGTCTCGCGCTGCTTGGCGTGCTCGATGGCCATGCGATGGGCGGCCACGGCCACGCCGAGGTTCGTCGCCGAGTACGGAAAGCGGTTCTTCACCAGCAAGTCGAAGGCGAGATCGAGGCCCTGCCCTTCCTGGCCGATCAGCGCGTCGGCGGGCAGGACGCAATCCTCGAACACCACGTCGTTCGGGATGGCGGCCGTGCGAATGGTCCGGATGTTCTTCCACGAGAATCCCGGCGTGCCCGGCTCGACGATGAAGCAGGAGATGCCGGCGCGGCCCTTGTCCTTGTTGCTTCGCGCGAAGACGATGCCCCACTTCGCGCCGTCGATGTTGGAGATGAACACCTTGCGCCCGTTGAGGACCCACGCGTCGCCGCGCTTCTCCGCGCGCGTCTGGATCGCCCCGGCCGGATCCGAGCCGCCCGACGGCTCCGTGATGGCGAAGAACGTCCGCCAACCCTCGCGCACCGTCGGCACCGCGTACCTCTCGATCTGCGCCCGGGACCCGGCCCAGATCGCCGGCGGCGGGTATCGGCCGAACACGCCGCCGCCGATGTTGTAGAGGCCCATGCGATGCTGCGCCATCTCCTCGTAGAGCACGCACATGCTGAAGGTGTCGAGCCCACCGCCGCCGTACTGCTCGGGAGCGGCCAGCGCCCACAGGCCGGCGGCCCTGGTCTTTTCGACCAGCCGCTCCCAGTCCTCCTCCGGGAGACCGGGCGCGTCGGGATCGAGCCGCTGCTCGAGCGGGATGATCTCCTCGCGGATGAAGCGACGGACCTGCTCGCGCAGGAGGCGCAGCTCGTCGGGCAGCGTGAAGCCGGGAAACGCCGTCATCGGCCGGGATGATACCATCGGCGCCATGTCGGACGAGATTCTCACCGCCGTCGCCGACGACATCGCCACCGTCACGCTCAACCGGCCCGACCAGCGCAACGCCATGAACGCGGCCATGCTGAGCGGACTGCGCCGCGCCTTCGACGACCTCGACGCGCGCCGCGACGTGCGCGTGGTGGTCGTGCGCGGCGCCGGCCCCGTCTTCTGCGCCGGCATGGACCTGCGCGAGATGGAAGCGCAGCGCGGCGCCATCGGCGATCCCGACCAGAGCGTGGTGGCGGTGCTCCAGCGCGTGGAGGCTTCGCGCCATCCGACCATCGCCCTCGTTCACGGGGACGCCGTCGCCGGCGGCTGCGAGCTGGCCCTGCACTGCGATCTGCGGGTGATGGCGGACGGCGCGCGCATCGGCATGCCGCTGTCGCGCATCGGCCTCGTCGTGCCCTTCCCGCTCGGGCAAAAGCTGGTCGAGATCGTCGGCGCCGCGGAGACGCGACGGTTGCTCTTCACCGGCCGCCTGATCGACGCCGGGCGCGCGCAGGCCATCGGAATGGTCCATGAGGTGGCGCCCGCCGCGGACGTCGAGAAGGCGACCTACGAGCTGGCGCGAGCGATCGCCGCCAATGCGCCGCTGTCGCTGGCCGGCATGAAGGCAACCATCCAGCGCGCACTCTCCGCGCGAGGGCAGCTCGACCACGCGGACCTCGACGCCCAGGCGCTCGCCGCGCGGCGGAGCGCCGACGCCAGCGAGGGCCGGCGCGCGATGCTCGAGAAGCGCAAGCCGAACTTCCGGGGAGAATGACCATGCGTGTCCTGGTGACGGGTGCGGCCAGCGGAATCGGACGAGCGACGTGCCTCAGGCTGGCGCGCGACGCCGCCGCACGTGGCGGCGCGAAGATCGCGGCCGTCGACGTCACCGCGTCACCCGGTCTCGACGCGCTACGGGGCGACCTCGAGAAACTCGGCGCCACGGTCCTGGTGACGCATGCCGACATGGGCAGCGTCGACGGGCCGGCGCGCGCCGTCGGCGAGGCGACCTCGCGCTTCGGCGGCCTCGATGGCCTGGTGAGCAACGCCGGCGTGAACCGCCCCGGCCCGCTCGTCGACTACAGCGTGGAGGATTGGGACTGGCTCTTCGCCGTCAACACGCGGGCGACGTGGCTGCTCGCGAAGGCGGCGTTCAGTGCGCTGAAGGCGGCACGCGGGAGCATCGTCTCGGTGTGCTCGATGTCGGGCAGCTTCGCCCACGCGGGGCTCGGCGCCTACGGCCCGAGCAAAGCCGCCGCCATCATGCTGGTGAAGGTCCTCGCGCAGGAGCTCGGCGGCGAAGGCATCCGCGTGAACGGTGTCTCTCCGGGCATGGTCCGCACCGGCATGACGGAGAACGTCTACCAGAACGCCGCCATCGCCGCCGAGCGCGACGCCCTCGTGCCGCTCGGCCGCGTGGCCACGCCGGACGACATGGCCGACGCAATCGCGTTCCTGCTGAGCGCCGATGCCCGCTACATCACCGGCCACGACCTCGTCGTCGACGGAGGCGTGAGCGGCAACTACCTCGGCCGGCTGCCCGGGTTGAAGCAGATTCCGAGAGGCTGAGCGACGAGCGTCGATAAGCGCGGGCCTGTCGGCAGCGTGAATCGAGTGTTTCGCCCAAAGGCGGCATATCGCATCCGCCATCCCAGCTGAACAGCCTCCGTCTCGCTCGGCCAACGAGCCACGACCGCTCGCGCAGCGCTCGGGTCCAGCGTGACCGTACCGACGCGTTGGAACGACACCTCGGCGAGCTCCGACGGTTTGGGAATGCACCTCGTCGCGCCGTTCGTCTGGCTGTGGTAGAGCAGCTCGCCACCGAGCAGGCCGGGAAGAGTCGGAGTCTCCGACGGATCGACCGACACGGAGGCGACAGCGCACCATGGGATCCACTCGAATGCTCGCCCCTGATCGACGATGACGATGACGCCCCAACCGTCCGGGACGAAATCTCGTCGATCGAAGTCGGCCGCCGACGTCACATGAGTCGCAACGGGGAGGCCGGCCATCGTCGGAAACGCATAGATCTCGCCGGTGGTCACGACGGCCGCCGGGGGCCTGGGCTTCCTTGGCCGCCTGCGCTCCGGCCGCGGAGAGCGGAGGCGCTTGGCTAGCCGTCCCAGGTACGATGTCGCCCGCTCGCGCTGATCGCGCTCCGCATCGATCGCCATCAATGCACGCTCGACCACCGTGTCGCAGCGAATACCGCGACGCTCGAACTGGTCCGCGATCACCAGCCAGAACGTGCACCCGTCACCATCGGTCAGCTCGGGCGGTCGCTCCTCGTGCATCAACACGATCTCCAGCAGGCGGTCGCCGGACGCCGGGATGGTGGCAATGAGGGCGATGGTCTGACGCAGGTCGGCGGCCTTGTCATCGTCGTACAGTCCTGTACCCCATCTGCCCATGATCGGCTTCGTTACCTGGCGCGCCCGCGCATGAGGTTGAGCAGGCACTGCCGAACGAAATCGGTCATGGGCAACGCCGCCAGGTCGCGGGCGAGGCTCCGCTGACAAGCAACCCGGCGATGGCCGTCGCGGTGATCCACACATACGCGATCACGCGCCACGTGAGACGCCCCGTGTGGGGACACATGCGGCGTCAGCGCCGTCGTCACGGCGCCGTCAGGGAGAATAACCGCCGACCAGCAGCCAGCCGCCGACCGTCGCCTGAGGGAAGTTGCAGAGCACGGCCCAGTTGATCGTGACACCGATACCGACGGGGCCGGCAATGGAACGCGACGGCGGCCATGCGTCCGTAGTCGCGGCGCTCGCTCAACACGAGCTCGAGGACGGCGCCACGGGATGCAGGAGCGATCTATCCCGACCGGCGCGGCATCCGACCGCCGAGCTTGCGGACGAGCTCGTTGATCCGGCGGACAGTGAGCCGCATGCTCACCGCGGCGGTGTCGGACAGCGCGCCCGGCGCGTCGGTCGACGCAGCACCGTCGCCGGCATCTGCGATCGAGCCATTCATCGCCTCCCGCAGCTGATCGCTCAGGTCCCGGAGGCGGTTCAGCTCGGCGATGGGGACGACGACGTCTTGCTGGCTGGCGAGCGAGGCGCGCTCCGTGTCGAGCCGCGACAGCAGGTGGTCGAGGGCCGTGATCCCTGCTTCGCCGGTCGGATCCGGAGTCGACAGCACGACCGCGTGATAGCGGCGGGCGAACTCCAGGTCGTCCTGCAGTCTCAGGAGCGTCTCGCGGTACTCGGCCCGCACGAGACGGCTGACGATCTGCTCGACCTCCTTGGCGACCTTGTCCGGAAGCACGCGCTTGGCGTCGACGTATGCAGTGGCGCCCAGGTCCATGCCCAGCTCGTGTGCCGCACCGCCGGTGAAGATGCTGCTGTAGAAGATGAACGGGATGTGACGCAGCCGCGTGTCGCGCCGGATGGCCCGGCAGAGCTCGAAGCCGTCCATCCTCGGCATCTTCACGTCGGAGACGACCGCGTCGACGGGCTCGCTCTCGAGCATGCCGAGCGCGACCACGCCGTTGGGCGCCGTGAGGGTTTCGTGCCCGGCGGCACGCAGAACCGCGGTCAGCAGGTGTCGCCGCGGCGGAGAGTCGTCGACGATGAGCACGCGCATCGTGCAGTCTCCCGTCCGTAGAGTGCGAAGGTTCCTCAGCGCGGCACGCACGCTCGATGCCACGTGGCGACCTCAATGCAATCAATGGTTTAGCACCCATTGGTTCGACACGGTCGACAACCTGGCACATCTCAACGACCGCAACGGCGCCATCACGCCGGCCGCTGCCAGCAGGAGAACCGCACAGCCGCCGACGGTGCCGTGAAGGACATCCGGGGCGAACGACCTCGACCTTCTGGAGGTCGGCTCAGCCGACCCGCTCGAAGTCGCATCGATCTCGTAGGGACGACGTCAGAACATCGTGTTCGGGTTCTGCGACTTCGCCGGGACCGCCTGGATGACATCCCAGTGCTCGATGATCTTCCCGTCCGCCACCCGGAAGATATCGACGACCGCGCGGCCACGATCGCTCAGGGTGTTGCGCGAGTGGACGTGGAGCACGACCAGGTCGCCCTCGGCGATGACGCGCTTGATGTCGCTGATCGAGTCGCGTGTCACGGCTCTGGTGAGAAACTTCACGGCGGCCTCGCGGCCGCTCGGCAGCATCGGGTTGTGCTGGATGTAGCCGGGCGCCACGTACCGCTCGAACCCCTCCGCGACACGCTTCTCGATGAACACGACGCGATAGAAATCCACGACGAGCTTCTTGTTGGCGGCCGTCGTCGATGCGATCCGGCTCGCCTCCGTCTGCGCGCGGTCGAGGCTCGCGCAGCCCGTCAGCAGTGCCGTCAGCGCCATCAGCGCCAGAACCTTCATGAGCCACCTCCCTGTGCCGGACGGAGGCGACTATAATGCGGCGTGCAAGGAGGCGCCATGCGCTACACGAGGATCTCCGCCGACTGCCACCTCGACCTTCCCTGGATGCCGCCGGACCTGTTCACGTCCAACGCGACGCCGGGGCTGAAGGAGCGCATGCCATACGTGGCGGAAGGACCCGACGGTCCATACTGGACCTGCAAGAACGGCACGTCGTTCGGGCTCGTCAACGGCGTTGGGCCGGCGGGACAGAAATTCGTGCCCGGCACGCATCACCGCGTGGATGTCATGGCCTCCACCGGCCTCTATGCCGACGGCCAGCAGGGCATCCGCCGCGTCTCCGACCCCGTGCTCCGCGCCAGGGACATGGACCGGGACGGCGTCCAGGCGGAAGTCATGTACGGCATCCTGGGCGCCGCCACGCGGCTCAACGATCACGAGGCGGCCACGGAGATGTTCCGCATCTACAACGACTGGCTGGTCGACTTCTGCCGGCACGATCCGAGCCGCTTCATCGGGCTCGCGTGCCTGCCCTACGGCGACATCGACGCGGCCGTGAAGGAGATCCATCGCGTGGCCAAGCTCGGGCTGCGCGGCATGGAGCTGTCGTGCTCCTGGGACATGGAGCCCATGTGGCATCCCGTCTGGGAGCCGCTCTGGAAGGCCGTGAACGACGTGAGCCTGCCGCTGCACTTCCACACGTTCCCCGCGCTCCCCGTCAGCGTGCTCGAACGGCAGAAGGGCCTCACGCGACGGGCGGCGTTCTTCACCGTGGTCTCCGCGTTCCAGATGAACCTCGTGAACATCATCGCGGCCATCATCGGCGCCGCCGTGCTCGAGCGCTACCCGAACGTGCGCATCGCCCTCGGCGAGAGCGGCATCGGCTGGCTGCCGTACGCGCTCGATCGCATGGACTTCGAGTGGGAAGATCGGTTCCGCGACCTCGGGCTCACGATGCGCCCGAGCGACTACTGGCGGCGCCAGTGCAAGGCGACGTTCCAGTTCGACCGCATCGGCACCAAGCTCATCGAGGAGATGGGCGTGGAGACGCTCATGTGGGGCTCGGACTATCCGCACGGTGACGGCGTGTGGCCGGAATCGTCGAAGTACATCGCCGAGCAGTTCGGGCACCTGCCGGCGGAGGTGACGCACAAGATCACCTGCGAGAACGCCGGCCGCTTCTACGGCTTGATCGACTGATTACGTGGGGGGCCCCGAAATGGCCCCCCACACCCCCCGACGCTCGGCACGCCCCGGCAAAGCCGTGGCGCGCCTCGTTAACCCGTCAGGCCCGAAATGGCCCCCACACCCCC
>DATBJF010000095.1:0-34922 GCA_036556545.1 Candidatus Methylomirabilota bacterium
GAACACGCCCAGGTGGCTGCGGGTGAACACGTCCACGCCGTCCACCGTGGCGGTCCGGGGGGCGCCGATGAGCGGCGCCGGCCACGGCGTCGTCGGCGCCAGCAGGACGTCGACCTCGCGGAAGACCTCGGCCACGCGCGCGCGGTACCAGGCGCGGAAGCGCTGCGCCTGTGCGTAGAGGGCGGCCGGCACCAGCGTGCCGGCCAGGAAGCGATCGCGCGTGGTCGGATCGAAGTCCTTCGCGCGCGCCTTGAGATCGGCCAGGTGGAGGTTCGCGCCCTCGGCGGCGGTGATCACCATGGCCGCCGCCCGCGCGCGGTGCGCCTCCGGGATCTCGACCTCTCCCTTCACCCGCAGCGCCTTCGCCACCGGCGACACCACCGCCAGCGCCTCGTCGGTCGCGTGGCGCGCGAAGTGGCCGCCGAGCACCGCCACGCGCAGGCCGTCGATCTCGCGGCCGACGTGCGGCGCGCAGGGCACCGCCGGCGCTTCGCTGCACACCGGATCGGCGGCGTCGGGTCCGTGGATCGCGTCGTACACGGCGGCCAGATCGGCCACCGAGCGCGCGAAGGGACCGACGTGGTCGAAGGAGCCGGCGAACAGGGCGACGCCGGCGCGCGACACGCGTCCGTACGTCGGCTTCAGGCCGAAGATGCCGCAGAACGCGGCGGGGACGCGGATCGAGCCGTTGGTGTCGGAGCCGAGCGTGATGGGGACGAGCCCGGCCGCGACGGCGGCGGCGGAGCCGCCGGAGGAACCGCCCGGCACGCGCGAGGGATCATGCGGATTGCGCGTGGGCCCGTAGTGCGCGTTCTCGCACGTGAAGCCGAAGGCGAACTCGTCCATGTTGAGCGCGCCGACGAGCACGGCGCCTGCGCGCCGCAGCGCCGCGACGGCGGTGGCGTCGCGCGCCGCCGGCGGCCGCTCGGCGAAGATCCTGGAGCCGGCCAGCGTGGTGAGGCCTTCGACGTCGAAGAGGTTCTTCACGCCGAACGGCACGCCGGCCAGCGGTCCCGGATCCTCGCCCGCCGCCACGCGCTCGTCGATGCGCGCCGCCTCCTGCAGCGCGGCCTCTCCGCGCACGTGGCTGAAGCAGTTGAGCGCGGGATCGCGCTGCGCGATGCGCGCCAGCGCGGCGGCCGTCACCTCGCGCGCGGTCACGCGGCGCGCACGCACGGCGGCGGCGATGGCGAGGGCGGTGGCGTGGGCGCCGGTCACGGACGGAAGACCGGCGCCGCCTCGACGTCGTCGGGCAGCGGGAAGTCGGCGACCAGCTGGGCGGCCGTCAGCAGGACGCCGAGCGCCACGGCGACGGCCGGCCGATCCGCCGGGCTGATCGGGACGCCGACGACGGCGGCCAGCCGCTCGACGTCCGCTTCGCTCACGTGCAGGGGGCTCGTCACGTGCTGTCCAAGTACCCGAGCGAGACGGTGCGGGTCAAGGGGTGCTCAAACGGCGAGCACGTCCGCGATGCTGCCTGCCCCGGAAGCAATCGCCTGCGACGTGCGGCGCGGAACTCCGCGCCGCTGCTGGCGGGCCGTCACGGCGCCGTGCGGCATGCGCCTTGCTCCGATCGGGCGCGATGACTGACATGACGGTGCTCGCGCGGGCGATGACCGACGTGGTGCCGGCGATCGTCGATCAGCTCCTCGCGTCCAGGTCGCCGCGCCTGCACCGCGAAGCCATGAGCCTTCTCGAGCGGCCGCTGCTCGTGCACGCACTGGCCATGACCGGCGGCAACCAGCTCCGCGCCGCGCGCCTGCTCGGCGTCAACCGCAACACGCTTCGCAAGCGCTGCCGCGAGCTGCAGCTCGCGCTTCCGCGCGCCGCCCGGGGTCCGACCGCCGCGGCCCCGGCGTAAACGCCCGCCCCGCCCGGAGTTGCCCGCGCGCCCGCAATCCTGTATTGGAGAAGGGCGATGGCGGCGCCCATCCGCATTCTCGTCGCAAAAGTGGGGCTCGACGGTCACGACCGTGGCGTGAAGATCGTGGCGCGCGCGCTCCGCGACGCGGGCATGGACGTCATTTACACGGGCCTGCACCGCACGCCCGAGGAGGTCGTGGCGGCCGCCGTCCAGGAGGACGTCGACGCCATCGGCATCAGCATCCTCTCGGGGGCGCATCTCACGCTGGTGCCGCTGATCAGTCGGCTGCTCGCGCAGCACGAGGCCGACGGCGTCGCCCTCGTCGTGGGGGGCGTCATTCCCGACGAGGACGTGCCCGCGCTGCGCGAGTGCGGCGTGGCCGACGTCGTTCTTCAAGATACGCCGCCCGACGAGGTCGTCACGCGCGTGCGGGCGGCGGTGGAGGCCCGGCGCGGGCAATGAGGGATTGGCCGCCGCGCTACGACCCGACGTGGCGGCCGCGCGTCGACGCCGAGCACTGGGCGCCGGACCTCGAGTGCGCGCCACCGGCCCGCCGCGACGCGGTCATCTTCGAGAAGCTCCGCGCGCAGGTGGCGTACGCGTGGGAGCGCAGCGCGTTCTATCGCCGGCACTGGCAGGCGGCCGGCGTCTCACCCGCCACGCTCAAGTCGCTCGATGACCTCGCGCGGTTTCCCGTCGTCCGCAAGGAGGACCTGCGCGCGGCGCAGGCGGCGGCGCCGCCGTTCGGCGACTACCTCTGCATCGAGCCGGCGCACGTCGCGCGCATTCACGGCACCAGCGGCACCACCGGACGGCCGACGGTGTTCGGCATCGGCGCCGACGACTGGGAGCGGATCGGCGAGGCGCACGCGCGCATCCTCTGGGGCGCGGGTGTGCGTCCAGACGACCGCGTGCTCATCGCGTCGTTCTTCAGCCTGTACCTGGGCTCGTGGGGCGCGCTGAAGGGCTGCGAGCGGCTCGGCGCCACGGTCTTCCCGTTCGGCGCCGGGCTGCCCGGACAGACGCTGATGGCCGTGCAGTGGGCGCGCGAGCTGCGGCCGACGGCCTTCTACGGCACCCCGTCGTATGCGCTGCACTTCGCGGAGACCGCGCGACGCGACGGCGTCGATCCTCGGAGCTTCGGCTTTCGCACGCTGTTCTTCTCGGGCGAGCCCGGCGCCGGCATCCCGGCCACGAAGCGGCTGATCGAGAGCACCTTCGGCGGCGTCTGCGTCGACATGGGAAGCATGGCGGAGATGTCGCCGTGGATGACCAACGGGGAGTGCCGCGAGCGGACGGGCATGCACCTGTGGCAGGACATCGTGTACACGCAGGTGTGCGATCCGGAGACGTTCGCGCCCGTCCCGTACGGCGCCGAAGGCACGCCCGTGTACACGCATCTCGAACGCACGTCGCAGCCGATGATCCGCCTGGTGTCCGGCGACCGCGCGCGCTGGACCGACGAGCCGTGCCCGTGCGGCCGGACCTACCCGCGCCTGCCGCAGGGACTCTACGGGCGGATCGACGACATGTTCATCGTGCGCGGCGAGAACATCTATCCGAGCGCCATCGAGGACGTGCTGCGCGCCGTCGACGGCTTCGGCGGCGAGTTCCGCGTCATCGTCTCCCGCCGCGAGACGATGGACGAGCTGCTCGTGCGCGCGGAGTATCTGCCGAGCCACGCCGAGGCGGCCGCCCGCGCGCAGCTGGCGGCCACGATGAAGGAGCGCCTGCGCGCGCGGCTCGGCGTGACGCCGGTGGTGGAGCTGCTGGCGCCCGGCGAGCTGCCGCGCACGGAGTTCAAGGCCCGGCGCGTGATCGACGATCGCGACCTCTATCACGAGAAGACGGGAGCCCGGTGATGTTCGACCCGAAGGCGATCGAGCGAGCCAGACAGGAACGCGAGGACTGGGAGGCGCGGGAGCTGAAGGAGTTCCTCGCGCGCCAGCCCGAGCGGCGGCAGGAGTGGCGGACAGGATCCGGCCTGCCCGTCCAGCGCGTGTACGGGCCGGACGATGTCGCCGACATTCCGGCGCAGGACATCGGCTTGCCCGGCCGCTGGCCGTTCACGCGCGGGCCGTACCCGACGATGTATCGCGGCCGGCTGTGGACGATGCGGCAGATCGCGGGGTTCGGCACCGGGGAGGACACGAACAAGCGCTTCCGTTACCTGATCGAGCAGGGCCAGACGGGACTCTCCGTCGACTTCGACATGCCGACCCTCATGGGCTACGACTCCGACGACCCGCGCTCGATCGGCGAGATCGGCCGCGAGGGCGTGGCCGTCGACACGATCGACGACGTCGCCGCGCTCTTCGAGGGCATCGACCTCGAGCGGATCTCGGTCTCGATGACGATCAACCCCACCGCCTGGATCCTGCTGGCCATGTACATCGCCGTCGCGCAGCAGCGCGGCTACGACCTCGACAAGCTCTCCGGCACCGTCCAGGCCGACATCCTCAAGGAGTACATCGCGCAGAAGGAGTGGATCTTCCCCATCCGGCCGTCGATGCGGCTCATGCGCGACATGATCGTCTACGCCGCCGAGCACATGGCGCGCTACAACCCGATCAACATCAGCGGCTACCACATCTCCGAGGCGGGCGCGACGTCGGTGCAGGAGGTCGCGTTCACGATGGCCAACGCCATCGCCTACGTCGAGGAGGTCACGAAGAGCGGCGTGCCGGTCGACCGCTTCGCGCCGCGGCTGGCCTTCTACTTCGTGGCCCAGGCCGACTTCTTCGAGGAGGTCGCCAAGTTCCGCGCGGCGCGGCGGATCTGGGCCAAGATCATGAAGGAGCGCTTCGGCGCCACCAGGGCGGAGTCGATGCGCCTGCGCTTCCACTGCCAGACGGCGGCCGCCACGCTCACCAAGGCGCAGCCGATGAACAACGTCGTCCGCACGGCGCTGCAGGCGCTGTCGGCCGTCCTCGGCGGCGCGCAGTCGCTCCACACCAACGGGCTCGACGAGGCCTACGCCATCCCGTCGGAGATGGCTATGAAGATCGCGCTGCGGACGCAGCAGATCCTGGCCGAGGAGACGCGGGTGGCCAACGTGATCGATCCGCTGGGCGGCTCGTACTATGTGGAGGCGCTCACCGCGCGCATCGAGCAGGAGGTGTTCGCGACCCTCGCCAAGGTGGACGCGATGGGCGGCACCATCGCGGCCATCGAGGCCGGCTGGTTCCAGCACGAGATCGCCGACTCGGCCTACGAGTTCGCCCGGCGCAAGGCTTCGGGCGAGGCGCCCGTCATCGGGGTCAACGCCTACGTCGAGCCGCCCGAGGCGGTGGACATCCCCATCCACCGGATCGACGCCTCGGTCGAGACGCGGCAGATCGGCCGGCTCAAGGCCGTGCGGGCTGGCCGGGACCAGACCCGGGTGACCCAGCTTCTGGACCGGCTGGCCGAAGCGGCCGCCGACCCCACGGCCAACCTCATGGGTCCGACCATCGAGGCGGTGAAGGCGCGGGCGTCACTCGGAGAGATCGTCGCCCGGCTCCGGACGATCTGGGGCTCGTACGTGGAACGTCCCGTCTTTTAAGGCCGGGCGGTTACCATGGGGGCCTCGAAAGGCCCCCCATACCCCCCCTACGCTCGGAAGCGCCCCGGCGGAGCCGGAACGCTCCTCGGACCCTGACGACCACTGGTCAACCCTTGGTAGGTCCTATGCGGTCTGCCTTGCTAAGTTAGACGAGGGATACAGATAGGAGGGACCGCCTTGGCCGGGGAGTCGGTTTCCGTACTGCAGGAGAGGCTGGCCAGCGAGCAGAAGCTCGTGGCCCTCATCGACCGCATCCACTCGGCCAAGAGCCTCGATGCGATCTTCTTCGAAGTCCAGAGCGAGATCCTCCAGTTCCTCGACACCGACCGGATGACGCTCTTCGTGGTGGACCAGGACAAGAAGGAGCTGTTCTCGAAGTTCCTGGCCCTGGACACGGTCAAGGAGATCCGCGTTCCGATCAGCGAGAACTCGGTGGCCGGGTTCGTGGCCTTCAATCCCCAGACCGTCAACATCGCGGACGCCTACAACGCCGCCGAGCTCCAGCGCATCAGCCCGAAGCTGCGCTTCGACGCCTCCTGGGACAAGAAGACCGGGTTCAAGACGGCGCAAATCCTCGCGATGCCGATCCTCCACGAGAACAAGGTGGTGGTCGGCGTGATCCAGCTGCTGAACAAGAAGAAGGGCGGCCGGTTCACCAAGGAGGACGAGACCAACGTCGCCCGGATCGCCAAGACGCTCGGCGTGGCCTTCCACACCCAGCAGATGCTGGTCCAGAAGCGCGGCAACAAGTTCGACTACCTGCTGGCCCAGGGCCTGGTCACCCAGGACGAGCTGAACAAGGCCGTGGCGACCGCGCGCCAGAAGCAGGTCGACGTCGAGACCGTGCTGATGGACCAGTTCAAGGTGCCGAAGCACGAGCTCGGCGCCTCGCTGAGCCAGTTCTACCGGGTGCCGTTCTTCGAGTTCTCGGAGAAGCTGATCCCGCCGCCGGACCTGATGCGGGATCTCAAGATCGAGTTCCTGAAGCGTAACCTCTGGCTGCCGCTGCGGCGCGACGACAAGGGCCACATCGTCATCCTCATCGACAACCCCCAGGACATCCAGAAGGTCGACTCGATCCACCAGGTGATGCGCGGCCACAAAATCACCCTGGCCGTGGGCCTGCGCAAGGACATCCAGCAGTGGCTGGGGGCGGCGGACAGCGCCGCCGCCAACAAGGGCAACATCGGCGACATCCTCTCGGACCTCGGCGCCGAGGCCGCCACCGAGAAGGAGCTCGACCTCGCTGGCAGCGAGGTCGACGAGAACGACAGCGCCGTCATCCGCCTCGCCAACCAGATCATCGTCGACGCGTACAAGGCGCGCGCCTCCGACATCCACATCGAGCCCTACGGTCCGCAGCGCGACACGATGATCCGGCTGCGCGTCGACGGCGCGTGCTCGGAATACCAGAAAGTGCCGGGCGCCTTCCGGCGCGCGCTGGTGGCGCGCGTCAAGATCATGGCCACGCTCGACATCGCCGAGCGGCGGAAGCCGCAGGACGGGAAGATCAAGTTCCGGCTGCCGGACGGCCGTGACATCGAGCTCCGCGTGGCCACGGTGCCGACACAGGGCGGCAACGAGGACGTGGTCATGCGCATCCTGGCCGCCAGCGAGCCGATTCCCATCGGCAAGCTCGGCATGTCGGAGCGGAACCTGACCGAGATGAAGTCGGCGGCCGAGAAGCCCTACGGGCTGATCCTCTGCGTCGGCCCCACCGGCTCCGGCAAGACAACCACGCTCCACTCCGTGCTCGGCTACATCAACAAGCCCGACCGGAAGATCTGGACGGCCGAGGACCCCGTCGAAATCACGCAGTACGGCCTGCGGCAGGTCCAGGTGCAGCCGAAGATCGGCTTCACCTTCGCGCAGGCGATGCGCGCCTTCCTGCGCGCGGACCCCGACGTGATCATGGTCGGTGAGATGCGCGACGAGGAGACGGCCTCCACGGGCATCGAGGCCTCGCTGACCGGTCACCTCGTGTTCAGCACGCTCCACACGAACAGCGCCGTGGAGACGGTCATCCGGCTCCTCGACATGGGCCTGGACCCCTTCAACTTCGCCGACGCGCTGCTGGCCGTGCTGGCCCAGCGGCTCGTGAAGCGCATCTGCACGGAGTGCAAGGAGGAGTACCAGCCCGACGACGAAGAGTACGCCGAGCTCGAGCACGCCTTCGGCGGCAAGGAGGAGGCCGCCAAGCTCGGCGTCGAGTACAACAACGACTTCGTCCTCTACCGCGGCAAGGGCTGCGCCCACTGCAACCACTCCGGCTACCGCGGCCGCGCCGGCATCCACGAGCTGCTGGTGGCCACCGACCCGATGAAGCGTCTCATCTCCAACAAGGCCCGCGTGTCCGAGATGCTCCAGCTCGCCAAGGCCGACGGCATGACGACGCTGGTCCAGGACGGCATCCTCAAGGCGCTCGAGGGCCTCACCGATCTGAAGCAGGTCAAGGCCGTCGCCATCAAGTAGCGCGGCTCGCCGGCGACCAGTGACACGCATCGTTGTCGAGTCGGAGATGGGAATCGTCGCCGTCTGCGACAGCGCGGAGCCGCTTCCGTCCGGAACCGACCAGGACGCCTTGATACGGCAGCTGGAGCCGCTGGCGAGGACGGGCCGCGTGTTCTACTTCGTCACCGACGATCCCGTGCGTTACCGCATCGACGTCCTGGCCGGTGTGCCGACGCCTCCGGCGCTTTCCCGGGACCTCGAGCCGTGCGGCGGCAGCTTCGGACTCGAGCTCAGAGCCGGTCGGCTGGCCGTTCACGGCTGGAGCAAGGATGGCACCCCCGTCGTCGCGGGGACCCTCGAGCTCGACGCCGGGCATCATGCGCTCTCGGTTCTGGCGCGGCGACCGTTCGACGGCACGCGGCACGCGGAGGACATGACCGTGTTGCTGGGCGCCGACTGGCACTACCTGCAACGCGTCAACCGACTGGGTCTCGTCGGGTGCCTGCCGCTCGTGCTCCTCGTCATCACCGTGCTCGCCCGAAAATGGCAGTGGCTCTGGTTCGTGCTGCCGCTGCTGGCGGCGTCCTGGGTTCCGTATGCGCTCTTCAAGCAGACCGGCCGCTACAAGGCCGCCGAACGCCGGGCTCATGATCACGAAGCGTCCCGGCCGCACTACGTGCTGAGCGTCATGCCGTCGAGCGACGCGCCGGTGACCGGGGGATTCCTCAGGGTATGACCGACTGATGTGGCGCGAGCTCGTCTCGAGGCTCTTCGACGATGGCCGGTTCCAACCGCCGGCGTCGGCAGATCAGCTGCGGCAGGTCGAAGCGGCCCTGGGAGTCACGTTGCCGCCCGACCTCGAGAGCTTCCTCCTCGAGTCGAATGGTGTGGCCGCGTACTACAGCTCACCACTCGTGTGGTCGGCGACCGAGATCATCGAGCAGAACCTCCTGTTCCGGCGGAACCCCGACTTCCGGGAGCTCTACATGCCGTTCGACGCCTTGCTGTTCTTCGGCGCGGAGGGAAACGGCGACCAGTTCGCGTACCGGATCCTGGACGGACAGATCCGCGAGGCCTGGATCTACGAGTGGGACCACGAGTCCGACAATCGCGAGTGGTTTGCCCACGACCTCGCGGATTACTTCAAGCGCTGCGTTCCCAAGGACGAGTAGATGGACGTCCTCGACGAGCTGCTCGCCCTGGATGGCGTCCGCGCGACCGCGCCCGCCCCGCCGAGCCAGGTCAGCGAAGTGGCCCGGTGGGCCGGCGTCTCGTTGCCGGAGCTGCTCGTGCGCCTGTGGCGGCGCACCGACGGCCTCACGCTGAAGCCGATCGATGCGCACATCGTCGGCCCCGGCGAAGTGCTCGAGCTCGCGAGAGCCGGCTGGGGTGAGCGCGTGGGACGCGACTTCCTTCCGATAGTCGACGATCATCAGTCGAACTATTGCGCGGTGGTCATCGAGCCGCCGCTGGCCTTCCGCGTCGCGCATGTCCCGCACGACGATGCGCCCCGGTTGCTCTACACGGGCGTCGCATCATGTCTGCGCGCTATCGTCGACGGGATGCGAAGCCGGCGCCCGCTCGACCGCATGCTGCACGAGAGCCACGGCGACTTCGCGCCGGACGGTCCGCGCTCGCCAGAAGACCAGGCCGCCGCCCGTGCGTTGCTGGCGACCGATGGAACCCACCGTGAATGGAATCACGCGGCCGGGCTGCTGGACGGGAGCGATATCGACGGCTTCACGAGGCTGCTGGAAACCGATCATTTCGTGCGACGCGATGTGCTGGCCCGCTTGAGGCAGATGACGTCTCCGGCGGTTCAGGGCCTGCTGCGCCGTGATCAAGAACAATTCGCGCGGTTCGCCGACCTCGTCGTGGCCGCCGCCAGGACGGCCGGACTGCGCGTCGGCGCGTTGAGAGAGCAGCACGTGCTCGAGGTGAACGGACACTGGATCGAGCTCGAGACCTTCTACCATCGGCGCGGGATTCGCGACGCGTTGCCCCGGATGATCGCCTGGATCGATGACCTGGTGGCGGGTCGCGATCCCCACCAGCGCCCCGGTCACTTCCACGAGGATTGACGGCTACTCGAGGTTCTTCGGCTCCACGCCCTTGAACGTGGCGTACAGCAGCACGTCGTAGACGATCTTCAGCACGCCGCCCAGCACGAACGGCGCGCCGAGCGCCACGGAGGCCATCACCCAGCCGGTGGCGGCCGGACTGATCGCTTGCGTCACCGTCCGCCAGAGCGTGGTGGTCGTGGCCGCCGCCTCCCGCTCGCGGTCCTCCACGACGGCCATGACGTAGGCCTGACGGGTCGGAACGTCCATCTGCGAGAGCAGCTGGCGGGCGAGCAGCAGGGCCACGGCCGCCGCCGCCGTCGGCGCGAACGCGATGGCGACCAGGAACGCGTTGGACACGAGGTGGGATACGACCATCGTGTTCAGCAGCCCGAAGCGCAGGGCGGCGCGCGCGGCGAGCAACAAGGATGCCGCGGTGAGAATCTGCGCGACGAGAAAGATCTGGCCGAGCGCCTCGCGGCCGAGGCCGAAGCGCTCGTGCAGGTAGTACACGATCAGCGACTGGATCACGAACCCGCCCGCGAACGAGTCGAGCGAGAACAGCGCCGCCAGTCGCCGGATGATCGCGGCGGACGGACCCGGGCCGGCTGCCGTGGCTCGCCGGGCGGCCGGCGCCGATGGCAGAAGGAAGTACGCCGCGATCTGGACGAGCGCCGCCACGAGGAACGCCACGAAGAGCGATCGCGGCGTGCCGAGCCCGGCCACGCCGGCGCCGAGCGCCGCCGCCGCGTAGCCCAGCAGGTTGTAGACGCTCAAGAGCGTCGTTCGGCGGGTACCCGACGCGGCGCGCGCGATGACGACCTGCTCGACGCTCAGGAAGGGACCCGTCTCACCGGTGCCCACCGCGACGTTGCCGATCATGGCGGCCAGCACCACCACCCACGGATTCGAGGTGGTCAGGAGGAGGACCGCCGCGACGCCCGACAGCGCGGCCAGGCCGATGAGCGCGGCACGGCCGCCGAGGCGCTCGGCCGGTCGCCGGACCGCCCACGTGAGCGCCGCGCTGCCGCCCAGCGTACAGGTGACGGCGATACCCAGCCCGCGGGCGTCGAGCCCCAGCTCGACCAGGTAGAGAGGCAACAGGATGCCGAGGAAGCCGTAGCAGAAGGTCCGCACGGACTTGGCGACGAACACCCCCACCACGGGCAGCGGCGCTCGCCCGCTCGGGGCCGGCAGGGCGATCGTGCTTGACATCAACTCAACTTTTGTTGAGTATATAGCCCCGCACAGCGGGAGCTGAAGTGGAGGTGGGGCATGAACGCGGTCGAGCAGCTGCTATACGACGAAGTGACGCACTTCATGGATCGTCTGGCGACATCGGTCGCTCCCGGAGCGGGCGTGCTCAGCGGGATCCCCGCGATGCGGGTCCGGCTCGATGACGCGGAGTCGGAGCTGGCGACGGCTCGCGCCGCGATGGTCGAGAGCTACGGTCGCTGGCGACGGGCGCTGGAGGACGTGGAAAACCTCTGGGCGCTGGCGGCCTGGCGCTCAAGCGCGGCCGAAGAGCCGCGCGAGCAGGCCGCGCCGCTGGCCGCCTGACGCGGGCGGCTCCGCCAGGTAGCGCGCGCTGACCGCCTCGAACCGCTGCCAGTAATCCGGCATCGTGCGAGCCAGCGCCACCTGCCGGGCGAGCAGCTGGGCGTCGGCGGCCACGCCGTCCTTGACGGCCGCGCCATCGCTGGCGGGCAGCTCGGTGGAGAGCAGACGCAGAAAGGCGGCGACGTGCGCCTGGTACTCCGCGCGGTCGGCGGCGCTGTCGGCGACGGGAGCGGCACCGCCGCTCGCCTGCCGCGCCTTGACGAGCGCTTCCAGGCAGACGAAGTCGATGGCCTCCTCGAGGCGCTCGCGGACTTCGTGCTCGATCCGGGTCTGGAGATTGGCCGCGCGATCCGGATGGCGAAAGGGCATCAGCCGAGCATCGCGCGCAGTCCGGAGGCGAGCGGAACCGGCGTGAGCCCGAAGGTCGCGTAGAACGGCGCGGGGTCGCAGGTGTTGTCTTCTTCCAGCATCAGGAGCTGATCCGGTGTCAGCGGGAACCCCGGGAGGCGATAGAGGGCCTGTGTGACCGGCCGCACGACGCTGATCGGGATGTGCACCTTCAGCGGGCGCCGCCGGCCCATCGCCCCGGCGATGGCGTACAGAAGCTCGACCATCGATACGGCATCAGGCCCGCCGACGTCGTAGGCGTGCTTGACGGTCGCCCCGAGCGTCAGCGCCCGAGCGAAGCCTTTGGCGACGTGCTCTACCGGCACCGGCTGGAGGCGCTGGCGGCCACTGCCGACCACGGGCACGACCGGCAGGCGCTCGAGCATACTGCCGAGCATCGTGATGAACTCGTCGCCGCGCCCGTAGATGATCGACGGCCGGAAGATCGTCCACGGCAGCGGGCTCGAGCGCACGGCTTCCTCCGCCGCCCACTTCGTCTGGTGGTAGCGTGAGCGCGCGCCCGCGCGCGTGCCGAGCGCGCTCATGTGCACGTACCGGCGAGCGCCGGCGGCGGCGGCGGCATCGAGGACGTTCTGCGTGCCCTGGACGTGAACGCGCTCGAACGTGGAGCCGATGGCCGGACGCTCGTGGATGATGCCGACCAGGTGCACGACCGCGTCACACCCGGCGATGCCCTCGTCGAGGCTCTGGCGCGCCATGACGTCGCCCTCGACGCGCTCGATGGCGCCGAATCCGCGGAGGTCGCGCTCGGAACCGCGGCGGACGAGACAGCGCACGGCGTAACCCTCGGCTCGGAGCGCCTGGATGACGGCACGACCGACGAAGCCCGTGCCGCCGGTGACGAAGACCCGGCGGGCCGCCTGCATGGCCTCTAGGATATCAATCCTGCTCAAGGGCGATGATAAGATCGGAGCGTGCCGCTGGCCCGCACACTCTGCCTCACCTTTGTGACGGTCGCGATCATTGCCTTCTCGTTCGTGCCCGCCGCCGTCCCTGAGGTCACCGCCGACTTCTCGGCGATCGACGAGGCGATGAACGACGCGGTCAAGACGGGCGAGATCCCGGGTGTGGTGGTGCTGGTCGGGCGTGGCGACGACACGCTCTACTTCCGGGCTGTCGGCTCGCGCCGCCTGGTCCCCGAGCCGCAGCCCATGACACGCGACACGATCTTCGACGTCGCGTCGCTCACCAAGCCGTTCGCGACCACGCTGGCGGTGATGATGCTCGTCGAGCGCGGCGACGTCCGCCTCGACAATCCGCTCGGCCGCTATCTCAAGGAGTTTCGCCGCAAGGACCTCGAGGGCATCACGATCCGCCGGCTGCTGACCCACACGGCGGGCCTGGTGGCCATTCCGAGCAGCGGCAGCATCAACGGCGGCTTTCCGAAGGCGGCCGGCGCGCTGGCCAGGCTCCCGCTCGACTTTCCGCCGGGCCAGAGCTTCCAGTACAGCGACACGGGCTTCCTGCTGCTCGGCGAGGTGGTGCGTCGCGTGAGCGGTCTGCCGCTCGACCGCTACGTGGACAAGCACGTCTTCAAGCCGCTCGGCCTGAAGGACACGACGTTCAATCCGCCGGCATCGCTGCGCGACCGCATCGCACCGACTGAGTTTGCCCACGGCCGCCTGCTCGTCGGCGAGGCCCACGATCCGCGCAGCCGCGCCGTGGGCGGTGTCGCGGGCCACGCCGGGCTGTTCTCGACGGCGGCGGACCTGGCGCGTCTCTGTCGCATGCTGCTCTCCGAGGGCGCCCTCGACGGCCAGCGCATCATGCAGCCGACCACGGTGAAGCTCATGTGGACGCGCTCGGCGGAGGGCAACGGCAGCCGCGCGCTGGGCTGGGACATCTCGAGCACGTTCTCGCGGACGGCCTCCATCTTCTTTCCGCCGGAGGCGGTCGGGCATCTCGGCTTCACCGGCACCTCGGTCTGGCTGGATCCGACGACGCGCACCTACCTGATCGTGCTCACGAATCGCGTTCACCCGAGCGGCGGCGGTGGCGACAAGATCCGTGAGCTCCGCACGCGCGTGGCGGCGGCCGCGGCGGCTACGCTCTTCCAGGCGCCGCTGACGACGGTGGCCATGGCCGACTCGACGGCGCCGGCGTCCGACGCCGACGGCGACGAGCCGAAGCCGCTTCCGTCCTGCTGTCCGCCGCGCACGCTGTCGCGCGTTCGCACCGGGCTCGACGTGCTGGCCGCACAGAACTTTGCGCCGCTCGCCGGCTACAACGTGGGGCTGGTGACCAATCAGACGGGCGTCGACGCGGCGGGCCGCCGCACCATCGACCTTCTGGCCGGCGCTTCCAACGTGAAGCTGGCGGCCATCTTCTCCCCGGAGCACGGGCTCACGGGCGATGCCAACACCGACGTGCCGCACGGCCGCGACGTGGCGACCGGGTTGCCCGTGTGGAGTCTCTACGGCATCACGCGACGGCCGACGGCGACGATGCTGCGCGGGATCAACCTGCTCGTCTTCGACATCCAGGACGTCGGGGTCCGCTACTACACGTACCTCACGACGCTGGTCTACGTGATGGAGGAGGCGGCACGTCACGGCATCCCGGTCCTGGTCCTCGATCGGCCCAACCCGATCAACGGACGGGTGGTCGAGGGACCGCTGATGGATGCCGACCTGGCCTCGTTCACGGCGCCGCATCCGATCCCCGTGCGGACGGGCATGACGATCGGCGAGTTCGGGCGCATGGCGGCCGTCGAGCGCAAGATTCCCGTCGCGCTGACGATCATCGCGATGGAGGGCTGGGACCGGAGCCGCTGGTTCGACGACACCGGCCTTCCCTGGGTGAACCCGTCGCCCAACATCCGCTCGCTGACGCAGGCGCTGCTCTACTCCGGCGTCGGCCTGCTCGAGGCCACCAACCTCTCGGTCGGCCGCGGCACCGAGCAGCCCTTCGAAGTGGTGGGCGCGCCGTGGATCGAGCCCCACGGGCTCGCCTCGGACCTCAACGCCCTGCGGCTGCCGGGGGTCTCGTTCGAGCCGGTCGTCTTCACCCCGGCGGTGGGCGCCGATCGGTATCCCGGCGTGCAATGCGCCGGCGTGCGGATGATCGTCACCTCGCGCGAAGAGATCCGGCCGGTGACGGTCGGGCTCGCGCTGGCGACGGCGCTACGCGCGCGTCATCGCGACCAGTTCAGGCCCGAGGCGCTCCAGAACCTCCTGGTGAATCGATCGACGATGTGGGCTTTCCTGCGTGGCGAGTCGCTGGATCGGCTGGTGGCCTGGACCGAGATGGAACGCAGCAGCTTCCTGAACCGTCGGGCGTCATACCTCATCTACCGGTAGTCCTCCCCGTTTCGGGTTACCGCTCGATCACGCGTACGCTCCCGGGCAGATCGGATCGCACCTTGTCGCGGCGCTTGCTGGGGACGGCCACGCTGCCCGTGTCGCCGTCGCTCACGAAGCGTTCCTGAGGGTTCTTGTCGAAGTAGGCGAGCCAGTAGGCGAGGTCGCGCTCCACGGCCTGGATGCGTGGCACGCGCGCGCGATCGAAGCTGCGCGCGAAGGGCGAGGGGGCGGCGCCGCCGGCCACCATGAGGATGGCGTCGTGGCTGTACGTCGCGCCCTTGGCGCTGCCCCGGAGCGCCCAGCTGACGTCGTGCGGGTAGACGCCGTGGGGCAGGGCCAGCGTGCGGATGCGGTAGTCGGGCACGTGGCGCTGGATCCACTGCTGCGCCTCGGCGATCTGCTGGCGGACGATCGGCTCGGCATACTTTCCGAGGTTGGCGTGCCAGAGCGTGTGGTTGCCGATCTCGTAGCCTTGCGACACGAGGAACCGCAGCTTGCGCCCCTCGTGCTCCGGCTGATTGAAGAGCCGGTTCGGCCGGCTGGCACCGGGCAGCACGTAGAAGGTGGCGGCCCGTCCGAAGTCGGGCTTCTCCTTGATGAACGCCTCCAGCACCCCCACCGCGCTCTTCGGGTCGATCTCGAGCGTCCCGTTCTGGTCGAGGTAGCGAAACTGACCGGGTGACGAGTCGTCGAAGGTGAGGACCACCGGCGTGAAGCCGGCGCCGACGGTGATCTTGCCGTCGAGGAGGTCGTTCAGCGACTGCAGCCGGTAGCCCCGCGCGTAGAGCGCCTCCAGGTCCCGGCGAAAGTTCTCCGGCGTGCGGGTCCAGCGCTCTTCCGGATAGTCGACCTTGTGGTATTCGAGGATCATCACCCGCCCGAGCTCGTTGGGAGGCGAGTCGGCGGCCGCGAACGAGACCATGATGAGCACGGCGGTCAGCAGCAGCGTGGCGATGAGCGCGATCCTCATCGAGCGACCATCCTCAGTTTTCCGCCAGTGGGCTCTTCGCGCGGAGCGCGGCGCCCGTGTAGTTGTTGCGGGGATTCCACAGCATCCAGCCGGTGCCACCGCCCTCGTCGGTGCCCCGGATCTGGTCGCGGATCTCGGCGACCCCGAAGATGCGGCGGTCGAACGCATAGTCGCGGAAGTCCTGCAGCCACGGCCGCACGCGCACGGGCGTGTGCGCCGCCCGCGTGCGGATCAGCCGTACGCTCTCGCGCACGACCTGGTAGGAGTTCTGCACCGGGTTGCGGAAGCCGGGGATGCCGACGTGGTACCCGGAGGGGTAGACCATCGGCGAGATGTAGTCGAGATGCGGCGCCAGCTCCTCGACGCGCTGCCCGATGTCCGTGTCGCTCTCGTTGAACGCGATGTAGCCGAAGACGTCGGCGCTCACGTAGCCGCCGTGGGCCCCTAGCTCCTTGCGCGCGCGCTCCAGGAAGCCCGCGATGGCGGGCACCCGGGTCTGCCGGTTGGCCGGCTTCGCGTACTTCGCGCTGGAGAGCCGGCCGTCGGTGGGGAACCGGACGTAGTCGAACTGCACCTCGTCGAAGCCCCGCTCGATCGCCTCGTGGGCGATGGCGATGTTGTAGTTCCAGACCTCCTCGCGGAACGGATCCATCCAGGCGAGGTTCTCGCGGTCCATCCACGGCTTGCCGGTCTGCGTGTCGGTGACGGCCCACTCCGGGCGATGGTGGGCGAGGATGTTGTCCTTGAACGTCACGATGCGGGCGATGGTGTAGATGTCCCGCGCCTTGAGCTCCGCCATCAGCGCGTCGAACTGACGCAGCGTGCCCGGCCCCTGCGCGCCCGCGCTCAGGGCCAGCTCGACCTTGGTCGGATAGATGATCCAGCCGCGGTCGCCCTTGACGTCGATGACGACCGCGTTCAGCTCCGTCCGCGCCAGCAGGTCGAGCACGCGCCCGCGGATGCCGCGGTCGCCGAAGCCGAAGTAGGTCAGATAGGCGGCCTTGATGACCTGCGGCTTGAGGACGATCTGAAGCTTGTCCTGCGTGGTCGGCTCGACGACGACCCGCCGGTAGCCCGGGTGCTTGGCGATCAGCGACGCGTGCGGCGGCGGGGTCAGCGTGAAGCTGCCGTCGTCGGCGACGCGATGCTCGCGTCCACCGGCGACGATGGAGGCGCCCGCGACCGGCCGGCCCTCGTCGTCGACGACCCGGACCGTGATCGTCCCCGGCCACGACACGCGCGGAACGTCCGGCGCCGCCGGCAGCGGCGTCACCGTGGGCGGCGGGACGAGAACCGGTCGCAGGCCGCCGATCGGCCCGGAGCGTGGCGGCGGCGTGGCGACGGGTGTCACGATGGCGCGCGGCGACGGCGCCACCACCGGCGCGGGCACGGTCACGGGCGCCGCCGGCGGCGGCGTCGCTGCGACAGCGGGCGTTGGTGCGACCGGTGGCGCGGGAATGATCGCGCTCGCGACGATCGGCCGCGCGTCTCGCGCGGCCACGCGCAGGCCGACGCGATCCGGCGCGAGCACGACATAGCCGAAGAAAATCGGGGCGGCGAGGAGGAAGACCGCGAAGCCCGAATCGACAACATGCTTGCGTGTTGCAGATCCGAGCGGGCCTTCGAACATTGGGTGCTCCGACAATAGCGAACGGGCAGATACGCGCAAAGAAAATAGTCTCGCGTAGCGCGTCTTACGCTCTACAACACCGTACAATCACGAGACATGACAGGTCAAACTTTCGGTTGTGAGCGCGCGAATGCTCGAAAAGTCCGCATAAATGGCCTCGATCTGCACTATCTCGAGGCGGGGCCGCCCTCGGCGCCGACGATCTGTTTTCTCCACGGCGGCGCCGCGCACGCGCACTGGTTCGACGGAGTCCTTCCCGCGTTCACCGAGCGGTTCCACGTCATCTCGCTCGATCAGCGCGGTCACGGGGCGAGCAGCTGGGCGACGCCGCCTGCGTACGCCACCCAGGATTTCGCCTCCGATCTGCTCGCGCTGATGGATCACTTCGGCTGGGCGCGCATGGCGCTCGTCGGACACTCGATGGGCGGCCACAACTCGATGGGCTTTGCGGCCTGGCATCCCGAGCGCGTCTCGGCGCTGGTCGTGGTCGATTCGCGCCCGCTGCTGCCGCCGGACCGCATCGACCGCATGCGGGAGCGTGGCCAGCGGCCGCCACGCCTGCACGCCAGCGAGGACGACGCCGTCCGCTCGTTCCGGCTGCTGCCCAAGGAGACGATGGCCGACCCGGGCCTGCTGCGGCACCTGGCGCGGGCGGGACTGATCCACGTCGACGGCGGGTACCGCTATCGGTTCGATCCGGCGTGCTACGCCAATCGCCAGCCGGTGGACTGCTGGCCACTGCTTCCGCGCATCACGGCGCCGTCACTCGTCGTGCGCGGCGAGCTGAGCCCGATCCTTCCCGCCGACATGGCCGCCCGCCTCGGCGCCTCGATCCCCCGCGCGGAAGTCATCGAGATCAAGGGCGCTTACCACCATCTGACCCTCGACGCCCCGGACGCCTTCGCGGCCGTGCTGGACCGCTTCCTGCGCGCCGTGCTCTGAGCGCGCACGGACCGGGTGCCCCGCGGCTGGTGGCATGGCATCTGCTGCACACCCGGCGCATGCAGGAGCCGCCGTTCTATCGCCGGCTGAGCTTCCTCAGCTCGGTCGCGATCCTGCTGCTTGCCCTGTCGGCGATCGGGCTGCGCTACTGGCTCGCCAGCGACCGGCAGTCAACCGACCAGGCCTTCATCGAGGCGGCCGGCGCCGGCCCCATCTCGGTCGTCGCCAACTTCAAGCGCACGCAGCTTCCGGGCATTCGGCCCGGCCAGTCCGCCGTGATCACCGTCCGCGAGCATCCCGACCAGGTGTTGCGCGGCCACGTGGACGCCATCGACGAGCGCGCCAGCGCGCGCGACCGCGGACCACGGGTGCCGGTGAGGATCGTCGTCGATCAGACGCCGGACGGCACTCGCCCTCTGGATCCCGGGACGCCCGTCATCGCCACCGTCGTGGTGCGCTGAGTCGCGGCGAGCGGCTCAGGCGGCCGTGACGCGCACGGCGCAGACCTTGTACTCGGGAATCTTCGAGGACGGATCGAACGCGGAGTTGGTGAGGAAGTTCGCCGCCGAGTCTTGCAGCTTCACGAACGGCACGAAGATCGCGCCCGGCCGCACCGCCTCGGTCACCCGTGCATAGCCGAACAGCTCTCCCCGCCGGCTCTCCACGCGGACACGGCCGCCGCTGTCCACGCCGAGCCGCCGGGCGTCGGTCGGATGGATGGCCACCTCCAGACGGGGCGCGAGCTCCAGCAGCCCCTGCACGCGGCGCGTGAGCGTGCCGCCGTGCCAGTGGTAGAGCAGCCGCCCCGTGTTCAGCACGAAGGGATAGTCGACGTCCGGCAGCTCGGCGGCGGTCTCGATCTGGCGCGCCGGAATGAAGCGGCCGCGCCCGCGCGGGAACGTCTCGCCGTAGAGGAAGCGGGTGCCGGGATGGTCGGGTGTCGGGCACGGCCACTGGATGCCGCCCTCGCGGTCGAGACGAGCGTGCGAGAGACCCGCCAGGAACGGCGTGAGCCGCGCCATCTCGTCGAAGATCTCGGCCGGCCCCGTGTAGTCGAACTGGCGGCCGACGTCGACGCCGACGCGCCAGGCCACGCGCTTGGCCAGCTCGGCCGTGATCCACCAGTCGGGCCGGGTGTCGCCGGGCGGGGGCAGCGCGGCGCGCACGCGCTGCACGCGGCGCTCGGAGTTCGTGAAGGTGCCGTCCTTCTCCGCGAAGGCGGCGGCGGGCAGGAAGACGTCGGCGCGCTCGGCGGTCTCGTGCAGGAAAAGGTCCTGCACGACGAGGAAGTCCAGCTGGCCGAAGGCCTTTTCCGCGTGGTGCAGATCGGGCTCGGACAGCAGCGGGTTCTCGCCGACGATGTACATGGCGCGCGTCTGGCCGCTCAGGCAGCCCTCGACCATCTCGGTGACGACGCGGCCGGCGCGGTTCGGCGGCCGCACTCCCCAGGCGGCCTCGAAGCGCGTGAGCGTCTGCGGATCGTACATCTGGTAGCCGGGAAGGTTCGTCGGGATGCAGCCGGCATCGCCGCAGCCCTGCACGTTGTTCTGCCCGCGGAGGGGCGAGATGCCGCTGCCGGGAAAGCCGAGCTGGCCGGTGACGAGGGCGAGGTTCAGCAGCGCGTGGGCGTTGTGGATGCCGTTCACGTGCTGAGTGATGCCCATCCCCCACACCAGGCACGACCCGGCGAACGGCGGCCGCGCGTACCAGCGCGCGGCCTGCGCGATGTCCGCCGCCGGAACGCCGGTCACGCGCTCGGCGTACTCGAGCGTGAACGTCTCGAGTGACGCGCGCCAGGCGTGGAATCCCTCGGTCCGGTCGCGGATGAAGCGCTCGTTGGCGAGGCCCTCGTCGAGGATCACGCGCGCCATCGCGTTGAACAGCGCGACGTCGGTGCCCGGCCGTTGCTGGATCCAGAGGTCCGCCTGGTCGCACGCCTCGATCCGCTTGGGATTGGCGACCACCAGCCGCGCGCCCCGGCTGACCGCACGCCGGAAGCGCACGGCGATGACCGGATGGTTCGCCGAGGCGTCGGCGCCGACGATGAAGATGCAGCCCGCCTCCTCGTAGTCCTGATAGGAGTTGGACGTCGCGCCCGAGCCCATCGAGGCGAGCATCGCCTCCACCGAGGGCGAATGGCAGAGCCGCGTGCAGTGATCGACGTCGTTGGTGCCCATCACCACGCGGCAGAGCTTCTGGACGAGATAGCCGTCCTCGTTGGTGGCCTTGGCGCTGGCGAGCGCGCCGAACGCGCCGCGATGCCGCGCGAGGCCCTCGGCGGCCGCGTCGAGCGCCTCGTCCCAGCCGACGGGCAGGAGCCGGCCCTGACGCCGCACCAGCGGCCGCGTGACGCGGTCGCTCGAGTGCACGAAGCCGGTGGCGAAGCGGCCCTTGACGCACAGCATGCCGAGGCTCGAGCGGTTGGCCGGGACGTCGTCCGCCATGACGGCCAGCCGCGCGTCCTCGCGGACGGACAGGGAGATGCCGCAGCCCACGCCGCAGTAGGGGCACGTCGTCTCCACCTGGCGCTCGATCTTCGCCGGCGCCTCCTTCGGCCGCAGCGCACCGGTGGGACAGGTGGCCACGCACTGGCCGCACGAGGTGCAGACCGACGAGGCCATGGCGCCGTCGCCGAAAACGCCGACCCTGGTCGCGTGGCTCCGCCCGAGCAGGGAGATGGCGCCGATCTGCTGCACGTCGTCGCACGCCACCGTGCAGCGGCCGCACAGGATGCAGGCGTCGCGATCGAGCACGAAGAACGACTTGGTCGCATCCGTCTGGTACGCGTGCAGGGGCGCCCACGACGGCTCGACGCGTCCATGGCGCGCGGTGGCCACGCCGACCTGGCCAAAGCCGTTGCGCCCGTCGCCCGGGGTCAGCATCGAAAGCGTCAGGTCCAGCACGTTCGAGCGAACGCGCACGGCCTCCGGGTGCTGCGTGTCGACGACCATGCCGTCGCGGGCGGGCAAGTGGCAGGCGGCGGGCGTCCCGCGCATGCCGTCGACGTGGACGAGGCACGTCCGGCACGCGCCCAGCGGCGGCCGGTCGGGATCCTTGCAGAGCTGCGGCAGCGGAATGTCGAGCCGGTTGACGGCATCGAGAACCGTGGCGCCGTGTCCGACCTCGATGCGGCGGCCGTCGACGGTGACGATCATGGGCGACCCATGATACCGAACTGCTGCGGGAATTCCGCCAACCCCGACAGGACGGCCAGCGGGGCCGCCTGCCCGAGACCGCAGAGCGACGCGAGCTGGACCGTCTCCGAAAGCGTCTTGACGCGCGCCGCGTCCACGATCTTGTCGTCCAGCAGCTCGAGCATCCGGGCGGCGCCCTCGCGGCAGGGCGTGCACTTGCCGCACGACTCGCGCGCGTTGAACGCGAGCAGCGTGCGAACGGCCTCGCGCACCGAGGCGCCTTCCTCGAGCGCGACCACGCCGCCGGTGCCCGGATTCACGCTGCCCCGCGGGATCAGCGGCTCGTCGAACTGGCGCGGGTGCACGACGCTGCCCGAAGGGCCGCCGACCACCGCGGCGCCGATCGGCCGGTCCCAGCCGCCGCCGACCTCCTCGATCAGCGTGCGGAGCGTGCAGCCGACCTCCATCTCGACGACGCCGGGTCGGCGGAGATGGCCGGACAGCCCGAAGAGCTTCGTACCGCGCCCGCCGCCGAGGGTGGCGAACCAGGCGCCGCCGCGGGCCACGATGGGCACCACCGCGAACAGGGTCTCGACGTTGTTGATCACCGTCGGCTTGCCGTAGAGCCCGGACTCCACCGGAAACGGCGGCCGCGTGCGCGGCATCGCGCGACGTCCTTCGATCGACTCGAGCAGCGCCGTCTCCTCGCCGAGCACGAAGCCGCCGGCCCCGCGGCGGATCTCGACCTCGAGCGAGAACGACGAGCCGAGGATGTCCTGGCCGATGAGGCCCCACTGGCGGGCCTGCTCGAGCGCCGTGGCGACCCGCTGGGCGGACAGCTCGGCTTCGCCGTGTATATAGAGGATGGCGCGGCTGGCCCCGGCGGCGTAGGCGGTGATCAGCACCGCTTCCAGGAGGTGATGCGGATCGCCCTCCATCAGGTGACGGTCCTTGAAGATGCCGGGCTCCCCCTCCTCGCCGTTGACCACGAGGAACTTCGGCGCGCCGGTCGCCGCGCGGCACGCGGCCCACTTCACCGCCGTCTGGAAGTACGCGCCACCGCGCCCGGCCAGTCCCGAGGCGCGCACCTCCTCGATGACGGCCTCGGGCCGACCGTCCTCCAGCACGCGGGCGAACGTCTCGTAGGCGCCGTGACGGAGCGCGTCCGCGACGTCGTACGGGTCGGCGACGCCGCAGCGCTCCATGAGGATCGGGCGCTGCGCCGACGCCCAGTCCGCGCCGACCGCGAATTCGTGCGCCATCGCTGCCGACAGCGCGTGCAGGAATCGCGGCATGGTCTCCACCGTGATGGGGCCCGCTGTCACCGGCGGCTTGCCGTCGCGGAGCGCCTGCACGACCGGCGCCGCCCAGCACATGCCGTTGCACCCGGCGGCCACCACCGTCCACGGCAGGCCGCGCCGGTGCACCTCCGTGCGGAGGGCCTCCAGCGTGTCGCCGGCGCCCACGGCAAGGCCGCACGTCCCGACGCCGACGGCGAGCCGGGCGCCGGTGCGACGGCGCTCGGCCTCGCGCTTGAGGGCGCTGAATCGCGCGCCCGGCGATCCCGCGCCGGGCATGGTCGCCGGCGGACCGCCGCGGCCCGTGGGCGGCTGCGGGAGATGAAGCGTCGAGGGGGTGTCGAGCAGGGCGTCGAGAATTTCCACGGACACGCGACCGTGGTAGGCGTGATCCGCCTCGATCACCGGCGCCACCGCGCAGGCGAAGGCGCAGTCCATCGGCTCGAGCGTGACGTCGCGCGGTGCGCGTCGGACCGCGTGCGCGAGCAGGTCGTTGCCGCCGCGCGCAATGCAGGCCAGCCCGGTGCAGACGCGGACGATGCGGGCGCGCGGCTGCGCGAGGCGGAACTCGGGGTAGTGGCTGGCCACGCCCCACACCTCGCTCTTGGGCACGCGCAGGTGGGCGGCCACCGCCTCCAGCACGTCCGAGGAGAGCCAGCCCTCGGCGCGCTGCGCCGCCTGGAGCGCCGGCAGCAGCCACGTCCGCTCGCGGGGAAGGCTCGACAACGCTTCGCCGACGGTCATTTCGCGTCAGCGTACCATCGCCGGCGGTCCGCCGGCACCAGGACGCGCGGGGATCGGTCAGCTCGCGCGGGAGATGGCGCCGGGCTGCTCGGGGATGGGAGCGTCGGGCACGGTGCGCGCGGCCAGCATCTCGACGGCGCCGGGCGGGACGAGCAGCGGCAGCGCGCGACGGCGCACCGTGAGCGACTCGCGGCGGCGCGGCGTCGTGACCACGACGTGCCGGCCGCGATGAAGCGCGAGGCCGTTCCAGCGTCCCGGCAGCTGCAGGAGCAGGCGCAGCAGACGTCCGAGCAGCCGCGCCTTCGAGACGCGTGGGATCACCGCGACGTCGAACAGCCCATCGATGGGTGACGCCGTCGGCGTCAGGGACAGGAAGCCGTGATAGGTTTCGACGTTGGCGACGGTGACGAGCACGGCGTCGGTGGCGACCAGGCGGCCGTCCACCTCGACGCTGAAGGAGGCGAGGCGCGAGCGGAAGAGAAACTGATAGGCGACGGCCCAGTACCAGAGGTAGCGCAGCAGTCGCCCGCGCGGCTGACGCCGTCCGCGCTCGGCCAGCGTCTGGATCTGCTCGAGCAAGCCGTAGCTCTGATGCGAGAGGAAGATGTCCTCGGCGGACGGCGTCGCGACCACGCCGACGTCCACGCGCCGCGCCTCGCCGCGCTCGAGCAGGTTGGCGACGTGCCGGGCCCGTCGCGGATGGCGGAAGACCGTGGCGAAGACGTTGCCGAACCCGGAGGGGACGGGAACGAGCGGAGCGTCGCAACGCATGGCCGCGCGGGCCGCCGCGCTCAGCGTCGCGTCCCCGCCGACGCAGATGATGTGCGAGACGTCGCACGCGCCGGTCTCCGCCCAGCGCATCAGGCCGCCAAGGTCGTCGAAGGCGCGGATCGCGGCGCGGCGGCCGCGGCGGCGGAGCACCCGGCGCAGACGGCGTGCGAGCCCGAGGGCACGGCCTTCGCCGGACCCGGGCGTGACCACGATCTCGACGGAACGATCGGTCATCCGCTCGTGTTGGGAGGCGGCGCCGTCGGACCCCGTCGGTCGACGATCACGACCTCCACCACCCAGATTGCCAGCAGGAGGTATGCCATTCCCGCCATGAGCCCGCCGGCGAGGTCGGACACCCAGTGCCGGTCGAGGTAGAGCCGGCTGAATCCGACGGCCATCACCGTCCCCGCCGACACCACGGCCGCCGCGATGCGCCACCGTCGCCGGCGCCGCGAGGCGGTGGCCACGAGCCACACGCCGAGACCGAAGAACACCGCGAGGCTGAGCACGTGCCCGCTCGGAAAGCCCCACGGCGCGTCGTCAGGCCGCGGGCGATCGGCCGCCCACTTGGTCACGTACTGCAGCACGCCCGCGCCCAGCATCAGGAACGGCAGCGCGATCGCCCAGCGCCGGCTCACGCGCCACAGGAGAGCCACGCCGAGGGCGATCATCGGGATCAGGCCGATGCTGTCGCCGAGCCCGGTGAGTACGCGCATGGGCAGATTGAGGAACTCGTGGCGCACAAGGGCGACCCACGTCCGGACGCCGTAGTCGAGGCCGGCGAGCACTTGCTGAGCGGCCAGCACGGCGAGCAGCCCGTAGCCGAGGAGCGAGATGGCGGCGCCCGAGAGGAGATAGCGGGGCTTGCGCCCCCGTACGATCCGGGGCAGGGACCTGGCCACGCCTTCATGTTCCCACGCTGGCGCGACCCTGGCATTCTGAGGAGAGCGACTGCCCTGATGCGCATTCTCAAGACCGTTCTGCTGGTCGGCGGCGTCGTCCTGGTCGCGGTCCTCATCTATCGGATCGGCACCGAGCCGATCGCCGAGACGCTGGGCCGCCTCGCGTGGTGGCAGTTCGTCGTGATCTGCCTGCCGTACGCCGCCATCATGGTCGTGGACACCTGCGGCTGGCGCTTCGCGTTCGCGCGCGATCGAGCCCCGTTCTGGCGGCTCTACCGCGCGCGGGTGGTGGGAGAGGCGATCAACATCGTGAGCGCCGTCGGCCAGGTCGGCGGGGAAGCGGCCAAGGCCTGGCTGGTCCGCGAGCACGTCTCCTACGAGGAGAGCGTCCCCTCGGTGGTCATCGCCAAGACGACGATCACCATCGCCCAGGCGCTCTTCCTCTGCCTCGGGATCGTGGTGGCGTGGACGGTGCTCGACGCGAGCTCCGAGCTCCTGCGTGGAATGCTCTGGCTGCTCGCGGTGGAGGTGGCCGCGGTGGCCGGCTTCTTCGCCGCGCAGGTGAGCGGGCTCGTTGCGCGCGGCGGCCGGGTGCTGAAGATGTTCGGCGTCATCGACGACGTCGGCAGCGCCCAGAAGCTCGACGATGCGCTGCGCGGCTACTACCGGAAGGAGTGGCGGCGCTTCGGGCTCTCGGTGGCGTTCCACCTCGCGGGGTGGCTCCTTGGCGCCGTGGAGGCGTACATCATGCTCCTCGCGCTCGACGTCGACGGCTCCTTGCTGACGGCCACCGCCATCGAGGCGCTCGGCTCCGGTGTCCGCTTCGCCTCGTTCGTCGTCCCGGCCAGCCTCGGCGTCTTCGAGGGCGCCAACGCCGCCGCCTTCGGCACGCTCGGGTTCGGCGCCGGCGCCGGGCTCGCCTTCAGCTTCGTGCGGCGAGCGCGGCAGGCCGTCTGGGTCGTGGTCGGCGTCGTCCTGCTCCTGCCGAGCGTCCTGCGTCGCCGCGCCGTCGTCCGCTGAGCTCAGGCGACGCCGACGTGGAGGGCGATGGTGCCGATGCCGAGACGGCGGTAGTGGACGTCGACGAGGCCGCGGCGCCGCATCAGCTCCGCGAGGCCCTGGGGACTCACGAAGCGCTCCACCGAGTCGGGGAGATACGAGTAGGCGGCCCGGTCGCCGGCCACGAGGGCGCCGATGGCGGGCACGACGCGATGGAAGTAGAAGCCGAACACGCCGTCCCAGCCGGGGATGCGCGGCCGCGTGATCTCCAGCGTGACGACGAGGCCGCCGGCCTTCGTCACGCGACGCATCTCCGCGATGCCGCTCCCGAGGTCGGCGAGGTTGCGCAGCAAGAAGGCGGACGTCACCGCGGCGAACGTGCGGTCGGGGAACGGCAGCACGAGCGCATCCGCCGCCACGAGCGGCACACGGGCGCCGTGCCGCGCGAGCTTCGGCGCCGCCTGGCGCAGCATGGCCTCCGAGAAGTCGGCGCCAACGACCGTGGCCGCCGGCCGCACGCGGCGGATGGCCAGCGCGAGGTCGCCGGTGCCGGTGGCCAGATCGAGGACGGCTCCGGGCGGGGCGTCGCGCAGCGTGGCGGCCGCTATGCGCCGCCAGGCGTGATGGCGCCCCCCCGTCATCAGCGCGTTCATGAGGTCGTAGCGGTGCGCGATGCGGGAGAACATGCTGCGCACCGATTCGCTCTTGCCCTCCGCCGGCCGCGGGGTCACCGCCACAGGCCACCCACCACGCCGGCGAGGACGATCACCGCGATGTAGCCGTTGACGTTGAAGAACGCGACGTCGAGCCGCGACAGATCGGTGGGGCTCACGAGCGAATGCTCGTAGATCAGGAGTCCGACCACCGCGAGCCAGCCGAGCCAGTAGAGCGTGCCGAGGCCGAGCATCACGCCGACGGCGGCGAACGCCAGCGCCGTGAGCGCGTGGCATACCTGGGCGGCGCGCAAGGCGGCCGCGATGCCGAAGCGGGCGGGGAAGGAGTAGAGGCCGTGCGCGCGGTCGAACTCGACGTCCTGGCAGGCGTAGATCAGATCGAAGCCGGCGATCCACACCGTGAGCGCGAACCACAGGACGAAGGCGGGCGCGTCGATGCGCCCGGCCACGGCCGCCCAGCCGCCGGCGGCCGCGATGCCGTCGGTGAAGCCGAGTATCCAGTGCGACGCCCACGTGAAGCGCTTGGTGTAGGAGTAGCCGACGAGGAAGGCGAGCGCCGCCGGCGCCAGCATGAAGCAGAGCGGATTGAGCATCCAGGCGGCGAGGAACATCAGGGCGGCGCCGCCGATGGCCAGCGCCTTCACGTCGGCGGCGGCGAGCAGCCCCCGCGGCAGGTGGCGGCCGGCCGTGCGCGGGTTGGCGGCGTCGATCCAGCGGTCGATCAGGCGGTTGGTGGCCATCGCGCAGGTGCGCGCACCGACCATGGCCGCGGTCACCCACAGCACGGTGCGCCAGCCCGGCCAGCCGCCGGCGGCGAGCACCATGGCGATGTAGGCGAAGGGCAGGGCGAAGACGGTGTGCTCGAACTTGATCGCCTCGAGCAGGTGGCGCGCCTTGCTCAGAGGCCGTAGTCCTTCCACCGCTGCGTGACTCGCGCCCGGACGTCATCGCTCATGCGGATCTCCTCGGGCCACGGCTGGCCCAGGTCGTCCATCGGCCCCTTCTCGGTGGCGTCGATGCCGAGCTTGCCGCCGTAGCGGTGGCGCACCGCCGAGTGATCGAGATCGTCCATCGGCCCTTCGATGATCATCAGATCGCGCTTGGGGTCGATGTTGCCGGTGACGCGCCAGGCGACTTCCGACAGGTCGTGGACGTTCACGTGCTCGCTGACCACGACGATGGTCTTGGCGAGCATCATCAGGCCCATCCCCCACAGCGCCATCATCACCTTGCGCGCCTGCCCGGGATACCGCTTGCGGATCGAGACGATCACGAGGTTGTGGAAGACGCCCTCGGCCGGCATGTTGATGTCGACGATCTCCGGCAGCATCAGCTTCATCACGGGCAGGAAGATGCGCTCGGTGGCCTTGCCCAGCCAGTAATCCTCCTGCGGGGGCCGTCCCACGATGGTGGTCGGATAGATCGGCCGTGCCCGGCGCGTCACCGCGGTCAGGTGGAACACGGGATAGTCGCGGGCGAGGGAGTAGTAGCCGGTGTGGTCGCCGAACGGCCCCTCGCGCCGGTGCTCGGCCGGATCCACGTAGCCCTCCAGCACGATCTCGGCGTGGGCGGGAACCTCCAGGTCGATCGTGCGGCACGGCACCATCTCGACGCCGCCGCCCCGCAGCCAGCCCGCGAAGACGACTTCGTCGATGCCGGGCGGCAGCGGAGCGCACGCCGCGTACATCATCGCGGGGTCGCCGCCGAGCGCGATGGCCACCGGCATGCGGCCGGTTGCTCGGTGGTGGTGCTCGGCTCCGCCCTTGTGGAGCTGCCAGTGCATGCCGAGCGTCCGGTCGTCGAAGATCTGCAGCCGGTACATGCCGACGTTGCGCGCGCCGGTGGCCGGATCGCGCGTGAAGACGGACGGCAGCGTGATGTAGCGGCCGCCGTCGCCGGGCCAGCAGAGGAGCGCCGGCAGCGCGGCCAGTGACGGGCTCGTCGTCTCCACGAGCTCCTGGCACGGCGCGTGACCGACGCGACGCGGGGCGGCCTTGGCGACGTCCAGCAGCGTGCCGAGCTTCTTGAACTTGTCGAGGAACGAGCCGGGCAGCTTCAGGTCGAGCAGCCTGGCGATGCGCTCGCCGAGCGCGTCGAGACGCTCCACGCCGAGCGCGTCGGCCATCCGGTCCTCGCTGCCGAACGCGTTGACGAGCAGCGGCATGTCGAAGCCCTCGACGCGCTCGAAGAGGAGCGCAACGTTGCCGGCGCCGCGCGTCTTGGAGACGCGATCCACGATCTCGGTGATCTCGAGATCGCGCGAGACGGGCACGGCGACCCGGCGCAGGCGCCCGCGACGCTCGAGGTGCGCGACGAACTCGCGCAGGTCGGTGAAGGCCATCGCGGCCTAATCCCGGTAGAACGTCGCGACGAGCCAGCCGGCGACCACGGGGAAGGCGAGGCTGGGGATCACGCGGACCCACACGAAGTGCCAGCCCATGAGCGGCGCTTCCCACGCGATGATGCGCTGCACTCCGAACAGCGACCACGACGTCATGTACGCGACGAGCACGGGCAGCGCCGCGCCGGAGTTGGCCAGCGCCACCATGAACGGCACGCTCACCATCGGCCCACCGGGCGTCATCACGCCGGCGCCGGTGGCGATGAGCAGGCCCTTGAGTCCCGCCTCGCGGCCGAAGTGTCGGGACACGATCTCCTGCGGAACGAGAACCTGGAAGAGACCGGCGAGGATCAGCGCCGGCAGCAGACGGGGCACGATGAAGGCGAGCATCGAGAGCCCGTTGCGCGTGCCGATGAGCGGCAGCGACGGATCCTTGAAGTACGCGACGATCATCAGGATGAGCGCCAGCCCCGCGAGGACGAGCGTGGAGGGGTCGAGGCGCATTGCCCGCACATTATGGCATCGACCCGGGCAGGCTGACGAGCGGCGGTCAGGCGGAGGCGGCGAGGTCCGGCCGCTGCAGCGCCTCGAGGATGCGCGACCATTCAACCGGCTTTGTAAAGACGACCTGGGCTCCCGCCTGCTTGGCGCGAGTCAGGTAGGGCTCCCCGTAGCCGGTCACGACCAGGACTCGCGTCCGCCCGCGCGACTGCGCAAGCAACTGCCGGATCAGCACGTCACCGGGAATATCCGGCAGGCCGAGGTCGCTCAGCACGACGTCGAAATCGCCGCTGGCCCCGAGCTCCAGCGCGTCGCGGCCGTTGGCCGCCGCTTCCACGACGGCCCCCTCCGCGCGCAGAAGCAGGGTGAACACTTCCCGAATATCGGGGGCATCTTCGACGACCAGGATGCGCGAGCCCTGTAGTGCCAAGGTCGACCTCAGGGTTTGCCAGCAAGACAAATGCCAGCACGCCCGGCGCCGCGGGACGCATGGCCCGCGCGAGCCGCGCGCTATACTGCTCGTGGCTTGTGGATTCGCTAGCCGGAAGCCTCATCGACGCTCTGGACGATGGCGTCGTTGTAACCGACGCCGCGCTCGTCGTTGTGGCCTGGAACGGGGCCATGGAGCGGCTCACCGGCGTCCCCCGCCGAGATGCCATTGGCCGGCCGGCCGGCGCCCTGCTCGGATTTCTGCCTCACGTCGACGTCGCTGCGCATCTCGCCATGGCGCTGCAAGGTGTCCGCTGCTCGACGGGTGACGTCCGTTTTGACGTCGGCGACCGCGCCGGATGGGTCGAGGCCCGCTACACGCCGTGGCAGCTCGACGGCCGCACGGTCGGGGGCGTCGTCGTCACCCACGTGGACGTCAGCGATCGCCGGCAGCGCAGCACGTTCGTGCGCGCGCTCGAGGCGGTGGGCCAGTCGCTCACGGCGTCACTGCAGCTCGACGAGGCGCTCGAGAGCATCGTCGCGCGCGCCGTCGACGTCATGCGCGGCGAGGCGGCGCTCGTCGTGTCGTGGGACGGCCGGGCGCCCGCGTTCACCGTCATGCGGGCGGCGGGACGGCTCTCGGGCGAGTACGCCGCCGAGGGCAGCATCCCCGTGGGCGGCGGCCCGATCAGCCGCTCCATCCTCGAGGGAACCGTCGTGACGACGGGCAATATTCTCACCGACCCCGCCACGTGGCTCGGCGCCGACCGCCGCGCGCAGATCGAGCGGGAAGGGTTCAAGGCGGTGGCGGCGGCACCGCTCCGCTCCAACGGGCGCGTGCACGGCGCGCTCGTGGTGCACTACTGGACGGAGCGCGTCTTCGACATGGAGGACGTGGCCGCCCTGCGGCTGCTCGCCGAGCACGCCGCCCTCGCCATCGACAACGCGCGCCTGTACGCCGACGCCACGCGCCGCGCCGAGCGCCTGCGCGAGCTCGCCGAGCTCGAGCAGCTCGTCGCCGAGTCGCTGGTCGTGGACGACGTGCTCCGGCGCATCGCCCAGGCCACCGCGCGCCTGCTCGATGCCCCGGTCGTGCAGGTGTGGACGGCCGAGCCGCAGCAGCGCGTGCTGCACCTGTCGGCCTCGATCGTCGAGCCCGGCTCGCCCGAGGTGCGGATGCCGCGGACGGTGGCCTTCGGTCAGGGCAACGTCGGTCGCACGGCCGAGACCAAGACGCAGATCTACGTCGACGACATTGCCAACGATCCCCGCTCGCTGGCCGCCGACTGGGCGCGCGAGACCGGCATCGTTCGCATGCTGGCGGTGCCGGTCCTGTCCGGCGACCACCTGCTCGGCGTGCTGACGATCCGGTCGCGCCACGGCGCGCTGTCGACGGAGGAGAACCGCGCGCTGGCGACCTCGTTCGCCGCCCGGGCGGCGGTGGCCATGCAGCACGCGCGGACGTACGCGGACGCGGTACGGCGGGCCGGCCGGCTGCGCGACCTGGTGGCCGTCAGCCACTCCATCACCGCGTCGCTCGATTCCAGCGACGTCATGCAGCGCATCGCACGTGCGGCGGCGGCCATGACACCGGGCGCGATGGCGGCCGTTCACGTCTTCGACCCCGGCACCCAGATGCTGCGCGCGCGCGGGCTCTCCGATGGCGAGTGGAACGGCCTGCCGACGGAGCGCGCCGCCACCGACGGCCTGCCGAGCCTCGTCGTGGAGGCGCGGGCGCCGGTGCTGATCCCGCAGCCGCGGCTGCATCCCCGCGCGCTCGCGGAATGGTGGGAGCGCCGGCCGGCCGCGACCTACTACGGCGTGCCGATCAACGTCGGCGACACCTTCGTCGGCGTGCTCGACTACGTCCTGCCCGAGGGCCTGCCCGACGCCGAGGAGCAGGAGGCCCTGCGCCTGCTCGCCGCGCAGGCGGGCATCGCCATCCGGAACGCCGGGCTCTACCAGGCCGAGCGCGTCCAGGCCGCGCGGATTCGCACGCTGGCCGGCGTGAACCAGCGCCTGTCCGGCGCCCTCGAGCTCGACGACCTGCTCCGCACCATCTCGGAGTCCGCCGCCCAGATCACCGGCGTGCGCTTCGTCTCCTTCTGGCTGGCCGACGAGCAGGCGCGGATGCTCTCATTCCGAGGCGGCTCGGTGTCGGAGATCGCGGCCACGTTTCCGTCGCGGCACGTCTCGTACGACAGCGGCGGCATCGGCTGGGTGGCGCGTCACCGGCAGACCCTCGTCGTGGACGACGTCACCACCGATCCGCGCATCCTCCATCCCGAGTGGTGGGCTCGCTGGAATCTGCGCTCCTACGTGGCCTACCCGGTCGTCGCCGGCAACCAGCTGCTCGCGATCCTCTCGCTCACTCACCCGGAGCCCATCGCGTTCACCGACGACATGCGCGACATGGTGGAGATGTTCGTGGCGCAGGCGGCGGTGGCCGTGCAGAACGCGCGGCTCTACCAGGAGGCGCAGCGCCGGCGCGACGTGGCCGAGAGCCTCGCCCGCCTCGCGCGCGAGCTGACGGGCACGCTCGAGGAAGGGCGCATCGGCGAGCTCGTCACCCACGGGGTGGTGGAGCTGCTCCGCACCCGCGGCGCCACGCTCTATCGATACGAGGAGGACACGGGCCGCCTCGTCGCGATCCTGTCGCACGGCCCGCAGTCGGAGGTGACGCGCGGTCTCGTGCTCGAGCCGGGCGAGGCGGTGGCCGGCCGCGCGGTGGCCGAGCGAAAGATCATCGCGACGCCGGACATCATGCGCGAGCCGCGGGTGACCATGAGCCCCGCGCTCCGCGCTCACCTCGAGCGCTTCCGCGGCTTCGCCGTGGTCTCCGTGCCGCTCGTCGGCCACGACCGCATCGTCGGCGCGCTGTCGCTGAACGACGTGACCGGCCGGGAGTTCACGACGGACGAGCTGCAGGCGCTGCAGCTCTTCGCCGACCAGGCGGCCCTCGCGCTCGAGAACGCGCGGCTCTACGAAAGCGCGCAGGACAGCCTGGTCCGCCTGCGCGACACCCAGGCCCAGCTCGTGCAGGCCGCCAAGATGTCCGCCGTCGGCCAGCTCGTGTCGGGCGTCGCCCACGAGCTGAACAACCCGCTCAGCGTGATCATCGGCTACGGCCAGCTCTTGCTCGGCCGCGACGTGCCGCCGGCGCTCCGGCGCCCGGTCGAGCTGATGGTGACGCAGGGCGAGCGCATGGGGAAGATCGTCCGCAACCTGCTCTACTTCGCGCGCCAGCGCCCGCCCGAGCGTGCCGCCGTCAACGTGCCGCACGTGATGGAGCAGACGCTCGCCCTGCGCATCAACCAGCTCACGCTGTCCCGGATCACCGTGCGCAAGGAGTTCGCCGACGACGTGCCGCTGACCCTCGGCGATGCCCAGCAGCTCGAGCAGGTGTTTCTGAACTTGCTGCTCAACGCCGAGCAGGCCATCCTCGAGGCGCGGCCGCAGGGCGAGATCATCCTGAGCGCGCGGCTGCGCCGCGAGAGCGGCACCATCGTCGCCCAGGTGATCGACGACGGGCCCGGCATCCCGCCGGAGTCGCTGCCGCGCATCTTCGAGCCGTTCTACACGACCAAGACGGTCGGCGTGGGCACCGGCCTCGGACTCTCGGTCTCGTACGGCATCGTGCAGGAGCACGGCGGACGCCTCAGCGTGGAAAGCGGGCCCGGGCGCACGGTCTTCACCCTCGAGCTGCCGGTGATCGTCCCGCCCGATCCCGGGCCGGCCGATGCGCCACCTCCCGTGATCGACGGCGTCGGCAAGCTGGCGCTGGTGGTGGAGGACGAGCCGGCGGTGCTCGATCTGATCGTCACGCTGCTGGGGGAGAGTGGCTGGCGCGTGGAGGTGGCGGCGGGCGGCCGCGCCGCCCTCAACCGGCTTCACGGCCAGCAATACGATCTCATCGTGTCGGACATGCGCATGCCCGACGGCGACGGCGAGGAGCTCTATCGCAACGCCCTGGCCCTCGACCCCGACCACGGCCGCCGCTTCATCTTCATCACCGGCGACACCGCCACCGAGGGCGCCTGGGCCTTTCTCGACGGCACGGACATCCCCGTCGTCGAGAAGCCGTTCAAGCCGCGGACGTTCGAGGACGCCGTGTACCGCGTGATGAGCGCTGTTACGCCGTCCTGAGCCCTCCGCTTCCGCCGCGCGTTGACCGCTCTGACCCCGTGTGGTCTAATCGTGCGTCGCAACGGTGGTTGCTGGGGGATCGTCTAATGGTAGGACGCCGGGTTCTGGCCCCGGTAATGGGGGTTCGAGCCCTCCTCCCCCAGCCACTTCCTCGACAGGCCGGCCCCATCGTCTAGAGGCCTAGGACACGGCCCTCTCAAGGCTGAAACACGGGTTCGAATCCCGTTGGGGCCACCATTTCGATTTCGTTGA
>DATBJF010000096.1:0-28925 GCA_036556545.1 Candidatus Methylomirabilota bacterium
AGCCGCGACTATCCGCCCTGCAAGCACTGTCAGTGAGTCGCCCCTGAGCGAGCCGCTCGCGCTGCGCCTGGCGCGCGTGTCCAAGGCGTTCGGCGGGCTTCGCGCCGTGGACGGCGTGGAGCTCGCCGTGCGCCCGGGCGAGCGGCGCGCGCTCATCGGACCGAACGGCGCCGGCAAGACGACGCTGTTCAACCTCGTCGCCGGCGCCTTGCCGGTGAGCGCCGGGCGCATCGAGCTGTTCGGCCGCGACGTGACGCGCATGCCGTCGCACCGCCGCGCGGCGCTCGGCCTCACCCGCACGTTCCAGATCTCCAACCTCTTTCCGAGCCTCAGCGTGCTCGACAACTGCCTGCTGGCCGTGCAGGCGCTCACGCCCGCCAAGTTCGCGATGCACCGCCCGCTCACCCGCGACGCGACGCTGCGCGCCCGCGCCGAGGACACCCTGGCCGCCGTCGGTCTGGCGGACCGTGTCGGCGCCATCGTGCGCAACCTCTCGCACGGCGAGCAGCGCCAGCTCGAGATCGGCCTGGCCCTGGCCGGCCGGCCGCGCGTGCTGCTCCTCGACGAGCCGACGGCGGGCCTCTCGCCGGCCGAGTCGGCGGCCATGGCCCGACTGCTCGGCCGTCTCGATCCGGAAATCACCGTGCTCATCATCGAGCACGACATGGACATCGCCCTCGAGATCGCCCGTCACGTGACGGTGCTCCACTACGGGCGCGTGATCGCCGACGGCACCCGCGAGGCCGTCCGTGCCGATCCGACCGTGCGGGAGATCTACCTGGGTGCTTGAGCTGAGCGACGTCCACACCTACTACGGCGAGAGTCACATCCTGCAGGGCGTCTCGCTCGACGTCGGCGCCGGCCAGGTGGTGGCCATCCTCGGCCGCAACGGCGCCGGCAAGACGACCCTCGTGCGAACGACGATCGGCTTCACGCCGGCGCGGCGCGGCACCGTCCGGTTCAAGGGCGACGACATCACGCGATGGCCGTCGTACCGCGCGGTGGAGCGCGGCATGGCCCTCGTGCCCCAGGGCCGCCGCGTGTTCCCGTCGCTGTCGGTCACCGAGAACCTCGAAGTCGCCCGGCGCGACGGCGGCAGCTGGACGCTCGTGCGCGTCCTGGACCTGTTCCCCCGGCTCCGCGAGCGCGGGCCGAACCGCGCCAACAAGCTCTCCGGCGGCGAGCAGCAGATGCTGGCCATCGGGCGCGCGCTGATGACGAACCCGGATCTATTGTTGATGGACGAGCCCACCGAGGGCCTGGCGCCGCTGATCGTGCGCGAGGTGGGTCGCGTCATCGCCGAGCTGAAGCGCGAAGGGCTCTCGATCCTGCTCGTGGAGCAGAACCTGCCGCTGGCGCTGTCGGTGGCCGACACCGTGCACGTGCTCTCGCGCGGTCAGATCGTGCACAGCGGCACGCCGGCCGCCCTCATGGCCAATGAAGACGTGAAGTCGCGGTATCTTGGGGTCTGAGATGAGGTTCGGGACGTTCTTCTTCTTCCAGGCCGCGCCCGGCCACCGCCACGCCGACATCATCCATCGCGAGCTCGAGCAGGTCGAGTGGACGGAGGAGCTGGGCTTCGACGAGGTGTGGTTCACCGAGCACCACTTCATCGACTACGGGCTCTCGGTGGACCCCTCGTCGCTCGCCGCGGCCGCCGCCTCGCGCACCCGGCGCGTGCGGATCGGCCTCGCCGCCGCCATCCTCCCCTTCCATCACCCGCTACGGCTCGCCGAACAGATGGCGCTGGTCGACATCATCTCGAACGGCCGTCTCGACGTCGGGGTCGGACGGGGAAACCGCCCGGCCGAGTTCGCCGGGTACCGTGTACCCCAGGTCGAGAGTCGCGATCGTTTCGACGAAACGATCGAGATTCTACGGCTCGCGTGGACGCAGGAGCGCTTCAGCTTCCATGGCCGCTTCTTCGACGTCGACGACGTCCGCGTGATCCCGAAGCCGCTGCAGCAGCCGCACCCGCCGATCTACCAGGTGTGCGTGAGCAAGGACGGCATCGAGAACACCGCCCTCCGCGGCTGGCCGATGCTCAACTCCGTCCTCACCGGCCCCGTGGATCAGCTGGTCGGCAATCGCGACACGTACGTCGCCACGCTGCAGAAGACCGGCCGCAGCGCCGCGGAGATCGCCGCCCTGCTCGGCCGCTGGGGCGTGTCGCGCCAGATCTACGTCGCCGACAGCGACGCGCAGGCGCTCGCCGAAGCCAAGGAGGCGGAGCTCTGGTATCAGGAGTCCTTCCGACGTTTCGTGGTGCCGGAGCGGATCGAGGACGCGCATCCGAGCCTGCAGCCGGGTTTCCGCGCCATGGCCGACAAGCTCGGCCGCGTCACGTGGGAGGATCTCGTGCGGGAGACGCTGGCCTTCGGCTCGCCGGAGACGGTGGCGCGCCACATCGCCTACATGCGCGACCTCGGTGTCGGGCAGGTGCTCTGCTGGATGAACTTCGGCGGACTACCTCAGGACAAGATCCGCCGCTCGATGGAGCTGTTCGCGCGCGAGGTGATGCCGCGGTTTCGCTGAGCGCGCGTCTGGCCGCGCGACTAGCGCGCGTGCCAGATCGAGAACGCGTCGGGGTGGCCGTACCACTCGGGATGCTCGGCGTGCGACGCCCGCGATGCCACGACCTCGAGCACGCCGAGTGCCAGCGTCAGCGCGACGATCAACGCGACGATAACGGTACGCATCTATTCCCTCCGCCGTTCCGATGCGCGGGCCCGCCGGAGGGATTCAGGTCAGCTGCGTGACCACCACCGCCAGGTCCTCGGCGCCGTGGCCGGCGGCCTGGGCGCCGCGGTACAGCGCTTCCGCAACATCCGTGAGCGGCAGCGGCGCGCCGACGGCGGCGGCGGCGTCCTGGATCAGATGAAGGTCCTTCATGAAAAGGTCGAGCTTCATCTGCGGCGGAAACTCCCGCCTGGCGATCATCGGACCGCGCACCTCGAGCATCCGCGACGAGGCGGCGCTGGCCGTCAGCACCTCGAGGGCGACGCCCACGTCGAGGCCGGCGCGCTCCGCCATCGACAGCGCCTCCGCCGCGGCGGCGCTGTTGAGCGCCACCAGGAGATTGGCAACGAGCTTGAGCGCCATGGCCTGTCCGGCGGAGCCGATGAAGACGGCACGGGGCAGGATGCCCTCGAGCACCGGTCGCCAGCGGTCGTGGAGCGCACGCTCGCCTCCCACGAAGATGATGCCGTCGCCGCGCTCGACCATGCCGCTCGTCCCGCTCACCGGACAGTCGAGGAAGCCGAGCCCGCGCGCCTGGCACTCGCGGGCCAGCCGCTCGGTCAGCGCAAGCGAGATCGTGCTCATCTGCGCCACCGTCCGGCCACGCCGCGCCGCCGCCACGATGCCGGCCGGGCCGAGCACGACCTCGTCCACCGCGGCCAGGGACGGGAGCACGACGCACACCAGATCCGCCGCCTCGACGACGCCGGAGACCGAGTGGCCGTCGCGCCCGCCGAGCGCGAGGAGCGCCTTGACGCGCGCGGGGAGGATGTCGTGGCCGATGACCTCGTGCCCGGCCGCGCGCAGGCGCGCGGCCACCGCATGGCCGAGCAGGCCGAGCCCGACGACGCCGACTAGCATGCCTTGCAGGGCGGATAGTCGCGGGAGTAGACCGGGTTCTTCAAGAAGTCCTCGGCCTTGTAGGTCCAGAACTGCGAGACGTTCGGAAAGGTGTGGATCACCGTGTTCTGGAGCCGGCCGTTCACCTTCTCCACCTTGCGGACGTAGATGTTCATGATCGGGTTGCCGTAGTCATCGAAGCGCATGGGACCGCGCGGGGCGTCGGTCAGGTCCACGCGCCGGAGTGCACCCAGGAACTTGTCGACGCTCTCGATGTCGCCGCCGGTGGCCTCGAGCGCGGCCTTCAGCGCCACGCCGGCGACGTACGTGCCCTCGGAGTAGTAGGACGGGATCTGCTTGTACTTCGCCTCGTAGGCGGCCGCGAACTTCTTGTTGGCGGGCGTCGGCAGCGCGGCCGAGTAGTGGAGCGCGGTGATCACGCCGAGCACCTCGTCGCCCTGCACGCGCAGCACGTGCTCGTCGACGAAGGTGCCGCCGCCGATGAGCGGAAGCCGCTCGCGCAGGCCCGCCTCCTGGAACTGCTTGCCGAAGCGCAAAGCGTCGGCGCCCGAGAACTGCGCGTAGACGGCATCGACGTCGCGCTTGAGCTGCGAGATGTACGGCGCGAAGTCCGCGGTGCCGAGCGGCGGCCAGAGCTTCTGCACGATCTGCCCGCCCGACTCCTCGAACGTCCGCTGGAAGCCCGCCACCACCTCCCAGCCGAAGGCGAAGTCGTAGGCGATGACGGCGATCCGCTTGTACTTCAAGTTGTCGTAGACCCACTTGCCGAACGGGTGCGACGGCTGGGAGCCCGCCCACCCCACCCGGACGATGTAGGGGCTGCGCTTGCGCTGGGTCAGATCGTCGCCGGCGACGATCGGGAAGATCGACGGGATCTTCTTGCTGTCGATGTACGGCGCCACCGCGTAGCCGACGCCGGCGCTGAGCGGGCCGGTGATCAGGTGGACGCCTTGGCCCTCCACGAGCCCGCGGATCTTGGTGAGACCGGTCGCCGGCTTGCCCTCGTCGTCCTCGACGATGAACTTGATCTCGCGCCCCGCCAGCCGGTACTTGTTCTCCTCGAAGAACAGCTCGAAGCCGTTGATCATGTCCCTGCCGTTGGCGGCCAGCGGCCCGCTCTGCGGCACCAGCATGCCGATCTTGATCGGCCCCTTCTGCGCCAGGGAGGGCGCGGCGGCCAGGGCAGCGGCGAGCACGACGGCGAGCACGGCCAGGGCGAGCGGTTTCGGTCGCATGTCAGTCTCCTCGAGGCGCGAGCGCGCGGAGAATCTCGGCGTTGGAGAGCGGCCAGCCGATGGCCGCCTCGATGAGGCGCAGCGCGAAGCGGTGCATGTCCTCGCCGTCCATCGAGTCCACGGCGTCGGCGGCGACGATCACGCGGAAATCGCGGTTGGTGGCCTCGAAACCGGCGCAGAGCACGCACGTGGTGGTGTTGATCCCGGCCAGGATCACCGTGTCGACGCCCAGGCGCCGCCGCAGCACGAACTCGAGATCCGTCGGCTGGAAGACGCTGTAGCGCTTCTTGCTCCGCACCACCAGGTCGCGCGGGTCGTGGAGCTCCGGAATGATCTCCGTCCCCGGGCCGCCGGCGAGATTGTGGCGGAGGATCCCGCGCCGGGCCTTGGCCGGATCGTCGTGCGCGGCCCTCCAGAAGGGATTGGCGGCGATCTCCGCGGGGTCGCGATACTCGGTGACGACGTGAACGACGGGTACGCCGCGCGCGCGCAGGTCGGCGAAGAGCGACGCCGCGCGCTTGATCACCGGCCCGCAGCGCTCGGCGGGCAGCGGCAGCGTGGCCACCGCCGGGTCGAGATGCCCGCGGTGCATGTCGATGGCCACCACCGCCGTACGCGCGACGTCGAGTCCCGGCATGACGGGCAGACTCATAGCACGGGGACCGTGGGCAATGCTAGCCTAGGGCGCCATGACGCCCTTCGACTTCGACCGGCTGCCCGCACGGCGCGACTCCGACAGCAACAAGTGGCGCAAGTACCCACCCGACGTCCTGCCGTTGTGGGTCGCCGACATGGACTTCCCGTCCCCGCCGGCGGTCGTGGCCGCGCTGCGGGCGCGGGTGGAACACGGCTACTTCGGCTACCTCACGGAGACGCCGGAGCTGCGCGACATCGTCGCCGAGCGGATGGCCAAGCGCTTCGGCTGGCGCGTGGAGCCGGAAGCGATCGTGCCGGTGCCCGGCGTGAACTCCGGCGTCAATCTGGCCGTGCGCGCGCTCACCACGTCCGGCGAGGGCGTGCTGGTGCAGACGCCGCTCTATCCGCCCCTGCTTCGTGCCGCCGAGAATCACGGGACGACGCGTCAGGCCCAGCTCCTGACGCGCCAGCCCGATGGCCGCTACGTGATCGACACGACGGCCTTCGCCGGAGCCATTCGACCCGAGACGCGCGCGTTCATCCTCTGCAATCCGCACAACCCCGTGGGGCGGCTCTTCGGGCGGAGAGAGCTGGAGGAGATGGCGAGCGCGTGCCTGCGGCGCAACGTGTGGATCATCGCCGACGAGGTCCATTCCGATCTCGTCCTCGACGGCCGCCAGCACGTGCCGATGGCGACGCTGTCCCCGGACGTCGAGGCGCGGACCATCACGTTCATCGCGCCGAGCAAGACGTTCAATCTTCCCGGGCTCAAGTGCGCGGTGGCGGTGGTACCGAGCCCGGCACTACGCGCACGGCTCGCGGCGGCGGCGGCCGACCTCGTGCCGAAGATCAACGTGCTCGGACATACCGCCGCCGTGGCCGCCTATCGGGACGGCGACCAGTGGCTGCAGGCTTTGCTGCGCTACCTCGAGGGCAACCGCGATTTCCTGGCGCGCGAGGTGACACGCCGGCTGCCCGGCGTGCGAATGGCAATCCCCGAGGCGACCTACCTCGCCTGGCTCGACTGCCGCGAGACCGGCCTCGCCGATCCGTACGCGTTCTTCCTCGAGCACGCCAGGGTCGCGCTGAACGACGGCAAGCTGTTCGGCCCGGGCGGCGAGGGCTTCGTACGCCTGAACTTCGGATGTCCGCGCCCGCTGCTCGCCGATGGCCTCGCGCGCATGGCGGCCGCGCTCGAGCGCCGCCCGTCCTCGGGGGTCCGATGAAGCGCTACGTCGACCTGTCGGTGACCGTGAACGACGCCACCATGAGCCCGCCGTCGACGAACATGAAGCTCGAGATCACGCCGCACAACCGCGGACCGGGATTCTGGCAGGTCTCGTCGGTGCGGCAGAGCCTGCACACCGGCGCCCACATCGACTCGCCGCTGCACGTGTTCAAGGACGGCATCACCACGGCCGAGATCTCCCTCGACCAGGTGATGGGCGAGGCGCTGGTGGTCGACATGTCGTACGTCGGCGCCAACCACGAGATCACCATCGACGACCTCAAGCGCGGCGGCGGCGATGCCGTGAAGCCGGGCGACATCGTGCTGCTGCGGACCGACTGGACCGACAAGATGTACGGCCGCTGGCCCGAATACTTCACCCAGTCGCCCTACTGCCCGCCGGAGACGGCGGAGTGGCTGGTGGCCAAGGGCGCCAAGAACATCGGCTTCGACTTCTTCGAGGAGTACTGCGCGCGGCTGCCGGACTTCACCAGCGAGGACTTTCCGATGCACCGCGTGATCCTCGGCGCCGGCGTCGTCATCATGGAGGGCCTCACCAACCTCGGCGCGTTGCCGAAGCGGCGCGTCGACTTCGCGGCGCCGTTCTACAAGATCGCCGGCACCGAGGGCGCGCCCGCGCGCTTCTTCGCGACCCTCGACTGAGGGAGAGGAGCATCGTGGGCCAATCCGTCCGCGATTTCGTGTCCGCCTACGAGGGCGCCTTCCCGGGCGAGGTCATCCGCGTCACCGAGCCCGTGAGCATCGACTACGACGTGATGGCGGTCGTCCTCGAGTACGAGCGCCGGCGGCGCTGGCCGATCTTGCTGTTCGAGCGCGTGCAGGGCCACGACATCCCGATCGTCGCCAACGTCGTGGCCAGCCGCCGCGCGCTCGCGTTCGCGCTCGGCGTCCCGGAGGACCGTCTGGCCGTGGAGTACGCGCGGCGCATCAAGGAGACGCTCAAGCCAACGGTGGTGTCCGATCCGCCGTTCGCCGCTCACGTCGTCACGGGCGCCGACGTCGATCTGCGCACGCTGCCGATCCCCACCTACTTTCCGGGCGACGCCGGCCGGTACCTGACGGCCGGCATGCTCGTGGCGCGGGACCCGGACACCGGCGTGGAAACGGAAGGCTACCACCGGTTTCAGGTGAAGGGCCGCGACACCATGGGCGTCAGCCTGCACTCGCGCCGGCGCATGTTCGAGTACCAGCGTCGGGCGGAGGCGAGGGGACGAGCGCTGCCGTGCGCGGTCGCGCTCGGCCTGCACCCGCTCGTCTCGATGGGCTCGCTCGCGTATCCGCCGGCGGAGATCGGAAAGTTCGAGGTCGTGGGCGGCCTCCTCGGCGAGCCGCTGGAGGTCGCGCCGTGCGCGACGATCGACCTCCAGGTGCCGGCCGCGGCCGAGATCGTCATCGAGGGCGAGATCCTGCCCAACGTGCGGGAGCCGGAGGGCCCGTTCGGCGAGTTCACCGGCTACTTCTCACGGCGCTCCACCGAGCACGTCTTCAAGGCCAAGGCCATCGCCATGCGGTCGAAGCCGTGGTTCCAGTCGATCGGATCCGGGCGCGCCGGCGATCACATCACGACGCTGGGTCTCGTGCGCGAGGCCGAGATCCGCAACGCCCTCGGTCGCGTGATCCCGAACGTGACCGGCGTGCACGTGCCGCTTTCGGGCACGTCGTCGTTCACGGCCTACGTGGCCATCAAGCAGAGCCGGCCCGGCGAGGCCAAGCACGTGATCCCCATCGTGCTCGGGGTCGACCACTACCTGAAGCTCGTCATCGTGGTCGACGACGACATCGACGTGTTCGACGAGTCCGACGTCATGTGGGCGGTGGCGACGCGCATGCAAGCCGATCGCGATCTCGTCACGATCGGCGGCAGCCTCGGCGCGATGCTCGACCCCAGCGCCGACGAGCAGGGCGTGACGGCCAAGCTCGGCATCGACGCCACGCGGCCCCTCGGTCAGGAATTCGCCGACAAGCTCGTGATGGATCCGAAGAAGATGGCGTGGGCCCGCGCCCTCGTCGACCGCCTGGACCGCTGACCCTTCATCCAGCGAGCGCGTCAGAGTAACCACTTGAGCGCCACGGCTCCGCCGAGGCGCTCCGAACGTCGGGGGGGTATGGGGGGCCATTTCGGGGCCCCCCATGTCCCTAAACTTTCAGGAAGCGATCGAACCAGGCGACACAGCGCTTCCAGGCGTCCTCGGCGTCCGCCTTGTTGTAGGACGGCCGGTAGTCGGCGTGGAAGGCATGGCCCGACTCCGGGTACACGACGATGTCGACGTTCTTGTTGCCGTGCTGGCGCAGCATCTCCACGAAGCGCTGCGCGTCTTCCGGCTTCGGGTTCTGATCCTTGCCGCCGAAGAGGCCCAGGAACGGCGCCTTGACGTCCTTGGCCACGTCGAAGCCGGTGATCGGCCCCTGCGCCGACTGGTACGGCCGTCCGGGCGGTCCGTACCATGCGACGGCGGCGTCGATGTCCGGATTCGTCGCAGCCACCTGGATCGTCGTCGAGCCGCCCCAGCACCAGCCGGTGACGCCGACCCGGTCGGTACGAGCGCCCTGGCGCGTCTTCGCCCAGTCGACCGTGGCCTTGAGGTCGCCCAGCGTCCGCTCGCGCGGCTGCGAGAGCACGATCTTCAGCACCTCCTGGATGTCCTTGAGGTGCGCGACACCCCCCTCGCGCGCAAAGAGCTCGGGGGCGACGGCGTGGTAGCCCTGTTTCGCGAACCGCCGGGCGCTGTCCTTGATGTACTCGTGCAGACCGAAAACCTCCGAGATCACGAGCACGATGGGATAATTCTGGCCACTCGCCGGCCGTGCCTCGTAGATCGGGACGTTGAAGCCGCCTACCGGGATCGTGAAATCACCGGCGGCGAGGCCACTGGTGTCGGTCTTGATGGCCTGCGCCAGCACGGTTTCGACGGCTAACGTATAGCCGGCGAAGACCGTTCCTGCTGCCAGCACCTGACGTCGCGTCACGCCGATCTCGGTCACGCTCATGGGCCCTCCTCATTTGTTCGGGCAGTGCAGGCCGAATGATACTATGACCAACAAGCGCTGGTTCGGCGCGGGTTTCCTAGCCATTCAAGGAGGCCGGACCTGATGGATCTCCTGGAGGCCAAGAGCCGGATCGCCGAAGCCCTGGTGGAGTCGATCTTCCGGCGGGCGCGGTACGACGTGGCTCCATACAAGACCGATCAATCGCTCCTCCGCTTCGGGCGCGAGGAGTTCTCCCCTTCCTTTCGGGTCTCCCAGACCGTCGACGGCGAGGCGCGATCCTACCTGGTGGCGGTGAAGTACCGGCCCTCCGCCGAGCAGTTCATCTCCGTGGAGAACCAGCGCGGCGACCGCTCGATCTTCCAGATGATGCGCCGCCACTGGCCGACCCTCTGCTTCGTGCTCGTCACCGAGCGCCCCGAGGCGGGCCGCTCGTGCTTTCAGGCAGTGCCCTTCGAGACGATCCGCCCCGGCGAGTCGCGCACCGTCGACCTCGGCGCCGTGAAGGACTTCGACCTCTTTCCGCACAACGTGGAAGACCACGAAGAGCTCGTGCGGCGCATCTTCAATTCGCTCAGCGCCTGAGCAGCGCGCCGTACTCCTCGTACACCGTCGCGTCCAAGGCGACCAGCCACACCTCGCGCGGGACCGCCGACCGCGCGAGGAAGGCGCGGACCTCGCCGAGCGCGATCCGGCACGCGCGCGGGATCGGAAATCCGTACGCCCCGCACGAGATCGCCGGGAAGGCCACCCGGGCGGCGCCGCGCTCGGCCGCCAGCGTCAGCGAGCTGCGATAGCACGACGCGAGCAGCGCGTCCTCGCCCGCGTCGCCGCCGCGCCAGATCGGTCCGACGGTGTGCACGATCCAGCGCGCCGGCAGCGCATGACCGCCGGTCACGCGCGCTTCGCCGGTCGGACAGCCGCCGAGCCCGCGGCACTCCTCGCGCAGGCCCGGCCCCGCCGCGCGATGGATGGCGCCGTCGACGCCGCCTCCCCCCAGCAGCGTCGAGTTCGCGGCGTTGACGATCGCCTCCACGTCGAGCCGCGTGATGTCCTCGCGCACGAGGAGGATGCGCTCGCTCACGACGGCCAGAGGCTCCGCGCCAGCAGCAACAGGCCGAGCAGCGTGAGGAACGCCAGGACCGCGCGATTGAAGACGCGCTCGGGCAGCGCGTCCTGGACGCGCAGTCCCAGCCAGAAGGCGCCGAGGCCGACGATGGTGAGGGCGATCGAACCGCCGAACAGCGGCCACGTCAGCAATCCGTAGGACGCGACGGACGCCAGCTGCACGACCTTGAAGCTCATGAAGCAGAGCGCGACCGAGCGCACGAACTCCTGCTTGTCCATCCCGAGCGCGCGGAAGTAGACGACGAGCAGGGTGCCGGGGACGTTGGTCACGCCGCCCAGGAAGCCGGCGGCCAGGCCGACCGGCGGCGACAACCACCGCTCGGCACGCGGCGAGGCGCGGAACGCCGCGCCGCTCAGGTTGAGACCGATGTAGCCGAGCACGAACACGCCGAGAATGGCGAGCGCCAGCCGCGGCGGCATGATGGCCAGCGAATGGGTGCCGACGACCGTGCCGAGGAAGCCCAACGCGAGCACGGGGGCCACCCGCCGCGCCGTGCGCAGGAGGCGGCCGCCGCGCCTGATCTGCAGCGCGTCCATGACGATGTTGGGAAGGATCGACAGCGCGATGGCCGTCTTGACGTCGACGACCATGGCCAGCGCGGGCGTGGCCACGAGGGGAAACCCGAAGGCGATGACGCCCTTGATGAAGGACGCGGCGACGATCGCGAGCGCGAGAAGGAGCGGGGTCAGCGCGCGAGCGCCTGCCAGAGCGCCTCGGCAGGATGCTTCGCGCGCCGGCCGGCCAGGTGCTCGATCTGCTGACGACAGGAGATGCCGGGAGCGATGACCTCCGTCCCGGCCGGGGCGGCCTTCACCGCCGGCGCCAGCCGCCGGTTGCCGAGGGCCACCGACACGTCGTAGTGCTCGCGCTCGAAGCCGAACGAGCCGGCCATGCCGCAGCAGCCCGAGTCCACCTCGCTCACGGCATAGCCGGCCCATGTCAGCGCCGCCACGGTGGGCGCGGTGCCCACGAGCGCCTTCTGGTGGCAGTGGCCGTGCAGCAGCGCCTGGCGCCCGTGGCGCGCGAACGGCAGATCGAGGCCGCGCTCGCGCTCACGCAGGAGGAACTGCTCGAGCAGCGCGCTCTGCCGGGCCACCGTGCGCGCCTCGTCGGTGCGCAGCAGGTCCACCCACTCGTCGCGCAGCGTGAGCAGACAGGACGGCTCGAGGCCCACGATGGCCACGCCGCGCGCGGCGTACGGGTGGAGCCGCGCCACGTTGTACCGCGCATGGTCGCGGGCCTCGGTCAGCATGCCCTTGGAGATCATCGGCCGGCCGCAGCACTTGCGGTCGACGAGGACGACCTCGTACCCGCCGGCCTCGAGGAGATGCACGGCCGCCTCGCCGATGCCGGGCGCGTTGTAGTTCACGAACGTGTCGTGGAACAGCACGACCTCGCCGCGCGGCGACGAGGCCGGCGGCGTGCGGCGACGGAACCAGGCCTCGAATGTCTGCGCCGCGAAGGCCGGCAGCGGCCGGCGCCGATCGATGCCGGCCACCTTCTCCAGGAGCCAGCGGTTCAGCGGCAGGTTGGCGAGCCGGTTGGCGAGCGCCGGCACGCGCGCGCCGACCGCGTTCAGGTCGGCGATCCGCCCGAAGAGCCGGTTGCGGAGCGGCAGGCCGTTGGCCTGGTAGTAGTGGTAGAGGAACTCGTACTTCATCTTCGCCATGTCGACGTTGGCCGGGCACTCGGCCTTGCAGCCCTTGCACTCGAGGCAGAGGTCCATCACCTCGTGGAGGCGCTTGCCCGTGAACTCGGCGGGCGCCATGCGACCGGACAGCACGGCGCGCAGCGCGTTGGCGCGCCCGCGCGTCGAATGCTCCTCGTCTCTCGTGGCCATGTACGACGGGCACATCGTGCCCTCGAGCTTCTTGCGACAGGCGCCGACACCGTTGCACATCTCGACGGCGGCCGCAAACCCGCCCTGCTCGGAGAAATCGAGGAGCGTCGTGGGCTCCCACGTCTTGTAGGAGACCCCGTAGCGCAGGTTCTCGAGGATGCCGGGGGAATCCACGATGTTGCCGGGGTTCATCCGGTTGTCCGGATCGAACGCGTGCTTGAGCCGGCGGAACGCGCCCATCAGGGTCGGCCCGTACATGCGCTCGAGGAACGGGCTCCGCGCGCGGCCGTCGCCGTGCTCGCTCGAGATGGTGCCGCTGTACTCGAGCACGAGGTCGGTGATCTCGTCCGCGATGGCGCGCACCTGTTCGAGACCGCGCGGCGTCTTGAGATCGATCACGGGCCGGATGTGCAGGCAGCCGACCGAGCAGTGGCCGTAGTAGGCGCCGGTCGTGTCGTGCTTGGCGAAGATCTCGGCGAACCGCGGCACGAAATCCTTGAGGTGCTTCGGCTCGACGCAGGTGTCCTCGACGAAGGCGATCGGCTTCTTGTCGCCCTTCATGCCGAGCAGGAGCCCGAGGCCCGCCTTGCGCAGCTTCCAGATCGATTGCTGCTCGCCCGCGTCGTAGGCCAGGTGCGCCGCGTAGCCGAAGCCTTCGCGTACGCGCCGCGCTTCGAGGGCCTCCACTTTCGCGCGGACCTCGGCGTCCGTCTGGCCCGCGTACTCGACGATCAGGATGGCGCCGGGATCGCCGTTGACGAAGGCCATGCGCTTGGACTGCTCGATGTTGTTGCGCGCGAGATCGAGGATGACCTTGTCGGTGAGCTCGACGGCGTAGGGGCCGGTCTCGAGAATCGACTGCGACGACTCCAGCGCCTCCTGGATGTGGCGATAGTGGATCACGTCGAGCGCCGTCTTCGCGGGCCGCTTCACCAGCCGCACCTTGGCCTCGAGCACGGTCAGCAGCGTCCCCTCGGACCCGACCACGACGCGCGCGACGTTCAGCGGGAAGTCCTTGATGGCCTCGTCGAGGTTGTAGCCGGCCACCCGGCGCCAGTGCTTCGGATAGCGGGCGCGGATCTCGTCGGCGAATTCCCGGCGGATGGCCGCGATCTCGCGGTAGATGCGACCCTCGGCGCCGTCCAGGCGGCACTTGGCCTCGAACGCGTCGGCCGTCAGCGTGCCGAAGACCACGGGCGTGCCGTCGGCGAGGAGCGTGGTCAGCTCGAGGACATGGTCGACCGTGAGCCCGTACGCGATCGAGTGCGAGCCGCCGGAGTTGTTGCCGAGCATGCCGCCGAGCGTGGCGCGGTTCGACGTCGAGGTGTCGGGGCCGAAGAGCAGGCCGAGCGGGCGGACGTGGGCGTTCAGCTCGTCCTGCACGAGCCCCGGCTGCACCCGGGCCCAGCCCTCCTCCGTGTTGACCTCGAGCACCTGGTTCATGTGCGGCGAGAAGTCCAGCACCAGCGCGCGGTTCACGGTCTGTCCCGTCAGCGAGGTGCCACCGCCGCGCGGGAGCACCGCCACCCGCTGGCTCCGCGCGACGTCGATGGCCGCCGCCACGTCATCGGCGTCGCGCGGAATGACCACGCCGATGGGCTCCACCTGGTACATCGAGGCGTCGGTCGAATAGAGAAGACGGGAGCCTTCGTCGAAGCGGACGCTGCCGCGCACCCGCTTGCGAAGGTCCTGCTCGAGGTCGTTCACGCGCCCATTATAACCGCCGGAAAATCGATCGTTTCCCCGACTTCGGGAACGCTCGAGAAGTCAGTGGCACAGGGGTTGCGACCCGGATGAACCGATGGGGCCGGACGCCGACAATACGGCTTCCGAGGCGTTTCACACGCGGCTGCGCCGCTACTGCGCTCACGACGGTGCCCGCGAGATCCGCATGTATACCTCCTACGCCGACGCGAACGGCGTGCGCCTGCGCATGCGGTCGGCCGACAATGGCTGGCGACACGTGTCCGGCCTGTACGAGATCCCCGGTGGCTGGGCGTGGACGCTCTGCCACGAGTGTCCCGCCGACGCCGGTCGCGCCCGGCGCGCCGTCTGACGCTGTATCGGAGCGATGTTTTCTGTATCGGAGCGCTGTTTCCCGCTCCACCGTGGGTGACCTGAGAGAGGTGGTTATCGGCTCCGTTCGTCACTCCGTCCTCGCGCGATTGACAACGGCCGGCCGCCGCCCTTACGCTCCCGCGTGCTGACCCCGCTCGTCCTCGCCGGCGACATCGGCGCCACCAAGGCCGTGCTCGGGCTCTTCCAGGTGCGCGAGCTCGACCGCCTCCTCGTGCGCGACGCCACGTACCGCAGCGCGGATTTTCCGGGCCTGGAGCCGCTGATCCGCGTGTTCCTCGACGAGGGCCCGCCGGCGTCGCCGATCGCGGCCGCCTGCTTCGGCGTGCCGGGCGTCGTCGTCGACGAGACCGTGACCCCCACCAACCTGCCGTGGACGCTCGAGGCCAAGTCGCTCCGCCGGATGCTCGCGAGCCCCGCGGTGATGCTGATCAACGACCTCGAGGCGGCGGCGTGGGGCGTGCTCCGCCTGGCGCCCTCGCAGCTCGTCTCGCTGCAGGAGGGCGCGCCGCGTCGCGGCCACCAGGCGCTGATCGCGGCCGGCACCGGTCTCGGCGAAGCGCTGATCGTCGACGACGGCGGGCGCGAGATCGTCATCGCGTCCGAGGGCGGTCATGCCGACTTCGCGCCGCGCACCGACGCGGAGAGCGCGCTGCTCGACTATCTCCGTCGCGAGCTCGGTCACGTGAGCTACGAGCGGGTGCTGTCCGGACCGGGCCTCGTGAACATCTATCGCTTTCTGCGGGATACGCGCGGGCGCGTCGAGCCCGGCTGGCTCGCCGACCGTCTGCAGGCGGGAGATCCGAGCGAGGTGGTGTCGGAGACGGCGCTGGCCGGCGAAGACCCGAACTGCGTGGAGGCGCTCGACATGTTCGCGTCGATCTACGGCGCCGAGGCCGGCAACCTCGCGCTGAAGGTCGTCGCGCTGGGCGGCGTTTACATCGGCGGCGGCATCGCGCCGAAGATCCGCGGCAAGCTGGTCGAGGGCGGCTTCGTGAGCGCCTTTCGCGACAAGGGACGCTTCGCGCCGCTCATGGAGTCCATCCCGGTCCGGCTGGCGCTGGAGCCGCGCGCTCCGCTGCTCGGAGCCGCCTTCGTCGCCTCGCGGATTCTGGCGGCGACGTGAGGGACGGCGTCAGCCGGCGATGAACGAGCGCAGCATGGCCATGCCGACACCGACGCTGCCGACGCCGACCGCGGTCTGTAGGATCAGGCGCAGGCGCTCCGTCGCGCCGCCGGCCGCGAACGGAATGCCGACGAGGCCGCTCACGACCGCCATTCCCACCGTCGAGCCCACGCCGAACACCGCGACGTAGATCAAGGCGGCGAGCGTCGACGGCCTCGTCGCCACCACGAGCAGGAGCACCGCCGCGCTCCCCGCGAGCCCGTGCAGCGCGCCCATGACCAGGGGCCGCCGGACGTCGCCGACGGGGTGGCCGTGCGTGTGCGCCGTCGTCGAGCCCACGTGCGCGTGGAGATGGCGGTGCCGTCGGCCGTCGTGCACGTGCTCGTGCCGGTGCACGCGGACGGCGCCCACGGCCTGGCGGACCACGTTGGCGCCGAGCGCCACGACGACGATGGCCACGAGGGCTTCCAGCGACCGATTCACCTGGGGCGGGATGCGAAGCGGAAGGAGGGTCGTCGCCAGCGCCGCCAGCAGCAGCGCGGCGGTGTGCCCGATTCCCCAGAAGGTGCCGAGCACGCACGAGTCATAGACGCCGCGCCGCTGGCTCACGAAGGTCGACACGGCGGCCACGTGATCGGCGTCGAGCGCATGGCGGAGGCCGAGCAGGAAACCGACTCCGAGCGCGGAGATCAGCGAGCTGTCCACGTGGCGTGCTGCTGCGGCATGCGGCGGAGCCTACACCATCGGCACCGCGATGACCATCGACGGGCGTGACCGCGACGCCGGAGTCGTATGTTGATCGCGGTCAGGGCCCCGAGCGCGCTAAGATACCGGCGTGCGTGCGCTCGGTCTCGCCCTCGCCGGCCTCGTCGCATTCGCCTCCGTGGCGGCCGCGGAGCCGGCCGCGCCCGGCTTCCGCGTCCGCCTCCTCGACGGCAGCCGAACGGTGAACTCGCGGGATCTCATCGGCAAGAAGATCCTCGTCCTGCGCTTCCAGGCGTCCTACTGCAAGCCGTGCGCGCGCGAATCCCCGGCGCTCGCCCGCCTCGCCGACCGCTATCGCTCACGCGACGTCGAGCTGCTCGCCATCCACGTGCAGGACACCGCCGCCGACGCGCGCGCCTTCGTGCGGGCCAACCGCGTCGGCTATCCGGTCGCGCTCGATCCGCGGCTCACCATCGGCAATCACTTCGGCTTCAAGGGGTCTCCGTACACGGTGGTCGTCGATCGCAAGGGTGAGATCGCGGCGCGGCTGGTCGGCGAGTCCGCGGTCACCAAGCTGCCCCGCATCCTCGAAGACCTGCTCCGCAAGGAAGGCTAGCGCGACTCCTGCTCGTACAGAACCAGCGCGGCGGCGCCGCGCATGGTCGTGCGCTTGTCGGCGGGCACGATGGTGATGCGCGCGGCCGCCAGCGCGCGGGGAAACGCGTACTCGGCCGCGGCCGCCAGGAGCTGCTTCTCCAGCGGGACCAGCGATTCCGCGACCCCGCCGGTGATCACGATCGCCTCGGGATTCAGGCCGTTGACCATGGTCGCGATCATGGCGCCGAGCGCCCGGCACGCCTCGTCGGCCACGCCCGCGGCCACCGGATCACCGGCGGCGGCGAGGCGAAAGACCAGCGCCGCCGTGATCCGCTCGACGTCGCCGTCGGCGGCGGCCAGCAGCGGCGCGGACGGCTGGCCCGCGACGCGTGCCCGCGCGGCCTCCGCGATCCCCCGCCCGCTCGCGTAGACGGCGAGGCACCCGCGGCCGCCGCACCAGCACCCGGGTCCGTCGAACTTCACCGGCGTGTGGCCGAACTCACCACCGAAGCCGTTGACCCCGCGCACGAGGCGCCCGTCGAGAATGATGCCGCAGCCGATGCCGGTGCCGGCCGCGAGCACCACCAGCGAGCGCGTGCCGCGGCCGGCGCCGAATCGCCGCTCACCGAGCGCGAGGGCGTTCACGTCGTTGTCGACGTACGCCGGCAGCGCGAACCGCGCCCGCAGCAGGTCGGCCAGCGGCCGGTCCGCGAGGTCGGGCGCGTGCGGAACCTCGCTCGCGACCCGCCCGCCGTCGACCGGGCCGGGCACGCCGATACCGATGCCGCGCACGGTGCGGTCGCCGGCGCGCGGCCGGAGCTCGTCGATCAAGCGCTCGAGCGTGGCCAGCGTCGCACGCGCCGCGGGGTCGGCGGGCACGCGCCGCTCGTCGATGACCTCGCCGTCGGGCGTCACGAGGCCGGCGGCGATCGTCGTGCCGCCGACGTCGACCGCGATCACGACCTCGGGCATCCGGTCAGAGATCGGCGAAGGTGCAGAGCGTGATGCCGAGGGCGGCCACCGCCGCGCGCGCGCCCACGCCGCCGAGGCCGATCATCTCCGTCTCGCGCTGCCGGCCGTAGCGGCTGTACGCGAGGTCGGCGTCGAACCACCCCGGGTGGCACATGAACTCCGACACGCCGGCGGGAAGCTCGCGCAGGTGGCGCACCGTCCGGTCCGACGACCAGTAGGCGTCGGGACCCGAGCCGCCGAAGAAGTGGTCGGGCGTGCGGAGACGCGCGCTGCGCGCCCGCGCCCTCGCCTCCCCGTCCTGGCTGCGCACGGCCACGTCGAGCGCCTTCGCCACCTCGAGCACGACCTCGCGCACCGGCGAGTAGAGACCGACGTGGTGATGCGTGTCGAGATGGGTCGGCCGCCGCTTCAGCGTGGACTCGAAGCGCTCGACCTGCGCCTGCACCTCGGCGCGGACGTCGGCGGCGCTCACGCGGGCCGCCGCGCGGCGGGCGTCGCGCACGAACCGGCCGTCCCCGTCGACCAGCGAGCGCGCCCGCGTGAGCGGCGAACCGAGCGTGAGGTTGACGTGGAGCCCGACGCCGAGGCCGCTGTCGCGCAGCCGCGCGACCTGCTCGCGATCGAGCGGCGCGGTGGCGAGCACGGTGGTGCTGCTGACGATGCCGTGCCGGTGCGCGCCGAGGATGCCGTCGCTCACCCCGCGCGTGAGCCCCCAGTCGTCGGCGTTGACGATGAGCCGGCGCGTCATGGCCGCCGGCCCTCGATGACCAGGCGCTCCACCGAGGTCGGCACGCCGGTCGCCGTCACCGTGCGCTCGGCGTCGAGAGCGCGGAGATGATCGAGCCGCTCGAACCCGATCCGCGGAAAGGCCTGCGTCTCGCTCGCCACCACCGCCGGCACCAGGCCCGCCGCCTCGACCTTCGCGAACGCCGCCTTGGGTCCGAGGAAGGCAAAGATGGTGAAGCGCAGCCGCCCGCCCGGACGGAGATGCGCCGGGGCGCCGCTGATCACGCGATCCAGGATCTCCCAGCCGTCGATGCCGCCGTTGTCGGCGGCAGCCGCCGCGTCGCCGCGCTCGCGTCCCGGCGGCGTCGGCATCTGCGGCGGGTTGCTGCACACGAGGTCGAAGCGCTCGCCGGCGACCGGCGCGTAGCAGTCGCCGAGCCGCGCGTCGACGGTCACGCCATTGAGCGCGGCGTTCAGACGCACGCTCTCCACCGCCGCCGGCAGCACGTCGGTGGCCACCACGCCGGCGCCGGCGCGCGCCGCCAGCACGGCGGCCAGGCCGAGGCCGGCGCCGATCTCGAGCATGCGCTCGCCCGCGCGCACGTCGAGGTGGCGGCAGAAGAAGAGGGACCCGGCCTTCGGCGGCTGCACGCCGTCGGGCACCCGGAACACGCAGCCGCCATAGGCGTAGAGCAGGACGCCGTCGTCCACTACTTGCCCTGCACCTTGCGGAAGTAGAGGCGGATGGCTTCCTTCAGCTGCGCCCGCGCGCCGGCGCCGGACTGCGCGTCCTCGAGGAGGTCGATGTCCAGCGCGAGCGGGACGCCCTCGCGCTTGACGCCATCCAGCTCCGCCGTCAGGCCGCAGCGCTCGTCGGATTCGGTGAAGACGAGCTTCGCGCGCTGGAAGCTTCCGTCATCGCGCGCGATCTGCTCGACGGTCTCGAGGAGGAGGCGCTTGATCGCCTCGGCCTCGCCGGCGGGAATGGTCGAGAATGCTGCGGTCAGCTCCACGGTGGCCATCGAGGCAGCCTATCACGCGTCGTACACCTTCAGGATGTCGGCGTGGGTCTTGGCCGCGTTGGCCCGGATCGCGAAGGAGATGGCCTCGCGCACCTCGTCCTCGGTGGCGCCGCTCTGCCTGGCACCTGCCAGGTCGCGCTTCGCTCAGTGCGTGTTGCCGGCGGCCAGGTTCGCCGCGAGATAGCAGAGGTACGCCGTCTTCGGATCGAGCACACCCTTCTTGTACTTCCACGACGCGATGACCCGCTCTTCGATGGCCATGAGAATCTCCTTCCGTTGACGAGGAGCGCCACGGTTCGCCGGGGCGCTTCCGAGCGTCGGGGGGTATGGGGGGCCATGTCGGGGCCCCCATGTCCTCAATGCCCGGCGGCGGCGGCGGCGCCGTACTGCTCGATCCCGGCCTCCAGCCCCTTGGCCGTGATGCGGATCGCCACCGGCCGCGCGAAGTTGATGGTCGAGTACGACTCCTCCTTCGGCACGACCGAGTGGCCGCGCTTGGCGAGACCGGTCAGCGCCGCCTCGCCGACTCGCGTCGAGACCAGCACGTCGCCGCCCTCGGAGTGCAGCCGCGGCGCCTCGACGGCCGCCTGCAGCGACCCGCGGCCGTCGACGACGTTGGCGATGACCTGAGGAATCGCCGACACGATGGCGCGCCCGCCCGGGGCGCCGACGGTGAGATACGGCCGCCCGCGACGAAAGCCGAGCGCGGGCACCATGTTCACGAGCGCACGCTTGCCGGCGGCGACGGAGTTGGCCTTTCCCGGCTCCGGGTCGAACCAGATCATGCCGTTGTTCAGCAGGATGCCCGTTCCCTTGGCGACGACGCGCGAGCCCCAGAGAGAGACGGCGGTGTTGGTGAGCGAGACCATGTTGCGCTGTCGATCCACGGCGCCCACGTGCGTCGTGCAGTCCACGCCGGCGCCGGGTCCGCGCCGAGGCGGCGCGATCTTGAGCCGGCGGATCTCCGCGGCGATCGCGCGGGCGTGCTCCCGCGAGGCCAGGCGCTCCCAGGGCGCCTTCACCACGGCCGCATCTCCCAGGTGCTCGAAGCGATCCTGGAAAGCGCGCTTGCCGGCCATCGCGCGGAGGTGGAGGCCATCGACGGTGCTCCAGCCGGTCCTGGCGGCGGGAAACTCGGCGAGGATGTTCAGCATCTCGAGCGCGGTGGTGCCGCCGGTGGCGCCCGGCGAGAAAGCCAGCTCGAGGTCGCGGTAGCGGCCCTCGAGCGCGGGCCCCACGCGGACCTCGTAGGCCGCGAGATCGCCCGTCGTGATGAGCCCCCCGTGCGAGGCCATCTCGTCGGCGATCGCCTGCGCCAGCGCGCCGCGATAGAACGCGTCGGGGCCCTCCCGCGCGATCAGCGCGAGGCTCCGGGCCAGGTCGGGATAGCGGACGACGTCGCCGGGCTGCATCGACGGGGGCCGGAAGACCGAGCGCGTGTTCCGGAGATAGGCGCGCGCCGTCTCGGGAAACGCCGAGAGCTCCTCGAGGTAGTGAGCGTGCTTCAGCGCGAGATACCAGTCGTGCACGAAGCCCGTCTGCGCGATCTCGATGGCCGGGGCGAGCGCGTCGGCCAGCGTCATGGTGCCGTAGCGCTCGAGCGCGCGGGCGAGCCCGGCCACCGAGCCGGGCACGGCCACCGAGCGATGGCCGAAGACGTTCGCCTCGCCCTCCACCCGCGGCCACGGAAAGAGCGCGTCGGAGACGCCGCCGACGATCCTGTACATGGTCTCGTGCGCGGCGCGCGGCGCCACGGCGTTGAAGTCGACGCACACCGTCTCCCCGCGCCTGGCGAGATGAATGAGCATCGTGCCCGAGCCGGCGATCGACGACATGAACGGCTCGACGACGGTCATGGCGAACGCCGTCGCCACCGCGGCGTCGACGGCGTTGCCGCCGCGCTCCAGGATGCGTGCCCCGACGTCGGCGCCACGAGGATGCTCGGCGACGACCATGCCGTGGCGCAGGACCGGCGTCTTCTTTGTCACCGAGAGCGTCGAGCGGATCATGCGGGCCTCCCGAGCGGGGTCAGGTGCGGGGCAGAGACGACTGTAGATACTGCGTGATGTCGGCGACGCGCGACTCCCTGAAGTAGATGACCCAGCCGAACGGATAGCTCCACGCCTCGTCGGGCTTCGCCTTGTCGCGGATGTCCGGCCAGTGGTGGCGCGCCAGCGCCTGCATCTGCGCATGATCGCGGGTGGTGCTGACCGGCGCCCCGAGCAGGATCTCCACCTGCCGCTGGTCCATGCCGACCGTCACCTGTCGCAGCGACCGGAACGACGTCACCGTGATCGAGCTGGCGGCCTCCTGGTTCTCGCGGAGATAGCGGGCGATCCGCTCGTCCATGTCGTCCTCGAAGTGCCGCCGCTCCTCGAAGCTGGGCGAGCGCCCCGTCTGCGTCATCACCCGGGCCGTCCAGAACTCCGCGGCCGTCGGGCCCTGGGTCGTCCGCTGATCGATGGGAGGAACGAGGACAGCGCAACCGGCGAGGAGACCCAGGACAACGGCGACCAGAGGCCGCTTCACGGGCCCCAGCATAGCAGAGCGCGGAGGTTCAAATCAGAGCGGATTCGAGGACGATGCCGCGGTCGATCAGGCGGGCGGCCTGCGCGAGCAGCCGGGCGATGTCCGGGGCGACCTCGGGACCTTCCGCGAGCTGGCGCAGAAGGTCGATGAGCCGGCGCATGGCGCGGACCAGGTCGCCCTCGTGACCGCCGAACGACTCGGCGACGATCGAGGACCAGTCGTCCTCGCCGGAAGCCCAGCGGAACACGGAGGGCATGAAGCCCGGATGCACGGTCACCGGCATGCCCAGGTGTCGCGCCCGCTGCGCCTGCCAGACGCCGTCGGCGGTCTGCAGCAGCTGGTCGAGGTGGCGCTTCAGCTTCGGGCGTTTCTTCAGAAACGCGCGCGCGAGCTGGGGCTCTCCCGACCGCGACTCCTCGAGCACCGCCGAGCAGAGCGCGGCCGCCTCGGCGGCCGTGAGGTCGTCGAAGAGCCCACGCCAGACCGTCTCCGCCAGCAGCAGCTCGTTGTCGTGGCGGAGCGCCGCGATGAGCTGGCCCTTGGGCTCGAGCCGCCCGTCCCGCACGGCGCGATATTGCTCGAGGACCTCGACGACGCGGAGGAACTCCTGCCAGTAGGCGTTCTTGAACGCGTCGAGGGCGGCGCGCCGCTGCTCCGCACGCTCCTCGAGGCGCTCGAGATCGCGCGAGGCGTGCTCGCATCGCGTGGTGGCGCCCCAGGGACAGCGGTGACACTCGATGGCGCCCAGGAGGGCCTCGGGGCCCTGCTCGCGCTCCCGCGCCAGCAGCTCGCCGACGTGCAGCTGCTCGAGCTGCTCGGTGAGATGGCGCAGGCCGCGCGGCTCGCCGCGGCGGAGGTCGCGCGGCACGTGGAGGGGCGGCGTCGCCCAGAAGATCCGCTTGATCACGCCGCTCTTGAGCCGGACCACCGCGCCGTGAGGCAGCAGCGCGTCGAAGAGCGTTCGATGGCCGCGGATCGAGTGCACGCCGAGGATCATGGCGAGGCTCGGCGCCCCCTTCCGCCGCACGAGGGCGAGGCGGCCGGGCTCGGCCTCCACGGGGCTGCGCTCACCACGGCGGCCGCCGCGGCCGCTCGCCTGCCGCCGCGCCTGAACCTCCTGCCGCGCGCGACGGTAGCGGCCGATGCGGGAAAAGTCGCCGCACGGCGCCTCGTACGCGCGAGCGCGCTCGAGCGCATCGTCGAGCGCGCGCACCTCCGCTTCCATCTCGCGGATGCGCTTCAAGTTCTGATACTGGCCGAACGACGACTCGATGCGCTTGCGCAGCACGTCGGGCGGCGCGCCCGTGCCCAGCAGCAGCGCGGCGGAGCCATAGCCGAGCTTGAACTGGCTCTCGATCGGCTCGGGCTCGCCATCCACCACGCGCAGGAGGTCCTCGAGCCCGTCCCGCGCGTCCAGCGCGATCACGCACTGCCCCTCGGGATCGATGCCCCGCCGGCCCGCCCGCCCCGCCATCTGCGTGAGCTCGTTGTGTGAGAGCGCGCGGAATCCGCGATCGGTCCGCTTGGTCAGGCCCTGCAGCGCCACCGCCCGCGCCGGCATGTGAATGCCGAGCGACATCGTCTCGGTGGCGAAGACGACGCGGCAGAGGCCGCGCTCGAAGAGCGTCTCGATGAGCCGCTTGAGCCCCGGCAGGATGCCCGCGTGGTGGGTGGCCACGCCGATGCGCAGGCCCTGGAAGACGGCCTGGCTCAGCGCGGACTCGCCGATCGACGGGTTCTCGGCGACCGCCTCGCCGAGGATCGCGTCGACCTCGCGGCGCTGCTCGCGCGTGATCAGCGAACGGCCGTCGGCGAGGACGTCCTGCATGGCCCGCTCGCAGCCCGCCCGGCTGAAGATGAAGTAGATGGTCGGCAGCCAGCCGCGCTCCTCCAGCGCCTCGATCAGCACGACCGGGTCGACCACGCGCCGCGTGTACCAGCGGCCGCGATCGTCGGTCCCCCGCCGCTCGTCGCCCACCACTCGCGCGGTGCGGCTGCGCACGTGCTCGATATCGTGGATGTCGCCGGCGAGATCGGCCACCGAGTAGTGCAGCGGCACCGGACGCTGCGGGTGGAAGATCGGCACGATCGGCCGGTGCACGATGGAGATCCAGTCGGCGATCTCCTTGACGTTGGCGACGGTGGCCGAGAGACCGACCAGGAGGACGTCCTTCGGGGCGCCGACGATGATCTCCTCCCACACGGTGCCGCGATCCTCGTCGCCCATGTAGTGACACTCGTCCAGCACGATGTAGCCGAGCTCGGCGAGGCCGCTGCCGAAGAGCGCGTTGCGAAGGATCTCGGTGGTCATGACGAGCACCTGCGCCTGCGGATTCACCTTCACGTCGCCGGTGAGGATACCGACCTTGTCGTCGCCGTAGGCGCGGACGAAGTCGTTGTACTTCTGGTTCGAGAGCGCCTTCAGCGGCGTCGTGTAGGCGATGCGCTTGCCCGTCTCGAGCGCGCACTGGATCGCGTACTCCGCCACCAGCGTCTTGCCGCTGCCGGTCGGCGCCGAGACGATCACCGACTGATCCGCGTCGATGGCGCGGCTGGCCTCCACCTGGAAGTCATCGAGAGCGAAGGGAAATCGCGCGCGGAATCGCTCGAAACGCTCCACTCGGGTCACAGTACCATGGTAGCGAGCCCCGCGAGGCCGGCTCGAGCCGTGGGTGGCCTGTTCGAGAAGCGCGTGGTTTCGTTGTGGTAGGCTGCGCGGGGTGATCGTGTTCCATGTCGCTGTGACGCCGTCGCCGGATTACCTCAGCCGCCGGGAGCCCCACCGGCGCGCGCACATCGAGCGGCTCCAGGGACTGCGCGCCGCCGGCATCCTGATCGGCGGCGGCCCCTCACCCGATGCCACGCGCGTCGACCTCTTCTATCGGCTCCAGCGCCCGGCGCAGCTGACGAACGCAATCGAGGAGGACCCGTACTTCGTCTCCGGAGCCTGGACCGGCTACACGCCGCGGTCGTTCGCCGAGTTCGTGGAGCCGTGGGAGGCGGTGCCGGTCGTGCTGGACGGCTCGCGCGTCGCCACCATCGTCGAAGGGCCGGTGGCCAACCGGGACATGGCGCAGTTCGCCCTCATCGAGTTGCGCGGCGGCGGGCGATTGGCGTTCGGCGGCTTCTTCGAGGATGGCGCCACGCTGGCCGTGGTGAAGACGCCGAAGGCGGACGAGGCCGTCGATGCCCTCGCCGCCTCCGGCTTCTGGGACCGCCCGGCGCTGACCGCGCGTCCCTGGCTCTACGTGCTGTAGAGAAGCCGCCGCGACTCGGCCGCCGCGCGTCCCGAGGTCAGGCTCAAAAGCTCGCGTCGGGGATGTCGAGCGCGCTGCGGTCGGCGCCGACCATGGCCGCCACGCGGGAGTGGACGTTCGGCAGCACGTAGTTGACGTAGTGCTTGGCGGCCATCACCTTGCCGCGATAGAAGGCCACGTCGTCGGCGCTCTGCTCGTCCTCGTCGCGCCGCAGCCGGCCCTCGGCCACCACCGCCGCGTCGAGGAGAAGATGGCCAATGGCCACCTCGGCCAACGTCTCGAGGAACGCGTTGGCGACCAGCGTCACCTGATCGACCTTGCCGCCCATGAAGAATTCGAGGAGCGTGCCGGCCGCGCGCTGGAGCGCCGCCGACGCGTCGCCGAGCGCGGTCATCTCGGCGGCGAGTCCGGAGCGTCCCGCGTGCTCCGCGACGAAGTCGCCGATCTCCTTCAGGAAGTCCGCGAGGTCGGCGCCGCCGCGCGCGCCCAGCTTGCGGGAGACGAGATCGAGCGCCTGGATGTGATTCGTGCCCTCGTAGATCGAGAAGATCTTGGCGTCGCGCAGATACTGCTCGACCGGATGGTCCTCGACGAAGCCGGCGCCGCCGTGGATCTGGATGGCCATCTCGGCGATGCGGAACGCCTGGTCGGCGCCATACGCTTTCACCACGGGGGTCAGGAGGTTCACCTGCCCGGCGTGGCGCGTGGCCTCGGCCTCGTCGGTCTCCGCGAGGGCCAGCGCCAGGTCGGCATGCAGCGCGAGCTTCACCGCGAGCGTGCGCATGCCCTCCACCTTCGCCTTCATCTCGAGCAGCGTCCTTCTGATATCGGCGTGCTGGAGGATGGGCACGCGCGGCGCGTCGGGATCCTTGAAGTGGCGAACGGACGGACCCTGCAGCCGGTCGCGCGCGTAGGCCAGCGCGTTCAGGTAGGCGGTGGACGCGATGGCGATGCCCTGGACACCCACCGCGATGCGCGCGCCGTTCATCATGCGGAACATCTGGCGCATGCCCTGGTGCGGCTGGCCACCGACCAGGATGCCGCGGCACCGGCCGTTGTCGCCGAAGTTCAGGACGGCGGTGGCCGAGGCGCGGATGCCGAGCTTGTGCTCGATGGAGGCCGTGGTCACATCGTTCGGCTCGCCGAGGCTGCCGTCCTCCTCGACCCAGATCTTGGGCACGACGAAGAGCGACAGGCCGCGCGTGCCGCTGGGCGCGCCCTCGATGCGGGCGAGCACCAGGTGCACGATGTTCTGCGTCAGGTCGTGATCGCCCGACGAGATCCAGCACTTGGTGCCCGTGATCGCGTAGACGTTGCCGCCGAGCGGGCGGGCCCGCGTGCGGGTGGCGCCGACGTCCGAGCCCGCGTGCGGCTCGGAGAGACACATGGTGCCGCCGAAGCGGCCGTCGAGCATCGCGGGCAGGAAGCGTTTCTTGTCCTCTTCACTCGCGAAGACCTCGATGAGGTCCGCCGCCCCGTGCGTGAGTCCGGCGTACATCTGGAAGGCCGTGTTCGCGCCGCTCTGCAGCTCCTGGAGGATCACGCCGACCGCGTTGGGGCCGCCGAAGCCTCCGGCGTCGGCGGCGATCGTGAACGGCATCAGCCCGAGGTCGAAGAGCTTCTTCCACGCCTCGCGAAACCCCGGCGGCGTGCTCACGCGGCTGCCCTCGAGCCTGGCACCCGCCCGGTCGCCTGGCGAGTTCAGCGGCCCGGTCACCTCGGAGGCGAAGCGATAGGCCTGGTCGATGACGGCATCGCACTCCTCGCGCGAGAAATGCGCGAACTTCTCGAGCGCGAACAGACGGTCGACCTTCAGATGCTCGTAGAGCGTGAAGCGGATGGCGCGAAGATCGGCCTTGAAGTGGCTCGCCGGGGCCAGGGTCATCCGTCCACTCCGGCCAGCGCCAGCAGCCGCCGCATGCGCCCGGCCGCCATCTCCGGGTCGCGCAGCAGCGCCGCGCGGTCCATCAGCACGAACTGCTCGCCGAGGTGCACCACGGAGCGCGCGCTCTCGAGCCCGCCCACCATGCGGAAATGACGCTGGTGTCCGTTCAGGTAGGCGGCGAAGACGACGCCGGCCTTGTAGAAGCGCGTGGGCGCGCCGAACACGTGGCGGGACAGCGGCAGCGTCGGGGCGAGGATCCGATCGAACGCCGCGCGATCGCCGCGGTCGAGGGCGTGCAGCGCAGCGGACGCGGCCGGGGCGATGACGTCGAAGATGCCGAGCAGCGCGTCGCTGTGCCGCTCACCGTCGCCGCCGATGGTGGTCGGATAGTCGAAGTCGTCGCCGGTGTACATCCGGACCGACTTCGGGAACCGCCGCCGCATGGCGATCTCGCGCCGCTGCTCGAGCAGCGAGATCTTGACGCCGTCGATCTTCGCCGCGTGATCGTGCACGATCGCCAGCAGCGTCTCGGTGGCCCGGTCGAGGTCGCGTGAGCCCCAGTAGCCGGCCAGCGCCGGATCGAACATGTCGCCGAGCCAGTGGATGATCACCGGCGCCTTCACCTGCTCGAGGATGCGCCCGTACACCTTCACGTAGTCCTCGGGGCCCTTGGCGCACGCGGCCAGCGCGCGGCTCGCCATCAGGATGATGCGCCCGCCCAGCCCCTCGATGTAGCCGCACGACTCTTCGTAGGCGGCCTCGACGTCGGCGGTGGTCACGCGCGGTCCGGGCGCCAGGTCGTCGGTGCCGGCTCCCGAGGCGAGCACGGCGCCGGGAATGGTCTTGGCGTCGGCGATCGAGCGGGCGATCAGCTCCTTGGCCGCCGACCACGGCAGGCCCATCCCACGCTGCGCCGTGTCCATCGCCTCGGCGACGGCGAGGCCCATCCCGTAGAGATGGCGGCGATAGGCGAGCGTGGCCTCCCAGTCGATCGCCACGTCGAGCGTCGGGTCGATGTTCGCCAGCGGGTTGGCGACGACGTGGACGGCGGCCATGCCGACGCGGCTCTCGATCGGACCGCTCGGCGGCACGACGGGCGACTGGCCCGACAGCGTGTAGGGAGCGAGCGTTCCATCGGCGCGCGGCAGCGTGAGTGTCGGCGGCATCTCGTGTCTCCCCGTGAGGTCGTCTCGAACCATTGTAGCGGTGCCCCGCGACCTCCGGTCTATTGTAGCGGTCGCCTGAGCCCGGTTCGAAGCGTGGGTGGCCTGTTCCAGATGGTCGTGGCTCCGCACGCGTGGACAGTGCGGGGTGGCCTGTTCCAGATGGTCGTGGCTCCGCACGCGTGGACAGTGC
>DATBJF010000097.1:0-59904 GCA_036556545.1 Candidatus Methylomirabilota bacterium
ACGGCCCCCTCCGAGTCCTCCCCCTCGACCGAACTGCGCCGGCAAAGCCGGCGCTCGAAACCCGGCAAGACTTACGCGCGCTGTGCTCGAGTTAGCGAGCGCCCAATCATCGACGCAAACCGGTTGGCGCTTGCCACTTCCGAGCGCGGGCTTCTCCCGCGCAATTCGATGCTGGGGGGAGGCACGGAGGAGTGCGCCGTCAGGCGCGCGACGACGGTCGGAAGGGGGGCGAAGCCCCCCTCCGAGTCTAGTTTCCGTAGAGAAACTGAGGAAGCCAGAGGGTCATGCCGGGCCAGATGTACATGAAGACGAGGCAGACGAGGACGATGAGCATGTACGGCATCATGCCGGCGAAGATCTGGTTCAGCGTCACGTGCTTGGGCGATACGCCCTTGAGGTAGAACGCCGACATGGCGACGGGCGGCGACAGGAAGGCCGCCTGGAGATTCACCGCCACCATCGTTCCGAAGAGAATCGGATCGATGTCGAAGTGGCTCAGCAGCGGGACGAAGATCGGACAGAAGATGACGATGATCTCGGTCCACTCGAGCGGCCAGCCGAGGAAGAAGATGATCAGCTGGGCCATGATCATGAACCCTGTCGGTGACAGGTTCATCCCGAGCACCCAGCGCTCGATCAGCGCCTGGCCGCCGTGCAGCGCGAACACGGCCGAGAACAGCGCGGAGCCGACGAACAGCCAGCACACCATGGCCGTGGTCTTCGCGGTGAGGAACGTCGACTGCTTCAGGTTCTCGCGCAGCTCCTTCGAGCGGCGCAGATTGAGCAGCCCGGGCACGACGGTCCCGACGAACGTCCCGCCGATGGCCCCCGCCACCAGGATCGACATCGGCGACTGGCGCTGCCACCAGCCGAGCGTCAGCCCGAGCAGGAGGCCGACGGCGGTCCACGACCACACCTGCCGCGGGAAGCGCGCCATGACGGCCAGGTAGAGCGCGCCGAGCGCGCCGATGGCCGCCGATTCGGTGGCGGTGGTGATGCCGAAGAGGATCACCGCGAGAACGACGATCGTCAGCACCGCGAGCGGCACCACGGACGCGATCAGCTCCTTCAGAATCTCGAGCTGCTCGCCGTCCATCCGCCAGAAGTACAGCAGGAGGAGCGCGCTCGCGATGGCGACGGCGCCCCAGAACCACGTGTAGAAGCCCTCGGGCACGTGCCCGGCGGTGGCGGGCGTGAGCGCGCCCGGGGTTCCCATCTCTTCCGGCGGGCCGTCGGCGCGGCCGGGTGTCGGCCCGCTCTGGACGTCGCCGGCTGCGCCGAGCTCCTGCGGCGCTTCGGCGTCCGTGGTCGCGGTGGCGCCGCCGAGCTCTTGCGGACCGGCAAGCTCCTGCGGACCGCCGAGCTCTTGCGGTTTGTCGAGCGCCACCGGCGCGGCGACGGCCCGCCCCGCCAGCGGAGCGCTGACAGGCGCCGGCCCGCCGGCCGCCACCGCCGGCGCCGCGTTGTAGATGACGACGTACCACCACGTGAGGCCGAACGTCCCGAACGTCAGCATGATCGGCACGAGCACGGCCAGCACATTGGTCACAACGGCGCGGTACGGCACACCGAGCCACCGCGGCCGGAAGACGGCGGCGATCAGGCCGGGTACCACGCTGCGTCGTCCTTCCGCGTCCAGTCGGCGGAGATAGTCGGGAACGGGCACTTGATACGCGTCCCGCGGAAGCTTGGGAGCGATTTTTGGATTCAGCAGCGCCCAGCCGAGGATGTAGGCCAGATAGAGGAACGTGAGAAAGAAGCCGGGCAGCATCGCGGCGGCGTAGAGCTTCACGATGGACTGCCCGGCCACCGCCGCGTACACGATCAGCATGACCGACGGCGGGATCAGGATGCCCAGCGTCCCGCCCGCGGTGATCGCGCCGGCGGCGAGCTTCACGTTGTAGCCCGCCTTCAGCATCGGCCGCATGGCGATGACGCCCATCAGCACGACCACGGCGCCGACGATCCCGGAGGCGATCCCCCAGAAGGCGCACACGAGCAGCGTGGTGATGGCCAGCGAGGCCGGGACGCGCCGGAAGGCCAGCTGGACGGCGTGGAACATGCGATCGACCAGCGCGGCCCGCTCCATGATGTAGCCCATGAAGACGAACAGCGGCACCGACAGCAGCGTGTCGTTGACCATCACGCCGTAGGTCCGCTGGGCAATCAGGTCGAAGACCCGGTTCAGCCACCAGTGCTCGGTCGGATCCCAGAAGGCCACGAAGCCGAAGACGGCGCCGAGCCCCATGAGCGTGAACGCGGTCGGATAGCCCATCATGATGGCCACCACGATGAGGCCCAGCATGGCGAGGCCGATCAGCGGATCGCTCATGGGTTCCTGGTGTCGACGTCGCGCCGATGGCGCGCGGCCTCCTCGATCGCGTGGGCGCCCGCCAGGGCCGCCTGACGGGACTCCTCGTCGACGTACTGGCTGTGTCCGAGCTGCGAGTCGATGACGTCGATCTCCTCGACATCTTCCAGCCGCGCGGGCCAGACGCCGGTCCGCAGGCAGACCACACAGCGCACCATCTCGGCCAGGCCCTGCAGCATGACCAGCGCTCCGCCGATCGGGATCATCGTCTTGAAGTGATAGACGGGCGGGCCTTCGGCCGTCACCGTGGAATGCTCGCCGATCCGCCATGAATCCGCGGCGAAGCCACTGCCCGCGTAGATCAGGCCCAGCATGCACGGGATGAAGAAGAGGACATAGAGGAGCAGGTCCAGCGCCGCCTGCGCGCGCGGTCGCATCGAGCCGTAGATGAAGTCCGCCCGCACGTGGCCCGCCGCCGCCAGCGTGTAGGCGCCGCACAGCATGAACAGCGTCCCGTACAGCATGTTGTTGAAATCGAAGATCCAGGCCGTGGGCGCGTTGAGGATGTACCGCTTGAACACCTCGATCGAAACGACGAACGTGAGCGCCATGATCAGCCATGCGAACGCCTTGCCCGACCAGTAGCTGATCAGGTCGATCGTGCGGATCAGCCGTTCGACGCTCATGCGTGATCACGGGCCAGCCACCCGGCGGGCGCCGGGTGGCTGGCGGAGCTGCTGCAGTCGGTCACGGACGCGCTAGCTTCTCTTCGCGGCCGGCTTGCCGAAGTAGTGGTTGTACGCCATGCGGCGGCTGACGTTGGTGTCGAGGTCCCACTTCACCGCCCGCTGGGCGAACGTCTTCTGCGACTCGGCGATCTCCTTGAACAGCGGGTTCTCCGTCGACTTCTTGTCGGCGACCTGGTCGTAGATCTCGAGCTGCTTTTGCAGAATCGAGTCGGGGGTCTTGTAGAAGCGCACCTTGTCCTTCGTCTGCAGCTCGATGTAGTCCTTCGAGTAGCGATCGATCGCCTTCCACGACATGTCGGCCGACGCGGCTTCCACCGCGTTCTCGATGATCGCCTTCATCTTGTCCGGCAGCCCGTCGAACTTCGTCTTGTTGAACGTGATCTCGAGCTGCTCCGCGTTCTGGTGGTAGCTCTGGAGCATGCAGACCTTGGACACGTCGGCGAAGCCGAGAATGCGGTCGGACGTCGCGTTGTTGAACTCGGCCGCGTCGAGCAGGCCGCGGTCCATGGCCGGCACGATCTCACCGCCCGGCAGCGCGTTGACGGCGGCGCCGAGGCCGGTGAACACGTCGATGGAGATGCCGACGGTGCGGAACTTCAAGCCCTTCATGTCGTCCGCCTTGGTCACGGGCTTCTTGAACCAGCCGAGCGGCTGGGTGGCCATCGGACCGTACGGGAACGAGACGACGTTGGCGCCAATGGACTGATAGAGCTTGGTGAGCAGCTGCTTGCCACCGCCGTACTTGTGCCACGCGAGCAGCATGTTGGCGTCCATGCCGTAGCCGGGGCCGGAGCCCCACAGGGCCAGCGCCGTCTGCTTGCCGTAGTGGTACACGAGCACGCCGTGGCCGCCGTCGAGCGTCCCCTTGGACACGGCATCGATCAGGCCGAAGGCCGGCACCACCGCGCCCGCCGGCAGCACCTCGATCTTCAGGTCGCCGCCGGTCATGTCGTTGACCTTCTTCGCGAAGTCGTTGGCGTACTCGTGGAAGATGTCCTTGGCCGGCCACGTGCTCTGCCAGCGCATGCTGATGGGGCCCTGTGCTTTGACGACGGCCGGGAAGCCGAGCGCGGCCGCGCCCGTCGCGGTCGCGGCGACGGCCGCGCCGGTGAGGAACGAACGACGCGACTCTGATGTGGTTGGCGACGTGCTCATCTGCCTGCCTCCTCGATTTGTTTTTCATGGGGCCCCGAATGGCCCCTTACCCCCCGACGTTCGGAGCACCCCGGCAAAGCCGTGGCGCTCCTCGGTACCCCTGACAGCCGTGGCGCCCCTCTTATACCCCAGGCGGGCGGCGCACCTGCGATTTTCCCTACTGCGGGACGCGCTCGGCCGCCGGCACGTCGAGCGCCAGGTGGCGCTGGCCGCGGCGGACGGTGAGCTTGAAGGGCTGCTCGGTCGCGAGGTCGGCCAGCGCCTCGCGGGCCGCGTCGCGGGTGACCACGGCCGTGTCGTTGATCTGCAAGATCACGTCGCCCGTCTGGAGCCCGGCGCGCTCGGCGGCGCTACCCCGGATCACCAGCGTCACCGTCGGCGCCGTGCCGCCCGGCCGGCGCCCGCCGATCTCGGGCTGCGGGTCGGGATCGCGCAGGATGAAGCCGAACTCCGCCGCCACGCGCTCGCCGGCAATCGTTCGCGGCATGGCCACCAGCCGTACGCCGAGCGGCCGGCGGCCCTCGGGGCGAAGCACCGTCAGCCGGGCGTCCCGCTCGACCGGCCCGGCGGCGATGAGCCGCTGCAGGACGCGCGTGTCGGTGACCGGGCGCTCGTCGACGGCCACCACGATGTCGCCGTTTTTCATCCCCGCACGCTGGGCCGGCGTTCCCTCCATCACCTCGACAATAACCACGCCGTAGCCCTCGCGGATCCCGTGCCGCTTCGCCAGCTCGTCCATCTCCGGCTCCGACAGATCGCGGATCCGGACGCCGAGCCAGGACCACCCGCGCGCCTCCGCCAGCGACGCCGTCAGCATCAGCGCGAGCGCGAGCACGGCGCGCCAGCGCCTCACGGCCGCCCGCCCTTCAGCTCGCGCACCAGCGTCTCCACGGCCTCGGCCACGCGCTCGGCGCGCGCGTCGACGTCGACCAGCTCCAGCAGCTGCTGGCGCAGGTCGGGGTCCGGAATGACCGCAGCCGCGATGCGGTCGGCCACCACCCCGGACGGCTGGCCCTCGGCCAGCGCCGTGTCGAGCAGATCGGCGGGGCGGTCCAGCGCCCGCAGGAGCGCGCCGGCGGCGGCGCGGATCCGCGCGAGGGAGGCGGCCACGTCACCCCTCGGGGGCCCGTCCTCGAGCACCGTCGCGGCGACGAGGCGATAGAGCGTGTCGGACGGCAGCTCGCGGTCGATGCGTAGCCGCGCGTCGCCGCGCACGAGGATGTTGTAGCGGCCATTGGCGAGGCGCTCCCAGGAGACGATCTCACCGACGCCGGCCACCGCGTGCACCGGCGGCTTGCCGGCGTAGGTCGCCTCGTAGCCGGGCCGCAGCTTCACCACGCACAGGCGCCGGTCCCGCGCGAGCGCGTCCATGACCATGGCGCGATAGCGCGCCTCGAAGACGTGCAGCGGCAGCAGCGTGTGCGGGAAGAACGTCACGTCCGGGAGCGGGAAGATGGGAACGACGGTCGCGCCCGACGCCATCCGCCGCGGCCGGTCAGGAGATGGTCGGCAAGGGCCGCAGGGCGGCCACGGCGTCGAGGCGCTCGATGACGCGCGCCCCGAGCTCGCGGAAGGCCTGCGCCTGTGCCGAATCGGGCCGCCGCACCACGATCGGCGCGCCTTCGTCGCCGCCCTTGCGCGTGTCCGGATCGAGCGGAAGCTGCGCCAGCAGCGGCACGCCGTACTCGTCGGCGACGCGGCGCCCCCCGCCCTCGCCGAAGATGTGATAACGCGCCCCGGTGTCCGGAGCGATGAAGTACGACATGTTCTCCACGATGCCGAGCACCGGGACGTTGAGCCTCTGGAACATCGCGATGGCCTTGCGCACGTCGAGCAGCGCCACGTCCTGCGGCGTGGTCACCATCACCACGCCGCTCAGCGGGACGACCTGCGAGAGCGACAGTTGGGCGTCGCCGGTGCCTGGTGGCATGTCGAAGACGAGATAGTCGAGCGCGCCCCACAGCACGTCGCGCAGCATCTGCTGGATGAACGAATGGATCATCGGACCGCGCCAGACCAGCGGCTCCTTGTCGCCGACCAGAAGACCGATGGACATGACCTTGATGCCGTGCGCGTCGACGGGAATGATCCGGTTGTCGAACATCCCGGGCCGTCCGCGCGTGCCGAGCATCAGCGGCAGATCGGGACCGTAGACGTCGGCGTCGATGATCCCGACCGTCCCGCCCGTCCGCGCCAGCGCCAGCGCGAGGTTCACGGCGACGGTGGACTTGCCGACGCCGCCCTTGCCCGAGGAGACGGCGATGGTGTGGCGCACGTCGGGAATCAGGTCGGCCGCCTTCGGCTGTGGCGCCGCCGGCATGGACCCATGAGCCTGGCCGTGACCGTGGCTGTGGGCCGCGGGCGCGCCGGCCCCGCCCATCTTCACCTGCACCTTCGCGACCCCCGGCAGCTGCCCCACGAGCTTGGACGCCATGCTGTGCAGCATGACCTTCGTGGCGGGCGGCTGCCCGCTGAAGGCGAGGGTCAGGGAGACCTCGCCGCCGCGAATCGACAGGTCGCGCACCAGCCCCAGGGTGACGATGTCCTTCTGGCTCTCGGGATCCCGGAGTCCGCGAAGCGCGTCGAGGACGGCCTGCTCCGTCGCCATACGCTGAGACTATACAGGAGCGGTTCGGGGACGGCACGGGATGGGAAGCGATTTGCCCATTCTGGTCGGAAGGTCGCGGCTCCGCGCGGACTGCGACGTGCGCAAGCCATTGATATCGCGCCCGGCCACGCGTGGAACGTCAATTGCTGCCCAAGGCGAGCGGCCGTCTCGAGAGAGTCGACCAAGCAGTAGGTTCGATGCCCTCCCCCCCGGCGAGGGCGGGCCTGCCAGGGCTCGCCCTCGCTTGATTTGAGCCGCCCCTTCCTGATACATAGAAGCGGTGGTCGCTCCGGACGACTTTCGTCGTGTTCTCGGTCACTTCGCCACCGGCGTCACCATCCTCACCACCACCGACGCCGAGTCACGTCCGACGGGCCTGACCGTCAGCGCCTTCTGCTCGGTGTCGCTGGACCCGCCCCAGATCCTCGTGTGCGTGGACCACAAGTCGCAGAGCTATCCGGCGCTGCGGGACGGGAGCTGCTTCGGCGTCAACATCCTGTGCACCGAGCACGAGAGCGTCTCGCGACGCTTCGCCACCACGCGCCTGGACAAGTTCGACGGCGTGCCGTGGACCCGCGGCACCCTCGGCGTGCCGCTGATCGACGGCGCCCTCGCCCATCTGGAGTGCCGCACGGTGTCGCGTCACGTCGAGGGCGACCACACGATCCTCGTCGGGCGCGTCGAGGAAGCGCGCAACGGCGCCGGCGAGCCCTTGCTCTACTTCCGCGGCAAGTACGGGCGGCTGGCCTCGCCATCGCCGGGAGCTTCATGACGGCGATCCCGCTGTCGCGACCGCCCGTCGACGACGAGGTGAAGCAGGCGGTGCTGGCGGCCATCGACTCGCGCCAGTACATCCTCGGCCCGGAATGCAGGGCTTTCGAGACCGAGCTGGCCCGCTACGTCGGTGTCCGGCACTGCGTGCTCAGCAACTCCGCCACCGCCGCGCTGTGGCTGTCGCTGCGCGCCCTCGGCGTCAAGGCCGGCGACGAGGTCCTCGTGCCCGCGCACACGGCGTTTCCGACGATCGAGGCCATCTGCTTCGCCGACGCCACGCCCGTCTTCGTCGACGTCGACGCGTGGTACACGCTCGACGCGGCCGACGCCGCCGCCAAGGCCACGCCGCGCACCGTGGGCATCGTGCCGGTGCATCTCTACGGACAGCCCGTCGACATGCCGGCCGTCCGCGAGCTGGCGGCGCGGCTCGGCGTGTGGATGCTGGAGGACTGCGCGCAGGCGCACGGCGCCGCCTGGGGGGACACGCGGGTCGGTGGCTTCGGGCGCGCGGGCGTCTTCTCGTTCTATCCGTCCAAGAACCTCACCGTGATGGGCGACGGCGGCGCCATCGTCACCGACGACGACGAGATCGCCGGGCGCTGCCGGCGGCTTCGTGACCACGGGCGGCTCAACAAGGACGTGCACGCCGAGATCGGCTTCAATCTCCGCTTCAACGACATCCAGGCCGCCGTCGGGCGCGTGCTCCTGCGCCGGCTCGACGGGCTGAACGATCGCCGCCGCGCGCTGGCCGCGCGCTACGCCACGGGCCTGGCCGGCCTGCCGCTCGAGCTTCCGCGCGAGCGCGCGGGCGGCCGCCACGTCTACCATCTCTACGTCGTCCGTACGCCGCGTCGGCAGGAGCTGGGAGCGCACCTCAAGGCGCGCGGTATCCAGACCGGCGTCCACTATCCGGTGCCGAGCCATCGGCAGCCCGCCGTCGAGCGCTTCATGCAAGGCGCGCTGCCGGCCACGGAGCAGCTCGTGAACGAGATCCTGACGCTGCCCCTCTCGGCCGGCCACACCGAGAGCGAGATCGACGCCGTCGTCGACGCCGTCCGGTCGTTCTTCGGAGCCTGATGCCCGGCGACCCCCTGCGAATCCTGCAGCTCTATCCCAAGGGGGATTTCTTCACCGGCGCCGCCATCCAGCTGCACGACCTCGCCGCCGCGCTCGCCGCGCGCGGTCACGAGGTGACCATCGCCACGCCGGCGAGCGAGACGTGGGCGGAGCGCTGCCGCGCCGCCGGGCTCGGCCACGTGGCGCTGCCGATGCGCCGCGCCTTCGAGCCGCGCGCGGCGTTTCGACTGGCGCGCCTCATCCGCCGGCAGCGCATCCAGGTCGCCCACGCTCACAAGGGCCGGGCCCGCACGCTGGCCGTCCTCGCCGGGCTCATGGGCGGCCGCACGCTCCTCGTCCTGAACCGCGGCGTGTCGTTCCCCGTGGCGGGCGTGCGCCGCATCGGCTACACCAGCAGGCGCGTCCACGCCATCGTGGCCGTGTGTGATTCGATCAAGCGCGGGCTCGTGGCGGCCGGCGTGCCCGGCGACAAGATCGAGGTCGTGTACTCCGGCACCGACCTCGAGCGCTTCCACCCGGCCGTCGACGGCGCGCCGATCCGTCGCGAGCTGGGCGTCGCCACCGGCGACCTGGTGGTCACCCAGGTCGGCGTCCGCTCGTGGCGCGGCTGGGCGGACGTCGTCGCCGCGATGGGGCGCGTCGTGGGCCGCGAGCCGCGCGCGCGCCTGCTCTTCGTCGGCGTGCCGGCCCCGCGCATCGCCGAGATCGCGGACCGCGCGAGGGACGCCGGCCTGGGCGAGCGGGTCCTCACGCTCGGGCACCGCACCGACGTGCCGGCGATCCTCTGCGCCTCCGACGTGGTGGTGGACGCCTCCTACGCGGGAGCAGGCATCACCGGCTCCATCCGCGAGGCGCTCGCCTGCGAGCGGCCCGTGGTGGCGACGGCGGTCGAGGGCATGCCCGAGCTCGTGCGCCACGGCGAGACGGGTCGGCTGGTGCCGCCGCGCGATCCCGGCGCGCTCGCCGACGCCATCCTGGCCACGCTCGCCGACCCCACGGCGGCGCAGGCGATGGCGCGCGCCGGCCGCAAGCGCGTGGAGGCGCACTTCTCGCTCCGCGCCAAGGTGGACGCGCTCGAAGCGCTGTATCGTCGGCTCGTGGATCGACGAGGGCGCGCATGATCGGCCGGATCGTCGGGATCTATCGCCGGCTCTTCGTCTATCTCCGCCCGTACGTCGGCACCCTCGTGCTGGGCGGCGTGCTGGCGCTGGTGGTGGCCGCCATGGAAGGCGCGATTGCGTGGCTGGTGAAGCCGGCCATGGACGACATCTTCATCCGCCGCGACCTCACCATGCTGCGCGTGCTCCCGGTGGCGATCTTCGGCGCCTACGTGGTGAAGGCCTCCGCGCGCTACGGCCAGTCGTACCTGATGGCGGCCGTCGGCGAGCGCGTCATCGCCGCCCTCCGGCGCGCGCTCTACCGCCACCTCCAGCAGATGCCGCTCTCGTACTTCGCCGACGTGCACTCCGCCGATCTCATGTCGCGCGTGATCACCGACGTGAACCGCCTGGCGCGGGTGTCGTCCACGGTGATGGTCATGGCCGTGCGGCAGGTGGCCATGGTCGTCGCGCTGGTGGCCGTCATGTTCGTGCGCGAGTGGCGGCTGGCGCTCATCGCGCTGGTCGTCTTCCCGTTCGTGGGCGTGGCCGTGCGCTCCATCGGCCGCCGTCTCTACCGGATCAACAAGCGCTCGCAGGAAAAGATCGCCGAGCTGAACGTGCTCCTGCACGAGGGCTTCGCCGGCACGAAGATCGTCAAGGCCTTCGGCCGCGAGGCGCACGAGGCGGAGCGATTCGATCGCGTCAACGACCGGCTGCTCGCGCTGGCGCTGAAGGACCATCGCACCGACGAGGCGACGGACCCGCTCATGGAAGTCCTGGCCGCCCTCGGCATCATGGGCGCCCTCTGGTACGGCGGCCACCGCGTCATCAGTGGCGCCATGACCCCGGGCGAGTTCTTCTCGTTCACGGCGGCGGTGGCGCTGCTCTACGGTCCCGTGCGCCAGCTCTCGCGCATCATGAACACCGTGCAGCAGTCGACCGGCGCCGTGGAGCGCGTGTTCGAGGTGCTCGACACGCCGCCCGCCATCGCCGACCGCCCGGGCGCGCAGGCGCTCCCCGCCTTCGCCCACGGCATCCGGTTCGAGGGCGTGACCTTCCGCTACCCGGGCACCCCGGCGCCGGCGCTGCGCGACATCGATCTCGCCATCCGCAAGGGCGAGGTGGTCGCCTTCGTCGGCATGAGCGGCGCCGGCAAGTCGACCCTCATGGATCTCGTCCCGCGCTTTCACGACGTGAGCGAGGGACGCATCACCGTCGACGGCCACGACGTGCGCGATCTCACGCAGGCGTCGCTGCGGGCGCTGATCGGCGTCGTGACGCAGGAGACGTTCCTCTTCAGCAGCTCGATCTACGACAACATCGCGTACGGCCACCCGGAGGCCACGCGTGCCGACGTCGTGCGCGCCGCCCGGCAGGCGCATGCCGACGAGTTCATCGGCGCTTGCCCCGACGGCTACGACACGCTCGTGGGGGAGCGGGGCGTGCGTCTCTCCGGCGGCCAGCGCCAGCGCCTGGCCATCGCGCGCGCGTTCCTCAAGGACCCGCCGATCCTCATCCTCGACGAAGCCACCAGCGACCTCGACGCGGAGAGCGAGTTCATGGTGCAGCAGGCGCTGGCGGACCTGATGCGCGGCCGCACGGTGCTCGTCATCGCCCATCGCCTCGCGACCGTCCGCAACGCCGACCGCATCGTGGTGGTCCACGAGGGGCGGATCGCGGAGGTCGGACGCCACGACGAGCTGCTGGCCCACGACGGGCTCTACCGGCGGCTCTATGCGCTCCAGATGGAGGGGGTCGGCGGGTAGCGATCTGGCGCGGCGTCCCGGGAGATCTTCCGCGGTGGGCCCGTTTCACCTTCCTGCAAACCTCGTTGTATGGCGCGCTTCGAAGCCGGTGGGGGTGGCGACGGCATTGCTTGGTCACCGCGCATGCGTCGCGTCTTCCGCCGGCGGACCATCCACCTGCTGTCCGCCGTCCTGGTCAGCCTCTGCGCGTTCATGCTCGCCGACCTCGTCTCGCCCCCGGAGCCGGCACCGGCCAGCGATCGCCCCGCCCATCACCTCGGCCGCGGCTTTCGCAACGTCGACCCGAACTACGTCTACCCGATCGCGAGGCGCGTGGGGCACGTCGTGGGCCGCCCGCCCGCCCCCGACCGCGGCGATCCACTCGAGCTCGTCGACAACGACGGCGCGGAGCTGCGCACCGTCCAGACGCTGCCCGCCCTCACGTGGGTCGGTCACTCGACCTTCCTCGTCCAGCTCGACGGCGTCAACGTCCTGACCGATCCGCACTGGGGCTCGCGCACGAGCCCCGTGTCCTTCCTCGGACCCCGGCGGCTCGTGCCGCCCGGCCTGCGCTTCCAGGACCTGCCGCCGATCCACGCCGTCGTCATCTCTCACGATCACTACGACCATCTGGACTTGACGACGGTGCGGCGTCTGGCGCGCGAGCATCGGCCCCGGTTCTTCGTGCCGCTCGGGCTCCGCTCGTGGTTTCGCGACGCCGGCATCGACGACGTCGTCGAGCTGGACTGGTGGCAATCCGGCCGCATGGGCGCCGTGACCCTCACGTGCACGCCCGCGCAGCACTCGTCCGGGCGTGCCGTGACGCTCCACGACCAGAATCAGCGTCTGTGGTCGTCGTGGGCGATCGCCTCACCGACGCGCCGCTTCTATTTCGCCGGCGACACCGGCTACTTCGCCGGGTTCGGCGAGATCGGACGGCGGCTCGGTCCGTTCGACGTCGCCGCGCTGCCGATCGGCGGCTACAGTGACTACTCGCACCACCACCCCAACCACGTGAGCCCCGAGGAGAGCGTGCGCGCGTTCCAGGATCTCGGCGCCCGCCTGCTGGTGCCGATGCACTGGGGCACCTTCGAGCTGAATCGCGAAGCCTACCGCGAGCCGCCCGATCGGCTGCTGCGCGAGGCGCACCGCCACGGTCTCGAGGAGTCGGTCGCCATCCTCAGTCCGGGTCAGACGATTCGCTGGTAGCGTTTCGACGGCGCGGCGCTATGCTTGCGTCAGCGTGTGTCAGCGAACGCCCGCATGCTGAGTCGCTGGGGCCATGTCGTCCACCGGGTTCGCTGGTGGGTGGTCGTCCTCGCCCTGGTACCGCTCACGCCGTGGCTCTGGCTGACGCCCGCCAGCCATCTCGACGAGTCCGTCGTCCCGCCCGGCATGGAGGCGGTCCGCGCCGTCCGGCTGCTCGATGAGGAGCTCTCGCCGAAGCCGCCCACGTTCGGGCTGATCCTGAGCCACCCCACGCTGAGCGCGTCGGAGCCCGCCTTCCGCGAGGCGGCCGAGCGGGCGCTCGCTCCGCTGCGGGCCGACGCGCGCGTCAAGCGCGTGCGGACCTGGGAAACGGGCGATGCGCGCTGGGTCTCGAAGGACGGCCGTCGCGGGGTCGTCATGGTGGAGCTCCACGGCCGCGCACCCGCCTTCGCCTCGATGGTGGTGCCGTCGGCGCCGCCCGAGATCTACGAGGCGCTGCGCGGGCAGGTGCGCTCGGACACCCTGGACATCGTGGCGTTCGGGCCGGTGGCGCTCAACCACGACTTCACGCAGATGGTGAAGGCCGACCTGCGTCGCGCCGAGCTGGTCGTCCTGCCCGTGGTGCTCGTGCTCCTCATCCTCGTCTTCGGCTCGGTGGTGGCCGCCGCGCTGCCGCTCCTCGTCGGCCTGCTCGGCGTGGCCGCCGGCTTCGCCGCCATCGCCGTGCTCGCGCAGGTCATGCCGGTCTCCGCGTACGCCACGAACGTGGTGTCGATGATCGGGCTCGGCGTGGCCATCGATTACTCGCTGTTCGTGGTGAGTCGCTTCCGCGACGAGATGCGGGTGGCGCCGCCCCGGGATGCCCTCGCGCGGGCCATGGCGACGAGCGGGCGCACCGTTCTCTTCTCCGGGCTCACGGTGGCCATCGGGCTGCTCGGCATGATCCTCCTCCGGATGGGCAGCATCAGCACGATCGGCATCGCGAGCACCATCGTGGTCGCGTGTGCCGTCGCCTACAGCCTGACGCTGCTGCCGGCGCTGCTCGCGATTCTCGGCCCGCGCGTCAACGCCCTGCCCGTGCGCCTGCTCGCCCGCGACCCGCGCGAGAGCGTCTGGCCGAAGCTGGCCAGGGCCGTCATGGCGCGTCCCTGGACCGTGCTGCTTCCCGTGGTGGCGATGCTCCTGCTGCTCGGAGCCCCGTTCCGTCACATCCGGCTCGGTACGCCGGACGTCACCATGCTGCCGGCACACGCGGAGAGCCGGCGCGGTCAGGAGCTGCTCAAGTCACAGTTCCCCGAGCTCGAGGCGAACACCATCGTCGTGGTGCTGCACTACCCGGGCGGCGGCGGCCTCACCGCTCCGCGCGTGCGCGAGCTCCACGCCTTCAGCCGCTGGCTCGAAGAGCAGCCAGGGATCACCCGGGTGACGAGCGCGGCCCGCCTCGACGAGAAGATGACGCTGGACCAGTACCAGCAGCTGGCGGCGACGCCGCGGCCGCTCCTGCCGCCCGCCTTTCAGATGGTGCTCGCGCAGCTGGTGGGCGCGCGCGTGGCGGTGATCGCCGCCCAGACCTCGCTGACCGAGGACAGCGACGCGGCGCGTGCGCTCGTCCGCGCCATCCGCACCAAGCATCCGCCCGTCGAGGCCACCGTGCTCGTCACGGGACGCACGGCCTACGACGTCGACTTCATCGCGCTGGTGAAGGACGTCGCGCCGGGCGCGGTCGCTTTCGTCGTCGGGGCCACGGCGGTGGTCCTCTTCCTGCTGCTCGGCTCCGTCCTCTTGCCGCTGAAGGCCGTGGTCATGAACCTCCTGTCGATCAGCGCGTCCTATGGCGCGCTCGTGTGGATCTTCCAGGACGGCCACCTGTCGCGATTTCTGAACTTCACGCCGGCGCCGATCGAGCCGGTGATTCCGCTGATCATGTTCTGCGTGCTGTTCGGGCTATCGATGGACTACGAGGTGCTGCTGCTGAGCCGCACGCAGGAGGAGTGGGAGCGTACCGGCGACAACCAGCAGGCCGTCGCCGCCGCCCTCGGCTCCACCGGCCGCCTGATCACCGGGGCCGCCGCCATCATGGCCGCCGTCTTCTTCGGCTTCGGCGCCGCCAACGCCGTCATGGTCAAGGAGATGGGCGTCGGCATGGGCATCGCCGTCGTGATGGACGCCACCGTGATCCGCGCCTTGCTGGTCCCGGCGACGATGCGCCTCATGGGCCGCTGGAACTGGTGGGCCCCCGCCCCGCTGAAGCGCCTCCACCGCCTCGCCCACCGCGCCCGCCACGCTCATTAAGGACATGAGGGGCCCCGAAATGGCCCCCCATGCCGGTTATTTCTCGCGGAAGCGGTTGACGATGGGCAGGCGCCAGTCGCGGCCGAATGCGCGCGGCGTGATCTTGACGCCGATCGGTCCCTGGCGGCGCTTGTACTCGGCGCCATCGATCATGCGGATCACGCGGCGGACCGTGTCGGGCGGGAAGCCGCGAGCGATGATGTCCTGGGCGCTCATGCTCTCCTCGACGTAGGCCTCGAGGATCGCGTCGAGCTCCGGATAGGGCGGAAGCGAGTCCTGGTCCTTCTGATCGGGGCGCAGCTCGGCGGACGGCGCGCGCTCGAGGACGGACTCGGGGATGATGCTCTTGCCGGCGCGGACATTGATATGGCGGGACAGCTCGTAGACCAGCGTCTTCGGAACGTCCTTGACGACGGCGAAGCCGCCGGCCATGTCCCCGTAGAGCGTCGAGTAGCCCACCGCGATCTCGCTCTTGTTGCCGGTCGTCAGCACGAGCCAGCCGAACTTGTTCGACAGCGCCATCAGGAGCGTGCCGCGGATGCGGGCCTGGATGTTTTCCTCGGCGACGTCTTCCTTGAGGCCCTTGAACGGCTCCGCCAGCGTGCGCTTGAAGGCCGTGAACACCGGGGTGATGGGCAGGCGCAGGAACTCGATGCCGAGGTTCCTGGCCAGCCGCCGCGCATCGTCGCGGGTGCCGCGGGACGAGTACGGCGATGGCATGGTGACGCCGGCGACGTTCTCGCGCCCGAGCGCCTCCACCGCAACGGCGGCCACCAGCGACGAGTCGATGCCGCCCGACAGTCCGATGACCACGCGCTTGAAGCCGTTCTTCCGCACGTAGTCGCGCGTGCCGGTGACGAGCGCCTGGAAGACCTCGTCCACCCGCTCGAGCGGCGCCGCCACCGCCGGCGCGATCGCCTGCGGCCGGCGCGGGCGCGTCGACGGCGCGAGAGCGATCCGCGCCACCGTGGCGTCGTGCTCGAGCACGTCCTTCCGGCGTCGGGAATCCTGCAGCCGCGCCCGGAAGACGGCGTCGAGGTCCAGGTCGGCGGTGACAATCTCCTCCTGGAACTGCGGGCCGCGCGCGACGACCTCGCCGCGCTCGTTGACGATGACGCTGCCCCCGTCGAAGACCAGCTCGTCCTGCCCGCCGACCATGTTGATGAAGGCCAGGCACACGACGTCGTCCGCGGCCCGGGTGGCCACCATGCGCTCGCGGAACTGCGCCTTCCCGGCGTGGAACGGCGAGCCGTTGATGGTCACGATCAGCTCGGCCCCGGCCAGCGCCTGGCGGGTCGTCGGCCCCGTCGGGTACCAGATGTCCTCGCAGATGTTCACGCCGAAGCAGGTCTCGCCGAGCGTGAAGACGGGCGCCTCGCGCCCAGCCTGGAAGTAGCGGTTCTCGTCGAAGACGCCGTAGTTCGGCAGGAACTGCTTGTGGTAGACGCCGGCCAGGGCGCCGTCGTGGATGACGGCGGCGGCGTTGTAGATGTCCTGTCGCTTGTCGACGAAACCGACGACGACGGTGAGGTCGCGAGCGGCCTGGACGATATCGCGGAGGCCGGCCAGGTTCGCCTCGATGAAGGCCGACTTGAAGAGGAGATCCTCGGGCGGGTAGCCGGTGACGGCGAGCTCCGGAAACGCGACCAGATCGGCGCCGAGCGCGCGGGCGCGGCCGATGTCGTCGATGATGCGCCGCACGTTGCCTTCGACGTCGCCCACGGTCGGGTTGATCTGCGCCAGGCTCACGCGGAAGCGCCGCATGACGGTATTGTAAACCGCCGGCAATCCTGCCGCCGCGCGCGCGATGCTATCATCCGCCCATGCCCGCGAAAGTCCCCTGGCTGCCCCAGACGGTGCCGCCAGGCGCGCGCCCCGAGCGCTGTGAGACGTGCGGCCGGCTCACCCTGATTCCGTGGACCCTGCGCCGCGATATCCACACCAAGGCCCTGCTCCGCACGTGGGTGTGCGCCAACTGCCAGACGCTCGTGGAGCGCCCTGAGCCCGAGTAGCGTGCGCGTCGCGCGCTGGGAGGAGTGGTCCGGGCGCGGCCTCCAGCACGTCCTCCTGACCGAGCACGCCGACGGCATCGTGGCCGAAGCCGTCTGCATCGTCGCCGGGGAGGGAGAGTTCGCCGCGCGGTATCGCATTCGCTGCGACACGGGCTGGCGGTGTCGCGAGCTCGACGTCGAGGTCGTCGATACCGGGCGCGCGCTGCGGCTGCGCGGCGACGGCCGCGGCCACTGGACGGACGGCGCGGGCGCGCCGCGGCCCGAGCTGGACGGCGCCATCGACGTCGACCTGCCGATCACGCCGTTCACGAACACGCTGCCGATCCGCCGGCTGGCGCTGGCCGCCGGCGGCTCCGCGGAGATCGACGTGGTCTACGTGCGCGCGCCGGCGCTGACGGTGGAGATCGACCGGCAGCGGTACACGTGCCTCACGCCGCTCCGACGCTATCGCTACGAGGCCGTGGACGGGAGCTTCACGGCCGAGATCGAGGTGGACGGAGACGGCCTCGTCCTCACCTACCCCCAGCTCTTCCGCCGGCGGCGCCCCTAGGATCGAGGACCGGCTGGGCCGGGGCGGTCCGAGCGTGGGGGGTATGGGGGCGATTTCGGGGCCCCCATTCGGGGAGCCTAGGATCGAGGACCGCCACGGCTGGGCCGGGGCGGTCCGAGCGTGGGGGGTATGGGGGCCATTTCGGGGCCCCCATTAATATTGACGAAGTCGATGAGCTGGCGCAGGCGCGCGTACGACGTCCGATTGAACGGGACGATCAGGCGCGGCCGATCGGGATACTCGTTCGCTTCCTGAGGCACCGGGCCCGGGGCCTGGTCGACGCGGCCCTTCAGGATGTCGTCGAAGCGCCGCTGGAGCTCGGCCAGAGCGCTGTCGGCCAGCGCGCGGTTGAGACGGAACACGAAGTCGTCGCCGACGATCCGCGAGGAGTGGAAGACACGATAGAACGAGGTCAGCTCCGCGACTGCGTCGTCCACCGTGTCGACGATCCGGTAGAAGCTGGCATCGTCGGGATCGATCAGCCGCTGCTCGGCCAGTGTGCTGCGGATGAACGTGTCCCAGCGCCGCCAGTACGGCGTCTGGTCGGTCTCGACGAGCACCACCGGGATGATGCTGGCCTTGCCCGTCTGCATCAGCGTCAGCACCTCGAAGACCTCGTCCATGGTGCCGAAGCCGCCTGGGAAGACGGCCATCCCGCTCGCCTCCTTCACGAGGAAGAGCTTCCGCGTGAAAAAGTACTTGAACGTGATCAGCTTCGGATCCGAGGCGATCCACGGGTTGGCCTCTTGCTCGAAGGGCAGCCGGATGTTCAGGCCGAAGCTGCGCTCGCCGCCCGCGCCTTCCTGGGCGGCGCCCATGATGCCGGCGCCGGCGCCGGTGATCACCATCCAGCCCTCTTCGACCATGCGGCGACCGAACATCAGCGCGGCCATGGCGGCCGACGCCGTCGGCAGCGTACGCGCGGAGCCGAACACGGTGACCTTCCGGACGTCGCGATAGGGCGCGAAGATCTTGTAAGAGTAGCGCAGCTCCTTCAGCGCGGTATTGGTGACCTTGAGATCCCCCGTCGAGGCGCCGTCCTCGTGCAGCTTCATGATGGTGGTCAGCAGGTGCTGGAAATATCCGCGGCGGTCCGGGGGGATTCCCGCCGCTTCGACCAGCTCGCTGATGACGCGATTCGCGTTGTCGTTTTGCAGTGTGTAGCGACGATCGGCCACGAAGTCAGTGTACCTCACGGGCGCACGGCCGCCGACAACCATAGACCGATCACGATCAGGACGCCGCCGACGCCCGTGTACACGCTCACGGGATCGCCGAGCACCGCGGCGCCGAGAAGCGCGCCGACGATGGGCTGGACGGTGAGGAACGCCGCCGCCCGCGCGGCTTCCACGCGCGCCAGCGCCCAGTTCCACGCGACGTAGCCGAGCGCCGTGATCACGACCGCGAGGTACAGCGTGCCGGCCACGGCCGAGACGCTGGCGGCCGGCCGCGCTCCCGCGAGCCACTCCACGGCCACCAGCGGCACCATCGCGGCGGCGCCCCACACGATGGACCGCGCCGTGACGGCGTTGGAGTTCGTGGTCGTGAGGACGGGCCGGCCGAGCAGCGAGTACACGCCGTAGGCGACGCCCGAGAGCGCCAGCATCACGTCACCGCGCCAGCGCGGCAGCACGTTGAGCGTCACGCCCGGAATCCCGTCGGCGACGACCACCAGCGCGCCGAGGACGGCGAGCGCGGCGCCCAGGGTTTCCCGCCGCGTGAGCCGCTCGCCGAGCAGGGCCGGGCCGAGCAGCAGCATCGTCAACGGCTCGACGATGATCAGCAGCGCGGCGTTGGTGGCGGAGGAGTGCACGATGCCCCAGTTCGTCAGCGCGAAGGCGACGGTGAAGCCGATGACGCCCATGCCTGCGAGCCGGAGGCCCTCGCCGGGCGGAAGCGACTCGCGCCGCACGAGGGGCAGCAAGACCGCGGCCGCGATCCCGAGCCGAGCGAAGCCGAGGAGGGCGGGCGGCACGCCATCCAGCGCGATCCGGGTGACCACGGACGCAGTGGCATAGACGATGTTGGCGACCAGGAGCACGAGCGCGGCCGAGCGCATGCAGAGCAGGATACGGCTCGGAGTAACACCTTTCGAGCGCGGGCTTTGCCCGCGCAATCCGGTTCTGGGGGAGGCCTCGGAGAGGGCCACCGAGGCCCCCTCCGAAGTCATGCCAGCGTGTGCCGCACCATCTTCGACTCGACCATGTAGACGACCATCTCGGCGATGTTCGTCGCGTGATCGGCCACGCGCTCGAGGAACCGCGAGATCAGGATGAGCCGGATCGCCCGGGGAATCGTCCGCGCGTCCTCCATCATGAAGGTCAGGAGCTCGCGGAAGATCTGCTCCTTCAAGGCGTCGACGTCGGCGTCCTCGCCGCAGACGCGGCGCGCCAGCTCGGTGTCGCGTCCCACGTAGGCGTCCAGGCTCTCCTTCACCATCCGCTGCGCCTTCTCGGCCATCCGGGGCAGGTCGATGTAGGGCTTGAGCTGGGCCTCCTGGTTCAGCTCGAGGGCGCGTTGCGCGATGTTGACGGCCTGGTCTCCGATGCGCTCGAGATCCGTGACGATCTTCATGGCCGTCGTGATGAAGCGAAGGTCGCCGGCGGTCGGCTGGTAGAGCGCGAGCAGCTCGACGCACTTCTCGTCGATCTCGACGTCGTAGGCGTTGACCTGACGGTCGCGGTCGATCACCTCCTGCGCGAGCGCGCCGTCGCGCTCCAGCAGCGCCGTCATCACCCGCCGGATCTGGTCCTCGACCAGCCCGCCCATGGCCAGCACCGTCTGCTTCAGCGCGTCGAGCTCCTCGTGAAAGTGTCGTTGCATGTCTTACCCGAAGCGCCCGGTGATGTAGTCTTCCGTCCGCTTGTCCCGCGGATTCGTGAAGAGCTGGCGGGTGACGCCGAACTCGACCAGCTCGCCGAGCAGCATGAAGCCAGTGTAGTCGGACACCCGGGCCGCCTGCTGCATGTTGTGGGTGACGATCACGATCGTGTAGCTGTTCTTCAGCTCGAGCATCAGCTCCTCGATCCTCGCGGTGGCGATGGGATCGAGGGCCGAGCACGGCTCGTCCATGAGCAACACGTCCGGCTCGACGGCGATGGCCCGCGCGATGCACAGCCGCTGCTGCTGCCCGCCCGAGAGGCCGAGGGCGCTCTCGTGCAGGCGATCGGCCACCTCGTCCCACAGCGCCGCGCTGCGGAGGCTGCGCTCGACGATGCCATCGAGATCGGTGCGGTTCCGGACGCCCAGGATCCGGGGCCCGTAGGCGACATTCTCGAAGATCGACTTCGGGAACGGATTCGACTTCTGGAACACCATGCCCACCCGCTTGCGCAGCTCCGTCACGTCCAGGGCCGGATCGTGGACGTCGACGCCGCCGATGCGGATGGCGCCCTCGATGCGCACGCCGTCGATCAGGTCGTTCATGCGATTGAGGCAGCGGAGCAGCGTGCTCTTGCCGCAGCCGGAGGGGCCGATGTAGGCCGTGATCCGGTGCTTGGAGACGGACATCGACACGTCTCGGAGCGCTTGCTTGGGCCCGTACCAGAGGCTCAGCCGCTCGATCTCGACCATGGGCATCTCCATGATCGAGGCCGCCGTCGCATGAGGATTCAGCGTCACGGCCATCTCGTCCTCCTACACCGCCGACGTCGCATACTTGCGGCGGAGCCGGTTGCGTGTCGCGATCGCGAAGAGGTTCAGGACGACGACGATCGCGAGCAGCAGGAGCGTCGTCGTGAACACCATCGGCCGGGCCGCATCCACGTTGGGCGACTGGAAGCCGACGTCGTAGATGTGAAAGCCGAGGTGCATGAATTTCCGGTCGAGGTGCACGAAGGGCCAGAAGCCGTCCACCGGCAGGGCCGGCGCCAGCTTCACCACCCCGGTGAGCATCAGCGGCGCCACCTCGCCCGCCGCGCGCGCCATGGCCAGGATCAGGCCGGTGAGGATCGACGGCATGACGGCCGGCATGACGACCTTCAGCGTGGTCTCGAGCTTGGTGGCGCCGAGCGCGAGCGAGGCCTCGCGCGTGCCTCTCGGAATGGCGGCCAGCCCCTCCTCGGTGGCCACGATGACGACGGGGATCGTCAGCAGCGCCAGCGTGAGCGACGCCCAGAGAATGCCGCCGGTTCCATAGGTCGGCGTGGGCAGCGCCTCGGCATAGAAGAGCCGGTCGATCGTGCCGCCGACCGCATAGATGAAGAAGCCCACGCCGAAGACGCCGAACACGATCGACGGCACGCCGGCGAGGTTGTTGACGGCGATGCGGACGGTGCTGACGAACGTCCCCTGGCGCGCGTACTCCCTGAGATAGAACGCCGCCAGCACACCGAGCGGCGTCACCATGATCGACATGATCATGACCATCATGACGGTGCCGAAGATGGCCGGGAACACGCCTCCCTCGGTGTTCGACTCGCGCGGGTTGTCGGAGACGAAATCCCAGACGCCGACGGCGTATCGCCAGCTCTTGGCGAGCAGGCCCATGGTGTTGGGAAACGAAACGTCCAGCACCTGCGCCAGCGGGAGATCCTTCTCCTTCCCCCCGTCGGCGGTGACGACAACGGTCGCCGTCTGCTTCGCCCGCAGCGCCGTCAACCGCGCTTCCTCCGTCGTGTACCGTTCCTGCAGCCCCGCGAGCCGGGCGCGCAGGTGATCCACCTCCGCGCCGGCCGTCACCCCACGCGCCTCCAGCCCGCGCAGCTCGAGCCGGATCTGCTCCTGCGCGTGGTTGATCGAGCCGATGTCGCGCTTCTCGATGGTCCTGATCGCCGCGCGCAGGGCGGCCGCCGCCGGCAGTCGACGCTCGACTTCGGGCCACGCCGCCGGGCCGCTGGCCACGACGGCCGGGCCCTCCTTCAGCGCGGCGATGGTGCCGATCAGCAGGCCCCACTCCGTGCGCTCGATGACCGCGACGTCGGCCGGCCGCTCGCGCCGCGCGATGGCTGATTCATCGACCCAGACGAAATCGGCCCCGTAGAGATCGCGGTTGGCGACCTTGATCTTCAACCGCCAGCCGTCCGAGCCGGGGATGCGCTCGCGCTCCGCCACCGGCCCCGTCAGCACCCGGCCGTCGGTCAGCGCCAGCCTGATCACCTCGGCCGGCCAGAAGAAGCCCGCCGCGTTCACGACGATGATGGCGACCAGCCCGCCGACCATGAGCAGCGCCGTTGCGAGCGCGCCTCCCGTCAGCCAGATGAACGGCTCCCCCGTGCGCCAGAACCGCGTCACAGGTAGCGGTACCTCCGCCGCAGCCGGAGCCGGATGAGCTCGGCCACGGTGTTGAGCGCGAAGGTGAGGCAGAAGAGCAGGAACGCCGCGAGGAAGAGTACGCGGAACAGCGTGCCACCCTCGGGGGCCTCCGGCAGCTCGACGGCGATGTTGGCCGACAGCGCCCGGAAGCCGCTGAAGATGTTGGCGTCCATCACCGGCGTGTTGCCCGTGGCCATCAGCACGATCATCGTCTCGCCGACGGCGCGGCCGAAGCCGATCATCACCGCCGAGAAGATGCCGGGGCTGGCCGTCGGCAGCACGATGCGCACCGCGGTCTGCCAGCGCGTGGCACCGAGCGCCAGCGACCCGGCGCGCAGGTGCTGCGGCACGTTGGACAGCGAATCCTCGGCGATGGTGAAGATGATCGGCACCACCGCGAATCCCATGGCGACGCCGACCACCAGCGAGTTGCGCTGATCGTACGTGAGGCCCAGTGCCGACAGGAGCCATCCGCGATAGCTGCCGGCAAGCAGGTGCGTCTCGACGAGCGTACCCAGCGCGAACGCCATCCACGCCCCGATCAGCACGACCGGAATGAGCAGGAACACCTCGGTGCCCTGGCGGAACTGCCCGCGAACGGCGACCGGCAGCGTGCGCCAGAGCAGCAGCGCGGCCAGGATCACCAGCGGCTCGACGAGCGGGAGCATGAACAGGCCGGGCACGATCCGCTCGACGGCGGGCGCCAGCCAGAGGCCGGCCAGGAAGCCGAGCACCACGCTCGGAAGCGCGGCCATGATCTCGACAACCGGCTTGACGTAGCCCTTCACCACCGGATGCATGAACTCGCTCACGTAGACGGCGGCCAGCAGCGCGAGCGGTACGGCGAAGAGCAGCGCGTAGAACGTGCCCTTGAGGGTGCCGTAGACGAGGGGCGTGAGGCTGAGCTTCGACTCGAAGTCGTCGGTCCCGCCGGTGGACTGCCACACCCAGTCGGGTCCGCTGTAGCCCTCGTACCACACCTTGCCGAAAAGCGTCTTCAGCGTCACCTCGGGATGCGGATTGTGAACGTCCCAGTGCGCGAGCGCCCCGTTCGTGTCGACGGCGATCACGCCGTCGGCTTTCGGCGCGAACGTCAGCGTGCTCACCTCGCCGGCACTACCGAACGCGAGCAGAGTCCGGCCCGACGTGCCGTAGCGCAGCATGATCCCGCCGTTGGCGTCGGCGGTGACGAAACCCTTGTCCCGGCGCGATGCGCTGATGCCGACCACCGGCGCGCCGTGAGGCTCGAAGTGGTTGATGGCCGTCAGCCGCGCCGGCCCTCCGCTCGCCGGCGGCACCACCTGCCAGCTCGACACCGTGCCCGCCCGATCACCCGCGATCAGCGTCCGGTCGCCGATGAGGAAGCCGAGCACGGTGATGGGACTCTGCCCCGGCGTGGCCACGTCGACGGCCCGGGGGCTCTCGCGATCGCGCATGTCGTACCGGACGAGCTGTCCCGCCGATGTGCCCAGGAACAGGTCCTCGCCGCGGGAGTCGAGCTGCAGCGCCGTCACCTCGCCCTCCACGGCGACGTCGAGCGCCAGGCGGAATTCCTCGCGGCGCACACCGCCGATGAGCGACTTCCGCTCGACGACGCTGTGGACGATCAGCGCGCGGGGGCCCACCTGGGCGACGGTGAACGGGCCCTCGGGCGAAACCGCGGCCGTCAGGCGGAGCACCGACCGCCGCTGCTCGGGATCGAGCAGGAGCGGGGCCGCGAACGCCGGTCTCGCCGACACGGTTCGCGTGCCGCTGTCGAAGGAGACGTCGAGCTCCATCTGCAACGGCACCGCGCGACCGTCGGAAGTGCCGACGGCATACCGGCTGTCGCCGGCCGCGGCGACGGCTGTCACGCGAGCGCCGCCGAGCTCGGGTACGGCCACCGGCGCCGGCGCCTGGATGCCGCGTCGCAGCGGGACCAGCGCGACCGTCCCGGTCGTGGTCACGACGAACGCGGCCTCGCGGTACTCGTCGACACCGAGGCTCAGCCCCGGCGCGGGGCCGGCGGAGGCGGCGAACCGTCCGGCCAGCTCGGCCCGGGGCGGCCGGAACAGCGGCCACACCTCGGCCACGATGACGAAGAGGATCGCGCAGATGGCCGAGATGATGAGGATGCCGCCGAAGACCACCGAGCGCGAGGCGATCCGGTCGAGCAGGATGCGACGACTCGTGCGCGCTCGCGAAACGACGAGCGGGCGGGCCGGTGCGCCCGGCCCGCCCGTCTTCAAAGTCTCGGCGTTGATCGCCACGTTACTGGATCTTGTTCAGCTCTTCCTTCGCGATCATCGCGGGGATCGGGAAGTACCCATCCTTCACCACGCCCTCCTGCCCTTCCCGCGCCACGACGAGCTTGACGAACTCGCGCGTGAGCGGATCGAGCGGCTTGCCGGGCGCCTTGTTGATGTACACGTAGAGGAAACGGGCCAGTGGATAGGAGGCGCTGTACGAGTTCTCGGCCGTCGCCTCCACGCACTTGCCGCCGTCCTTCTCGGTCAGCGGAACCGCCCGCACTCCGGCCGTCGCATAGCCGATCCCGCTGTAGCCGACGGCGTAGCGGTCGACCGTGGCGCCCTGGACCACGGCCGCCGAGCCCGGCTGCTCCTTCACGGTGTCCTTGAAATCACCATTCTTGAGCGTGTGCTCCTTGAAGAAGCCGTAGGTGCCGGAGGCGGAGTTGCGGCCGTAGAGGCTGATCGGCTTGTTCGCCCACTCCCCGGTGAGGCCCAGCTGTCCCCAGGTGGCGATGTCCTCGCCCCCTTGCCGGCGGGTCTTCGAGAACATGCCGTCGACCTGCTTGAACGTCAGGCACTTGATCGGGTTGTCCTTGTTGACGAAGACGGCGAGCGCGTCCACCGAGGTGCGGATCGGTGTCGGCTTGTAACCGTACTTCTTCTCGAACGCGTCGATCTCGGTGCCCTTCATCTCGCGCGACATCGGACCGAGCTGCGCGGTACCGCTGATCAGGGCCGGCGGCGCCGTCGACGAGCCCTTGCCCTCGATCTGCACCTTCGCGTTCGGGTAGAACTTCTGGAACGATTCGGCCCAGTGGGTCATGAGGTTGTTCAGCGTGTCGGAGCCGACGCTCGAGACGTTTCCGCTGACGCCGGCCACCGCCTTGTACTTCGCCAGGTCCGGGTCGAGCTTCACCTGCTGGGCGACCGCGGCGCCCCCTGCCAGCACGATCGCCAGCGCCGTCGCGATCCCGCTCGTCTTCCTCATCCTCGTCCTCCTCATGCTGTGTTCAGTGTGGGCCAGGCGTGTTTCAACGCCATAAACGCCGCGTTACATTCGTGTTACGAACGCGCGGGCTCCTTGAAGCGATAGCCCACGCCGCGCACGGTCTCGATGGCGGGGGGCGGCAGCCGCGCCGCCGTGAACTTGGCGCGGAGGCGCGCCAGATGGACGTCGACCGTGCGCGGCTCGACGAACCCATCGCGTCCCCACACGGCATCGAGCAGCTCCTCGCGACCGAAGACCCGGCCCGGGGCCCCGGCGAGGATCGCCAGGAGCTCGAACTCCTTCGGCGTCAGCTCCACCGGGCGTCCCTTCAGGCGGACCTCGAAGCGGTAGCGGTCGATCTCCAGCTCGCCGATCCTGACGAGGACCTTCTTCTCGGTGGCCGCCGCGTGCCCACGCCGGGCGACGGCGCGGATCCGCGCCAGGAGCTCGCGTGGCGAGAACGGCTTGGTGACGTAGTCGTCGGCGCCCATCTCGAAGCCGAGGACCTTGTCACCCTCCTCGACGCGCCCGGTCACCATGATCACGGGGATGCTGCGCGTTTCCGCGTCGTGCTTGAGCCGCCGGCACACTTCCCAGCCGTTGAGCTGCGGCACCATGATGTCGAGCAGGACGACGTCGGGGCGGATCGCGCGCGCTTCCTCGAGGGCGTCGGCGCCCGTCGGCGCCACGACCACGTCGTAGCCTTCCTTGCCGAGGTTGTAGCGGATCAGCTCGGCGACGTCGCGCTCGTCTTCGACCACCAGAACACGAGGCTGCTGACGGGTCAGGGCAACGGCCTTCATGCGCGGCCATTGTCGAGGAGCGGCGTTACGAGACGATGACGGCCTCGTAAATCTTCCGTGAACGAGATGGGCAGCGCCGCCTCTCGTTACACTGTGCGCGATGGAGATCGTCACCGCCCGGGACGCCGCCGAGCTCGCCGACGTGGCGGCCGGCGTCTTTCGCGATCGCGTCCGCCGCCGGCCGGATCTGGCGATGGCGTTGCCCGCCGGTCGCACGCCGCGGCGGATGTACCAGCGGCTCGCGACGCTGCAACGCACGGACCCCGTGGATTACTCGCGCATGCGGTTGTTCTGCGTCGACGAGCTGTGTCCGCCGGCGCCGGCCGACGGCTACTTCTGGCGGCAGATCCGCGCCGAGTTCCTCGCGTGGGCCAACGTCGACGTCTCGCGCTGCCGACCGTTCGACGTCGACGCCGCGGACACCACGGCGATGTGCGAGCAGTACGAGGCCGCCATTGCCGCCGCCGGTGGTCTCGACGTCGTCATGCTGGGGCTTGGACCGAACGCGCATCTGGCCTCGAACGAGCCGGGGTCGGCGTTCGACACCCGCACGCGTCCCGTCCGCCTCCTCGACGCGACCGTGCAGTACATCCTCACCGACGAGGTCGTCCAGGGCGAGGTCTGCGCGCGAGCCGTCACCCTGGGTCTCGGCACGATCATGGCGGCGCGCGAGGTCATCGTGCTCGTCAGCGGGGAGGCGAAGCGCACGGCCCTGGCCGGCATGCTGGAGGCGCCGCCGGCGGTCGACGTGCCGGCCACGATCCTCCGCTCGCACCCGCACTGTACGGTGCTCACGGATCGCGCAGCCCGACCCTGAACGTTATCCACACCGTCCACAGCGATCCACAGCCTCCGACGGTTATCCACAGGGAGTTGTGGATGGCGTGGGTTGTGTCGGCGGCCGTGCGTCAAACGGTCGCGCGTTGCACATACGTGTAGGAAACACAGCATCGCGGGCGCATTCGTAATCCAACTGAAACATTCGGATTGGTACGATGCCGCCCTCGACACTACTCGCGGAGGATTTCGCATGGCCATCAGCGTCACGTCGTTCCTGCTCGGCCTCGGCACCGCCTGGCTCCTTCCGATGATCGCGCGCGTCGCGCGACCGGTCGCCGTCGAGGCCACCGCGGCCGGCATGGGGTTCTTCGAGGACGCGCGCCGCGTCGTCGCCGAGCAGATGGAGACTTTGGAGGACATCGCCGCTGAAGCGCGAGCGCGGCGCGAGGAGCTCGCCGCGTCGAGCAACGGGCATCACGCAGATGACGACGCGGACGACGATCCCGAAGCGGAGACCCCGAGCACGGGCCGTTCGCGCCGACGGAACGCCGCGCGCCGCCGCGTGTCGTGAGCGTCGTCCATCAGGTCCGCGGTCGACTGCGCCTCCGCGTGCCCCCGTCGGCGCGCGTCGATGGTCTCGTGGAGACGGTACTCGCCATGCCGGGCGTACGGGCGGCATCGTGGTCGCCGCGCACGCGTGGCCTCCTGGTCCTGCACGACAACGCCGACACGGCGGCGATCGTGGACGCCATCGCCCGCCACGCCGGCCTCGACCGTGTCGATGACCGGCCGGCGGCCCCGACGAACGGCGCGCGTCCAACACTGGCTGCCGCCGCGAGCTCGCTGTTCGGCGAGGTCGATGCGCGTGTGAGCGGCGCGACCAGGGGATTGCTGACGCTCGGCTCGCTGGTCCCGCTGGCCCTCGCCGTCTGGGCGGGCCGCGAGATCTTGCGAGGCCACACGGCGCCGCTCGCCTGGTCGACCGCGCTCTGGTACGCGCACGGGCTGTTCCGCGACTACAACCTGTCTCCACGGGACGAGTGACCCGTGCCGTGGCAGGTCGCGCATTCGGTGCGTGGACGCCTGCGCGTACGCTACCCCGTCGGCTGGCTCGAGCCGCGTCGCCAGACCGTCGTCTCCACGCTGCGTGACGTCCCCGGGGTACGGCGCGTCGAGGGCAGCCGGCTCACCGGCAGCGTTCGCATCGAGTACGACCCGTTCCGTCTCGCCGAGAGTGCGATCGTCGACACGCTCCGCGCGCTGGATGCGCGTCTCGACGCCGCCGCGGCACGGCCGCGCACGGGACGCGCCAGGCCGGGTGGCCGTCTCGAGGCGTCGTCGGCGCCGTTTCTCCGGCTCGTCGGGGCGACGTCGGTGCTCGTGCTTACCGGCGGCGGACTGCCGTGGCCGGCGATGAGCGGCCTCGTACTCGCGACGGCCGCGCCGACGCTGCTGCGCGCCGGCGCCGCGCTCGCACGCGGTCGTCTCGACGGCGACGTGCTGGAGGCCTCGACGCTGCTGCTCCTCGCCGCGCGCCGCAACTTCCCGGCCGCGGCGCTGCTGACCACGCTGCGCGCACTGGGCGACTTGATCGTCAGCCGCACGGTGGTCACCACGCGGCGCTCGCTGCGCCAGCTGGTGGTGGCGGATGACGAGGTTGCCCTGCGGCGCGCGGCCGGGGTCGACGAGAGCGTGCGGGCTGTCTCGCTCCGTCCCGGTGAGGTGATCGTCGTGCGCGCGCCGCAGCGCCTCTCGGTGGACGGCACCATCGTGGGCGGTGAGGCGCTCGTGAACCAGCAGACGATGACCGGCGAGGCCTTGCCGGTCGAGCGCGCGGCCGGCGACAGTGTGTTCGCCGGCACGCTCGTCGAGCACGGCGAGATCGAGGTGCGGGTGGACCGGGTCGGGCTCGATACGGCGGTTGGCCGCATCGTCGCCGTCATCGAGGCAGCCGCCGCCGAGAAGTCCGACATCCAGCGCTTTGCCGAAGGCCTCGCCGACCGCGACGTGCGGCGCACGCTGACGCTCGCCGGCCTTGGCGCGGCGGTGTCGCGAAGCGCCGACGCCGGCGTGGCGATCCTCGTCGCGGACTACGGCACGGCGGCGCGCGTCGGAATTCCGACGGCCATCGTGACCTCGATGAAGCGGGCGTCGGGCGACGGCATCCTGATCAAGGGGCCCCGCGCGCTCGAAGCGCTCGCCCGCGTCGACACCGTGGTCTTCGACAAGACCGGCACTCTCACCTCCGGAACGCCGCGCATGACGCGTGTGGTGACCTACGGCGCGGTGCGCGACGAGGTCGGGCTGCTGCGTCTGGCGGCCGCCGCCGAGCGAGATTTCCGCCATCCCGTTGCGCGCGCCATTGCGGCCGCCGCCGCCAGCCGGCGCATCGACCCGCCGCCTGTCACGCGCACGCACGCCAGCCTCGGCTTCGGTGTCGACGTCGAGGTCGACGGGAAGCGGGTGCTGGTCGGGAGCCGCCGCTTCATGGAGGCGCAGGGCGTGGCCCTCCGCGACGCCGAGCGCGATGAAGGCGCGGTGCACGCCGGCGGCGCCGCCCCCACGTTCGTCGCCGCCGACGGCCGACTGGCGGGCATGATCGTGCTCGAGGATTCGCTGCGTGCCGAGGCGCGCGACGCCGTGCTGGCGCTCCGCGCGCGCCGGATGCGCAACGTCATCATGCTCTCCGGCGATCATCCCGAGCCGACGCGCGTCATCGCCGAGTCGCTGGGGCTGCGGCATCACCACGCCGAGATGCTGCCGGCCGGCAAGGCGGAGCTGATCCGGGCCCTGAAGGCAGAGGGCCGGACGGTGGCCATGGTCGGGGACGGCGCGAACGACGCGCTCGCCCTGAACGAGGCGGACGTCGGCCTCGCGGTCCCCGGCGGGGCGGAGCTGGCGGTCGAGGCGGCCGACGTGGTGATCCTGCGTGGCGGTCTCGAGCGCGTCGTGCGCGCGATCGACCTGGCCCGGGCATCGATCACGGCCGTGCGTCGGACCATGGGCGTGGCCGCGCGGGCGAACCTGGCCGTGGTGGGGCTTGCCTCGCTCGGGCTCGCACGGCCGATGACCAGCATCCTTCTCAGCCACGGCACGACGGTGGCGGCGGCGGCACTCAACGCCGCTCGACGTCACGAGCGGGGCGCCGCCCGTGCGTAAGCGTTCCGTCGCGGAAACGTCGGCCCGCCGTCATCGCAGCGTCACGGTCTCCGCGTACCCTGGCCGCCGGGAAGGAGATCGCGATGATCGCCGGGCTGGTCCTCGGACTTCTGGCCGATCTCGTGTTCGAGTCGGTCACGTCGATGCGGCGCGCGTTCGCAACGGAGATGGACCGCTACCTGGCTCGCCGCGGCTTCGTGGCGACGCCCCCGCCCGCCCGTCCCGAGCTCCGCTAGTTCCGCTGTCGCTGGCGGTCCGCGGCCGCGCCCGGGTCCGTGTGCCCGCCCTCCGCGGCGCGCCAGGGATGGCACGCGCCCTCGAAGCGCGCCTGGCCGGGCATTCCGCCGTCCGAAACGTCCGGATCAACCCCCTGACGGGCAGCGTGCTCGTTCACTTCGACACGCGGCTGTTGCCGGTCTCCCGGCTCCTGTCCGAGCTGGCGAAGGAAGCGGCGACATCGCGGTCGGGACGGAACGGCCATCGTTCGGGTACTCCCCTCCCGACGGACGGCTGGCATACGCGGTCCTCTGCGGAGGTGATCGAGCGACTCGCCACGTCGGCGGAGTCCGGGCTGGCCGGCGCCGAGGCCGAGCGACGCCGCCTCGCCCACGGCGGCAACGTGCTCCCGGAGCATCGACCGAAATCGGCCATCGCCATCGTGCGCGGCCACCTCACTTCGCTGCCCGTCGTCCTGCTCGGCGGGGCGGCGGTGTTGTCGCTGCTGGGCGGAGCCGTGGTCGATGCCGCCGTCATCCTGGCCGTCGTCGCCGCCAACGCGGCCGTCGGCTACGCGACGGAGAGTCGCGTGGAGCGCGTCCTCACCGCGCTGCAGAACGCCACGATCCCCCACGCGATCGTCCGCCGTGACGGCGCCGAGGTCGTTGTGCCGGCCACCGAGCTGGCGCCGGGCGACATCGTGGTGCTGCGCGCCGGCCACGACGTGCCGGCCGACGCGCGCTTGCTCACCGCCGACGGCCTCAGCGCGGACGAGTCGGCGTTGACCGGAGAGAGCATGCCGGTGGCGAAGTCGGCGACCGCCCTCTGCCCGGCCGATGCCCCGCTCGGCGACCGGCGGAACATGGTCTACGCCGGCACCGCCGTCGCCGAGGGGTGGGCGGTCGCGTGCGTCACCGCCGTCGGGGGCGACAGCGAGCTGGGACGCATCCGCGCGCTCGTGGCGGAGACCAGGGCGCCCGCCACGCCGCTCGAGCGACAGCTCCATCGCCTCGGGCGCAGCCTCGTCGGCGTGTCGCTCGGGTGCTGCGCAGCCGCGCTCGGCCTCGGTCTGCTGCGCGGTATCGCGCTCGGCGACATGCTGCGCTCGGTGATCTCGCTGGCGGTGGCGGCCGTCCCCGAGGGCCTACCGGCGGTCGCCACGACGACGCTCGCGCTCGGCATGCAGCGCCTCATGCGGCAGGGGGTGCTCGTCCGCCGGCTCGCGGCCGTGGAGAGTCTCGGGGCCACGACGGTGATCTGCGCCGACAAGACCGGCACGCTGACCGAGAATCGCATGACCGTCCACGCGTGGTACGTGGCGGGCCGCGAGCATCGACGCGAAGTCCTCCGTGATGGCATCGACGACGAGGCCCTCGGGACGGCCCTCGCGGTCGCGGCGCTCTGCAACGACGCCGAGCTCTTCGACGACGGGGCGGACTTCCGCGGGAGTGCCACCGAGGCGGCGCTGCTCCTCGCGACCCGGGAGGCGGGTCTGGACTATCGCGCGCTGCGGGCCGCGCATCCCGTCAAGGCCGTGCGCCCGCGCCTGGACGGCGATACGTGGATGGGCACGGTGCATGCGCAGCGCGGCGACCGACGGCTGGTGGCGGTGAAGGGCGCGCCCGAGGCGGTGCTGGCCCGCGTCGCGAGGATGGTCACGCCGGACGGCACGGCGCCGGTGGACGGCGTGGCGCGCCAGCGCATCCATGCGCTGCACGCCGCCATCGCGGCGCGCGGTTTCCGCGTGCTCGGTCTCGCCTACAAGGAGACGGCGGCCACCGTCGAGCCGTCCTACGACGGGCTCGTGTGGATCGGGCTCGTCGCCCTCACCGACCCCGTCCGTGAAGGCGTGCGCGAAGCGATCGTCGCCTGTCGGGCGGCGGGGATCCGCACCGTGATCCTCACCGGCGACCATCCGCAGACCGCGGCTGCCATCGCGCGCGAGCTCGGCCTCGGCGGTCGCGTCGTCGAGGCCTCCGAGCTGGCCGAGGCAGACCGGCCGCGGCTCGTCGAGCTGGCCGCCAGCGCCGACGTGTTCGCGCGCGTCTCGCCGGCGCACAAGTATCAGATCGTGCGCGCGCTGCAGGCGGCCGGCCACGTGGTCGCGATGACCGGAGACGGTGTCAACGACGCGGCCGCGCTGCGAGCGGCCGACGTCGGCATCGCCATGGGTGCGCGCGGGACCGACCTGGCCCGGGACGTCGCCGACGTCGTGCTGCTCCAGGACGATTTCGGCGCGCTGGCGCGGGCAGTGGCGCAGGGGCGCTCGATCCATGCGAATGTCTCGCGGAGCGTCCGCTTTCTGCTGTCGACGAACTTCAGCGAGCTCTTCGCCACCGTGGGCGCGCTCGCCCTGGGACTGCCGCGGCCGCTGTCCGCGCTGCAGCTCTTGTGGATCAACCTGCTGTCCGACGTCGCGCCCGCGCTGGCACTGGCGGTCGAGCCCGCCGATCGGTCGCTCATGGAGCAGCCGCCTCGCGATCCGGCGGCGTCGATGCTGCCACCCAGCGCGCTGCGGGAGGTCGCCGGGGACGCGGCGCTGCTCACCGCCGCCACCCTCGGCGCCCAGGCCATCGGCCTGCGCGGCGGCGTTCCGGCGCGCGCAGCCACCCTCGCCTTCTCGACGCTGACGGCGGCCCAGCTCGTTCACACCCTGCGCTACCGCGCCGCCGTCGCGGATCAGGGACGCCGAGCGCATTCCTACGTCGTCCCTGTCGTGGTAGGCAGTCTCGGCGTCCAGCTCGCTACGCTAATCGCTTCACCCCTGCGGCGGCTGCTCGGGCTGGCGGCGCTCCGGCCGTCGGACTGGCTCGTGGTCGCCGCCGGCGCCCTCGCGCCGGCCGCGTTCCACGAGACGCGCCGCCGGCTCCACCCTTCCCCCTAACCCACTTGGAGGACCCAGCGCATGGCCGCCAATGAACGTCGCCACGTGAACCCGTCGCGGCGTCGGCGCTCCCCCAACGGCGCCGGGCGCACGAGCCCCCGCCTCGAGGCGGGTGGCGTGCAGCACGCGATCTACACCGCGATCAGCGGTGGAGAGATTCTCTCCGTCGGCATCCTGAATCTCGTGCGGAACACGCTGGTGACCGCCCTCGCCGGCGCGCGCGACGTCGGCACGGAAGTCGGCGACGCGGCCGTCTCGGCCGTCCGCGGCTCCATCCGCGCGGCGGAGACGATCGGCGCCGACCTCGGCTCCGTCGCCAAGCACGCGATCCGAGGCACCATCGAGGCGGCGGAGGAAATCGGCGGCGAGCTCGGCGGTGTTGCCCGCTCCGCCACCCGCAGCGCCGTCAAGGCCACCGGCGAGGTGCGCGGCGACGTGGCCGATGTTGCGCGGCGGGCCGTCGAGGGCACCGTGGAGGCGGCCCGGACGCTCGGGGCCGACGTCGTGTCGATCGCGCGAAGCGCGGCCGAGGGCGCCGTGGAGGCGGCCGATCGGATCGGAACGGCGGCGAGCCGCTCGGTGCGAAAGACGCTCGGCGGCACCGTGGCCGGCGTCCGCGAGCTGCTCACGCCGCCCAACGGCCGTGGCCCGGCCCCTCGCGCGCGCCGACGCCGCCCACGGCGGCCGAGGGCGCGCGCGACCACCGACCGCGCCGCCGGCGACTGAGCCACGCCGAGGCTACGACACGCCGACGACGAGGGCCGCCGTGCGCGCCACGCGCAGGTCGCGCAGGGCCTCGGCGTGGGCGCGCGGGTGGCCGGCGAGCAGGGCGAACGGCGTCGAGGCCGCTTGCCTCGGCGTCAGCGGGAAGAGCGGCGCGCCGCTGTCGGAGGTCACGAGCCCGCCCGATTCGAGGAGCACCGGCGCCGCCCCCGCGATGTCCCGCAGCGAGGCGCGATCGTCGTGCACGAAGTCGAGACCGCCCAGCGCGACGTAGCACAGATGGAGCGCCGTGGATCCGAAGCGTCGTACGCCATAGCGCCGCATCCAGCCCTCGACGTACTCCGGCACGCCGGTCGCCCACGGCGTGCGGGCGGCGAACAGCGCGGTGCCGCTCGCCGGGTCGCCCTGCGCCCGCAGCGGACGATCGTTGAGCCACGCGCCGCGTCCGACACAGCCGGTGAAGAGCCAGCGCGCAACCGGATCGTACACGGCGCCGGCGAACGGCATTCGATCCCGGAGCACGCCGACCGACACCGTGAATCCCGGCATGCCGCGAGCGAAGTTGCCGGTGTCGTCGAGCGGCCCGAGCACCCAGGCATAGCGCGGCGGCGTCCGTGACGCGTCGTCGACGGCCGGCTCGTCGCCGAGCAGGCCATCGCCGGGAAAGAGCCGTGCGATCTCGCGGCCGAACGTGTCGTGCAGCGCAACGTCCGCGTCGCCCGCCGACGCCCGCTCGCCGCGCAGGCTCTGCGCCCGGTGAAACCGCTCGAGGGCGAGGCGCCCCCCGAAGAGGGCGAGGTCGGCGGCGAGCCGTGCGCGCGACTCGCTGCCGATGCGCTCGTCGGCGCTCACGTCAGACGACCCCGGCCAGCGTCGCGCCGCCCGACACCGGATGCACGAGCATCTTCGCCCGGTCGGCGACGAGCGCATCGTTCTCGAGCACGAAGACCGCGTCGGCATGCGCCCGCGCGAGGTCGTGCGAGGTCAGCGACACGACGGTGGTCAGTCGATGGCTCTGCGCCAGCCGGCGGATCACGGCGAGGAGCGAGGCGGCGGCGTTCGGGCCGAGCGTGATGTCGATGTCTCGCAGGACCAGGGCCGCGGGGCGGCGCACGAGGGTTCGCGCCACGGCAACGCGCAGGCGATCGGCCGGCGACAACGCCACCAGCGGATCGCGCGCGCGCCCGTCCAGACCCACGGCGGCCAGGGCGCTCATCGCCGCGTGCTGCTCCGCGCGGTGCGTCAACCGAAGCAGGCCGGCAAGAACGCTGCCGCGCCGCACCAGCGTGTTCCAGAGCACCGAGCGCTGCGGGACGAACACCGCGGTCGCCGTCGCCTCGGCCACCAGCGCGCGGACCCGATCGCGCGTCTCCCGCATGACGGGGATGCGCGTGACCCAGACACGCCCTTCATCCGGGATCCGGCGACCGGTCAGCGCATCGAGAAGCGCCGCGCTTCGCCGCGGCGACGTGGAGACGACGGCGCTCAGCGCCCCGCGCTGAAGCCGCGCGCACGCCCGCCGGACCAGCCAGGCGTTCTGCGCGTCCCGGACCCCGACCCCGAGGAGCTCGATCATGGCGTCCTCCTCGAGGCGATGATGGCGCCGTGACTGTTACCCGGTGATGACGAAACCGTGACGTTAGGGCGGCGGCGGGTCGCCGGGTCGCATCGGCAGCGCGAGCTGGGTCGGTGGCGGCGGCTTCGTCGCCAGCGTGAATCGCACGGTGGTGCCCTGCCCTTCCTGGCTGTCGATGGCCAGCTCGCCGCCGTGGGCGAGCACGAGGTGCTTCACGATGGCGAGCCCCAGGCCGGTGCCACCGAGCTCGCGGGAGCGCGCCTTGTCGACGCGGTAGAAGCGCTCGGTGATGCGCGGCAGGTCGGCGGCGGGAATCCCGGCGCCGGTGTCGCGGACCCGGATCTCCGCGCGCGTGCCGTCGATCGGCCGCGCGCGCACGGTCACCCAGCCATTCTCCGACGTGTACTTCACGGCGTTGTCGACGAGGTTGATGAGGATCTGGGCGAGCCGGTCGTGGTCGGCGTGCACGGTGAGATCGGCCGGCTGCACGTCGGCGATCAGCCCCACGCGGCCGCCCTCCGCCTTCGGCCGGATGATCTCGAAGACCGAGCTCACGACGTCGTCGAGACGCACCGGCGCCAGGCGCAGCGTGACCTTGCCGAGCTCGATGTTCGAGAGATCCGTCAGATCGTTCAGGAGGCGACCGAGCCGCTCGGTGTGCCGGTAGGCGATGTCGAGGAAGCGCCGGGCGTGGTGCGGCTCCTCGAGCGCGCCGCCCAGCAGCGTCTCGAGGTAGCCCTGGATGGCCGTCAACGGGGTCCGCAGCTCGTGGGAGACGTTGGCGACGAACTCGGTACGCACCTGCTCGAGACGGCGCAACGCCGTGACATCATGAAGGACCATCACCACGCCCGGCTCGCCGCCGCCGGCGAGGCGCAGCGCCACCGCGCTGATCTGCACGATGCGCGGGACGGGATGCCGCAGGCGGATCTCGCGGGCCAGCGGCGCGTCGGCCACCGCCGAGCGGCTCTGGCGAAAGACCTCGTGGAGATCCGCGTTGCGGATCACCTCGAGAAACGGCTTGCCCTCGCCGCGCCCGGCCCCGACGCCGAACATGGCACGGGCGCGCTCGTTCATCAGCACGATGGCCTCGTGACCATCCACGGCGATCACGCCTTCGACCATGCCGTCGAGGATGGCCCGCGCCTTCGCGCGCTCCTCCTCGAGATCGCCGATCTTCTCCCGCAGGCGGGCCATCATCATGTTGAGCGCGCGCCCGAGGGCGCCCAGCTCGTCGACGGACCGCACGGGCGCCCGCACGTCGAAGTGCCCCTCGCTCATGGCGTGGGCGATCCGCTGCATCTCGACCACCGGCCGCGTCACGCGGCCGGCCACGAAGACGCCGATACCGAAGGCCACCGCGAGCGCCACCAGCCCCCCCGCCACCATGACGCGCCGGAGCGCCCCGTACGACGACGTGACGGCCGACAGCGGCAGGGCCAGACGCAGCACGCCGGCGATGCGCCCGCCGTCGCGCACGGGCACGGCCACGTAGATGAGCGGCGTGTTGATCGACACGCTGGTGCGCAGATCCCGCCCGACGTCGCCCCGGAGGGCGGCGCGCACTTCCGTCCGCTCTCGGTGGTTCTCCAGGCGCCCGAGCGCGGACACGTCCACCTCGGAGTCCCCGAGCACGCGGCCGTCGAGGGCGATCAGCGTCACGCGGGATTCGCTGCGCCCCGCGGCTTCGAGCGCGAACTCGCGCGCGGCGGCCGGCGACGCGTCCCGCGTGAGCAGCGCGCGGGCCTGGTCGTCGAGCAGCCGCGCGGCGGTGACCAGGCGCGCCTCCAGCGCGCCCGCGGCGAAGGACTCCAGCGCGTCGTTCAGGTACATGCCACCGGCGAGGAGGGCGAGGGCGACGAAGCCCACCAGCGTGAGCGTGAGCTTGACGGCGATGCGGCGCCGGAGCGCGAACAGGAGCCCTCCCGGCATCGCCGCAATCATAGCGTGATATCATCCGCGCAGTTTTTTCGAAGGAGGCGCAGATGCGTCGACCACTCATGGTCGTGGCGTTGCTGGTGGCCCTCGTGGCCGCCGCCGCGGCGGCGCGCGCGGCATATCCCGAGCGTCCGGTGAAGCTCATCGTGCCGTGGGCCGCCGGCGGCGACACGGACGCGATCTTCCGCCCGTTCGGGCAGCAGCTGCAGAAGCACCTGGGGCAGACGGTCGTCATCGCAAACGTCACCGGCGCCTCGGGGACGGCCGGCGCGCGTGAAGCCAAGGGCTCGCCGCCGGATGGCTACACGCTCTACGCCGTCCACGACTACATCCATTCGACCTACTACACGGGCGTTGCCGACGTCGCCTACACGGACTTCGAGCCGATCTGCTCCGTGTCCAACACCCCGTCCGTCCTCACGGCGAGCCCGAAGACCAAGTGGTCGTCGTGGCAGGAGCTTGCCGCCGACGCCAAGGCGCGGCCCGGGCAGATCACGGTGGGCGCGACGCTCGGCTCCACGAGCCATTTCTTTCCCGCGCTGATCGAGAAGGCGGGCGGCGTGAAGTTCAAGTACGTGTCGTACGAGGGCCTGGCGCCGCGCATGAACGCCATCCTCGGCGGACACATCGACCTGACGGACTCGAACCTCACGCAGAAGGGCAAGGTCGACGCCGGCCAGCTGAAGTTCCTGGCCGTCGCCACCGACAAGCGGCTGGCCGACGCGCCGAACGTCCCCACCCTCAAGGAGCTCGGCGTCAACGTCGTCTACGCCGTCACCCGCGGCGTGATGGTTCCGAAGGGCACGCCGGCCGACGTGATCGCCAAGCTCGAGGGAGCCTGTCAGAAATCGACGAGCGAGCCGAAGTTCGCCGAGGACATGGCCAAGCAGGGCACCTTCGTGCGCTACCTCGACCGCAAGGCGTACACGGCGTTCCTCAAGGACAACGACGAGCTCAACAAGACGCTCGCGCGTGATCTCGGCCTGCTGAAGCGCTAGCGTGGGGCTCACGCGCGACGGCATCGGAGGGCTCGTCGGCCTGGCGGGCTCGCTGCTGCTGCTGTGGGCGTCGCGCGACATTCCCCAGCCGGCGCTGGTGCCGATCGGCCCGGCTTTCTACCCGCGCATCGTGCTGGCCGTCACGGCGGCGCTCAGCGCCGCCGTGCTCGTCACCGACCTCTGGCGCCGGCGCGCGGCGCCGCCGGCCGCCTCGCCGGTGCGCTACCGGCTCGTGCTGCTGACGTTCATCGTCTTCACCCTGTACGTCTTCGTCCTGCCGCTGCTCGGTTATCGCCTCAGCACGCTGCTGTTCGTCGCCACCTTGCAGGCGACGCTCGATCCGCCGCGACGCGGGCGCGACTGGCTGCTCGTGGGCGTGGTGGCCGTGGTGTCGACGCTGGCGACGTACCTCGTCTTCGAGCGCTATCTCAACGTGCTGCTGCCGCGCGGCCGGCTGACGGCCTTCTAGATGTTCGCGCAGCTCTTCGCCAGCCTCGGCGAGATCATCCAGACGCAGTACCTGGTCCCGCTCGCCATCGGCACGCTGGCGGGGCTGGTCGGCGGCGTGCTGCCCGGCGTGACGATCACGATGACCATCATCATCGTGCTCCCGTTCACCTTCGGCCTCGATCCGCTGGCGGGGCTGGCCGCCATGACGGGCGTCTATGTGGGCGGCGAGTCGGGCGGCCTGGTGACGTCGATTCTCCTCGGCATCCCGGGCAAGCCCTCGGCGGTGGCCACGATGTTCGACGGCTTTCCGATGGCCCGGCGGGGACAGCCCGGTCGCGCCATCTGGCTCGGCACGTGGGCCTCGTTCATCGGCGGGCTCCTCGGCGCGCTCTTCCTCGTCAGCGCCACCGTGCCGCTGGCCACGTTCGCGCTGCAGTTCGGTCCCTGGGAGTACTTCTCGCTGTTCGTCTTCGCGCTGTCGATGGTGGCCGGCCTCACCGAGCAGTCCCTGCTCAAGGGCCTGCTCGCCGGCACCGTCGGCATGCTCATCACCGTCATCGGCAGCGACCCGATCATGGCCGTGCCGCGCTTCACGTTCGGCACGGATTTTCTACGGGCCGGCTTCCAGTTCCTGCCCGTGCTCATCGGCGTCTTCGCCTTCGCGCAGATCATGACCGACCTCGAGCGCATGGCGTCCACCGGACCGGCGCCGAGCGTGGAGGCGCCGAGCCTCGCCGTCTCGCACGTGGCCGTGCTCCGGGACATCGTCACCCGCCCGTTCCTGCTGCTGTGGTCCACGCTGGTCGGGCTGCTGATCGGCGTGCTGCCGGCCATCGGGGGCAGCGCCGCGAACGTCATGGCCTACGATCAGGCGAAGAAGTTCTCGAAGCATCCGGAGAAGTTCGGGACGGGGATTCCCGAAGGCATCATCGCCTCCGAGGCCTCGAACAACTCCAACGTGGCGGGCTCGCTGGTGACCATCATGGCCTTCGGCATTCCCGGCGACGCGGTGACCGCCGTCATGCTCGGCGCCATGACCATCCACGGCATCCAGCCGGGGCCGCTCTTCATGACGCAACAGCCCAAGGTGGCCTACGGCCTCTTCGCCGCCTACATCCTCGCCCATCCGATCATGATCGTGCTGCAGTGGCTGCTGGCGCGCGTCTATCTGAAGATCGTCCGCGTCCCCAAGGCGATCCTCATCCCGCAGATCCTGTTGCTGTGCGTGATCGGCGCCTACGCGCTCAACAACATCATGGACAACGTCTACGCGCTGCTGCTCTTCGGCGTGGTCGGTTACGCCATGGTGAAGCTCGGCTTCCCGCTGGCGCCGCTCATTCTCGGCGTGATCCTGGGCGACCAGATCGAGGTCAATCTGGTGCGCGCGCTCATGACGGACGCCGACCCGTGGCTGTTCGTGACGCGTCCGATCTCCGGCGCCATGCTCGCCCTCGCCGTCGGCTCGGTCGCGTTCGCGCTCTGGCAGCATCGCCGGCAGTACCGTCGGCCGAGCGCGCCCGCCGAGGCGGAAACCGATTTCTAGTGGCCGCTCAGGGTGCGGAGGGCGGCAACGTTTCCGAGGCGCCGGTGCCCGGCGCGGTGCCGACGCGCGGCGGGACGATGACCTGGCCTTCCGGCGTCACCGTCACCCAGTGGCCGGGCACGTGGAGCCCGTGGGGATGCTCGTGCGTGTGGACGTAGCGGTCCGGCACCCAGACGCGGTCCTGACGCGGCGCCGCGGGCACCGGGGGGACCGGCACGCCGCGCATCGAGCTCTCGTTCATCCGGTCCACCGCGCGGCCCGTGGTCGTGGGGCCGAGTTGGACCACCATCGCTCCCACGAGGAGCCAGCCGGCGGCGCGATGTCTCATGGCCTCAGCATACCCTGCCCGTCAGTCCGCTTCGAACCGATAGCCGATGGTCTTGATGGTCGCGATGCGCGCGCCGGCGTCGCCGAGCTTCGCGCGCAGCCGGCGCACGTGCACGTCGACGGTGCGCGACTCGATGGCATCCGCGCGCGCGTAGCCCCACACGCGATTGAGCAGGTGCTCGCGGGAGAGCACGCGGCCGGCGGACTCCAGCAACGCATGCAGCAGGTCGAATTCCTTCGGCGTGAGCGCCACCGGCGCGCCCTTCACCGTGACCTGATGGCGCCCGGTGTCGAGGACGATTCCCCCGTGGGCAAGCGGGCGCGCGCCCTCCGCCGGCCGCGCACGACGCAGCACGGCCCTGACGCGGGCGACCAGCTCCTTGGGTGAGAAGGGCTTCGCCACGTAGTCGTCGGCGCCGAGCTCGAGGCCGACCACGCGGTCGACCTCGTCCGACTTCGCCGTCAGCATGATGATGGGCACCGTGGCCGCCGCCGGGTCCGCGCGCAGCCGCCGCAAGACCTCGAGCCCGTCGATGCCGGGTAGCATGACGTCGAGGACGATCAGGTCCGGCGGTGCGGCCCGCACGGCCACGAGCGCTTCGCCGCCGTTGGTCGCGGTGCGACACCGAAAGCCGTCACGCTCGAGATGGTGCACGATGAGACCGCGGATGTCGGGCTCGTCTTCGACGACGAGAACGTCCGCCGCCATCAGAAGAACAGGCGCAGTGCCTTCGCCGCCGCCCAGGCCAGCGCGCCGCAGACGGGAAACGTGAGCACCCACGCGGTGACGATCTCACGCCCGACGCCCCAGCGCACGGCGGACAGCCGGCGCGTGCTGCCGACGCCCATGATCGACGTGCTGATCGTATGGGTCGTGCTCACGGGAATGCCGAGGCGCGAGGCCACCTCGATGGCGCTCGCGGCCGCCGTCTCCGCGGCGAAGCCGTGCACGGGATCGAGCTTGGTCATGCGGAGCCCCATCGTCTTGACGATGCGCCAGCCCCCCACGGCGGTGCCGACCCCCATGGTGGCCGCGCACAGGAGGATGACCCACACCGGGACGTCGAACACCGGCAGCACGCCGCCCAGCACCAGGGTCAGCGTGAAGGCGCCGATGAACTTCTGGCCGTCGTTCGAGCCGTGGCTGAAGGCCATGAAGCAGGCGGACATGATCTGGAGCCGGCCGAAAGTGCGCGTGACGGCGCCGGGCCGCCAGGCGCGAAAAATCCAGTAGATCGACAGGGTCAGCACGAGCCCACCGAGAAAGCCGAGGAACGAGGAAAAGACCAGACCGATGAGCACCTTCTTCCAGCCGTCCCAAACCAGGGCGTTGACGCCGGCCGTGGCGAGGGCGGCCCCGGACAAACCGGCCACCAGCGCATGGCTCTCGCTGGTCGGCAGGCCCCACACCCAGGCCAGCGTCGACCAGATCACGATGGCCACCATGGCCGCGCCGACGGTGGTGATGTTCACCGAGTTCGCGTCGATGATCCCCTTGCCGATGGTGGCGGCCACGGCCGTGCCCGACATGGCGCCGACGACGTTGAGGACGGAGGCCATGGCCAGCGCCTGCCCGGGTGACAGCACGCGCGTGGAGACGACGGTGGCGATGGAGTTGGGAGCGTCCGTCCAGCCGTTCACGAACTCGGCGGCGAGGACCAGCCCGAGGATGAAGAGGAGGCCGGCCTCCATCAGGCCATTTTGAGAATAATGCCCTCGATGACGTTCGCCACGTCCTCGCAGCGGTCGGTCACGATCTCCATCGTCTCGTAGATCTCCTTCCACTTGATCACTTCGATGGGATCGGCCTGCTCCTCGAAGAGCGCGGCGAGACTGTCGCGCAGGAGGTTGTCGGCGCTGTTCTCGAGCCGATTGACCTCGACGGCGTGCTCGTGAAACCCGGGATCCATGTGGCGCAGGCAGCGGATGGCGCGATCCATCGCCTCCGAGGTCTTGACGATGACGTCCGCCATCGCGCGGCACGCCGAGGTCGGCTCCTTGATGCGGTACACCACGAGGCGCTCGGAGGCCGCCTCGATGTAGTCCAGCACGTCGTCCAGACGGGTGGCGAGCGAGTGGATGTCCTCACGGTCGATCGGCGTGATGAACGTCGTGTTCAGCTTGCGCACGATCTCGTGCGTCACCGCGTCGCCCTGGTGCTCGACCTCCTTGATGGCGTGCATCTTCGCGCGCGCGTCGGGGAAGTTGTGGACGAGCTCGTGGAGCAGGGCGGACGCCTTGAGCACGTGCTGTGACTGCTGCTCGAAGTAGTCGTAGAAGCGGACTTCCTTCGGGATGAGATTGAACATGACCGACGCGTGGAGTGTAACGGAAACGTCTCTCGGACGCCAGCCACCGTCATGTTTTCCGCAGGGCGAGCGGGCCCACGCCCAGCACGGCGAGCCGCGCCGCCGTCCACACGGCGTCGATCGCGCGCGCCAGGGCCGGCGCGTCGGCGGCGAGGCAGCGCACGACGGCGCCACGACGAGCGAGCAGCCCCGCCCCGACGTGCACGTCCTCATCGACGGCGAGCGCCGCCACGCGCTCGACGAAGGCCGTCACGCCCGCGTCCGCCACCACGGCCACGGTCGCGAAATACGCACACGCTTCGGTCATACCGAGACCCCGCGGACCGCCGTCACGCAGGATGAACCGGTCGTGAAGGATGGGCCCCGCCCGGTCGGCGACACCGAGCGTGCTGTCGAGCAGCGCGAACCGCCATGCCTCGCCCCGGGCGACGCGACCGGCCGCAAAGGCATCGACGATCACCAGGGCTCCGCCCTCGGCGACGTCGGCCTTCAAGATCTGGCGAAAGACAGCGCCGGCGAACGGGATCGTGTGGTCCGGGATCCACTCGAGACAGGCGCCGCCGGCGACATGCAGGTCGACGTGCTGCGTCGCCGCCGCCGATTCGGCGCGGTACACCTTCGTCGCCGACGGCGTGGTCAGGCACGCGTGCGCGCCCGGCGCCATGTCGACGTCGATCTCCAGCGTGTCGCCGCCGACGAGCCCACCGGTGGGGTTGAGAATGGACACGACGGCCGCGCGGTCCTCGAGCGCCATGGGCGCCAGCACCTGCAGCGGCAGCGTGTACCGGCAGCGCGCCAGGACCGTTCGCACGCCACGCCGCTCGAAGCCGAGCGCCAGGCGGCCGTCGCGCCCGACGCGGGCGGGGGCGATCACGCGGGGATGGGCAGCAGCAGGTCGCGCCGCGCCCACTCCAGCACGGCGTCGACACCTTCCCCCGTGCGGAGGTTCGTGAAGACGAAGGGGCGATCGCCGCGCTGGTGCCGGGCGTCGCGCGCCATCACGTCGAGGTCGGCGCCGACGTGCGGCGCCAGATCGATCTTGTTGATGACGAGCAGATCCGACCGGCGAATCCCCGGCCCGCCCTTGCGCGGAATCTTCTCGCCCTCCGCCACGTCGATCACGTAGATGGTCGCGTCGACCAGCTCGGGGCTGAACGTGGCCGCCAGGTTGTCGCCGCCGCTCTCGATGACGAGCAGATCGAGCTCCGGGAACGTCTTCAGGAGCTGGTGCACGGCCTCGAGATTGACCGACGCGTCCTCCCTGATCGCCGTGTGCGGGCAGCCGCCCGTCTCCACGCCGACGACGCGCTCCGGCGCCAGCGCGCCGCGGCGTACGAGGAACTCCGCGTCCTCCTTCGTATAGATGTCGTTGGTGATCACCGCCATGTCGAGGGTCTCGCGCAAGCGCCGGCACAGCGCCTCGGTCAGCGCGGTCTTGCCGGAGCCCACCGGACCGCCGATCCCGATCTTCAACGGACGCGGCAGCGTCGAGGTGCTGGTCATGATCGGAACAGCCTCATCTCGAGTCCCGCGTGGCGCAGGCCCGCGAGCTCGAGCGCCGGAGTGAAGCTCCACATGTCCGCGACCGGCGTGACGGCCGCCGTCGCCGCCAGCCGCGCCACCCGCGGTCGCACCGCCGTCAGCACTCTCTGACCGTCGACCTGGCCGAGCGAGATCAGCCGGAGTCCCGCTCCGACCAGCAGGGCGGCCGTCGAGTAGAGAAACGCCGCGGCCGCCGCCTCGGCGGGGACGCCGTGCCGTCCCAGCGCGGCGCCGAACACGGGCGCGTGGTGACCAGGCGTCAGGCCATCGTCGATGGCGCGCGCGATCGACGCGAGGAACGCATCGTGCGCCACCGCGGCCGCCACCCGCGCTGTCTGACGGCCCATCTGCCGGCTGCCCGTGCGGAACTCGGGGACGGCCTTCATCGCCTCCAGCCGGGCGTCGAGCGGGAGCCACGCCGCCTGATCGCGGGCGGCGGCCGCACGCACCGCCGCCGCCACCGCCACCGCGTCCGCCGGCCCCGCGGCGCCCTCGAGATGCGCGACGACGAAGGCCTCCAGCCCCTCGCGATCCCGCACGCGTCCGTCCTGAGCATACGTCTCCAGCCCGAACGAGTGGGCGAAGCCCCCGGCAGGAAACAAGCCGTCCGCGAGCTGCAGCACGGCGAGGAGCTCGTCAGTGGTCATGACGCCCGTGCCGGTGACTGAGTCCGATGGGAACGAAGACGGCCTGCGTCCGCTCGAACGTCACGCCCATCCGCGCCAGCAGCTGCTCCATCGCCGGATCGTCGGCCACCAGCAACCGCTCGCCGTCGAGCGCCAGGCTGAAATGCCGGTTCCCCACCTCGAACGCCACGCGCAACCCTTCCTCCCTCGAACGCGGCGTCACCGCCAGCACCGCCTCCGGCGCCGCCTCGATGACCACGTACCACTCCGCCGTCACATGCAGGATCTCACCCGGCGTCAAGACACTCCCGGTCGGCAACGCGAGCACCAGCGTCCTCCCCTTCTCGGTCGTCACCCGTCGCCGCCCCCACCTCCGCTCCTCCGCGGTCAGCACCAGCCTGTCCCGCTCCCGCCGCGACAGATCCGCATCGTGCACGTGCACGTGCGGCCGGGTGATCACGATGACGGGCTCCGTCATCGCCGCTCAGAACAAGAAGTACCGCTGGGCCATGGGGAGCACACGGGCCGGCTCACACGTCAGCAACGCGCCATCGGCGCGTACCTGATAAGTCTCGGGGTCCACCTCGATGCGCGGCAACGCATCGTTGTGGATCATGTCGCGCTTGCCGATGCCGCGACAGTTCCTCACCGCCAGCGCGCGCCGCAGCCCCAGCCGCTTCCCGACGTCGCTCGCCAGCGCCGCCGCCGACACGAACGTGACCGCCGTGCTGCCCCGCGCCCGCCCCAGCGCGCCGAACATCGGCCGATAGAGCACGGGCTGCGGCGTGGGAATCGACGCGCTGGGATCGCCCATGGCCGCCCAGGCGATCAGGCCGCCCTTCACCACCAGCTCGGGCTTCACGCCGAAGAACGCCGGCCGCCACACGACGAGGTCGGCGAGCTTGCCCGCTTCGATGGAGCCGACGTGCTCGGCCAGTCCGTGCGCGACGGCGGGGTTGATGGTGTACTTCGCGACGTAGCGCTTCACGCGCGCGTTGTCGTCCCCGGCGCCGTCGCCCGGGAGGGCGCCGCGCTGCCGCTTCATCTTGTCGGCCGTCTGCCAGGTGCGGATGATGACCTCGCCGACACGCCCCATCGCCTGCGAGTCGGAGGACATCATGCTGATGGCGCCGAGGTCGTGCAGCACGTCCTCGGCCGCGATCGTCTCCGCGCGGATGCGCGACTCCGCGAAGGCGAGGTCCTCGGGAATGGACGGGTTCAGATGGTGGCAGACCATCAGCATGTCGAGGTGCTCGTCCATCGTGTTGACGGTGAACGGCATCGTCGGGTTCGTCGACGACGGCAGGCAGTTCGGCTCGCCGCACACGCGGATGATGTCGGGCGCATGCCCGCCGCCCGCGCCCTCGGTGTGATAGGTGTGGATCGTCCGCCCCTTGAAGGCGCGAATGGAGTCCTCGACGAAGCCGGCCTCGTTCAGCGTGTCGGTGTGGATGGCCACCTGCACGTCGTACTCGTCGGCCACCGAGAGCGCGCAGTCGATGGCGGCCGGCGTGGTGCCCCAGTCCTCGTGCAGCTTCAGCCCGATGGCGCCGGCCGCGATCTGCTCGCGCAGCGGGTCGGGCGCGGAGGCGTTGCCCTTGCCGAGGAAGCCGAGGTTCACGGGAAACGCCTCGGCCGCCTCGAGCATGCGGTGGATGTTCCACTCGCCCGGCGTGCAGGTGGTGGCCGCGGTGCCGGTGGCGGGGCCGGTGCCGCCGCCCAGCAGCGTGGTCAGCCCCGCGCTGATCGCCTCCGTCACGATCTGCGGGCAGATGAAATGGACGTGCGCGTCGAGCCCGCCCGCGGTGACGATGCGCCCCTCGCCGGCGATGACCTCGGTGCCGGCGCCGACCGTGAGGCCCGGCGTGACGCCGGCCATGAGGTCGGGATTGCCGGCCTTGCCCACGGCGACGATGCGTCCGTCGCGGATGCCGATGTCGGCCTTCACGATGCCCCAGTGATCGAGCACGATCGCGTTGGTGACGACGCAGTCGAGCGCCTGATCCGCGCGCGTCGCGCGCGCGGACTGTCCCATGCCGTCCCGGATCACCTTGCCGCCCCCGAACTTCGCCTCCTCGCCCGGCACGGTGAGGTCCCGCTCGATGCGGATCAGGAGCTCGGTATCGGCGAGCCGCACGCGATCGCCGGTGGTGGGGCCGTAGAGGTCGGCGTACTGTCGGCGCGTCAGCCGCAGCGTCACCGGCGCTCCCAGTCGGCGAGCCGGCCGAGCGCGCGCGCCCGATCACCGCCGTCGGTGAGCCCGTTCAGCCCGAACACGCGGCGCGCCCCGGCCAGCTCCACCAGGATCACGCGCCTGGTGTCGCCCGGCTCGAAGCGCACGGCCGTCCCCGCCGGCACGTTCAGTCGCATGCCGAACGCCTGCGCGCGCTCGAAGCGGAGCGCCCTGTTGGCCTCGAAGAAATGGAAGTGCGAGCCGACCTGGATCGGCCGGTCGCCGGTGTTCGCCACCGTGATCTCGACCGTCCGCCGCCCGGCGTTGGCGACGATGTCCCCGCTTTCGAGCAGATACTCCCCGGGAATCACTCAGCGAATCGGATGGTGGATCGTCACGAGCTTCGTGCCGTCCGGAAAGGTGCCCTCGACCTGCACCTCGTCGATCATCTCGGGAACGCCCTCCATCACGTCGTCGCGGCTCAGGATGCCGAGGCCCCATGCCATCAGCTCGGAGACGGTGCGGCCGTCGCGGATGGCTTCCAGGATCTCGGCGGTGAGGATGGCGAGCGCCTCGGGATGGTTCAGCTTGAGGCCGCGCGCGCGGCGGCGGCGGGCCAGCTCGGCCGCGGTGAAGATCAGCAGCTTCTCCTGCTCTCGTGGCGTGAGGTGCATCGTCGGACCTCGTCAGACAGCGAGATGCTGCTTCACCTGCTCCGGTCGCAAGTCTCGCGTCGCCCCGGCCGCCACCACGGCGCCCTTCGCCATGATCACATAGCCGTCGGCCAGCCGCTCGGCGAACTCCAGGTACTGCTCGACCAGCAGGACGGCGAGGCCGAGCTCCGTCTTGATCCGGCGGATGGCGTCCTCGATCTCGAGGATGATCGACGGCTGGATGCCTTCCGTCGGCTCGTCGAGGATCAGGAGCTTCGGCCGCGTGAGCAGCGCGCGCGCGATGGCGAGCATCTGCTGCTCGCCGCCCGAGAGCACACCGCCCTTGCGCGCCAGCAGACGCCGGAGCGCCGGGAACAGGCCGAGCACGTCGTCGAGGCCGCCGGCGCGGCCGCAGCCGAGCTGCGCGACGCGGAGGTTCTCGAGCACGCTCAGGTGCGGGAAGATCTCGCGCCCCTGGGGGACGTAGCCGATGCCGGCGCGCGCGCGGCGATCGGCCGACCAGCGCGTCACGTCGACGCCGTCGAGCACCACCCGGCCGCCGCGCGGCGGCAGCAGTCCCATGATCGTCTTGAGGAGCGTCGTCTTGCCCACGCCGTTGCGGCCCATGAGGCACACGACCTCGCCGAAGCCGACATGCAGGTCCAGGTCCCACAGCACCTGCGAGCCGCCGTAGGCGGCCGCGAGCCGCTCAACGGCGAGCATGGGCCGTCTCGCGGCGGTGGCCGAGGTAGACCTCGAGCACCCGCGGATCCGACTGCACCTGCTGCACCGGGCCCTCGCACAGCACGGTGCCCTGGTGGAGCACGGTGACCGTGCGCGCGATCTGGCGGACGAACTCCATGTCGTGCTCGATCACGAGCACCGAGCGCTCGGCCGCGATCGACTCCAGCAGCTCGCCGGTCCGCGCCGTCTCCTCGTCCGTCATGCCGGCCACCGGCTCGTCGACGAGGAGAAGCTGCGGATCCTGGGCGATGACCATGGCGATCTCGAGCCACTGCTTCTCGCCGTGGGAAAGGGCACCGGCCGGCAGCGCGGCCTTGCCGCCGAGGCGGACCGTGTCGAGCGTGGCCGCGATGCGATCGCGCTCGGCGACACCGTCGCGTCCGAACAGTGCGGCCAGCACGCCCTTGCGCGCCCGCTTGAGCGACAGCTCCACGTTGTCCCACACGCTCAGGTTCACGAACACCGACGGCGTCTGGAACTTGCGTCCGATGCCGAGGGCGACGATCTCGTTCTCGGCGAGCCCCAGGAGATCGGTGCGGTCGCCGAAGATGACGCGGCCGCTCTCGGGCCTGGCGCGGCCGGAGATCACGTCGAGCAGCGTCGTCTTGCCGGCGCCGTTGGGGCCGATGACGACGCGCAGCTCCCGGTGGTCGACGAAGAAGTTCAGGTGCGAGAGCGCGCGGAAGCCGTCATAGGCGACGGTGACGTCCTCGAGATAGATGATCGAGCGCCGGCTCATGGCGCCGCCTGGCGTCCCAGCGCCGCCGGCATGTTCGCCGCCGGGCGCCTCAGGAGCGCACGGAGCCGGAGGGCGGCGCGCCCGACGGCGCCGGCAAGGCCGTCCGGAAAGAAGAGGACGACGCCCATGAAGAGGCCGCCGAGAAAGAGCAGCCAGAGATCCGGATAGCTCGTGGTCAGCCACGACTGCATCCAGTTCACGCCGACGGCGCCGGCCACCGCGCCCACGAGCGTCCCTCGACCGCCGGCCGCCACCCACACGACCATCTCGATCGACGGCAGCACGCCGATCCGGGCCGGGGTGATGATCCCGACCTGCGGCACGTAGAGGGCGCCGGCCACGCCGGCCAGCGCCGCCGACACGACGAAGACGAAGAGCTTGTAGCGGGCCGGCGAGTAGCCGGAGAAGAGCGCGCGCGTCTCGCTGTCGCGGATGGCGATCAGCACCTTGCCCGCCCGGCTGGCCGTGATCCAGCGGCAGAGCAGGTAGGCGGCCACGAGGACGACGGCGGTGACCGTGTAGAGCGCGCGCTGCGTCACCGGCTGGTTGAGCGCATAGCCGAAGATCGTCTTGAAGTCGGCGAGGCCGTTCGTCCCGCCGAGGTTCATCTCGTTGCGGTTGAACACGAGCCACGCCGAGAGCGCCAGCGCCTGCGTGATGATCGAGAAGTACACGCCGCGGATGCGGCTCCTGAACGCGAGGTAGCCGAAGGCGAATCCGAACAGGGCCGGCACGAGGATGACGGCGGCCAGCGTGAAGGCGCCCGAGTAGAACGGCTTCCAGAAGAGGGGCAGCTCGGTGACCCGGTTCCACACCATGAAGTCGGGCAGCGCGCTCTGGTAGACGCTCTTGGCGCCGATCTCCAGCATGAGATGCATGCCCATCGCATAGGCCCCGAGGCCGAAGAAGACGCCGTGGCCGAGGCTCAGCACGCCCGCGTACCCCCACAGGAGGTCGAGACCGAGAGCCAGGATCGCGTACGCCAGGAACTTCCCGAAGAGGTTCAGCGTGAAATCCGTGACGTGGAGCGGCGAGCCGGACGGCAGGGCGTTGCACACCGGCAGCACGCCGACGAGGAGCACGGCCGCCACGCCAACGCCCGTGAGCTCAGGCTTCCGCACTGCGTCCTCGCGTCGCGAACAGGCCGGCCGGCCGCCGCTGCAGGAAGAGGATGACGCCCACGAGGATCGCCACCCTGGCGAAGACGGCGCCGAGGGCGGGCTCGATGCCCTTGTTCAAGCCGCCGATGCCGGCCGCGGCCAGGATCGTGCCCGCCAGCTTGCCCACGCCGCCGGTCACCACGACCATGAACGAGTCCACGATGTAGTTCTGGCCGAGCGAGGGGCCGACGTTGCCGATCTGGGTCAGCGCACACCCGGCGAGGCCCGCGAGCCCGGCGCCGATGGCAAACGTGGCCGCGTCCACCCAGCCCGCGCGCACGCCAAGGCAGCCGGCCATGCCGCGGTTCTGGGTCACGGCGCGGATGCGCAGGCCGGCGTCGGTGCGGAACAGCAGCCCGTACATCGCCACGATCGCGACGACGGCGAGGCCGATGATGAAGACGCGGTTGTACGGAAGCGTGAGGTTCACCATCACCGGCACGCCGCCGGAGAGCCAGCGCGGCGACGCGACGTCGACGTTGGCAGCGCCGAACCAGAGCCGCAGCGCCTGCTGGATGATGAGCGACGCTCCCCAGGTGAGCAGCAGCGTCTCCAGCGGCCGGCCGTACAGCCGGCGGATGACACCGCGCTCGAGCACAACGCCGACGGCGGCCGCGACGACGAACGACACGGGCAGCGCGGCCACGAAATAGTAGTCGAAGGCGCCGGGCCACACCCCGCGGAAGACGTTCTGCACCACGAACGTGGCGTACGCGCCCAGGGCCATCAGCTCGCCGTGGGCCATGTTGATGACGCCCATGAGGCCGAAGACGATGGCGAGGCCGAGGGCCATCAGAAGCAGGATCGATGCGAGCGAGGCGCCCTGGAACAGCGTCTCGACGGTCGCGGTCAGCATCGCCCACCGCTCGATCTGTCCTGCCGCCCGCTCCGCGGCGGCCCGGAGCGCCGCCGAGGCGCCGGCGTCCCGCGCCAGCGCGCGCAGCGCTGGCAGGGCCGTCGTCGAGTGGAGATCGCCGAGCGCACGGACCGCCTCGAGGCGCGCGGCGGGTTCGGCGCTGCTGAGCCGCGTGAGCGCCAGGGCCTCGGCGAGGGCGTGCCGCACCCAGCGGTCGGACTCGCTGGCCAGCGCCGTCTCGATGACGGTGGCGGAGCGCGCGTCGGCCTGATTGCCCAGCTTGACGGCGGCGCCGCGGCGGACGGCGGGATCAGCATCCGAGAGCTGGAGCTTCGTCTCGTCAGCGTCGAGGAAGGGCTTGATGGCGATGCGCAGCCGGCGGTCGGCCGCTATCTCCTTCAGCGACGCCAGCGGCGCGCGTCCCCGTGAGGCCTTTTCATACACGGATTTGAGCTCGACGATCTCCTGATTGCCTTGAACTGATTTCGCGCCGCCCACGAGGATCTCGGCGGACGAGGCGCTCCCCCGGGCGTAGACGTTGCCGTCGCGAAGCGCGGCGAGAAACTCGAGCCACTTCGGATCACCGGTGCCGCCGAGCGCCTGGACGGCCGCCTCGCGGCGATCACCGTCATCGCCGGCGAGGTCTTGCAGCGCCCGCTCGGCGTCGGCGGGCGACAGCGGGGCGGCCTGGCCCGCCGCAGGCGCGGCGAGCCAGGCGACGAACAGCACGCAGAGCAGTCGGCGCATCAGGCCTTCTTCTGGTACGTCCCCTGGTGTCCGATCCAGTCGCAGCCCTTGTCCGGGCTCGTGTACTTCGACCACGGCTCCGGCTCCACGAGGCCCTTCGTGCGCGAGACGACCTTGAACTGGCCGTTCTTCAAGATCTCGCCGATGAGCACGGGCTTGTAGGCGTGGTGGTTGTTCTCGTGCATCTTGATCTTGCCGCCGGGGGCGAGGAACTCCTGGCCGTAGACGGCCTTGCGGACGGCGTCGACGTCCGTGCTCTTGGCCTTCTCCACCGCCTGCTTCCACACGTAGACGCCGAAATAGGCCGCTTCCATCGGGTCGTCGGTCACGCGCTTGTCGCCGCCGGGCAGGTTGGTCTTCTTCGCGTACGCCTTGAAGGCGTTCACGAACTTCGCGTTCTGCGGCGACTCGACCGACTGATAGTAGTTCCACGCCGCCAGGTGGCCGACCAGCGACGAGGTGTCCATGCCGCGGAGCTCGTCCTCGGCCACGCTGAAGGCCATGATTGGCGCGTTCTCGGCGCGCATGCCCTGGTTGGCGAATTCCTTGTAGAAGGGCACGTTGCTGTCGCCGTTGATCGTGGAGAGCACCGCCGCGCTGCCGCCCGCGGAGAACCGTTTGATCTTGCCGACGATCGTCTGGTAGTCCTGATGGTTGAACGGCGTGTATTCCTCGGCGATGCTGTCCGCCGGCACCCCCTTGGCGAGCAGGAAGGATTTCAAGATCTTGTTGGCGGTGCGTGGGAACACGTAGTCGGTCCCGAGCAAATAGAACTTCTTGTAGCCGCCGCCCTCCTTCGACATCAGATACTCGGCGCCGGGAATGAGCTGCTGGTTCGGCGTGGCGCCGGTGTAGAAGACGTTCTTGCTGCACTCCTCGCCTTCATACTGGACCGGATAGAACAGCAGGCCATTGTTGTTCTCGAACACCGGCAGCACCGACTTGCGGCTCACCGACGTCCAGCAGCCGAAGACCACCGCGACCTTGTCCTGGAGCAGCAGCTGCTTGGCCTTCTCGGCGAACAGATCCCAGTTCGAGGCGGGATCGACGACGACGGGCTGGAGCTTGCGCCCGAGGACGCCGCCCTTGGCGTTGATCTCCTCCGTCGCCATCAGCACGACGTCGCGTAGCGAGACCTCGCTGATGGCCATGGTGCCCGAGAGGGAATGGAGCACGCCGATCTTGATCGGCTCCTTGGACTGCGCGGTGACGATGGCCGGCAGGCCGTGGCCGGCGGCGACACCGGCGCCGGCGGCGACCACGGTCGTCTTCAGGAAATCTCTGCGCGAGTACGTGGACATGGCATCTCCTCTGGGTTGGTGTGGCTCCGTGATCGGCGGCGCCATTGCCACCAGGTGTGTGGACGCCGTTGTCCGGTGGAGGATCACGAGAGAACGTCTTTGGCGACGTCGACCATCGGCCGGCGGCTGTCCATTGCCGCCCGGCGGAGTCGACGGAACGCCTCGTCCTCGGTGAGCCCGAGGCGAGCCATGAGCGTTCCCTTCGCGCGCTCGATGACCTTGCGTCCCTCGAGCGACTGCTTGAGCTGCCGGTTGTCCCTGAAGCGCGCGATGGCGAGGTCGAGGACCGGCGCCAGCTCGGCGGGCCGGAGCGGCTTGAGCAGGAATCCCATCACGCCGCCGGCGCGCGCCCGCTCGACGAGCGCCTCGTCCGTGTGGCTGGTGAAGAGCACGACCGCACAGTCGGCCTGCGCCACCTGCGTCGCCGCCTGAACTCCGTCGCCATCCGGCAGCCCGGCCGCGCACACCAGCACGTCCGGCGACGCGCGGCGCATCATGGCCGGCACGTCGCTGCACCGCAGCGACTCGCCGACGACGGCGCCGCCGGCCGCCCAGACGGCGCTCCGCAGCGCCGCGCGCGAGCGCTCGTGATCGTCCACGATGGCGACCCGCCATCGCGCGTTGACATCCGTGATTCTCTGCATGCTCATGGCGGCGACTACGGCAAGCGCAGTGCCACAGTCGCGCGACGCGAAATCAACGACTTAGCGCCGAGAAGCGCGCGGGCACTGCTCACGGTCCCGGCAGCCGCGCGCGCCGTGCTCAAAATCGCGGCAAGCAGAGACAGCAACGCGGCGATCGGGATCTCCGACCGCCGCGGGTTGCTGCGCACGTCGCCGCGCGTCCGCTCAGTACGTGAAGGCGAGCCCGATGGTGCCGATCACCTCGGTGCGATCGTTGTTGTTGATGGCTCTCAGATTGTCGCCGAGATGGAGCACGCTGAGGCTGCCCTTGACCGTCCACGTCCCGAACGAGGCGGGAATGAACGCGAGCGGGACGGAGGCGCCGACACCGCCCTGGAAGAAGCCAAAGGTGTCGTCATCGCCGGTGCCGAACTCGTAGTACTCGCTCAGGCTCAGACCGACCAGCAGCGGCACCGTCAGCGTCACGGGGTACGTGCCCTTGGCGTTGAACGTGTAACCCGGCGCGATGCCGGTCTGGAGATAGACGCCGCGGCTGGTGCCGGCGTCGGCCTGGCCCTTGACCTCGAAGGCGACCAGCACGCTGGGATTGAGGGCGAACGGACCGAGGATCTTGCTGTCGTTCCAGCCAAGGCTGAACGCCAGCTCCTGCACGGTGCCGAAGCGATCGTTCGGGCTCATGTACGCCGTGTAGATCACCGCCGACGAGAAGTCCTCGAGGAAGGTCCAGCCGATCTTCGTGTAGAAGTCGGACTCGTACCAGAGATCCGGGTCGGTGTTGTTGCCGTCGATGCCCGTCGGGCCGCCATGCAGGCTGTTCCACGTTCCCACAGTCAACGCGAGGTTGCCGAAGGTTGGCGTGCCCTCGACCAGCTTGAAGCTGATCTCGCCGTACGGCTGGACGATCCAGTCCTTGTCCTCCTGCAGGATGCCGCGGAAGTAGTAGTCCGTGGTCCAGTCGACGCCGGCGGTCAGCGACACCCGCCCCGTGTTCGGCTTGGCGTCGGCCGGCGCCGGCGTCTGCGCGTACGCCGTCGTCGTCGCCAGCGCCGCGAACGCCGTCGCGGCCAGCGCGCGCCGGATGCTGCCGCTCACCTGTCGTCTCATCGTCCCCGTCCTCCCTCGCCCAACGATCGCGATCGCCGACGGAGCAAGGGACATGCCGCACCCACCAAGAAACGACCACGCATAGTTATGCGCGCTCCCCACCATCATCGAGCGCAAGACGTAAGCATCACCGCGCCCCGTGCCTCTTCCGCAGGCATGGCGGCGCCGATTCGACGACGGGGCGCAAACTCAAAACGGGAGAGCGGGCGAGATCGCGCGCGAAACAGAGAGGCGCCCCGGTTCATCCGGGGCGCCTCGAAGGTTGGGGGGCTTGGGGGGCCCTTCGAGGCCCCCCATGCGGTTAAATATCGAAATAGAGCGCGAACTCCCACGGGTGCGGACGCAGCCGCACGGCGTCGACCTCGTTCTTCCGCTTGTACTCGATCCACGTCTCGATCACGTCGGGCGTGAACACGTCACCTTTCAGGAGCCAGTCGTGCGAGTTCTCGAGGTTGTCGAGCACGATGGAGAGATCGCCGGGGAGCTGCTTGATCTTCTTCTGCTCGGCGGCCGGCAGCTCGTAGAGGTCCTTGTCGACGGGCTTGCCGGGATCGATCTTGTTGGCGATGCCGTCGAGCCCCGCCATCACGCACGCGGCAAACGACAGGTACGGGTTGCAGGTCGGATCGGGCGTCCGGAACTCGATGCGCTTGGCGCCCTCCGACTTCGAGTACATCGGAATGCGGATGGCCGCTGATCGATTGCGCTGGCTGTAGACGAGGTTGATCGGCGCCTCGTAACCCGGCACCAGCCGCTTGTAGGAGTTCGTCGACGGCGCGATCAGCGCGAGCAGCGCGGGCGCGTGCTTGAGGATGCCGCCGATGTAGTAGAGGCAGTTCTTCGAGATGTCGGCGTAGCCGCCGCGCTCGTAGAACAGGTTCTTGCCGCCCTTCCACAGCGACTGGTGCGTGTGCATGCCCGAGCCGTTGTCCTGGAACAGCGGCTTCGGCATGAAGGTGGCCGTCTTGCCCCACTTCCGGGCGGTGTTCTTCGCGCAGTACTTGTACCAGAGCACCTTGTCGGCCATCTTGGTCAGCGTGTCGTAGCGCATGTCGATTTCCGTCTGTCCACCTGTTGCCACTTCATGATGGTGGACTTCGACGCGCACGCCGACGCTTTCGAGCGCCAGCACCATGTCCGACCGGATGTCCTGGAACTTGTCCATCGGCGGAACGGGGAAGTAGCCCTGCTTGTAGCGTGGCTTGTAGCCGAGGTTCGGCCGGTCCGGCGAGCCCTCGAGGCCGGTGTTCCAGGCGCCCGCCTCGGAGTCGATGAAGTAGTAGCCGCTGTGGTAGTTCTGGTCGAAACGGATCGAGTCGAAGAAGAAGAACTCGAGCTCGGGGCCGATGTAGACCGTGTCGGCCACGCCCGTCTTCTTGACGTACGCCTCGGCCTTCTGCGCGATGTACCGCGGGTCCCGCGTGTACGGCTTGCCGGTGACCGGGTCCTTCACGTTGCAGATCAGGACCAGCGTCGGCACCGCCGTGAAGGGATCCATGACCGCCGTCGTCGGATCCGGAATCAGCAGCATGTCCGACTCGTCGATCGTCTGGAAGCCCCGAATGGACGAGCCGTCGAAGCCGAGCCCGTCCTCGAAGATGTCCTCCTTCAGCTCCGAGATCGGAATCGAGAAGTGCTGCCAGAGGCCTGGCAGGTCGATGAAGCGGAGATCGACGATCTTGGCGCCTTTCTCCTTGGCCAGCTTGAGGACATCCTTCGGGTTCATTCGCCGCTCCTTCTCCCTCTCCGGTTGAGTGTGTCGAAAAACTCGGAACCGACGGCGCCATCGCGGCGCCGCCGGCCCGCATACCCTAAGCGAACTGGCGTCGTGAAATCAAGGCGCCGCCCTAATGCGCCACCCGCGGCTTTGCTTCGGCGCCGCGCATCGCTTCGGCGAAGGCGCCCGTGGCGCTGGCGAACTCGCCGTACTGCCCGCCGCCCATCGCGTACGCCGTCTCGGAGTGCTGCGAGAGGTCGAGGCCGGCGATCTCGTCCTCGTCGCTCACGCGCAGCCCGACCACCGCGCCCACGACCTTCAGGATCACGTAGGTGGCGACGGTGGCCATCACCACCGTGGCCGCCACGGCCACGATCTGCGTCCACAGCTGGCCCGGATTGCCGTAGAAGAGCCCGTCGGCGCCCGCCTCGTTGACCGCCTTCGAGGCGAACAGGCCGGTGGCCAGCGCGCCCCACGTGCCGCCGACGCCGTGCACCCCGACCACGTCGAGGGAGTCGTCGTAACCGAGCTTCGACTTGAAATTGCACGCCGAGTAGCACAGCGCGCCGGCGATGGCCCCGATGACGATCGAGGACACCGGCCCCACGAACCCGGCGGCCGGCGTGATGGCCACCAGCCCGGCGACGGCGCCAGAAGCGGCGCCGAGCACCGTCGGCTTGCCGCGGGTCATCCACTCGGTGAACATCCAGCCCAGCGCCGCCGCCGCCGCGCCCGTGTTGGTGGCCAGGAACGCGCTGACGGCCAGGCCGTTGGCCTCGAGCGCGCTGCCGGCATTGAAGCCGAACCAGCCGAACCACAGCAACCCGGCGCCCATCACGGTCATGGGCAGGTTGTGCGGCTGCATCGGCTGATGGCCGTAGCCCCGGCGCCGGCCGAGGACGATCGCGCACACGAGCGCGGAGACGCCCGAAGAGATGTGCACGACGGTGCCGCCCGCGAAGTCGAGCGCGCCGAGCTTGCGCAGCCACCCGCCGTCCGCCCACACCCAGTGCGCGAGCGGGTCGTACACGATCGTCGCCCACAGCACGGTGAAGAGGAGAAACGCCGAGAACTTCTTGCGCTCGGCGAAAGCGCCCGTGATCAGGGCGGGCGTGATGATGGCGAACATCATCTGGAAGATGACGAACGCCTGGTGCGGGATCGTCTTGGAGTACGTCTCGAACGGCTCGGTCCCGACGCCACGCAGCCCGACGTAATCGAGCCCGCCGATGATGCCGCCCTTGTCGGGTCCGAAGGCGAGGCTGTACCCCCACAAGACCCACTGCACCGAGATGACGGCCATGATGATGAAGGACTGCATCAGCGTGGCGAGGGCGTTCTTCTGGCGCACCATGCCGCCGTAGAACAGGGCGAGGCCGGGCGCCGTCATGAGCAGCACGAGCGCCGATGAGGTCAGCATCCACGCCGTGTCGCCCTTGTCGATCTTCGCGGCGGGGGCGGGCGCGCCCGCGGCGGGCGCCGACGGCGCCGCCGGCTGCTGAGCCATCACGACGGTGGCCGTGGCGGCGCAGAGCAGGAGCATCGTGGCCAGGACGAGGCTGAGTCGCTTCACGAGAGTCTCCTTTCGGTCCATGTCCCTAGAGGGCCGACTGATCACGCTCGCCCGTCCGGATGCGGATGGCGGTCTCGACCGGCGTCACGAAGATCTTCCCGTCGCCGATGTTCCCCGTCTTGGCGGCCGCGGCCACGACCTCCGCGACCTTGTCGACGAAGTGGTCGGGCACGACCACCTCCACCTTGATCTTCGGGAGGAAGTCGACCGTGTACTCACCGCCGCGATACAGCTCGGTGTGCCCCTTCTGGCGCCCGAAGCCGCGCACCTCCGACACCGTCATGCCGATGACGCCGATGCCGGTCAGGGCTTCCTTGACGTCGTCGAGCTTGAACGGCTTGATGATCGCCTCGATCTTTTTCATCGCGTCCTCCCGGATATGAGCCGGGGAGCAACGCCCATGCCGGACCCCGGCACGACTACAGCGAGAGGAATCGCGGACTTAGCGAGACGAGTCGAACGAACGACTGCTCAAACGTTAAGCAACGTCGACGTCGATGCCCAGCATTCGGGCGGCGCCAGACTGCGATGACGACGGTGGACGTGATACCGAGGCGCGGCCCCG
>DATBJF010000098.1:0-11817 GCA_036556545.1 Candidatus Methylomirabilota bacterium
GTGGCGCCGGGGGTGCTCGTCCGTCGCACCGGCGGCCACACCCCCGGGCACAGCGTGGTCCGCCTGGAGTCTGGCGGCGACCGGCTGATGTTCGGCGGCGACTCCGTGTTCCCGCCCGGGTTCGACTGCCCCCACTGGCACAACGGCTTCGACCAAGAGCCCGAGGAGACAGTGCGCGTCCGGGTCGGTCTCTTGCGGGAGCTGGCGGCGACCGGCCAGCCGCTGGTGCCCACTCACGTGTCGTTCCCGGCCGCCGGCCGGGTGGCGGTCACCCGCGACGTCTTTCGTTGGGTACCGGCCTACTGGAATCACTGACCGCTCGTCGGGTTAGGGCCGAACTGGGCGCACCAGACCGGGGTCGCAGAGCCGGCCCTGGTCTGGTGACCGGTCTACGCTCCTTTGAGGTAGGGCTCGAGCGCCACGCGGACGTTGGCACGGGCCCGGTGCAGCAGCACCCGTACGTTCGTCTCCTGAAACCCGAGGGCGTGACACACCTCCTGCGTGGAGCGGCCTTCGACGTCACGAAGAATCAGCACGAGGCGCTGCCTCTCGGGTAACGCCTCGATAATCTTCTCGAGGCGCTCGCGTGACTCGCGCGCCAAGAACCGACGCTCCGGTGAGGCGCCCAAGTCCCGCGGTGGATCGGGCCAGTGGCCACGCTCGGTCCGATGGTCGGCGGGCCAGAATCGGTCCGGGGCTACGGCGGCTTCCGCCACGTCCACGTCAGCGTCGAAGCGAGCGAACGGCACCGTCCGTCCTTCGCGGGCAGCGCGGGTCTTCGCGCGGTTGATGAGGATGCGAAAAATCCAGGTCTTGAGTGACGAGCGGCCCTCGAACGCCCAGATGCCCTGGATCACGCCGAGCCAGGTATCCTGGACCACCTCGTCCGCGACGGTGCGATCGGAGATGTACATGCGGGCGACGCGGCGGAGGCTCGCGTGATACAGGTCGACGAGGCGCGCAAACGCGGTTTCGTCACCGCAGCGCAGCGCTTCGATGACGCTGAGATCGTCGGTGGCGGCCACCGTCGTGTGAGCCTCGGTGGTGCACAGAACTCCTTCAATATTCATGGCGGCCTCCTTTGCTGACGCCACCGCTCACGCCTTGAGGAACTCGAGCAGATCCGCGTTGACGCGGTCCTTGTTGGTGCTGCACAGGCCGTGCGGCGCCCCCCGATAGACCTTGAGATGTGTCCTTGGCGCGATCCGTACCGCGGCGTATGCAGCGGCACCGATCGGCACGATCTGATCGTCATCTCCGTGAATGAACAGGGTCGGCACAGTCAGCCGTCGCAGGTCGTCCGTCTGATCGGTCTCCGAGAACGCTCGGATGCCGTCGAAGACGTTCTTGAACCCGGCCTGCATGGCCTGGAGCCAGAACGACTCGCGGAGGCCCTGTGACACCTGCGACCCTGGGCGGTTGGCGCCGTAGAACGGCACGGCAAGGTCCTTGAAGAACTGAGATCGGTCGGCGAGGACCTTCGTACGAATGCCGTCGAAGACCTCGATTGGCCGGCCGGCAGGATTCGCGGGTGTTTTCAGCATCAACGGTGGAATGGCACCGATCAGAACCGCCTTCGCGACGCGGGTCGTGCCGTGTCGTGCGATATAGTGAGCGACCTCGCCGCCTCCCGTGGAGTGGCCGACGTGGACGGCATCGTGAAGATCGAGTGCTTCCACGAGCGCTACGAGATCGTCGGCGTACGTGTCCATGTCGTTGCCTGCCCATGGCTGGCTGGAGCGGCCATGGCCGCGACGGTCGTGAGCGATCACGCGATAGCCGCGTCCGGCGAGGAACAGCATCTGGTCTTCCCACGCGTCCGCGCTGAGCGGCCAGCCATGGCTGAAGACCACCGGCTGCCCCGTGCCCCAGTCCTTGAAGTAAATCCGCGTGCCGTCCTTCATGGTGATCGCGTCCGTCATGCTGCGCTCCGTTCTGGCGACTCGTGTCTATGGTCGAGGGCGAGCCTACGCGGGACGCTCGCACGAGTCCTTGGGTGGGGCTTAATCAGGCTTAAAAACCTCGAGGTGCGACGCGACGTGCGTCGTCATGGCGGACACGACCGCGGTGTAGACTGCGAGCGTCATGGGCGGGGTGCCGGATCCGCCGGACTCCTTTGAATTCGGCCGCTTTCGGATCGTTTCTCGGCGCCGGGAGCTGTTCGTCGATGGTCGTCCGGTGGAGCTTGGCGAACGCGCGTTCGACACCCTTCTGGCTTTGATCGACGGGCGCGGGGCTGTCCTCAGCAAGGACGAGCTCATGCGTCGGATCTGGCCCGATCAAGTCGTCGAGGAGAACAATCTCGAGGTGCAGATCTGGGCGCTGCGCAGGATGCTCGGCGCCGATCGACGTCTCATTCGCACCGTCGCCAGGCGCGGCTACCAGTTCACGGGCGACATCCGTGTGCCTGCGAGTGTCGAGGCGACGCCGGCCGCGCCGACACGTCTCGGCAACCTCCCTGACTCCGTGTCCGAGTTGGTCGGCCGAGAGGTCGAGATCGGTGAGGTCATCGCCCTCGTGACGCACCATCGGCTGGTCACCCTGAGCGGGCCGGGAGGGATCGGCAAGACACGGCTCGGACTGGAGGTCGCCCGTCGGCTGCTCCCGACATTTCCCGACGGGGTCTTCCTCGCCGAACTCGCCCCACTCGCGACATCGGATCTCGTCCCGGTGACGGTGGCCGCCGTGCTCGGCGTGACAGTGACCGGCGCCAGCGGCTCGCCGGAACGTATCGGCGCTGCTATCGGTCCAAAGCGGCTCTTGCTGCTACTTGACAACTGCGAGCACCTGATCGAAGCGGCCGCGCGTGTCGCCGAAGCCATGCTTCGCGCCAGTCCCGGCGTCGCGGTGCTCAGTACCAGCCGCGAACCACTGCGCGCCGACGGCGAGCACGTCTACCGCGTGCCACCGCTGGCAACGCCGTCCGAAGATGCAAGCCTCGACGACGTGCTGCAGCACGATGCGGTCGGGCTGTTCGTGGCTCGGGCCCACGCCGCCGAGGCCAGATTCGTGCCAGACCACCGCGCAGCGACGACCATCGCGGCCATCTGCCGACGGCTGGACGGCATTCCGCTCGCCATCGAGCTCGCCGCGGCTCGTGTGCCCGCGCTCGGCACACCAGGCGTCGCGGCCCACCTCGACGACCGTTTCGCGCTGCTCACCGGAGGTAACCGGACCGCGCTGCCACGTCAGCAAACACTACGGGCCACCTTCGACTGGAGCTACGAGCTCCTGTCCGAGCGCGAACGGACCGTCCTCCGCCGATTGGCGGTGTTCGCCGGAAGCTTCACTCTCGAAGCGGCGATGGACGTCGCCTCCGGCCTCGGACTCTCGCCGATGGACGTCGTCCACACGCTCGCCGACCTGGTGACGAAGTCCCTGGTCTCGGCGGATGACCCCGGTCGGGCCCTGTACCGGCTGCTGGAGACCATGCGCGTGTACGCGCTGGAGAAGCTCGTCGAGACGGAGGAGTTCGATCGCTTCGCACGCCGGCACGCCGACTACCACACCCGGGCGGGAGCGAGCATCCAGCTGCAGTGGGGAACGAGTCCACCGGCAGACTGGATCACCGTCTACGGCCGCCAGATCGAGAACGTGCGGGTCGCCCTCGACTGGGCGTTTTCCAAGAGCGGCGACGCGGCCGTCGGAGTGACGCTCACGGTGGCGACCGTGCCTCTGTGGATGTACCTGGCGTTGGTTCCGGAGTGTCGCGCGCGCGCGGAACAGGCCGTCGCACAGCTCGGACGCATCGCCTCCGATCCGCGGCGCGACATGCAGCTGTTCCTCGCGCTCGGGATGGCCATCCTGCATTCACCCGACATCGGTAGTGCGGCGATGATCGACGCGCTGGAGAAGGCGCTGCCCCTGGCCGAAAGTCTCGACGACACCGAGCACCATCTACGAGCGCTGTACGCGCTCTTCGTCTATCGCGTCGTCACCGGCGACTATCGGGACGCGCTCGCCTTGGCGGAGCGTCTCCGCGCCGTGTCGACCACCCTCGCAGATCCCATCGAAGCGCTCATCGGCGCCCGGTTCGTGGGCACGATCTTGCACCTCCTGGGTGATCAGCCGAGGGCGCGCCGACACTTCGAGCCGTTGCTGGGGGCGGACTTCGCTCCGACCCGCCAGCAACACGTCGTCCGCTATCAGTGGGACCAGCATGTCGTGACTCAGTCGTTCTATGCGCGCATCGTGTGGTTGCAGGGTGAGGGCGACCGCGCGATGCGCATCGCCGACGACACCGTAGAATACGCGCGTACGGCGGGCTACGTGACTTCGTGGCTGTACGCGCTATCCCAGGCCGCGTGTCCGATCGCGATCTACACGGGCGGATTCACCAGCGCCGACCGCTACGTTCGCATGATGCATGATCTTGCTGCGAGGCATGGCCTGCCGGCATGGACCGTGTGGGGACGCGTGCTCGAGGGCATCCTCCTCATCAAGCGTGGGCAGAGTCTCGACGGCGCGGCGCTGCTGGGCCCCGCGCTCAACGGACTTCCAGTCGCCGCCTTTCACATCCAGGCGAATCTGTTCCGTGCCGAGCTGGCGGCGGGCTTCGCCGCCGCCGGACAGCCCGAGCGGGCCCTGTTGACGATGCGTGAGGCGCTCGCGCGCGCAGAGCGGAGCGAGGAAGGGTGGTGCCTCGCCGAGCTAATCCGCAAGCAGGGGGAACTGCTGCTGCTTACCGGTGGATCGACCGCAAGTGGCGACGCAGAGTCGTGCTTCCGGCAGGCCGTCGAGATGGCGCGACGCCAGGGCGCTCTTGCGTGGGAACTGCGGGCCGCGACGAGTCTGGCCCGGCTGTACCACGAACACAATCGGCCCACGCGGGCCCGGAAGATCCTGGCGCCCGTCGTCCGCCGGTTCACCGAGGGATTCGGGACGGCGGACGTCGTGAACGCGAAGGCGCTTCTCCGCTCGTTACGCTAGCGTTCGGGTCCGACAGGCCAGGTCGAGCTTCTCTTCCCGTCGAGCGAGCCGCTGCGACGGTCGAGGCCGGACTGCATTGGTCTCCTGAAACCCGCGCCCGTTACACATCTCCTCGGTGAAACAGCCGCGACGTCACGGGAATCAGCACGGCCAGGGCCGGACCGTCGCGAAGCGTCCACGTTTTGAGCGCGGTCTAGATTCTGAGCGCAAGCCCGTGGACGTGTAACGAACGGGTTCGTCGATGGACCAACCTGACGAGGACAGCGCGCGGACTCAGGAAACTCGCATAACCAGACCCCTTTGCAAGGAGATCATCATGAAAGGCGCGAAGCACCTCATCGCGGGGATCCTGCTCGTGCCGAACTATCGGGCCGTGGCTGAGAGCTACAGAAAGGCCCAACAAGTCACGAAGGGGCAGCAGAAGAACTAGTGCCGCCGACCGGCCGCAGGTCCACGCCTCGAGCACCAAGCCGGCCCTGATTCTTTCTGGGCCAGTTTCTGCGCGCCCTCAGAGCAGCCCCGCCTCGCGCAACAGATCCGGCAGCCGGAACTCGGCATTGTTGTCCGCCGCCGCGCCTTCGTCGAAAAGCGGGCCCGGCCCGCCCCGTCGGGCCGACGGCGGCGATCAAAAGCGCAAGCGTTGCGTCGTCCGGCGCGTCGTACGGCCGGAGGTCAGGAAAGAAGGATCGCCACACCCTGTGAGTCCTTACGCGCTCACGCCCCGATGCGAGTGCGCCCCGCCACATTATCGCAGAGTTGAGAATGCGGACACACTCGTGAGAAAGTCCTCGCGCCGGAGGATCACGATGTCGAAACGGCCGCGCGAAGCACCACCACAGTCAGAGCCGTTGGTCACGGGGCTCTTTAGACGCCCAACTCCCTTTGTGAATGCCGAGCGTCAACTTCGAGCGTTCCGCCACGATAGTAATATTGCGGCGGTTCGAATCGCCTTCGGAGGGATTGCCGATGACGCGCGCGTACAACGTCGTGGATGCGGACGGTCACATCCTCGAGCCGCTCGATCTGTGGGACCGCTACATCGATCCCGAGTTCCGTGAGCGCCGGCCGCGGTTCGTCATCGATGACAACGGCAAGGAACGCCTCAGCGTCGAGGGCAAGCTGCTGGGCAATCCGCGAGGGATCGGCAGCCTGGGATCCATCGGCGCCCGGCAAGGCCTCGTCAAGGCCGGCACCTTGAAATATGCCGAGGGGCGCAAGGGCGGCTTCGACCCGCACGCGCGCATCGTCGACATGGATGCCGATGGCATCGACGCCGCCTTCCTCTATCCCAGCCTCGGCCTGTTCGCCGGCGCGGTGGAGGACCCGGCGCTGGCCGCCGCGATGTGCCGCGCCTACAACCGCTGGCTCGTCGATTACTGCGCGTCGTATCCCGAGCGCCTGTTCGGAGTCGCGATGCTGCCGATGCAGTCGGTCGACCTGGCGATCGGCGAGATGCGTCACGCCCGCGAGAAGCTCGGGATGCGCGGCGGATTCCTACGGCCCAACCCGTACCACGGCAAGAAGACGATCAGCGACCCGATGTACGAGCCGTTCTGGGCCATGGCCGAGGACCTCGACTTCTGCGTCGGCTTTCACGAAGGATCCACGAACGCGATGCCGACCGCCGGCGCCGACCGCTTCGAGGACGACCGCGCGGCACGCCACATGGTCTCGCACACGGTGGAGATGATGCTGGCCGCGCTGAGCGTGATCTGGGGCGGTGTCGTCGACCGCCATCCGCGCTTGCGCGTCGGGTTCCTCGAGTCGGGCGGCGGCTGGATCGCGCCGTGGCTCGACCGCATGGACCGGCACTTCGACGACCAGGGCTTCAATCAGTCGGCGCCGAAGACGAGGCCGAGTGAGCTGTTCCAGCGCAATTGCTGGATCTCGTTCGAGCCGGTCGAAAACAGCATCGCGGTGCTGGCCGAGTACATCGGGCCGCACAAGATCATGTGGGCCACCGACTATCCGCACTCGGACGGCTTCTTTCCGGGCGCGCCGCAGATGCTTCGCGAGCGGCTGGGATCGCTGTCCCCCGAGGCCAAGCACCAGGTGCTCGCCGGCGGGGCCCTCGGCTTCTATGGCCTTGGCTGACCCGGCGAAGCCGGGCCGCTTTTGATCGACGATTTCGGCCGACGAACATCAGTTTCTTCAAGACCATCGAGGGCTGAAGGGAGCCGACCATGCTGATCGTCGACGCGCAGATTCATCTCTGGAATGCGGGCAACCCCACCAGCCCGTGGCACCGGCAGATCCCCGCCTATCTGAAAGACGATGCCCTGAAAGAGATGGACGCCGGCGGTGTCGATGCCGCCATCCTCACGCCGCACACGCCGTGGGACCCGAACGCCAACGAGCTCTGCATGGAGGCCGCGCGGGCGCATCCCGAGCGGTTCGCGATCCTCGGCAACTTCCCCCTCGACAAGCCGGAGAGTCGCGCGCTGGTCGACACGTGGAAGCAGCGCCCGGGAATGCTCGGCTGCCGCTTCACCTTCATCGGCCCGGAGCAGAGCCGGTGGCCGACGGACGGCACTGTCGACTGGCTCTGGCCGGCCGCAGAGCGGGCCGGCCTGCCGATTGCGATGATGGCCGCGAGCTTTCTGCCGAAGGTCGCCGAGGTCGCGCAGCGGCACCCGAACCTCAAGCTGATCCTCGATCACCTCGGGCGTCCGAGGGGGGACACGAGCCCGAGTGAGCGGTGGGCGAATCTGGAGGACGTGCTCGCGCTCGCGAAGTATCCCAACGTCGCAATGAAGGCGACCGGCGCGCCGAGCTACTCCGATCAGCCTTACCCGTTCCGCGACATCCACGACAATCTGCACCGCCTCCACGATGCCTTTGGCCCCGCGCGTTGGTTCTGGGGCACCGACATCACACGCATGCCGTGTTCGTGGCGTCAGTGCGTGACGCTGTTCACGGAAGAGCTGCCCTGGCTGAAGGGCCGCGACCTCGAGCTGGTCATGGGCCGGGCGGTCTGTGACTGGCTGGGATGGAAACGATAGGAGATACGAAGGGAGACGTGGACGCATGCTGATGCGCAAGCTCGGTCGCAGCGGATTGAAGGTGGCCGCGCTCTGCCTGGGCGGCAACACGTTCGGGTGGACGACGGACCAGAAGACTTCAGAGGCCGTGCTCGACGCTTACGTCGAGGCCGGGGGGAACTTCATCGACACGGCCGACGTCTACTCGCGGTGGGCGCCCGGCAACAAGGGCGGCGAGTCAGAGACGGTGCTCGGCACCTGGATGGCCGCACGCCGCAACCGGCAGGCGATCGTCATGGCCACCAAGGTGTGCGGCCCGATGGGCTCCGGCCCGAACGACACCGGCCTCTCGCGCCAGCACATCATGCAGGGCGTCGAAGCCTCGCTGAAGCGGCTGCAGACGGATTACATCGACCTCTACCAGGCGCACTGGGACGATCGTGAGACGCCGCTCGACGAGACGCTGCGCGCCTTCGACGACCTCGTGCGCCAGGGCAAGGTGCGCTACCTCGGCGCGTCCAACTACGTCGCCTACCGGCTGACCCGGGCGCTGTGGGAGAGCGAGCGGCTCGGCTACGCACGCTACGAATGCCTGCAGCCGAAGTACAACCTGGTCTTCCGCGACGAGTACGAGCGTGAGCTGGAGCCGCTCTGCCTCGAGCAGAATGTTGGGGTCATTCCGTACTCCTCGCTCGGCAGCGGCTTCCTCTCCGGCAAGTATCGCCGCGGCGAGACGCTCCCGTCGACGGCGCGGGCGGCCGGCGTGCAGAAGGCCTACATGACCGAGCGAGGCTTCTCCGTCCTGGCCGCGGTTGAGAAGGTCGCGGCCGGCCTGGGCGTCACGCCGACGCAGGTCGCGATCTCCTGGCTCGCGCACCGGCCGGGCGTCACGGCGCCGATTGCCAGCGCGACCTCGAAGACGCAGCTCCATGAGCTCGTAGCTGGCGCGGAGCTACAGCTCGACGCCGAGGCGCGCAAGACGCTCGACGAGGCGAGCGCCTGGCGGGAGGCATGATCGAGGACGTCTTCGCCACGCTGAACGAGCATACCGAGCGGGTCCCACGGATCGTGCAGGAGTCCGACGTCTTCGCGCTGCCCGCTCTCCCAGGTCGCTCCCGGTGAGAGTACTAACCTCCGCTCACCATCACGCGGATCGGCGTGGGGTTGAACCCGTTGCACGGGTTGTGCGTCTGCGGGCAGTTCGACACCACCGCGAGCACGCGCGACTCTGCCCGCAGCTCGACGTAGTCACCCGGCTTCGAGCGGCCGTCCACGATGCCCATGGTGCCGTCCGGCTGCACGGGCACGTTCATGAAGAAGTTGATATTGGCGACGATGTCCTTCTCGCTCATTCCGTGAGGAGCGAGCGCCCGGACGAAGTTCGCGTAGCAGCTCGGCGTGTCCGGCACCTTGTAGCGGAACATGTTGCTGGCGGCGCTGCAGCAGCCCCCGATGGTATCGTGGCCGCCGCCCATCGTGTCCGCCACGATCGTGAAGAGCCTGGTCGCGCGCACGGAGTAGATGCCGTGGCCAGCGCCCAGATACACGTTCTTGTTGTACTTCATGGTGTCCGCCGCGTTATAGCGGTCGGCGACATCGTCGGCGTTGTAGCAGAGGAAGTCGACGGCCTGCTTGCCCTCGAGGTCGACGATCCGAAGCGTTTGTCCCGGCGTGAGCACAGCGGACCAGTTGTCGTTGGGGGCGATCACGGCGTCCTGTAGGATCTTTCCGTCCATCGGGGCCTCCTTGGTGGCGGCGGGTGGCGGCCAAGCTGACTGGGCCCCACGGTAAGCCTTGGCCGGGGGCAGGGCAACCCAGGCGAGCAGGCCCGCAAGACCACCTCGCGAACCTGCGTGCCGTACGCGACGGCAGGCGCGTGTCGCTAGCGCGCCCGACGGGTCAGCTCCTCGATTGGAGTTGGAAATCGCGTCTCAAAGTCCAGCAACTTGGCCCAAAGCGGCGTGATCTCAATACGAGCCATCTGCTTGTACATCGCGCGCACCTGCGCCTCAAAAGCATCCCATTTGTCGGGTCCGACACCCTTTCTAGAGGCAGCCAGGTATTCGGGCGGTACGCCATCCACTATATCGATCGCGGCAGTCCCTCGTACGAGCAAAACATGCGGCGGGAAAGCGTTCGTATCAACGGTGAATGCTACCTTCGGATTTGTTCTAAGTGCCGACACTTTGGGCGCGTGCGGAACGGTGCAAAGCACGAACTGGACACCGTTCCAGTGGAAACCAATCGGGATCGCACGCGGGAATCCGTCGGGTCCGACGTATGCCAGCCGCGCCGGAATACTGGATCGCATTAGCTCTTGTGCCAGCGGATCGCTGAGTACTCGAGTGACATCTTGTTGTTGCATCCGAGCCCCCCTCCGGTCTCACTCATACTGAATGTATCGGAAGTTCCGCCAGGAAAACGAGGCGACGTAACCAACTACGAGGTCACCAGTAACGCCCCGGAATCAGGTTCCGCCGACCACCAAGTTCACGACCTGCCCGGGCACGTAGATGAACTTCCGCACCGTCTGCTCGGCCAGGCGCGCCTCGATTCCATCCGCGGCCAGGGCCGCGGCGCGCGCGTCCGCCTCGGAGGCGTCGCGGCCGAGCTCGACGCGTCCGCGCACCTTGCCGTTCACCTGGACGGGAAGCTCGATCACGTCGTCGACCGCGAGGGTTTCGTCCCACGTTGGCCAGGGCTCGTACGCGAGCGACGCCGCGTGGCCGAGATGCCGCCACAGCTCCTCGGCGACGTGCGGCGCGAACGGCGAGACGAGCAGGACGAGCGCTCGCACCGCCTCGCGCGGCATCGCCGAGAGGCGCGTGAGGTGATTCACGAAGACCATGAGGGCTGCGATAGCCGTATTGAAGGCCATCGCGTCGATGTCCGTGCTGACCTTCTTGATGGTCCGGTGGAGCAGCCGGCGCGTGGCGTCGTTCATCGCCTCCACGAGGGGCTGGCGACAAATCGCGTGGAGCCGGTCGCGGAAGCGAACCACGCCCTGGATCTGCGAGGTCTGCCACGGCTTCACGGCTTCGAGCGGCCCCATGAACATCTCGTAGAGCCGGAGCGCGTCGGCGCCGTACTCCCGCACGATGTCGTCGGGATTCACGACGTTGCCGCGCGACTTCGACATCCGTTCGTTGTCCTCGCCCAGGATCGTTCCCTGGTGCACGAGCTTCATGAAGGGCTCGGGGTGCCGAACGTGACCGAGATCGAAGAGCACCTTGTGCCAGAAGCGGGCGTAGAGGAGATGGAGCACCGCGTGCTCGGCGCCGCCGACGTAGAGGTCGACGGGCATCCACGCGTCGTAGGCGTCCATCGCCCAGGGCTTGTCGTCGTCGTCCGGGTCGAGAAATCTCAAGTAATACCAGCACGAGCCCGCCCATTGCGGCATGGTGTTGGTCTCGCGTGCGAACCAGCGACCGTCGCGCTGGAAGAAGCGCCAGTCACCGACGCGCGCGAGGGGGCCGGCCGGGTCCTCGCCCGGGTTGTAATCGGCGAGCTCGGGCAGGCGCAGCGGCAGCTCGGACTCGTCGACGGCGAGCGGCTGGTCATAGCGAATCGTGTGCGCGGCTTCTCGCCGGGGGTCGCCGGTCGGGTCAGCGAGCTCGACCGGAAAATAGATCGGGATGGGCTCGCCCCAGTAGCGCTGGCGCGAGAAGACCCAGTCCCGCAGCCGGTAGCTGACCGTGCCTCGGCCGCGGCCGAGCGCCTCGAGTCGGCGGATGACGGCGCGCTTGGCCTCGGGCGTGGCCAGGCCGTCGAACTCGCCGCTGCGGACGGTGACGCCGTCATCGACGTACGCGGCCTCGAGCGCGTCGTGCAGTCGCCCGTCCGGGCTCACGACCTCGACGATCGGAAGACCGAAGGCGGTCGCGAACTCGAAGTCGCGCTGATCGTG
>DATBJF010000099.1:0-68581 GCA_036556545.1 Candidatus Methylomirabilota bacterium
TGTTCTACGGCGCGGCCGTGGTCGGCGCACGGCTCCGCGGACGCCGTCACCGCGTCGCCCGTCTGCTGGCGCTCCCCTACGCGTTCTGTCTGCTGAACGTCACGACGGTCATCGCGCTCACGAAGTTCGCGATGGGCCGCCAGAGCGTGCAGTGGAGCAAGAGCGAGCAGACGCCGACGACCGCAGTATAGCGGCCGAGCAAAGGCGATGTAGACGAGCGCCACCGCGTCGCCGGGGCGCTCGGAAGGTGGGGGGACATGGGGGCCATTTCGGGGCCCCCATGTCTAATGGACACGACACGGAGTCACCTTGCGGGCGTTCCGGCCACGCGCACGCGGCCGGTGGACGCAAAGGCAGCGATTTCAAAACCGATCGCCGGTCTGGCTCGGTCCTTGCCTCGCGTTGGCCACGGAGCCAACGCGCCGTTCATCCTCAGGAGGCGTCGACATGGGCTTCTCGGGCGCTCGCGCGGTGATGATGATCGTCGCCCTCGTCGTGCTGGTGGCGGCGGTCACCAAGTTCGACCTGCCGGGCTGGATCATCCCCGTCGGCCTCATCGTGGCCGGGGTCCTCGTCAGGGAGCGGCGGGCCTAAAGGCCGCGGCGGTACCGACGTTGATCAACGAGCTCCTCATGGCCGTGTCGGCCTTCTTCGCTCCCGCGGCTGTCTCGGTGGCCGCCGAATCGCATCCGCCGACGAGCGTCGTCGTGTTCGTCGACTTCTCCGGGAGCATCCAGGGGACGGCGCGCGCCGGGTATCGTCGCGAGCTCGAGACGAACATCCTGCCGTATCTCGCCGCCGGCGATCGCCTCATGGTGGCGTCCATCCACGACAAGACGCTCACCGGCTTCCGGCCACTGGTCGAGGCCACGCTGCCGCCGATGCCGCAGTTCAACGGCTTCGTGGACAACACGCTGAAGCACGCCCAGAACGTCAAGGAGACGGAGCGGATCATCGCGACGACGCGCCAGCAGATCAAAGCCGACGTGGCGGAGACGTTCGCGAAGCCGCTGGCCAGCCGCTACACGGACATCTTCAGCTCGCTGGCCATGGCCGAGAAGTACTTCGACGGCGACTCACGGCGCAAGGTCGTGGTCCTCATGTCGGACATGATCGAGGACAACCCGCCGTACAAGTTCGACGCGATGGGCTGGCGTCCGGGCGACACCGGCAAGCTCGTCAACGAGCTGGCGGCCAAGCGCCTGATTCCCGACTTGAGCGGCGTGTGCGTCTACGTCAGCGGTGCGTCGGCCCGCGACGCGGCGCTGGCCGGACATATCAGCGCGTTCTGGCAGGCGTACTTCACACGGGCAAGCGCGGATTTCGACCCGGCCCGGTACGCTCACGTGCTTCTGCACTGGCCGCCCTCGAAGTCCTGCCGTTCCCGCTAGAATCTGGCCCTCGGCAGCTCCCGACGAACCAGTCCTCCGACAAAGGGAGTGCGGATGGCCACGTACGTCTTGATCCACGGGGCATACCAGGGGGCCTGGATCTGGAAGCCCCTCGTGGCCCGCCTGCGCGAGGCGAGCCAGGTCGTTCATGCGCTGACCCTCGACGGCTGCGCGGAGCGCGCGCACCTGCTGCGTCGCGGCATCACCGTCGAGACGCACGCCCGCGAGGTGGCGCAGTTTCTCTTCTACGAGGACCTCTCCGACATCGTGCTCGTCGGCACGAGCTCGGGGGGCATGGTCGTGCAGAAGGCGGCCGAGCTGGCGCGTGCCCGCGTCGGCCGCATCGTCTTCGTGGACGCGCTCGCCCTCGTGCCCGGCGAGCGTGTCGACGACATCGTCAAGCGCGCGGCGCCGAACGAGACGACGGATGTCGCCACCGGCCCCACCCGCGCGGACGCCGAGAGCCGCTTGTTCCGCGACCTCGCGCCCACCACCCGGGCGTGGGCGCTCGCGCGGATCACGCCCCATCCGGTGGCGGCGCTGGAGGCCCCGATGGTACCCACAACCTTCTGGGAGCAGACATGGCGCGCCACGGTCATTCGCTGCCGCCGCGCGGTGAATCCACCGGAGGCGCATCAGCGCCGCACGGCCGAGCGGCTGAAGGCGCAGTGGCACGAGCTCGACACCGGCCACTATCCGATGTTGAGCGAGCCCGACGATCTCGCGCGACTGCTGCTCACCGCTTGACAATCGACGGCAGCGGCCTGATCGTGCGGCACGAAAGCAGGTGAGCGTGTGGGCTACGAATCGATCCTGACGGAGCGTCGGGACGGTGCGGCCGTGATCGTCCTGAATCGCCCCGACAAGCTGAACGCGCTGAGCTTCGGTCTGGTCCGCGAGCTCGACCGGGAGCTGGACGTGCTCGCCGCCGACGAGAGCGTGAAGGCGGTGGTTCTCACCGGGGCCGGCGACAAGGCCTTCTCGGCGGGCGCGGACATCCACGAGATGGCCGGGCTCAGCGGCGCGGAGCTCGCCGAGCGCCAGGCGTTTCGCAACGCGGCCAACTGGAAGGTCGCCACCTTCCCGAAGCCGATCATCGGCGCCATCAACGGCCTCGCGTACGGCGGCGCCGCCTTGCTGACGTCCATGCTCGACCTCCGTATCGGCTGCGAGCGCACCAAGTTCCGCTTTCTGGCCGCGACCTACGGGCGGGTGAACTCCACGTGGTCGTTGCCGTTGCTGGTCGGTCTGCCGAAGGCCAAGGAGCTGCTCTACACCGGCCGCGACGTGCTGGCCGCCGAGGCGGAGCGAATCGGCCTCCTGAATCAAGTGGTGCCGGCGGCGCGGCTGCGCGCGGCGGCGCTGGAGATGGCGCACCTCATCGTCAGCAACGACGGCCGCATGGTGCAAGGGATCAAGCGGCTGCTCCACGAGGACATCGGCCTGCCCTGGCGCGCGCGCTACGACAACGAGGAGACGGCGCGCGCCACGTGGCTCACGTCCGCCCATCCGCGCGAAGGCTTCAAGGACTTCCTGGCGCGCAAGGCGCCGGATCGCTGACGGATATGCACTGCGGGATCTTCGTGGAGGAGCGCCGTCGCGCGACCAGCGAGGCGACCGCCTTCGCGGACGCGCTCGAGCTGACCGACGCCGCCGAGGCCTGGGGACTCGACGGCGTCTGGCTTGGCGAGATCCACTTCAATCCCACGCGGTCCGTGCAATCCGCGCCGATGGCGCTGGCGAGCTTCATGGCGGCGCGGACCCGCCGCGTCCGCATCGGCACCGCCGTGACCGTCCTGCCCCTGGCGAACCCGCTGCGCATCGCGGAGGAGGTGGCGACCGTCGACCACCTGAGCGACGGCCGCTTCGACTTCGGCATCGGACGCAGCGGCTCGCCGCGCGCCTACGATGTGCTGAACGTGCCCTATGGCGAGAGTCAGGCGCGCTTCGAAGAGGCGCTGGCCATCTTGAAGGAGGCGTGGAAAGGGGAGCCGTTCAGTTACGAGGGGAAGTTCTACCGGTTCCAGAACACGACGGTGTCGCCGCAGCCGGTCCAGTCGCCGCATCCGCCGCTTCGCATGGCCGCCAACTCACCGGAGACGTTCCGCTTCGTCGGGCGCATGGGGTTGCCGCTCTTCGTCGGCCTTCGCGATCACGACATCCCCTCGCTCCGCCAGCACCTCGCCGCCTACCGGGCCGCCTGGCGCGAGGCCGGCCACGGCGGCGACGGCGACGTGTGCTTGCGGATCCCCGTTTACGCCGCGCCGACTCATCAGGCCGCCGTCGACGAGCCCTACGAGAACATCACGTACTTCTTCCGGCGCCACGCCGAGCTCACGCGCTCGCGACTCGGCCGCGCCGATACGGGCTCGACCGATCGCAACGTTGCCCTCCTCGATCAGGTGACCCAGCTGTCGTACGCGGAAATCCTCGAGCGACGCGTCGCTTTCGGGACCGCGCCCGAGCTGGTGGAGCGGCTCGGCCGCCTGCGCGAGGAGCTCGGCCTGAGCGGCATGATCGCCGAGCTGAATCCCGGCGGGCTGCTGCCGATGGACCTGATGCTGCGGACGCTCCGCATCTTCACCCACGAGGTGATGCCGGCCCTTCGCTGACCACGCTGGCGGCGGCCCCGCGTGGCAGCGCATCGAGCGGCGCTCGAGCATCCCGACCAGCGCGCGGCCCAGGTCGTGGACGTTTCGCGCGGCCGGCTCGTCGATCCGCGTGGCGAGATGCGCAGCGCCGGCCCGGCCCAGCGCCGACAGCAGGAACAGCACGTGGACGTCGAGCCACGCCGAGCCCAGCACCTGCACCGGCGTCGCGATGGCGTAGGCGAGCACGCCGGCGAGGGCCGCGGTCACCGCGAAGCCGAGCCCGCCGGCCGTGGCGAAGGTCGCCAGATAGAAGGGTCGCCCACGACGCGGGGCCAGGCCGATCGACAGATCCATCGCCGCGATGCCATGGCCACCCCACAGTGCGCCGGCGAGGACGGCTTCGATGGCGATCGGCCACAGGCGGTCGGGCGTGATGAACAACCAGATGAGCGGCACCACCGAGATCCCGGATGAGCACACGATGAGGACCGGCCGGGCGCCGAACGCGTCGACGAGCCGGCCCCAGATCGGCGCCGAGGCGATGCGGACGGCGGCGGCCAGGATCCCGTGCGCGGCCACGAGGACGAAGCCCATCTTGAGGTTTGCGAGCATGTGATAGGAGAAGAACCCCGCCGAGACGCCGACCGCGGCGTGCCACCCCAGCATGTAAGCGAGCAGCGGCCGCGTCCTCTCGTCCCGGATGGAGCGCGACAGGTCTCTCCAGTCGGGCGCCGCCAGGTCCTCGTCCGTCTCGGGACCCTGCTGGACCACGAGCAGCCAGACGCTGATGAGGCCGGCCCCGCACGCGAGGGCCAGGAGCACGCCCAGCGTTTCGCCCTTGAAGCCTCGCGGCCCCAGTGTGTCGAGCGCCAGCCCGGCGCCCAGCGAGGCCACGGTGCCGGCGATGTTCAGGAACATCATCCGGCGTCCGAAGAAGCGCCCGCGGATGGCGCCGGGCACGAGCTCGCCCATCCAGGCCGTCCAGGCATTGCCGCCGACCACGGCGAGGATGGTGGCCACGGTGACGATCGTGATGAACGCCGTCAGCGCCGTGGCCGGGGCGAGATGGACGAACGGGACGAGGATCAGCGGCAGCCACACCAGGCGCGACGCGCCGACGGCGGCAACGGCCAGTCGCTTCGCGCCGAAGCGCTGCGTGAGCCAGGCGGCAGGCAGCTGGACGACCTGGGCGGCGACGGGCAGCGCGGCGAGGAGGCCGATGGTGACCGGGTTGGCGCCGAGATAGAGCGCCCAGCCGGTGAGAACTGCGCCGCCGGCGCACGCGCCGAACACTTCCGCAGCGGCGCCCTCGGCGATCGAGGCGTCGAGCGAGGCACGAAGGCGCCCGGATCGGGCCGGGCCGTGATGGACGGCGGCGGTGACCTGCCTCCGGTCGAGCGTCGGCGTGAGCGCCGGCAGGCTGACGGCAATGCTCCCGGACTGCGTGCGAGGCGCGCCGCCTGTGCAGTGCCGGAGCCCGAGGCGGATCGGGGTACATCGAGCTTATCTCGGGAGCGCAGCGCGGCGAAATTCCGCGGACGCGTCGCGCGGGCCCCGGCGGCGGACTGCCCTACGACGATGGCAGTGGTGCCCTTCCGGCGTTGCTATGGAACCCTGACCGTCGTGGAGTCGCCCGAGGCCGAGATCGTGAACACGCCGGCTACCGAGTCGGCCGCATACGAGTAGGCCGCCCAGCCCGAGGGCGGCGCGGGAATGGAGGCCATGAACGGCCCCGCGACCTGGCTCTGCGCGTTCGTGGCCGGCACCGTCAGATCGCCGAGTGCTGCCGGGACGTGGCCCATGTGCGCGCCGTAGATGGACGCGGCGGTTGCCAGCGCGCGCGTGTCCGACTGCGCCTTCGCGATGCGCGCCCGCTGCTGGACGTTGGCGTAGAGCGGTACGGCGATCGCGGCGAGGATGCCGATGATCGCGACGACGATGAGCAGCTCGATCAAGGTGAATCCGCGCTGGTCCGTCATGGTGGGCGGCCTCCGTTCGTGCCGGGATGCGGGTCCCGTCGCACGTCGGGTGCCAACGGTTTACGAGGACGTCAGGGCTGTCGGTCGCGAATGCGGAGGAGGTTCCATCGCCACAGAGCCCACACGATGAGCCCGCCCATGAAGCCGGCGGTGAGGGTGGCGAGGACGACGGCGACGATGACCCCGGCGTTCAGGGCACGCGGATCGGCCGGGCCGTGAAGGCGCCAGGCGAGACGCATCACGCCACCCCTGAGAGGCGTCGCCAGACCATCCCGCCGATCAGCAGCGCGAAGGCGGCCATCGGAAGCATGACGAACGCCGCGGTGAACAACGTCACTCTGAGTCGCATGGATTCCGGCCCTCCCGCACCCGTGATTTCGCAAGGCGTGTGCCGGAGCCATTCGACGTTGTTTCGCGTAGTTACGGTACAACGGCGCGGGCCCGTTGGTGAGCTTCTAGTCGCCGTGGCTGAGCGAAAACTGGCCGTCAGGCGCCACCGGCCGGAAACCCCCTTGTGTGCGGCGACCGCGACGTCGCACACTGCCATTGAGGAGAGATCGCTCGGCCTCGTGGCGCCTGGGCCACGTCGCAGAAGCTCACGATGGAGCTCCCGCATGACGCCCTCGCTCTTCATCGTCTCCGTCTATCGTCCGGATCTCTACGAAGCTGCGCTGGCCGCGATCGGGCTCGCACGCGACGTCGAAGTCGTGCTCGATCGACGAGTCGGCGAGCGGCGGGGCAGTGAACGTCCAGGGCAGGGCGACGTCAATGAGAGACGTCGGCTCGAAATCGACGAGCGGCTGCGTACCGACGGCTGGGCGCTCGTCTCGGCGGAAGCGCGAAGCGCCTCCGCCGCGCGCCGTTAGCTACTCCGCTGACACTCCTCCTCCCAGATCCGGTGGCAGCGGCCGTGGAAGCGGACGATGCGACCATCCGGGAATCGATAGGCGACCTGCGCGCCCGGTGAATCGCACGCGGCGCACTTCACGACGCCGATGGCCGTATCGGCCTTGATGTGCCCCGTCGGCGACGCCGACCACCCGGGCTCGGTCGTCAGGGGCGGAATGATGCGCGGTAGCACGCCGGCTTCCATCCGCTGACGGATCCGCTGCGTCACGTCGTTCTTGTCCATTTCGTCTCCGTCTCCGCAGTTGCCGCCGGCCATACCGGCCTCGACGAATCGTCCCTTACCGCGCGGCGACGAGTCAAATTTTGCGAGACGAGTCGGCGCCACCGCGTCCTGCTGGCATCGCCGTCCTCCTTGACGCGCCGCGGCCGTTCGCACGATAAACCGCGACGTTACCGATGGGAACGCGGGTCCAGGCGGTCGGCCGCCGTGCGCGGCTGACATGATGGGCGCGATCGTGTCGCCGACGGCTGCGTCGCCCTGACGATTGCGTGACAACGCGACATCCTTCGACCGGCCGCGGTGTCACATCGGCCTCTCGGCGGACGTCGCGCGTGGATTCCCGCGTACTTACGCTTGGCACATCGTTTGAACTCCCAGCGCGCCGTTTCGCGCGGTCTGCGTCACCGACGTACGCGCTGTTGGGCATGCCGGGCGGCAGAGGGGGCTCGGCTGAACGTGGCGGAGAGAGGGCACCGCAACCAGACGAAAGGAGTCCAGCAGTGCTGAACGACACAGAAGTCAAACGGATCATCGATGCGATCACGGAGTACCGCGAGCTTGTGCAGCAATCCAGCGAGATGCGCGACCAGCTGGAAACCCTGCAGAAGCGCTGGTCGGCGCTGAAGAGCGAGCGTGACGGCCTCCGGGTCAGTGTCGATGCGCTCCACCAGACGCTGGCGCAGATGAAGGTCGACTACCAGGCGGTCATGAAGCGCATGACGGACCTGTCGTCGACCGAGGACACCGTGCTCGACAACGTGAAGTTCCTGATCGACGAGCTCAGCTCGGTGCTCAAGAAGCACGAGAGCTAGGCGTCATGAACCTCCCCCTTGGCCCACGGAAGCCTCCGGCGGTCGAGTTCGCCGACGAGGGCCGCATCCTCGCCGAAGGCCAGAAGGACGGCGAGCGCAATCTTCCGGAGATGGGGTCGTACACGCCGGCTCCCTTCGAGCAGGCGTTGATCTCGAACGGCGAGCAGGCGGTGCAGCAGATCTACAAGACCGCCTCGGCCCTCATCGCGCGGCTCCGCCCGATGGCCGAAGCGCTGCAGCGCCAGCTCGACGATCTCGAGCGGCGGGCGCGGCCGATCGGGGAGGCCTACAAGCAGCGCGTGGCCGAGGTGGGGCGCGAGGCGACCATCGTGTTCCCGCCGGTGTTCCACTGGGCGCTGATCATCTTCCTGGCGGTCGGTGAATTTCCGCTCAACACCGTCGTATTCCGCCTCTTCGGCGAGGCCGAGTTCCTCACCTACGTGATGGCCTCCACGCTGGCCATCATCATCCCGCTGATCGGCGTGTTCATCGGCGCGCACCTGCGGCACTCGATCCCGAACTGGGTCGGCAACATCCTCATCGGCGTGCTGACGCCGGCCATCGTGGCCGCCACGCTGTACGCGGTGAGCCTGCTGCGCAACACGTACATCAGCTCGCAGTTCTCGGCCTCGGGCTACGTCGCCACCGAGGGCAACCAGATGGCGTACGCCCTCTTTGCCCTGAACGCCCTGGTCTTCTTCGGCGCCGCGGTGGCCTCGTACTTCGCCCACGATCCGGACGAGCGGCTCGACGCCCTTCATCACTCGCTGAAGGCGCTCGACAAGAAGAAGCACAAGGTCCGCACGAAGCTCTTCGAGATCGGCACGAAGCTCAACGGAGAGATCCAGCAGGCGAAGAGCCAGATCGAGCAGGTGCGGGCCCTGACCAACCAGCGCGTGCAGCTGTACCGGCAGACGAACATCCGTCACCGCAAGCTGCTGCCGCCGCCCTCGTTCCGCAAGAACGCCGAGTTCCCTCCGATCAAGTGGTGGCCCGAGGTGTCCCTGGGTGGCCAGGAGGACGCCTGATGCTTCCGCCTCGGAGAATCGCCGAGCTCCTGCTGCTGTTCGCGCTGCCGGCGCTGGTGCTGACCACCGGCTGCACGCAGTCGACGCAGGCCGAGGCGCACCGGGGAACGGCGGTGGTGATCTTCGTCGATTTCTCCGAGAGCATCGGGGGGACGGACCGCGCCGGGTTCAAGCGCGAGTTGGAGAAGCAGGTGCTGCCGTGGCTCCAGCCCGGTGACAGCATCATGATCGCGCCCATCACTGACAAGACCCTGACGGAGTTCCGCCCGATGGTCGAGGCCGAGCTGCCGGCCCGACCGCAGTTCAACGGGTGGGTGAACAACGTCATGAAGCACAACAAGGAGAAGAAGGAGACGGAGGCCCGGATCGTCCAGGTCAAGGAAACGCTCCGGACGCAGACGGCCGAGGCGCTGACCCGCAAGTACCAGGCGCGCTACACGGACATCTTCAGCTCCGTGCTACTCGCGGAGAAGATCTTCAGCTCCGAGTCGCGCCGCAAGGTGCTCATCGTGATGTCGGACATGATCGAGGACTACCCGCCCTACGCCTTCGACCGGATCAACTGGACGCCGAACACCACGCCAAAGCTCCTGGCCGAGCTCGAAGCCAAGAAGATGATCCCGGACCTCTCCGGCGTCTGCGTGTATGTGTCCGGCGTGTCGGCTCCGTCCGCGGAGCTCGCCCGTCACATCGGCGGGTTCTGGGAAGCCTACTTCCGGAAGGCCAAGGCGGACCTGAATCCCAGCCGCTACGCTCACGTCCTGCTGCACTGGCCGCCGCCGACTTCCTGCCGCGCGCAGTAACGAGCGCGCGCCCGCGCCGCGCGGCTAGTTGGTGATGGCGTAGAAGCGGCGCTGCCCGTACAGCTGCCGTCGCCACAGCAGAATCAAGAAGATCGGTGTGATCGCGGTCGCCGTCGAATCCATCCTGGCTGCGCCTCCCCTGAGCGTCGTGGCCGCATAAGCTACCCCCGGCCATCCGGCTTGACAAGCCCAGCCCCCGCGCTCGCGGTACGCTCAGGCCATGAGACGGCCTGGCCACCTCGCACGCCTCCTCGCCGTGCCGCCGGCGGAGTTCACGGCGGCCCGCAAGCGGCTGGCGGCCCAGCTACGGCACAATGGCCACGCCGACGAGGCCCGCCTGGTCGCGAAGCTGCGGAAGCCCAGCGCCCCGCTGTGGGCGGTCAACCGCCTCGCCGCCACGGACGCCAAGGGGGTACGAGCGCTCACCGAGGCCGTCGCCCACCTCCGCCGCAGCCAGCTACGTGATCCGCGAGCGGCAGCCGAGGCGCTCGGTGCCCAGCGCGCGGCGCTCGAGGCGCTCGTCGCTCGGGGCCGGGACGTGCTGGCCGGCGCCGGCCTGACGGCGACCCCGCAGACGCTCCGCCGTCTGTCCGACACCCTGATGGGAGCCGCTGTCGACCGTGGGCACACCGATGCCCTTCGTCGCGGCGAGCTCACGGAGGAGCTTCCGGCGCCGGGGTTCGAGGCGTTCAGCGGCGCTCGGGTTCCGGCTCCGCGCCTTCGGCTCGTCCGCGGCGGAGGTGGACCGACGCCGACACGGGAACGGGAGGCGAGTGTCCCCAGCGCCACCGAGGCCGAACGACGGCGCGCGCTGGAAGCGGAGGCGCTTGCCCGGCGCGCCGCGGAACATGCGCGCAGCGTCAGGGACCTCGAGGCGGAGACGAGGAGCGCGCGGGCGCGGGTCGCGGAGCTCGACCGTCGTTTGCGGGAGGCGCGGCAGGTGGCCCGCCAGACGACGGCGGCCGCAAAGCGCGCGCGCCGCAAGGCGAGGGCGACCTAGCGGCCGATCACCTTCGCGACGACCCGGCAGAGCTCCTCGGGATCGACGGGCTTCTGCAAGTGTGCCGTGAAGCCGGCCGCAAGCACCCGCTCGCGCGAATGCTCGCGTCCATAGGCGGTGGCCGCGATGACGGGCACCGGCGCCAGCATCTCGGGTGGAAGTTGCCGCAACCGACCGATCAGCCAGTACCCGTCCTCACCGATCATCGCGATGTCGCTCACGATCACGTGAGGCCGCGTCCGGATGGCCAGGGCCAAGGCATCGCTGGCGTTGTCAGTGGCGGTGACGTCGCCCCCGCACGCCCCGAGGGCCGCCGAGAAGAGATCGAGGATGTCGGGATCGTCGTCCACGACCAGGATCTGCACGCCCGTGAGGACGCGCGGCAGGCTGCCGGGGCGGGGGGCCGGCGCGTCGAATCGGTCGGCGCGGCGAAGCCGCTCGTCGCGGGCGTTCCGCCGGACGTCCTCCAAGCGAGGCCGGTGCCGGCGCCTCTCGGGCAGTGCTTCGGCGCGCGGGCACAGCCTCGGCTCGCAGATCGGCATGCGGCAGACGATATCCCCGCCAAACGCGATCTGCAATCAGCAGATACCGCATCCGGCGGACCCCTGACACTGTCGGCGCGCAGTGTTCGTTCGTCGACAGCCCGGAACCTCGCCAATACCGAAACCTACGGATTTTCCAAGTTTTTTTCACGCGGCTCAGCGCTTGCTTGTGCCCGGCGACTTTTGACGCGCTCGTCCGTCGAGCCTCCGTCGTAGAATGCCGACGTTCCGAACGTTCAACGCCCTGGACCGTGAGGTGGAGGGAGCCTTCATATGTTCGGTCTGATATCCGACGTGCTGGCCAACGACATCGCCATCGACCTGGGCACCGCCAATACACTGCTCTTCGTCCGGGGACAGGGCATCGTCCTCTCCGAGCCCTCCATCGTCGCGTTCGATCGGACTCACCGCTCGGTCATCGCGGTCGGCCAGGCGGCGAAGGCCATGCTGGGGCGGACCCCCGGCAACATCGAGGTCGTCCGCCCGCTCAAGGACGGTGTCATCGCCGACTTCGACGTCGCGCAGACGATGCTCCGCGAGCTCATCGCGCGCGTGCATCCTCGCCGGCGCATCGTGCGGCCCAGGATCGTCGTGGGCGTCCCCTCCGGGATCACGCAGGTGGAGAAGCGGGCGGTGCGCGAGGCCGCCATGCAGGCCGGGGCGCGCGCCGTCTACCTGGTCGAGGAGCCGATGGCCGCCGCCATCGGCGCAGGCCTCAAGATCCAGGAGCCGGGCGGACACCTCGTCGTCGACATCGGAGGCGGCACCACGGAGGTGGCCGTCATCTCACTGTCCGGCATCGTGCAGTGCCGGTCGGTCCGGACCGCCGGCGACGAGATGAACGATGCGATCATCCAGTACATCCGCAAGCACTACAACCTGCTGGTCGGTGAGCGCCGCGCGGAGGAGATCAAGCTGGCGCTGGGCGCGCAGGACGGCGGCCGCCAGCGCCCACGAACCATCGAGGTCAAGGGCAGCGATCTCGTCTCGCGGGTGCCGAAGACGATCACGATGAACGAGGACGAGGTGCGCGAGGCGCTCTACGACTGCATCTCGACCATCGTCGAGACGGTCCGTACCTGTCTGGAGCGGACGCCGCCCGAGATCTCGGCCGACATGCTCGACAACGGCGTGACCCTGACCGGCGGCGGCGCCCTCCTCACGGGCCTCGACGAGATCATTCGCAAGGAGACATACCTGCCGGTGACGATCGCGGCGAACCCGCTGTCCTGCGTTGCGCTCGGCGTGGGTGCTCTCCTCGACGACATCGACCTGCTGGAGCGCGTCGCTCTGGATGATTGAGTAGAGCCCGCTACCCGTCTCTCCGCAGTCGCTGCTCGATCACGAAGCCGAGAAGCTTGCTTCGGCGACCGTCCAGTCGGACGGGGCGTTCAGGATGCCGTCGGACAGGAGCCGCGCCGCCACGTCGCGGAGCGTCTCGCTCGGGCGCGCGGTGACGTCCTCGGCCACGGTGACGCTCAGGTTCCAGCACCACGTCGCGACCAGGCTCTCCAGCGGATCCTCGTGCTTCTCGATGGACGCGAGCACGTCCTTTGCCATCGCCGCCACCCAGCCGTCGAGCTGCGAGCGCCCGAGCGGCCCGACCGCCTTGAGCTCCTCGGGCGGTGGCGCGCCCGCGCGCGGCGCGCGACCGGTGACGAGGGTCCTCACGTTCTGCGCGTGCGCGGCGAGCACGATCACGCCGAGCGGGACGCGCGGTTGCGCGCTGCGAACATCCACCTGGTATTCGACGCGAGCGCATCGCAGTCGGGTTGCCGTCATCTGCACACGCCTTCCTTTCGCAGTGAACCGCCTGCCTGCGGAGAGGCAAGGTCCGCGCCACCCCCGCGTCGCTCGAAAATCGCGGCGTTGAGGGATCCCTACGCGGACAGTGTTGCCGGCGTGACGTCAGAATGCCGGCCTGACATGCGGAGCGCGACGGCGACCTGACGGTCAGTCGCGCCGCGATCGTCGCGGAGCCTGCGGACTTGCCGCTGCGTCGGTCTCCTTCGAGCGCAGGCGTTCGACGAGCGCCTGATACGAGCTCGACTGGATGACGGAGTTGAACTGCGACCGGTAGTTCGCGATGAGGCTGACGCCCTCGATGTTGAGGTCGTAGACCTTCCAGCGGTTATCCTTGCGATGCATGCGGTAGTCGACGGGAACTTCCGTGCGTTGCGGCGTGATGATTTGCGTTCGCACGGTGGCCTCGTCGCCGGTCACCGTCTCGCCTGCGTAGTTGACTTTGCCGCCGCGCCCGCTCTCGACACGCGAGATGTACGAGCGGTCGAGGAGATCGGCGAAGAGCGTCATGAACTCGCGGCGCTCCTCGGGAGTGCGCGCCTTCCAGTGCTGCCCCAATGCACGGCGCGACATTTCCTCGACGTCGAAGATCTCCTCGGCGATTTTGCGGATCTCGGCGCGATGGTCGCCCGACTGCTCCAGCAGCGTGAGCACGCGATGGATCCGGGTCTTGAGCGAGTCCGTCGGCTCGCCGGCGACGGCGACCCCGACGAGGGTCAGAACGGTCGCAACGGCGGTGAGCAGCCGACGTTTCATTCCCGGCTGGCGTTGCATTGACGGTGCCAGCGAGATCCGGCCGGGACGCGTGCGTTACAATCGAGACGCGAGGGAGGCCGGATGCCGGACACCGAACTGGTGCGTTGTACCGCCTGCGGCGCGATGAATCGGGTTCCGAGCGGCCCGCGCGCGCCCGGCCGGCGGCCGGTGTGCGGCCGCTGCAAGCGCGCGCTCGGCGCGTCCGCGGCGCCGGTCAAGGTCACCGACGCGACGTTCTCGGCGGACGTCGAGCAGTCCGTGCTGCCGGTGGTGCTCGACATGTGGGCGGCGTGGTGCGGTCCGTGCCGCATGCTGGAGCCGGTCATCGCCGAGTTGGCGGAAGAGATGGCCGGGCGCGTGCGCTTCGCCAAGCTCAACGTGGACGAGAACCCCGCCACGGCGGCCCGCTTCGGTGTGCGCAGCATCCCGACGCTGCTCGTGCTGAAGGGCGGCCGGGAGGTCGATCGCATCGTCGGCGCCCAGCCGAAGCAGGAGCTCGCCCGGCGTCTCGAGCGGCACGTCGCCTGACCGATGGGCCGGGTGGAGGGCCGGGTGGCGCTGGTGACGGGAGCGAGTCGCGGCTTCGGCCGTGCCATCGCGCTTGCCCTCGCGCACGAAGGCGCCGACGTGGTCGTCAACTATCATGCGAGTGCGGCGGCGGCCGCCGAGGTGGCGGCGGCGGTGGAGAAGGCCGGACGCCGCGCGCTGGTCGGGCAGGCGGACGTCGGCAGCGACGACGACGTGCGCCGGCTGCTGGCCGCCACGCTGTCGCGCTTCGGGCGGCTGGACATCCTCGTCAACAATGCCGGCATCATGGAGCGCGGGCTCTTCGCCGACGTTCCGGTGGCCACGTACACGCGCATGTTCGCCACGAACGTCACCGGGACGATGCTCTGCACGCGTGCGGCGCTCCCGGCGATGATCGAGCGGCGCTATGGGCGGATCGTCAACGTCAGCTCGCAGCTGGCACGCGCCGGTGTGGGGACGGGCGGCTTCGCCGCCTACGCGGCCACGAAAGGCGCGATCGAAGCGTTCACACGGGCGGTCGCGCACGAGGTGGGAGAGTACGGGATCACCGTCAACGCCATCGCCCCCGGCGGGATCGACACCGACATGAGCCGCGACGTGATGACACCCGAGTACCGCGCGCGGCGGACGAAGGAGCTTCCGGTGCGGCATCTCGGCGCTCTCGACGACGTGGCGTACGCCGCGCTGTGCCTGGCCGACGACGCGGCCGGCTATCTCACGGGACAGGTCTTGCAGGTCAACGGCGGCTGGGTGATGTCGTGATCGCGCGCCGGCGGTTCGGCCGCACAGGACACGCGAGCACGGTCACCCTGTTCGGCGGCGCCGCGCTCGCCCGCGCCACCCAGGACGAGGCCGATCGCGCCCTGGAGCTCTTGCTGCGGTACGGGGTCAACCACATCGACACTGCGGCGCGGTACGGGGATTCCGAGCTTCGCATCGGCGCCTGGATGCCGCGTCACCGCCGCGACTTCTTCCTCGCCACCAAGACCGGCTCGCGCACGGCGCGCGAGGCGCGCGACGACATCCATCGGTCGCTCGAGCGGCTGCGCGTCGACCGCGTCGATCTCATCCAGCTCCATTCGCTCGCGCATCCCGACGATTGGGAGCAGGCGCTGGGGGCGGACGGCGCGCTGGAGGCCGCCGTGGAAGCGCGGGAGGCGGGACTGGCCCGTTTCATCGGCGTCACCGGCCACGGCTGGACGATCGCCGCCATGCATCGCCGCAGCCTGGCGCGCTTCGACTTCGACTCCGTGCTGCTGCCCTACAACTTCTTCATGGCGCAGGATGTGCGCTATCGCGCCGCCTTCGAGGCGCTGCTCGCCGAATGCCGCGCGCGCGACGTGGCCGTGCAGGTCATCAAGACGATCGCCCGCGGCCCCTGGGCCACCACCGAGCGGACGCACACCACGTGGTATCAGCCGCTGGAGGCGGTCGCCGACATCGACCGCGCCGTGCACTGGGCGCTCGGCATTCCGTCGATCCACCTCAACACGGTGGGCGATCTCACGCTGCTGCCCAGGGTGCTCGACGCCGCGTCGCGCTTCGAGCAGCCGCCGGCCGACGACGCGATGGCCGCCGTCGCCCAGGCCCAGCGGATGACGTCGCTCTTCGGCCTGCCGACTTGATCGCATGAGGGGCCCCGAAGTGCTCTCCACGCTCTCGTCGGCGACCTAGGAGATCAGCCCGGCGATACGCTCGCGGAGCGTGGCGTCGGGGAGCGGACCCGCGCCCGCCTGCATGTTGTCCTCGAGGTGCTCGGGCCGGCTCGTGGCGGGGATGACGCACGTCACCGACGGATGCGCGGCGATCCACTTCAGGAAGAGCTGCGCCCAGCTCCGGCAGCCGATGTCGGCGGCCCAGGGGGGCAGCGTCTGGCCCTTGACGCGGCGGAAGAGCGCCCCCTCGGCGAACGGGCGGTTCACGATGACGGCCACGCCGCGCTCGGCCGCCAGCGGCAGCAGGCGGTGCTCCGCCTCGCGCTCGACGAGCGAGTAGTTCAGCTGCACGAAGTCGAGCGGCTCGCGTGCCACGACCTGCTCGAGCTCCGCGTAGGCGCCGGCCGTGTAGTGCGTCACGCCGACGTAGCGCACACGGCCGGCGCGCTTCCACTCCGTCAGCGTGCGCAGATGCGTGCGCCAGTCCACCAGGTTGTGCACCTGCATCAGGTCGAGCCGCGGGGCGCGCAGCCGCCGCGCGGACTCCTCCATCTGGGCCACGCCGGCCTCGCGGCCGCTCGTCCAGACCTTCGTCGCGACGAACAGCCGGTCGCGCAGCCCCAGCTCGGTGGCGAGGTCACCGACGACGCTCTCGGCTCGGCCGTACATCGGCGAGGAGTCGACCACGCGCCCGCCCAGCTCGACGAAGCGCCGCAGCACCACGCGCAACGGCTCGCGCGCGGCGCCCCGGCCGACGTCGAAGGTCTGCCACGTGCCCAGGCCGATGACGGGCAGCGTCTCCTTGGACGCGGGGATGGCGCGCACAATCGGCTGCCCGCGCGCGCCGGCCGCGCCGCCGGCGGCCGCGGAGGCCGCCATCAGCGCCAGCAGCGCGCGCCGCGAGAGGCCGGCGTCACTCCGGTCGCCCGGACGCGAGCTCACTGGTGCGCGTGTTCCGGGCGACCACGCGCCCGCCCTTGATGACGTAGAGCTTCTCCGCCTGCTCGGTGATCGCCTGCGCGGCGTCGGCGGCGTCGAGCACCACCAGATCCGCGCGGCAGCCCTCGGCGAGGCCATAGCCCTCGAGCCCGATGGCGCGGGCGGCGTTGGTCGTGAACAGCTCCGGCAGCCAGGCAAGCTGGTCCAGGTTGCCGAGATGAGCGGACATCGCCGTGATCAACGCCTGCCGCAGCAGATCCGGGTGGCCATATGGCGTGAACGGGTTGGCGATGTTGTTCGTCGAGATGGCGACGTTGATGCCGGCCGCCCGCAGCTCGCCGAGGCGCGTCACGCCGCGCCAGGTCCGGCGCGCATCCGTTCGCCCCTTCATGTGCATCTCCGTCGCCGGCAGGCTGACGACGTGAATCTGCGCCTCGCGCAGCCCATCGATGACGCGCGCCCGGCGGTCCGGCGGGAGCACGTCGAGCATGCAGAGGTGACCGAGCGACACGCGGCCCTGCATGCCGCGCGCGAGCGTCTGCTCGGCGATGTAGTCGCTGGTCAGCATGGCCGGATCGTCGGCGGAGTCGGCATGGAAGTCGAGCGGCACCCCGAACGTCTGCGCCGTCTCGAAGAACCAGTCGATGTGCGCGCGCTGGTCGGCGTCCATGTAAGGGCAGCCGCCCAGCGTCCGCAGCCCCATCTTGAGCGCCTGGCGGAGCAAGTCCTTGGTCACGCCGTCGTGGAAGATGCCTTCTTGCGCGAAGGCGATCAGCTCCAGGTCGAGGACACCGGCGAAGTCGGCCTGGAGCCGCCGCATCGCCTCCACGCCGCGCAGCTCCACCAGGGCGTCGATTTCCACGTGCGCGCGCATGGCCGTGCACCCGTGACGCACGGCGAGCTCGAGCACCCTCCGCGCGCGGCGGTAGACGTCGTCCACCGTGAACGACGTCTTGAGCGCGGCCACCAGCGCCTGCGCCGTCGGCCCGCCCGCGCGAAGGCCCTCGGTGCGGTCGGCGATGAATGCCTTGTCGGCATGGATGTGCGTCTCCACGAACCCGGGCAGGACGAGGCGGTCGTCGACGTCGAGGATCGTGGCCGCGCCGGGCGGAAGGCCCGCGTCGATGCGCGCGATGCGGCCGTCGCGGATGGCGACGTCGACGCGCCGGCCGTTCACCCGCGCCCCGCGGAGCAGCAAGTCGTTCATGCGGGGATGATACCCGCTGTTTCCTCCGTCGGCAGCGGCATCGCCGCTTCGGTGATACCCTGCCTCAGGCGCGGAGCCGAAGCTTCGCAAAGGCGAGGAGCCAGCTCATGACCAGTCCATCGCGCGTCTACGTCGGGGCCGGACAGTTCACGGCGGGCAGCCGCAGCGGGATCTTCCGGCGGGTGGGCGACGGCGCTTGGCAGCCGCTCACGCGCGGGCTGCCGGAGCCCACGCAGGTGATGGCCATCACGGTCCATCCCGAGCGGCCGCAGACGATCTACATCGGGACACAGGACGGCCCGTTCCGCTCCACCGACGGCGGCGACCGCTGGGAGCGCCTGGACTTCTCCGAATCCGGCTTACAGGTGTGGTCCATCCTCGTGCATCCTCGCGACGGGCGGCGGCTGTACGCGGGCACCTCGCCCCTCGGCGTCTTTCGCAGCGACGACGGCGGAGACAGCTGGCGGCGGCTCCCCAGGGCCGTCCAGCCCGAGCGCGTGAAGATGCCGTTCGCGTGCCGGGTCATGCGCCTGGCCGCGAACCCGGCGCGGCCGGACACGCTGTGGGCGGCGGTGGAGGTCGGCGGCGTCATGCGGAGCGACGATGGCGGCGAGACGTGGGCGGACTGCAGCGCGGATCTGGTGAAGCTCGCCGAGCTGCCGCATCTCAAGAGCCGCATCGTGAGCGATACCGAGATCGAGGGCATGCTCGACGTCCACGCCCTCGGGGTGAGCGCCGCCGAGCCCGCCACCGTCTTCCTCGCGCTGCGGATGGGACTCTTCCGCAGCTCGGACGGCGGCCGGAGCTGGCAGGACATGGAGGTGGGGCGCTTCTCGCCGCTCACGTACGGGCGCGACATCCGCGTGTCGCCCCACGATCCGCGCACGCTCTTCGCGTGCCTCAGCCCCGCCGCGCGGAGCCAGGACGGCTCGATGTACCGCAGCGGCGATCTCGGCCAGACGTGGTCGCGCTTCGACCACGGCGTGAAGGCCGAGAGCACGATGATGGGCCTCGCGCTGCATCCGCGCGATCCCGACCGCGCCTACTGCGTGAGCCGCACGGGACAGGTGTTCGGCACGGAGGATGGAGGCCGCGGCTGGCGCGAGGACCGCCTGCCGGAGGGTGTGCTCGACGTCTACGCGATCGCGTGCGCCTGACGGCGCCGCTCACCGCCGGAAGAAGTCGCGCACCTTCTCGTAGCCGGAGCGGAAGCCGCGCAGCTCGCGCTTCACGCCATCGCGGAGCTCCTGGACCTCGCCCTTGGCCCAGCGGTTCACGCGCTCGCGCACCGTCTTGGGTTGGCTCGGCAGCGCCACCACATCGCTCGGCGGCAGCGGTGCGAGCGCCGTTTCGCGCGCCAGGTCTTCGCTGCCTTCCCGCTGCGGAACCTCGCGCGGTGTCTCCGACGCCGGGCTCGTCGGCTCAGCTACCGGCGCAGGTGCGACGGCGGCGGCGACCTCCGACTCCGTGGGAGCCTCGCTCGATGGGCCGGGGGCTGGTACTGCGATCAGTTCGTCTCGAATGGCTCGCGCCGTCGGGGTCGGCTCCGCTCGCACTCGCGCTTGCGACGCGACGCGCGGCGCGCCGCGAGGCCGTGGGCGGGCCGGTGGCTCCGGAGCGTTCGCCTCGCGTGCTTCGCTCTCCGGCGCCGGGGGCGGGGACTCGATCGCGCGCGCCCGGGATTCCGGCATCGTGATCGCCGTGACGGAGGGCGCCGGGTCGATCCACGGCCACGCGAGCCATACGGCAGATCCGAGGGCCACCACGCAGAGGGCGGGCGCGGCCACGTAGCCGAGGACGCGCCGCCGCCGCTGCGCCCGCTCGGCGTCGCGCGCCCGCTGCCAGTCGAGATATCGCCGGAGCCGTTCTTCGTCAGGAGTCATGCGCGCACCTCGCCCATTCGACGGGCGAGGGGGCGCCTGTGTTCGGGCGCGGTGCGATTGTCCAAATCACAATACCGGCGTTACTTGACGCGCGCGTAGCACCAGCAATCGCGCGGGACGCCGCCGAGGTTGGGCATCACGGCCCAGTTCCCCAGGCGTCCCTCACGGCGCATGCCGATCTTCTCGAGCACGCGCGCGGAGGCGACGTTGTCGACGTCGCAGACGGCCCAGACGCGGTGCACCTCGGCCTGCGCGAGCGCCCACGCAACCACCGCCTCGGCCGCTTCGGTGGCGAAGCCCTTGCCCCAGCAGCGACGCGCCAGCGCGTAACCGAGCTCCATCCGGTGTCCCTGCACGCGAAGGCCGATGGTCCCCGCCACCGCCGACGTGTCCCGCTCCGCGATCACCCAGATGCGCTCGTGGCCCGTCTCGCCGGCGCTGATCGCGTACCGCAGGAAGCTCTCCGCGTCCGCGCGCGATCGATGGCGGGGCCAGGACACGTACCGGCACACCTCCGGATCGCTCCCGTACTCCGCGACGCCCGCGGCATCCTCCCGCGCGGGCAGGCGCAACCGCAGGCGTCGCGTGTCGAGGACCGGCTGCATGTCCCGGGCGGCGTCAGAACCCGAGCGGCTCCGTCACGCGCACCCAGCGACCGCCCTTCACCACGGCCAGGAAGGAGGAGTTCGCGCCCTGGTGCTTGTCGGGTCCGAAGCTCGCCTCGGGACCGTTGAAGATATCGCGGTAGCCCTTGATCGACTCGAGCCCGCGCACGAACGTGTTCAGGTTCAGGTCCGCGCCGGCCTTGTCGAGGCCGACCACGGTGAGGTCCGCGGCCACGTGGCCGTAGACGGCGCCGATGTTCGGATCGGCCTTGTAGCGCTCCTTGTAGCGATCGAACCAGCCCTGGGCGGCCGGGGACAGCGTGTCGCGGTACGGCATGTCGGTCAGGCCCATGGCATAGAGGCCTTCGGTGACCCCACCCTGGGCGGCGGCCACGAAGAGATCATAGGTGGCGGCCGACCCGAGGAAGTCGACGTCGGTCCAGCCGATCTTCCGCGCCGTGGCATACGGCACGATCGAATCGCGCACGATCGTGCCCAGCGCCACGAGATCGCAGCCGGCGCCCTTGAGGCGCGTGATCTGCGCGGTGAAGTCCTGGTCCGTCGGCTTGTGGGTGACCGTCTCGACGATCTTGATCTTCAGCTTGTCCGCCTGCATCTGGACGCCGTCCAGGACCTCCTTGCCGAAGTCCGTGTCCTGGTACATCGCGCAGAGCGCCTTCTTGCCCTTCTTGCTGACGAAGTACTGGACGCCCGCGCGCATCTGGTCGACGTAGGACGCGGCGCCGTAGAACTTCAACCGGTGAAACGGCTCGTACATCGAGCGTGCGGCCGACAGCGGGAAGAGGTTCGGCACGCCGGCGTCGAGCTGGTCCTTGAAGAGCGCGTTGTTCATGGGCGTGCCGAGGCCGGCGACCATCGCGAAGATGCGGTCGCGGTTGATGAGCTTGGCCCCGGCCTGGACGGCGCGCGGCACCTGGTACTGGGTGTCCTCGATGATCAGACGGATCTTGCGGCCGTGGATGCCGCCCTTGTCGTTGACCTCGTCGAACCGCATCTTGACGGCGTTCGACGACGACACGCCGTAGGTCGCGGCCGGCCCCGACAGGTCCGTGTGCATCCCGAGCACGATCTCGGTCTTGGTGATCCCCCGGTTCTCGCTCTGAGCCGCCGCCCCCGCCGCCAGCGCCACGCCCAGGATGGCCACCCCCACTGCCAGCTGCTTCTTCATCGCCCGCTCCTTTCGTCGTACATCGCGTCGATGACGTCCTTGTACTTGCGGTTCACGAACGCCCGCTTCAGCTTCATCGTCGGCGTGAGCTCCTCGTCCTCGGGGGTGAGGAGCTCGCTGATGAGATGGAACTTCTTGATGGTCTCCACGCGCGCGAACTGCTTGTTGACCCGCTCGATCTCCGTCCAGATGAGGTCTTGCACCTCCTTCGCGCGGCAGAGCGACGCGAAGTTGGTGAAGGGAACGCTCTTGTCTTGCGCGAACTGCGCCACCGTCTCGTGGTCGATCATGACCAGGCAGGAGAGGAACCGCCGCTGATCGCCGACGACCACCGCGTCGGAGATGTACGGCGAGAATTTCAGCTGGTTCTCGATCTCCGACGGCGTGATGTTCTTGCCGCCGGCCGTGATGATGATGTCCTTCATGCGGTCGGTGATGGTCACGAATCCCTCGGCGTCGATCTTCCCCACGTCGCCCGTGTGCAGCCAGCCGTCGACGATGGTCTGGGCGGTGCGCTCCGGGTTCTTGTAGTAGCCCATGAAGACGTGCGGACCCCGCAGGAGGATCTCCCCCTGTGGGGAGAGCCGCACCTCGGTGTCGGAGCGCGCGATCCCGACGGTGCCGAGCTTGATGCGGTGGGGCGGCATGGCGGTGGCGAGGCCGCAGTTCTCCGTCTGACCGTACACCTCGCGCATGTCGACGCCGAGGGCCATGAACCACTTGATCAGCTCGGGAGCGATGGGCGCGGCGCCGGTGGCGGCGCCCCGCACGCGATGCAGCCCCATGGAGCGCTTGACGTTGTCGAGGGCCACGAGGTCCGCAACGCGGAAGAGCAAACGCAGGAGCGGCGAGGGACGCCGGCCCTCGATGCGGCACTCGGCGACCCGCATGCCGACACCGACCGCCCACGCGTAGACGAGCCGACCGAGCCGCGTGGCGTCGCGCATGCGGAGGGCGACGCCGGAGTAGAACTTCTCCCAGATGCGCGGCACCGCGAAGAACACCGCGGGCGCCACCTCGCGGATGTTGTCGGGCACGGTGTCGATGGACTCCGCGAAGTTCACGGTGGCGCCCGTGCGCAGCGGGTAGAAGACGGTGAAGGTGCGCTCGGCCACGTGCGAGAGCGGCAGGAAGGACAGCTGCTGATCGCCCGGCCGCGGCTCGGCGATGAAATCGGCATAGCCGAGCTGGAACAGGATGTTGCGATGACTGAGCATGGCGCCCTTCGGCGGGCCGGTCGTTCCCGACGTGTACACGAGGATGGCGAGGTCCTCCGGCCGGGCCAGCTCGACCAGCGCGTCCCACGCCCCGGGATGCTCGCGATCGTAGCGCGCTCCCAGCTCCAGGAGCTCGTCGAAGGACATCACCTGCTCGTCCTGGAAGCCGTGCAGCCCCTCGCCGTCGAACACGATGATCTTCACGAGCCCCGGACAGCGCGCGCGGACCTCGAGGATCTTGTCGAGCTGCTCGTCGTTGCCGGCGAAGAAGAAGCGCGTGCCGCTGTCGTTGACGATGTACTCGACCTGGCGCGGGGAGTCGGTGGTATAGATGCCGTTGGTCACGCCGCCCGCCGACATGGTCCCCAGGTCGGCGTAGAGCCACTCCGGCCCGTTGTCGGCGATGATCGACACGACGTCGCGCCGCCGCAGCCCGAGCGCGACCAGCCCGAGGCCGGTCCGGCGCGCGCGCTCACCGTACTGGCGCCACGTCACCGACCGCCAGACACCGAGGTCCTTCTCGCGCATGGCGACCGCGTCGCCGCGGTCGCCGACCACGTGCCGGAAGAGGCGCGGCAGGGTGTCCTGCCCGTGAATCGCCCAGGCCGACCTCATCGCCAGGTTTTCTTTCGCTTCCAGCGCCGGGTGCCGCGTATGCTCTGCTCCTTCATGCCCAGGTAGAACTCCTTGATGTCTTCCTTCTCCAGCAGCCGGGCACACGTATCTTCCATGACGATGCGGCCGACTTCCAGCACGTAGCCGTAATCGGCGATGTGGAGCGCCATGTTGGCATTCTGCTCGACGAGCAGCACGGTGACCGCCTGCTCCCGATTGATCCTCACGATGATGTCGAAGATCTCCTTGACCAGCCGCGGCGCCAGGCCGAGCGAGGGCTCGTCGAGCAGCATCATCTTCGGCCGGGCCATGAGCGCGCGGCTGATGGCCAGCATCTGCTGCTCGCCGCCCGACAGCGAGCCGGCCCGCTGCTGCGCCCGTGCCTTCAGCACCGGGAAGTAACCATAGACGGTCTCGAGGTCGCGCGCGACGCCGTCGGCGTCGGTGCGCGTGAAGGCGCCCATCCGGAGGTTCTCGGCGACGGAGAGGAACGGGAAGATCTCGCGCCCTTCGGGCACGTGGCTCAGACCGAGCCGGACGATGCGATCGGGATCCAGTCGCTGGATGTCCCGCCCCTCGAACGTCACCGTGCCCTTCTGCGGATCCATCACGCCCGCCACCGTCTTCAGCACCGTCGTCTTGCCGGCGCCGTTGGCGCCGAGGACCGTGACGATCGCGCCGCGTGGCACCTCGAAGCTGACCCCCCGGATGGCCATGATGGGGCCGTAGTAGGTCTCGAGGTTGCTCACGCGCAGGAGCGGATCGGCCATCCTCAGCCTCCCAGGTACGCCTTCACCACCTCGGGGTGGTTCTGGACGTCGCGCGGCGTCCCCATCGCGACGACCCGGCCGTAGTTCAGCGCCACCACGCGGTCGGAGACGGCGCTCACGAGGCTCATGTCGTGCTCCACCATGAGGACGGTGATGCCGAGCAGCGTGCGAATGTCCTGGATCCAGAACGCCATGTCCTCGGTCTCCTCCACGCTGAGCCCGGACGACGGCTCGTCGAGGAGGATCAGCTTCGGCTGCGTGCAGAGCGCGCGCCCGACTTCGACGACCTTGCGGACGCCGTACGGGAGATTGACCACGAAGCTGTCGCGGTACGGCTGGAGGTCGAGGAAATCGATGACTTTCTCGGCCGCGTCGCGATGCTCGATCTCGAGGGCGCGTACGCGAGGCAGGAAGAACAGCTCCTCGACGAAGCGCGAGCGCTTGTGGGCGTGGCGGCCCAGGAGCAGGTTCTGCAGCACCGTGGCGTGCTCGAACAGCTCGATGTTCTGGAAGGTGCGCGCGATGCCGCGGCGGGCGATGTCGTGAGCGGGCACGCGCGTGATGTCCTCGTCGCAGAACACGAGACGGCCGCGCGACGGCTCGTAGATGCGCGAGACCAGGTTGAAGATCGTCGTCTTGCCGGCGCCGTTGGGGCCGATGATGGTCACCACCTCGCCGGGCTCCATCGCGAAGCTCACGCCGGCCAGCGCCGCGATGCCCCCGAAGTTGATGGCCAGCCCGTCGGCCTGGAGGAAGGTCATCGCAGGCGCTCCGAGCGCATGTACGCCTTCTGCCGCCGGAACGTTGCGCGCTTGTAGAGCGGGAACAGCGAGAAGTAGAGCTTGATCTTCGCCCAGCGGCCGTAGATGCCGAGAGGCTCGAACAGGATGAAGAGCACGAGGATCAGCCCGAAGAGCCCCGGCTCGAGCCCCGGCTGCTTCACGAAGCGGTCGACCATCGTGAAGCCGTCGTCCGCGATGCCCTTGCCGAGTGGCGCCAGGAGGGTCGCCACGAAGGCGGGCACCGAGTCGCGCGCCTGCGAGATCATGACGGGCAGGATGGCCACGAAGACGGCGCCGAACATGGCGCCGTGCAGGCTGCCGAGGCCGCCCACGACGACCATGAGGAGCAGCTGGATCGACAGCAGCACGCTGAAGATGTCGGGCGCGAGGAAGCCGATCCTGTGGGCGAACAGCGCGCCCGCCACTCCCATGAGCGCCGCGGAGTACGCGAAGGCCATCGTCTTGTAGACGGCCAGGTTGACGCCCATCGACTGCGCGGCGATCTCGCTGTCGCGGATGGCCACCCACGCCCGCCCCGTGGGTGAACGGAGCAGGTTGGCCGTCAGCCACAGCGCGCCGATCAGGACCGCCAGGCAGAGGAAGTAGAAGGCGAGGTCGCTCGCGAACGAGATGCCGAACAGCGCCGGCTTGTCGACCGGCTTGCCCTTGAGCCCGCCGGTGACGTGATCCCAGCGCGCGAAGACTTCCTGGATGATCAGCGCGAAGGCCAGGGTCGCGATGGTCAGGTAGATGCCGGTCATCCGCAGGGCCGGCAGGCCGACCAGGATGCCGACGGCGGCCGTGATCGCGCAGGCGAGCGCAACGGACGCCACCCACGGCACGCCCACATCGTGGACGAAGTAGACGTGCGCGTAGGCGCCGATGCCGAGGAAGGCGGCGTGGCCGAGGCTGACGAGGCCGGTGTAGCCCGCCAGCACCATGAGCGAGAGCCCGCAGAGTCCGTAGATGAAGACGAGGCTGATGTCGCTGGTGTAGCTGGGCAGCAGACGCGGCAGGACGAGCAGCGCCGCCAGGAGGGCCACGTACCAGTTGCGCTGGACGTTGTCGCGAAAGAGCCCCAGCTCCTGCGCGTAGGAGGTCTTGAACAGGAACCGCATCAGACTTTCTTTCGCCCGACCGTCCCGAAGATCCCTTGTGGGCGGACGGCGAGCACGATGAGCAGGACGACGTACGCAGCCACGTCCTTGACGCCATGCGGGAGATAGGCGCCGGCGAAGAGCTCGATCAGCCCGATCGTGAGCCCGCCCACGAGCGCGCCCGGGATCGAGCCGAAGCCACCCAGGACGGCCGCCGCGAATGCCTTCAGGCCGATGAAGCCGAGATTGATGTCGATGAGCGACACGGGCGCCAGCAAGATACCCGCGATGGCGGCCACGCCGGCGGAGATCGCCCAGATCAGCGAGAACATCCGCTTGACCGGAATGCCCATGTAGTACGCCGCCAGCTGGTTCTGCGAGGCCGCCTGCATGGCGACGCCGACCTTCGTGTAGCTGAAGAACGCGTACAGCACCCCGCACAGCAGCACGGTGCCGACGATGATCGAGACGTACTCATGACTGACGGTCACGCCGGCGATCCGCGTGGCCTTCGCGCTGAAGGGCGTCGGCAGCGTGTAGATCTCCGAGCCCCACGTCATCGACGCGAAGCTCCGGAAGATGGCGCCGAGCCCGATGGTCAGCATCACCACCGCGAACTGCGGCTGGCCGATCACGCGGCGGAGGACCCCCGCGTCCAGCACGGCCCCGAAGAGCGCCACCGCGGCGATGGCCAGCGCGAAGGCCGCCCAGTATCCGACGCCGTACCAGACGACGAGCATGTAGCAGGTGAAGGCCCCGAGCATCAGCAGGTCGCCCTGCGCGAAGTTGACGAGCTCGGTGGCCTTGTAGATGAGCACGAAGCCGAGAGCCACCAGTCCGTAGATGCAGCCGACGGCCAGGCCGTTGAGGACGAGCTGCAGGACGATGTCCAAAGTGCATTCTTATCGCTCAAACAGGCGACTCTTGCAACGGGTCGCCGCCGCCGGGCCTGTGCGACAATCGGGCCCCTTACAAGGAGGCGTGCATGTTCTTCGAGCTGCGGCAGTATCACATCCGGCCGGGCCAGCAGCAGAAGTGGGTCAAGTGCATGGAGGAGGAGATCATCCCGTTCCAGGTGAAGATGGGCATGGTCATCCTGGGCAGCTTCGTCGGCGAGGAAGACGAGAGCGTGTACGTCTGGATCCGGCGGTTCGAGAGCGAGCCCGAGCGCAAGCGCCTCTACGACCTCGTGTACCAGAGCGACTACTGGAAGAACGAGATCTCGCCGCGCGTGCCGACCATGATCGATCGCGAGCAGATCAAGGTCACCCGGCTCGTGGCGACGCCGCGCTCGGTCATCCAGTAAGAGGCGACGTGGCGTCCTCCGCGCATCTCGAAGCCGCGCGCAAGCTGCAGCCGATGATCCGCGCGGCCGCCGACGAGATCGACGCCGCCCGGGAGCTGCCGCGGCCGCTCTTCGAAGCGCTGGCCGACGCCGGGCTGTTCCATCTCGCCGTGCCGCGCGCCATCGGCGGTGCCGAGATCGATCTGCCGACGTACGTGGAGGTCATCGAGGAGCTCGGCAAGGCCGACGCGAGCACCGGCTGGATCGTCAACCAGGGCGCGATCTTCGCCACCTACGCGGCTCGGATGCCCCGCGCCGTCGCGCGGCAGATCTGGATCGACACGCCGCGCAGCGTGGTGGCCAACACGCCGGCGCCGAGCGCGCAGGCGGTGGTCGTCCCCGGCGGCTACCGCGTGACGGGCCGCCAGGGCTTCAGCACCGGCTGCCGCCACGCCGCCTGGGTCGCGCCGCACGCGCAGATCATCGAGAACGGGCAGGTGCGCCTCGAGGGCGGTCAGCCGGAGACGCGCTACCTGTTCGTGCCGGTCGCGGAAGCCGAGTTGCTCGACACGTGGAACGTGCGCGGCATGCGCGGCACCGGCACCCATCATTTCGCCGTCCACGACGTCTTCGTGCCGGCGGAGCGCACGGTGCTGTCGGCCACCGCACCACTCCTCGAGCCGGGGCCGCTCTACAAGATCCCCCGCACGCTCTGCTTCGCCTCCGGCGACGCAGCGGTGGCGCTCGGGATGGCGCGCACGTGCCTGGAGACGTTCTTCGAGCTGGCCGGCTCGAAGACGCCGCGCGCCATGCAGGCGGTGCTACGCGATCAGTCGATGGTCCAGGTGCAGGTGGGGCAGGCGGAGGCCGCCATCCGCTCCGGACGCGCGTTCCTCCTGGAGACCGTGCGCGACCTCTGGGCCACGGTGACGTCGACCGGAGCCCTCACCCTCGATCAGCGCGCCACGCTGCGATTGGCCACCACGCACGGCATCCGGCTCGCGGCGCAGGCGATCGACATCGTCTACAATGCGGCCGGCGCCACCGCCGCCTACGACGGGCATCCGATCCAGCGCCACTTCCAGGACATCCACGTGATCACACAGCACCTGCAAGGCCGGCTGGCGCACTACGAGCTGGTGGGCCGCCACACGCTCGGGCTCCCGGTCGACGAGGCGCGCTTGTAGACGTGGGGGGCTAGCTGAGCGCCCGGCGGACGGCAGCCTCCGCCAGCAATGCCGCCGGGTTGACGAGGTCGTGGCCGTCGCCTTTGCGGCCGAGCAGCAGCGGGATCTCCGTGCAGCCGAGCACGACGCCGTCCACGCCTTGCCCGCGCAGCACGTCCACCGCGGCGAGCGCGATCTCGTGGTCGCCGACCGTGTCACGGCCCTCCGTCACGGCCCGGATGGCGGCGTCGAGGCGGCCTTGCTGCGTCCCGTCGATGGCCGCGCAGCGTGTGCCCCTGCCTTCGAGCGGATCGACGTACACGGCCGGCGCGCCGCCGAAGCCGAGCACGCCGACGCGGTGCCAGCCGCGGCGCGCGACCTCGTCCAGCGTGACGTCGATCATGCTGAGCACCGGGCGCTTCGCCGCCGCCTCGATCTCGCGCACGCCGACGTGCGCGCTGTTGCACGGGATCACCAGGAAGTCGGCGGCCTGACCGAGCCACGCCGCGCCGTCGAGCAGCCCGGGATCGATTCGGCGCGGGACGAGCGGCCGGCCGTCGCCGTCGACCTGGATCGGCAGCTCGCGGTGGTACCAGACGACCACGCGCGGATAGCCGCGGTTCCAGTCCTGGGTGATGAGTCGCTGCGAGACGCGGTGCAGCTGCGCCTCGAACTCCATCGTGGCCTGCGGGCTGATGCCGCCGAGCACCCCGATCCGCTGCATCGGCTCCTCCTTGGTGGCGTTCCTCGCCGGCGATTGTACCGCCGTGTGGCGAGCTCGATGGCTTGACAATGTTGCTCGACGAGACTACAACCCGTTCAAATTTGGGCCGAAAGGATGTCGGCAGATGGCTCAGCACACCACACGATTTGGCTCGCTCGAGCACTACGAGAAAGGGGGCGTCGAGGTCATCAACGACGACGCCCGGAACTACGTCTTCTCCAACGTCTTCGACGTCGCGTCGCGCGCGAAGCCCTTCGAGAAGGTCGCCGTCGGCAAGAACATCGAATACGTCATCGAAGCCATCCGCGTCGAGGGTACGTCGGGCTGGCGCGCGCCCGCGCAGGACGAGTTCGCCCTCGTGATGGACGGCGAGGTGGAGATCCGCCTCACCAAGCTCGACGATCCGGGCCTGGTGCCGAACGGCACGCAAGGGTCCGTCGCGCTCGCCGGCAGCCCCGCCGGCCGCAAGATGGGCGTCGTCCGTGCTCGTCGTGGCCACATGACCCTGCTGCCGGTGGGCGCCGCCTACCAGTTCCACGCCGCCCGGCCCGGCGTGGTGCTCCTCCAGACACTCGCGGGCGCCGACACCATCGAGCGCTGGGGCGACATCTGCCAGACCACTCCGCGGCCGAAGGCCTGAGCCGAGAGGAGCCAGGATATGGACATCATCGGCTCGATCGAGCCCAACGCGCACGGCTACCGCACGTTCACGCTCGGCAGCTTCACGTTCAGCCGTGACGAGTACTTCACCCACGTGGCGTGGCCGAGGGGCCGCCACATGCTGCCCGTCGACGCGTTCCTGCGCGCGCTGCAGCGCGACATCGCCTGGGGATTCTTCTACGGGATCGTCAACTTCGTCCAGGTCGTCGGCACCATCAACCATTACGGCACGGTCGATCTCTTCGCCGGCCGCTTCAACGACCACTACCGGCGGGCGAAGCTCGACCATACGGAGCGCTTCCAGACGCCGCTCATCCAGCGCGTCTTCGAGGCCATGCTCGACGACTGGACGAACGCCGGCTTCGATCCGTTCGCGAGCCCGCAGGAGACGGGCAGCGCCTTCGGGCCGAAGAACGGCAGCAACAAGGAGGCGATCACCCGCCATCGGGTCACCGCCCGGCGGATGATCGGCGCCCCCGGCGACGAGCCGACGCGCTCGGACGAGAGCGGCTTCCCGATCAACCGCCACTTCCTCGACGTCCCCCAGGACAAGCCCGACGTGCGGGCCGAGCCCGGCTTCGAGGACGAGGTGGTCTCCTTCAATCTCTTCGCCTATCTCTCGCGCTCGGACGTGACGTGGAACCCGTCGATCGTCTCCGTGTGCAAGGCGAGCCTGTATTGCCCGACGACCGAGGAGTACATCCTGCCGGTGATCCACGGCAACGATCGCGTCGAGTGGTTCGTGCAGCTCAGCGACGAGATCCAGTGGGAGGTGGAGGACCGGGAGACCGGCGCCGTGCGGGCCCGCGTCACCATGAAGGCGGGCGACGTGGCGGCCATGCCGGCCGACATCCGCCATCGCGGATTTTCCCCGAAGCGTTCGATGCTGCTGGTCTGGGAGAACGCGTCGCCCGAGCTGCCGCAGCTCTATGCGAGCGGCAAGATGCCGCCCACGCCCGTGCAGTTCTGATTACATGGAGGGGCCGCGCAATGGCCCCCCCGGCTAAGCGCGGTGGATCGGGAAGGCCGGCGGGATGATGCGATCGACGGTGGCGCCGTCCCAGCGCCAGCCGGGCACCTGATACCAGTAGTGCTCGGTTGCCTGCTGCGCCTTCGCGTAGACCTCGGTCTCGTCGAGCCGCGTGAGCCGCCCGCCCTGCACGAGCGCGCGCCCGTCGACGATGACGGTGTCGACGTCGCGGCCGCTGGCGCCGTCGACCAGCGCCTTGATCGGATCCGCGTACACCGGCGCGCCGAGCTGATCCAGGTTGATCAGCAGGATGTCCGCCTTCGACCCGGGCGCGAGCCGGCCGAGATCCTGGCGATCGATGAACGCGGCCCCGCCGAGCGTGGCGGCGTTGAACACGTCGCGCGGCAGGCCCGCCTGGTAGTTCGCGTCGGTGACCTTGGCGAGGATCGAGGCCCAGCGCAGCTCGGAGACCATGTCGAGCGGATAGGTGTCCGTGCCGAGGGCGATGTTGACGCCGGCCGCGAGATAGCGCGGCAGCGAGTGCAGCGTCATGGCCATCTTCGCGTACTTGTAGGGGCAGTGCCCGACGGTGGCGCCGGTCTCCGCCAGCACGCGGAGATCGTCGCCGAACGCGTAGCGCGACCACGGATGCCCGGTCGTGAAGACGGCGTGCCCGATCAGGGTGCGGGCGTCGAGGAACCCGATGTCGGCCAGGAACTGGATGGGCGTCTTGCGGTACTCGTCCATGATGCGCTGGAACTCGACCAGGTTCCCGCCGGCGTGCGTGTGGATCGGCACGCCCAGCTCGCGCGCCGCGTCCTTGCCGGCCCGCAGCAGCGGCTCGCTGCACGTCTCCACCTGCGCCGCGTTGAGCATGCCGCGCAGGCGGCCCTGGGCGGCGCCGTCGTACTTGCGGACGAACTCGATCGCCTCCTGCAGGCGCTGGCGGCCGACGGCGGCGTCTTCCTCGTAGGTGAGCCGGCCCTGCGCGTCCATGTAGGTGTCGCGGTCACGGAACGGCGGGCTCGCGTAGACGCGCACGCCGAGGTCGTCGACGAGGCGCGCGTAGCCGTCCCAGTCGCCGCGCAGGCCGCCGACGTCGATCACGGTGGTGGTGCCGTTCTTCAGGGCGTGCAGGAAGACATAGGCGCGCAGCGCGGCGATGGCCTCGGGCGGCGGCGGTGCCATGCGCCCCTTGAGCGGGGCGGCGAAGCTCATGTAGTTGGCCGTCCGGTAGTCGTTCTTGGCCATGTCGAGCAGCATGTAGTCGCCGCCGCCGCCGGCCGTGTGGACGTGGGTGTTGATGAATCCCGGCGACACGAGCTTGCCGCGCGCGGAGACGCGCGTGTCGACGGCGCCGGTGTACGGCCCGCCCGCGTGGACGACGCGGTCGCCCTCGATGACGACGCTGCCGCGCTCGTGCACTTCGTGGCTGGTGCCGTTCCACGCCACCACCCAGCCGTTCTCGATGAGCGTCTTCATGCGGCGGATGATCATGTAGAATTTCGCCCATGTCAAAGCTCAGCCCTACGGCGCTCCTGCTGAACGTCGGTCACGCGCTCGACCACCTGTTCCTGCTGATCTTCGCCACCGCCGTGGCCGCCATCGCCGCCGACTGGGGGATGGTGTGGCAGGACCTGATGCCGTACACCGTCGGCGCGTTCGTGATGTTCGGTCTCGGCTCGCTGCCCGCGGGCCGGCTGGGCGACCTGTGGGGCCGCCGCGCGATGATGGTCGTGTTCTTCCTCGGCATCGGCGGCGCCGCCATCCTGGTGGCCGCGACGACCGGGGTGTGGACGCTGGCGGCCGCGCTCACGCTGATGGGCGTGTTCTCCTCGATCTACCACCCGGTCGGCATTCCGATGCTGGTGCAGAACGCCCGCAACCCCGGGTTCACCATCGGTGTCAACGGGCTGGCCGGCAATCTGGGCATCGCCGTCGCCGCCATCCTCACCGGCTTCCTCGTGAAGCAGGCGGGCTGGCGCGCCGCCTTTGCCGTGCCGGGCGCCCTCGCCATGCTGTGCGGGCTGCTGTTCCTTTACTTGGTCCCTCGGGAAGACATGCCGCCCGCAAAGCGACACAAGAAGTCCGTCGACCTGCCGCGCTCGGTGATGGCGCGCGTGGTGCTGGTGATGACGCTGGCGGCGATCTCCAGCAGCCTCATCTTCAATTTCACGACGAACGGCAACGGGCAGCTGCTCGCGGAGCGGCTGCGCGGTCTCGTCGAGGATCCGGCCACGCTCGGAGTGCTGCTGGCCGTCGTGTACACGATCGCCTCGCTCGCCCAGCTCGTGGTCGGCAAGCTCATCGACCGCTATCCGCTGAAGTGGGTCTACCTGCCGATCGTGGCCGCGCAGGTGCCGCTGTTCCTGCTCGCGTCCGGCGCCGGGGGCTGGGCGCTCTACGCCGTGATGGTGACCTTCATGGTCTTCGTGTTCGGCGCCATCCCGTTCGTGGACGCGATGATCGTCCAGTACGTCGACGACCGGATGCGCTCGCGCGTGGCCGGGATCCGTCTCGCCGTGTCGTTCGGCGTCAGCTCGCTGGCCGTCTACCTGCTCGGGCCGACGGTGAAGGCAGCCGGCTTCGGCACGCTGCTCGGCGTGATGGCCGTCATCTCGGGCTTCACCACGCTCTTCGTGGCGCTCTTGCCGGGCCGCGTCGGCGCGCCGACGGCGGCGCCGCTGGTGGCGGCCGCCGTGCCGCGGCGCTGACCGTGGACTGACAAGCAGTATGGGGGGCCATTTCGGGGCCCCACATCCAGGAGGACGCCCGTGCCCAAGGGACTGACGGCCGTGCTGGTGCAGCCAGGCAAGCCGCTGGAGCTGGAGACTCTGCCGACGCCGGAGATCGAGCCGGGGGGTATCCTCATCAAGAACACCGCGGCCGCCATCTGCGGGTCGGACCTCCACTACTGGCGGAACGACGGCAATTATTCGGGGCCCGACATCCGCCGCGTCCCCGGCCACGAGTTCACCGGTGTCGTGCACAGCCTCGGCAAGGGCGTGACGACGGACTCGCTGCGGCGGCCGCTCCGCGAGGGCGATCGTGTCGCCTTTCCGTTCTTCAACCCGTGCAATCGCTGCTACTGGTGCGTGCGCGGCGAGCACCACGCGTGCCCGCAGCGCCAGCGCCGCAGCAACCAGTTCACGCTGAACGAGTACCCGTACTGTGACGGCGGCTACGCCGAGTACTATTTCCTGCCGCCCGGCCACTACGTCTTCAAGGTGCCCGACGTCCTGCCCGAGGAGGCGGTGGCCCCGGTGAACTGCGCGCTGTGTCAGGTGCTGCACGGCCTCGAGCACGCGGACATGAAGTTCGGCGACGTCGTCGTCATCCAGGGCGCCGGCGGCCTCGGCATCTACGCGGCGGCGGTGGCCGCCGAGAAGGGGGCGTCGAAGGTCATCTCGATCGACCGGCAGCCGCCCCGGCTGGAGCTGGCGCGGCGGTGCGGGGCCACCGACGTGATCGACATGAACGAGCTTCCGACGGCGGAGGCGCGCGTGCAGCGCGTGAAGGACCTGACCGACGGCCGCGGCGCGGACGTCGTGATGGAGCTGGTCGGCATCGCCGCCGCCACCGTCGAAGGCCTCGACATGGTGCGCGTCAACGGCAGCTTCGTCGACATCGGCAACATCGTGCCGCAGGCGGTGACGTTTCCGGCCACGAAGGTCATCACGCAGCAGATCAGGTGGAAGGGGCTGATGCACTACAACCCGTGGATCATGCCGAGCGCGCTCGATTTCCTCGTGCGCACCCGGGACAAGTACCCGCTGTCCAGGGTCGTCTCGCACAGCTTCGCGCTGTCGGACATCAATCAGGCCTTCGAGCTGGCCGAGTGGCAGGGCAAGCAGACGGGCACGGCCGCCACGCGCGTGATCCTCAAGCCATGAAGGTCGGCACCTGGCGCGGCGGCTCGAAGTTCAGCGTCGACGAGGTGGCGGAGCCCACGCCCGCGCGCGGGCAGGCGCTGGTGGCCGTGCGGGCGGCCGGCATCTGCGGCACCGACATCCACGCCACGCAGGGGTTGTTTCCGTGGACGCCGCCGATGGTGATGGGCCACGAGTACACGGGGGTCGTGGCCGACGTCGGGCCCGGCGTCAGCAAGCGGCTCGTGGGGCGCGCCGTCGCCTGCGAGCCGTCGTACGGCTGCGGCGCGTGCGGCGAGTGTGCCGAGGGGCGCGTGTCGCAGTGTCCGCGGTGCACGCGCGTGGGCGGCTTCGCCGAGCGCGTTGCCCTGCCGGTCGCCAATCTGCATCCGCTGCCGCGCGGCCTCGATCCGATCACGGCCGCCATGACGGAGCCGGCCGCCTGCTGTCTGGCCGGCCTCGAGCAGTCCACCATTCCCCGCGGCGCCACCGTCCTCGTCATCGGCGGCGGGATCATGGGCCTGCTCACGATGGTGCTGGCTGGGCGCCGCGGCGCCAGGCGATTGATCCTGTCGGATCCGATCGCCGAGCGGCGCGCGATGGCGAAGCGGCTGGGCGCCGCCGTCACCATCGACCCCACGACGCAGAGCCTGAAGACGCGGATCCAGGAGCTGACGGGCGGCCGCGGCGCCGATGTCGTCTGCGAGGCGGTCGGCAAGCCGGAGCTCGTCGCCGAGGCGTTGACGCTCGTGCGGCCCACCGGCGTGCTACAGCTCGTCGGCGTGAATCCGAAGGGCAGCCGGCTGCCGCTCGATCTCTGGGACGTGCACTACCGCGAGATCCGCATCCACGGCGCGTTCGGCCGCGGCCGCTCGTTCCGCCGCGCGCTGGCCCTCATGCCGAAGCTGCGCGTCAAGGCGCTCGTCACCGCGAAGTTCCCGCTCGCGAAGATCGAGGACGCCTTCGCCCACGCCGCGGCAGGCCGCGGTGTGAAGACGATCATCACCCCCAACGGAGCGTGACGATGCGACTGACGGACAAGGTGGTCATCATCACCGGCGGCGCCAAGGGCATCGGCTTCGCGTACTCGCAGCGGTGTGTCGCCGAGGGCGCGCGGGTCGTGATCGCGGACATCGTCGATCCGCTGGGCGCGGCCGAGAAGCTGGCCACGCCCGACCGCGTGCTAGGCGTGCGCACCGACGTCAGCGACGCGCCGTCGGTGCGGGTGATGGTGGCGGAGACGCTGCGGCGGTTCGGGCGCGTGGACGTGCTCGTCAACAACGCCGCCGTCTTCGCGAGCCTCAAGCCGCAGCGGTTCGACGAGATCCCCGAGCCCGAGTGGGACCGCGTGATGGCCGTCAACGTCAAGGGCATCTGGAACTGCGCGCGGGCGGTGACGCCCGCCATGCGCGCGCAGGGCGGCGGTCGCATCGTGAACATCGCCTCCGCCATCGTGGGAAAGGGCACGGGCTTCCTGCTGCACTACGTGACCTCGAAGGGCGCGGTGGTCGCCATGACGCGCGCGCTGGCCCGCGAGCTCGGCTCCGACGGCATCACCGTCAACGCCGTCGCCCCCGGGCTCATCTTGAGCGACACCGTGCAGGAGAACCCGGACATCACCAATTTCCAGTCGGCCGCCATCATGCAGGCGCGCTCGCTGCGGCGCGACGCGTTCCCCGAGGACGTCGAGGGCGCCGTCGTCTTCCTCGCCTCGGACGACAGCGCGTTCATGACCGGGCAGACGCTGATCGTGGACGGCGGCTCGGTGTTCTCGACGCTGTGACCCACGTTCCCGTCATCGACCTGGCGGCCGCCCGCCACGGCGGCCACGCCGAGCGGCGGCGGGTGGCGGCCGCCATCGACCACGCGTGCCGCGACATCGGCTTCTTCGCCATCACGGGTCACGGCGTGCCCGAGCGCCTCGTCGAGCGGCTGCGCGCGGTCGCCCACGAGTTCTTCGAGCGCCCGATGACCGAGAAGCTCGCGTACCGGCATCCCGTTCCCGGCACGAACCGCGGCTACCATCCGGTGGGTGGCGAGGCGCTGTCGAAGGCCAACGACGCGGCGGCGCCACCCGATCTCAAGGAGTTCTTCCACGTCGGCCCGGTCATGGTGGGGGACGCCGAGTACTACACGAGCCCGGAGGGCCGCGCACACTTCGCGCCGAACATCTGGCCCTCACGCCCGGCGGATTTCGAGCGCGCGGCCACCGAGTACTACGCGACGATGAGCCACCTCGTCGTGTTCCTGATGCGGCTGGCCGCCCTCGCGCTCGACGTCGAGGAGCGCTTCTTCGACGACAAGGTCGATCGCTCCATCGGCACCATGCGGCTCAACTACTATCCCCCGCAAGCCCTGGCGCCGAAGCCCGGCCAGCTTCGCGCCAGCGCCCACACCGACTACGGCGGCTTCACCATCCTGAGCGGCGAGGACGTGCCGGGCGGCCTGCAAGTGCGCACGCGCGCCGGCGACTGGATCGACGTGCCGACGTCACCGACGAGCTTCGTGGTCAACATCGGCGACCTGCTCATGCGCTGGACCAACGACCGGTGGCTGTCGAACCTGCACCGCGTCGTGAATCCGCCGCCGGGACCGGGCGCGACGCGCGCCCGGCTGTCCATCGCCTTCTTCAACCACCCGAACTACGACGCGCTGATCGAGTGCTTGCCCTCGCAAGGCCCGGCCCGGCACCCACCCGTGCGCTCGGGCGAGTATCGCGACCTGAAGTACGCGAAGACCTTGCTGGCGGGCGCTCGGGCGTCGAGCTGAGAGGCGCCATGCTCTACCGGGGAATGGACCGTGCCGCGCTGGACGCCGCGTACAACAACACGGAGGCGGTCGGCATCGCCAAGCGCGATGAGTACGTGGCCGCCCGCGTCGCGCGCAGCGACGCGTTCCGGAAGCAGCACGCCGGCCGCATCGACGTCCGCTATGGCGCGGGCGCACGGCAGCGCCTCGACGTGTTTCCCTGCGGCGCTCCGAACGCTCCATCGCTGATCTTCATTCACGGCGGCTACTGGCAGCAGAACGACAAGGAGCCCTTCGCGTTCCTGGGTGAGGGCGTCCTGCCGGCCGGCTTCAACCTCGCGGTGGTGGAGTACACGCTGGCGCCCGCCGCCCGCATGGACGCCATCGTGGCCGAGATCCGCGCGTCGGTCGCCTGGGTCATCGAGCACGCCAAGGAGCTGGGCGGCGACCCGGCCCGCGTCTTCGTCTCCGGCCACTCCGCCGGCGGCCATCTGACGGCCATGGCCATGACGGACGCGCGGGTGGCCGGCGGCCTCGCCATCAGCGGCATCTTCGACCTCGAGCCGATCCGCCTGAACTATCTCAACGCGAAGCTCGGCCTCGACGCGGCGGAGGCGCAGCGCAACAGCCCGATGCTTTATCTGCCAGCGCGCGCGGCGCCGCTGATCGTCACTGTCGGCCTCGGCGAGCTGCCCGAGCTCATACGACAGTCCGCGGAGTTCGCGGGCGCGTGGCAGAAGCGCGGGCTGCCCGGGCAATACATGCCGATCGCAGACCATGATCATTTCTCGATCCTGGACGAGCTGGCGCGTCCGGATGGAAAGCTGGTCGCGGCGCTGAAGACGTTGGCGCACGGGTAGTTACGGCGCCGCCAACTCTCGCTTTTCATTCGCCAGCGGGTGCAAGACGTCGATCGCGTAGCCCGACGTGCGCGCGTCGCCGACTCTACGCCTGGGATTTCGGCTGCCGCCGTGACGCGACAACGCTATCGATCGCCGACCAGGGAGCCGTCCAACGACAGATCCTCTAGATACCGGATCGTGGCGGCGCTGCGGCCCGCAGGAAGCCATTCTCGTGCGCATTGGACCGCCGCGGATGAGCATCGCTGTCAATCGTGTCAATGCGGAATTTGAGATACAGCGTTCAGTGCACGGGGGCGCCTACTCCAGCAGCCACTCCAGAATCCTCGAATTCTCCTCCCGCGGATACGTATGCGACAGGTCCGCGATCTCTCGATACACCAGGCGCGCCCCCGCGTCCTGCAGCGCGTCCCGTCCGATCCGTGCCGTCGCGACCGGAAACATCCAGTCGAGCGCGCCGTGGACGAGATAGATCGCGCGATCGCGCGCGTGCGGCATGCCTTCACCGAGCAGCAGCGGGTGCAGAACGCCGCAGGCGGGAGCGAGATGCGTGAACGGTGTCGTGTCGTCACGAAGCCCCGCCAGTAGCGCATACGTCCCACCGTCCGACATCCCCGTCAGCAGGATGCGCCCGCGATCCACCGGGTATCGCTCGCACAGGAAGGCGACGATCTCCCGGAGCGCAGTCGCGTCGACGTCCTCACCGAGCAGTGACCACGTCCGGTCGCGCGACGTCGGCGCCACCAGCATGACGCCGCGCGAGCGGGCCTCGCGAAGCCAGCTCCACAGGAAGTCGCGGCCGTGACCGTGGCCGCCGTGGAGCGCGACCACCAGCGCCATGGCCGACCGGTTGTCCCACGTCTCCGGCACGTAGAGCGAGAAGCCGCCGCGCATCTCGCGGGCGTTCTTCGCGTGCAAGACCCCGATGTGGCTGTCATCGTCGCGCAGGGTGCCGTCGCGCAGACGCGCCACCAGGCCGTCGTCGCCACGGCGGTCCGGCTCCAGGAACCAGCGGCTGATGGGATCGAGCACGGGCGCCAGGGGATAGAGCCCTTCCTGCACGCGCGCAAATCGACGCAGCGCGCGGTAGAGGTCGAAGACCTCGCCGGATTCGCGGGCGGCGGTGACGAAGGCGGACACGAGATCGATCGTCTGGCGGCTGACGTCGAAGAGCCGATCGCGGAGGAAGTGCAGGTCCTCGGGCCAGGTCGTCTTCTCCAGCTCGCGGAGCGGCGTCTCGATCGCGTCGGAGCACGGGGCCAGCTCGTCGGCGAGCCGCGAGGCCACGGGCGGATGGAGGTAGCGCTGGACCCACACGATGCGCTCCATCGTGTCGAGAAGGGGCGCGAGCAGCGTGCCGAGCGCGTCGATCACGGGCTTGCCGCCACTGTAGCATCGGCGCCCGCTTCGACGGCCGCCGAAGCGGGCGCCGGCTGGAGCGGGTTAAGCTCGCCGCCAGGAGGGAACGACATGATCACGCTGAGCATTCGCTACACGATCGATGCCCGCAAGCGCGACGACTTCGAGCGGTACGCGCGGGCGCTGGGCGTCATCATCCCACGCTGCGGCGGCGACCTCGTCGGCTACTGGCTGCCCACGAAGTTCGCCGGTCCGACGAACCAGGCGCTCGCCCTGATCGACTTCCCGAGCCTGGCCGCCTACGAGCAGTACCGCGAGCGGCTAGCGAAGGACAACGAGAACGTCGAGAGCGTCCGGCGCGCGGACGAGAGCGGGTGCATCCTGATCGAGGACCGCGCAATCCTCGAGCGCGTGTAGCGGCGCCTCACCGGCCGACTACTCGGCCATGCTCGCCGGGCGTGCTGGCTCCGGATGCGCCAGGCTCACCGGCGCGTTCGCCTCGAACGGGCTCCAGAGTCCCAGCTCCTTGCCCATGTCGCGCAGCGCCGGCAGCACCTCCTGGCCGAGGAGGCGAATGCACGTGCGCGTGTCGGCGCTGGAGACGAAGCCGTCGGAGGCCCAGAAGCCGACGATCGAGGGCCGCGTCTCCTCCAGCAGCCGGCGCAGCTTCGGGATGACGGTCTTCGGCGTGCCGGCGATGATCTGCTGGTCGCGGATCTGCTCCTCGAACGGCGCCGCGCGCGGGTTCGCACGCCGTCCGACCGCGAACTCCACGAACGCCGTTCGCATGGCCGGCGAGAAGTAGCCGGAGGGGCTGGACCACACCGGATGCGCGAGGCCGGTGAACTCGCCCTGCATCCACATGAACTGCTTCGCGTTCTCCCTCGCCTTCTCTTCGGTCTCGGCGACGTGGCAGCGCTGCAGGTAGCCGCGATACTCGGGGCCGCCCTGGTACCCCGTCTGGGCGGCCACCGTGTCGTAGAGGTTCCAGATCTTCTTGGTCGCTTCGATGGACGTGCTGAGCGCGATGTACGGATAGCGCTTCTTCGCGGCCCAGATGATCGTCTCCTTGCTGAGCACGCCCGGGATCCACACGCGCGGGTGCGGCTTCTGAAGCGGCAGCGCCCACGGGTTCACGACACGGTGCTGGTAGTGCGTGCCCTCCCAGCGGAACGGCCCATGCTCCGTCCACGTCCTGACGATCAGGTCGTGCGCTTCCTCGAAGCGCTCGCGGTTGTAGGCGGGGTTCACGCCGGTGGCGAGCTGCTCCTGACCGCCGCCGCGAACGAAGCCGGAGACGAGGCGCCCGCCGGAGATCATGTCGATCATCGCCAGCTCTTCGGCGAGACGAATCGGGTTGTCGGCGAGCGGCAGCGGATTGCCGAGCAGGACCAGTTTCACGCGCCGGGTGGTGGCGGCCAGGATCGAGGCGAAGACGTTGCACTTGGCCTGCATGCAGAACGGCGCGTTGTGGTGCTCGTTGAGCATGATGCCGTCGAAGCCGACGTCCTCGGCGAGGCGATAGTGCTCGAGGTACTCGTTGTAGAGCCGGCTGCCGGCCACGGGATCGAAGTGCTTGTTCGAGAACATCAGCGCGGTGGCGCCGAAGTCCAGGCCCTCCTGCGCCGGGTACGCCGACATCGGCTGCTCGGTGAAGTACATCAGGTGCATGTCAGGCCTCGCTCGCGAAGCGCGCGACGAGCCTGGCCAGTTCGTCCGGCTTCTCCATGTCGACGAAATGCCCGGCGCCCTCGACGATCTCGAGCCGGGCGTTGGCCAGCGATTTCGCGTAGCGCTCGCCGCACTCGCGCGGCACGATCCGATCGCCGGCGCCCCACACGACCAGCGTCGGCGTGGTGACGGCGCCGAGCAGATGGGGCAGCGTCGGGCTGTACATGTAGGGCTTCCAGGCGATGCGGAACGTCATCTCCCGGTTCAGGTCCCACCGCTCGAGCAGGCCGGTCGACGGCTCGGCGCCGAACACCCGGTCGAACGCCTGCTGATCGACGAAGCCGTGACGGATATAGTCGATGTAGGAGAGCAGCGCCTGGTCCGCGATCTCGCCGCGCTCGGGCCGGAGCCCCATGGCCCCCACGAGAACCAGCCGGCGGAAGGCACGCGGAGCCATGGTGGCCATCTCGGCGGCGATCCAGCCGCCGAAGCCGAGCCCGATCAGGGTGACGGTGCCGGGCTCGCGCATGGCGGCGGTGTGCGCGAGGAGCCCCTGGTAGACGACAGCCATGTCGCGGACGCTCCGCATCCAGTCGGGTCGCGGCGCGCCGTCGTAGCCGGGATGGGAAGGTGCCCAGACGGTGAAGTGGCGCGCGAGCGCCGCGTAGAACGCCGGCCGCTCGGGGGCGCCGATGTCGTGGTGGAGCACGAGCGCGGGCGGCCCGTCGCCGCCGTAGGGGTTCATCGCGCGCCCTCGAATGCCGGCATGACCTCGCGCGCGAAGAGCTCCATCGAGCGGAGCACCCGGGCGTGCTCGAGGTCGCCGAACCAGAAGCTGCAGTTGAAGTGCGTGATGCCGACGTGCTCCCGGATGCGCCCGATCTGGCGGATCACGGTGTCCGGAGTGCCGATGACGAGGAAGCGGTCCAGGAGATCGTCGACCTCGGGCTCCCTGGGCGCCGGCACCGCGATGGCCCGGCCGTCCTCCACGCGCTCGTAGTGGTTGCGCAGGCTCAGGGTCACCCGCATGTTCCAGCGCGCCTCCTCGACGGCCGCGCGCGCGTCGGCGACGCTGTCGGTGACGTAGACCGCGCGCTGCACGCCAACCTGGAGCGGCTCCGGCGGCTTGACCTCGGCGACGACGCGATCGAAGAGGCGCCGGAACTCCGCCATCCGCTCGAGCGGGACGCCGAAGCCGCCGGTGAGGACATTGAAGCCGCGCCGGACGGCATTCTCCACGGAGTCCGGGCTCTGGGCCGTGATCCAGATCGGCGGCCGCGGCTTCTGCAGCGGCTGCGGAAAGATCGTCGTCTCCGGGATCTTGAAGAGCTTGCCGTCGTAGGTGAACGGGCGGCCGCTGAACGCCTTCAAGATGATGTCGATGGACTCCTCCCAGCGCGCGCGCCCGCTCTCGAGCTCGAGGCCGAAGCGCTCGAACTCGTAGTACTGGTAGCCGCGGCCGAGACCGACGTCGAGGCGGCCGCCCGCCAGCAGATCGAGCGTGGCGATCTCCTCGGCCACCACCAGCGGGTGATGGAGGGGGACGACGATCACGGCGGTGCCGACGCGGATGCGGCTGGTCCGGGCGGCGAGGAACGTCGCGAGCTGCGCCGGCCGTGAGAGATACCCGTAGGTCGAGAAGTGGTGCTCCGCCAGCCACACGTTGTGGAAGCCGAGCGTCTCCGCGGCCTGGGCCACGTCGACGGCGCGCGTGTAGATCTCCTGCGACGAGCGCGCCGACGGCGACTGCATCAGCAGGAACGTGCCGAAGTTCATGCGCGCCGCCGGTACCACGGGTGCGGCTGCCCCGGCACGTTCACGCGGAGCGTGTAGATGGACGTGCGCGCCGTCAGGAACAGCGTCCGGAGGTCGGGGCCGCCGAAGCAGATGTTGGCCGGCACCTCCGGCGTCTGGATGATCCCCAGCCGCTTGCCGTCCGGCGCGAACACCCACGTCCCGCCCGGGCCCGTGCAGTACACGCGGCCCTCGACGTCGACCTTCATGCCGTCGGGCACGCCGTTCTTGTCGTCATCCGACGCCATCTCCGCGAAGATGCGCCGGCGCAGCACCTTGCCGCTCGCGTCCAGCTCGAAGGCGTGGATGTACTGCGTCCAGCGCGTGTTGGCAACGTAGAGCGTCCGCTCGTCCGGGGAGAACGCGAGCCCGTTGGGGTACTCGCAGTCGGCCACCAGCGTGGTGGCGCCATCCGGCGTGATCCGGTAGACGCCGGCGTAGGGCAGCTCGCGCTCGGCGAACGGCACGCGCAGGTCGGGATCCGTGAACCACAGGCTCCCGTCGGACTTGCAGACGACGTCGTTCGGACGGTTCAGCCGTTTGCCCTCGTAGCGCTCCACCAGCGTCTCGATGCCGCCGTGGGCGCCGGTGCGGGTGACGCGCCGGTGACTGCCCTCGCACAGCACGAGGCGGCCCTCGAGGTCGAACGTGGTGCCGTTGCCCTCGCCGGTGTTCTCGCGCACCAGCTCGGGCGGCTTCCCCGGGGTGACCCGGAACAGCTTGTTGGCCCGGATGTCGACGAAATAGTAGTAGCCGTCGGGATGCCACAGCGGCCCCTCGGTGAACCCGAAGCCGGTGGCCAGACGCTGCGCCTGCTGCGAGGGCTCGGGGAGCTTCGCCAGCGCGTCGGTCATGCCATCAACCCGTAGAAGCGGCCGGCGTTCTCGCAGGTGATCTTGCGGATTACGTCAGCGGGCAGGTGGCCGAACTGCTCCTCGATGTACTTCGACGACTCCGGCCAGACGCCGTCGGTGTGCGGATAGTCGGAGGCCCACATGAGCGTCTCCACGCCCATCTCGTCGATGAGCCGCGTGCCGATCCGGTCGAACTGGAAGGTCGCCTTGCACTGGCGCCGCCAGTAGTCGCTCGGCTTCATCGTCAGGCCGAGGTCCCGGAAGCGGTCCTCCCACTCGAAGTCCATGCGGTCCAGCGCATACGGGATCCAGCCGATGCCGCTCTCGCCGAACACGACTCTGAGATTGGGATAGCGCTCGAGCACGGCGGCGCCGATGAGCGCGGCCAGGATGTTGACGAGGTTCATCTGGAACGCCGAGACGCCCGTGAACAGCGCGGCGCGCTTGGCGTGGTTCGTTGGCGCCTTCTCGCGCACGCTCGCCGGTGTGGAGGGGAAGGTATGGAAATGGAGCGGCAAGTTCACTTCGTTCACCGCGTTCCACAGCGGCTCCCACACCGGGTGCCACATCGGCTCCATGTCCCACGAGCACGACAGCTCCAGCCCTCGCAGGTCCAGCCTGGCCACGCGATGGACCTCCTGGACGGCGGCGTCGATGTCGCCGTACGGCAGGCACGCCAGGCCGATCTGGCGGTCGGGATAGTGACGGCAGAAGTCCGCGAGCCAGTCGTTGTAGATGCGGAACATCTCCTTCGCCGCCTCGTGGTCGTTGAGCCGGGTGGCGGCGCCGAGGATGCCGAAGATGACCTCCGCCTGCACGCCGTCCAGTTCCATGTCTTTCAGGCGTCGATGGGGATCGGTCGGCCGCCGGATGCCTTTCTTGCCGTCCTCGTAGAGCCCGACGGCGGCCATCTTGTCGACGCGGTAGTTCTGCCCGGGGACGAGCTTCTGGCCCGACGGGCCCACGCCGCCGACCAGGCCGAACGACGTCCCGTTCTTGCACGTCCAGTGCGGTCCGTCGGGACCGTCCGTGACGTACGGCATCCGCTCGCGCAGCGCGGCCGATGCGTTGCTCGTGAACAGATCGGCCGGAATCCACGGCATGTCGATGTGACAGTCGGCAGAGATGCGCGTGTAGTTCATGGCCGGCTCCTCTGTATCGGAGCGCTGTGTCCACCGCGGCCGTGGGTGGCTGAGATGGATGGGCGCGGCTCCGCAGTTGTCAGCGGCGTGCGGACGAGTATACGCTGCCGGCCACAACGCGGGAGGGGCAATGGCGCGTCAGCGAAAAGGTCCCCGATACACCTGGCCCAAGGGACAGCAGTCGGCGGTGGTGCTGTCGTTCGACGTCGACGCCGAGTCGGCGTTCATCTTTCGCGAGCCGGAGAAGGCCCGGCGCAGCCTCGGCGACCTGGAGGAGCGGCGCTTCGGCCCGCGCGTCGGCGTCGACCGCATCTTGCGGCTGCTGGACCGCCTGAAGATCCGCGCGAGCTTCTACATTCCCGGCTGGACGGTGGTGAACCACCTGGCGCCGTGCAAGCGCATCCGCGACGCCGGGCACGAGATCGGCGCCCATGGCAACGTGCACGAAGCGGTCGGCATGCTGGACGAGGCGCAGGAAAAGCGCGTGATGCAGGAGCAGCTCGCCATCCTGAAGGATCAGCTGGGTGTGGTGCCGACCGGCTACCGCTCGCCCTCATGGGACGTGAACGTCTGGACGCCGGGGCTCCTGAAGCAGCACGGCTTCCTCTACGACAGCTCGCTCATGGGCAACGACGTTCCGTACGAGCTGGACACGCCGGAGGGCCCGCTGATCGAGGTCCCCGTGCAGTGGATCATGGACGACGCCCCGCTGTTCCGGCACGTCTACGGCGCCACCAACGCCATCGCGGAGCCGGCCCGCATCCTCAGCCTGTGGAGCAGCGAGTTCACCGGCATGCACAAGGAGAACGGCTGCTTCGTGCTGACCTGCCATCCATGGATCAGCGGCCGCGCCTCGCGCGTCACGCTGATCGAGGACCTCGTGCGCTTTATCCGGCGCCAGCAGGGCGTCTGGTTCGCGACCTGCGAGGAGGTGGCGGCGTGGCACGGCAAGCGCCGGTGAGCCTCGACTTCACGGGCCACGTCGTCCTCGTCACCGGTGCCGCCGCCGGCATCGGCTTCGGGATCGCACGGGCGTTCCATGCCGCTGGCGCGCGCGTCGCCCTGGGTGATCTGCGCGAGCAGCCACTCAAGCGCGCGGCCACCGGGCTCGGCGGCGACCGCATCTTTCACGGTGTCGTCGACGTGCGCGACCCGACGTCCGTCGACGCCTTCGTCGACTCGGCCGAGCGCGCGCTCGGGTCGGCCACGGTCGCCGTCGCCAATGCCGGAATCTATCCGAACACGCCCGTGCTCGACATGGACGTGGAGGAGTGGGATCGCGTGATGGAGACGAACGTCCGCGGCGTCTTCCTCACGTGCCGCGCCGCCGCGCGCCGCATGGTGGCGAGCCGGACCCGCGGCAAGCTGATCACCATCTCGTCCGGCGCCTATGCCAGCGGGCGCGTCGGCGCCGCCCACTACTGCGCGTCGAAGGCCGCGGTGGTGATGTTCACCAGGGTGCTCGCGCTCGAGCTCGCCGATCGCCGCATCAACGTCAACTGCATCGCGCCGGGACTCGTGAAGGTCGACAGCGAGCTGTCGCCCATCAGCGAGGAATACGAGACGGCGCTGACACGCAGCATCCCTTGGGGGCGGGCCGGCACCCCCGCCGACATCGCGAACGCCGCGCTCTATCTCGCTTCGCCGCTCGCCGACTACGTGACGGGCGAGGTTCTGGCCGTGAACGGAGGGACATCCGCCGGTCGTCCAAATCTGCCGCTCAGCACGCCGCCGAAGAAGCTCTAGCGCACCAGCCCGATCGCCTGCGCCACGGTCTCCAGATGCGCAGCCGCATCGCCACCGTCGACGCTGGCGGCGTGGATGCGCTTGTGGAGCAGGTGCAACGGGTGCTCCTCGCAGTACCCGATCGCCCCGAAGATCTGGTGGCCGCGCCGGGCCACGGTGAGACAGGCTTCGCCCGCGTAGGCCTTGGCCATGGCGACGTCGGGGGCGGCGGGTAGCCCCTCGCTGAGCTTCCACGCGGCCGCGTAGAGGAGGCCCCGCGAGGCATCGACGTCGCGCACGAGATCGGCACACGCGTGCTGGATCGCCTGATACCCGCCGATCGGACGTCCGCCCTGCACGCGTGTCCTGGCGTGCTCGACGGCGAGCTCGAGCACGCGCTGGGCGGCGCCGACCATCTCGGCGGTACGGGCGATGGCGCCGGCATGAAGCGCCGCGCTCAGTGGCTCGTCTCCCACCGTCGTGAGCCGATCGTCGGCAGTGACGGCGATTTCGTCGAAGGCGACCTCGAACAGCGGCGCGGGGCCGATCGTGTCGAGCCGACGTCGCGTCAGTCCGGGACGGTCGGTCGGAATCAACCACAGGTGACACCCGTCCGGTGTGCGCAGCACGACGATGAGCGCGTCGGTCACATGCGCGCTCTCGACGAACAGCGCGCGTCCGGTGAGCCGGTTCTTCGTGTCGATGCTTCCGCCCTCGCCGAGGGGGGCCACGCCCAGGATGCGTTCACCTGCGGCGAGCGAGGGGAGCAGGCGTTTGCGTAGCTCGACGCTGGCCACGCTGACCAGCAACGACGTCGCCACCACCGCGCTCGGAACGAATGGTCCCGGCGCGACGGCGCGCCCGATCTCCTCCACGAGCAGCACGACGTCCAGCAACGAGCCTCCGCTGCCGCCGAGCTCGGGCGGGACGAGCAATCCCTGCCAGCCGAGATCCGCCATCCGCCGCCAGAGCGCGTCGTCGACGCCGCGCGGGTCGAGCGCGATGCGCTGGACGACCTCGGGCGGGCAGTGCTTGCGCAGGAAGTCCCGCGCGGTCGCGGTGAGCAGCTGCTGGGCGGCGGTGGGCCGGAAGTCCATTCAGCCTCGCCGTGACTCCGCCGGTAGCCCGAGCCCCCGCACGGCGACGGAGGTGCGTAGTACTTCCGCCGTGCCGCCGGCGATCGTGTGGCCGAGGCTCGTGAGATAGGCGTGGGAGATCTCGCCGTCGAGGGGCGCCTCGGGCGAGCCGGCGCGCAGCGGTGCCCACGGGCCGAGCATGTCCATGCCGAGCCGCGCGAGCTTCTGGCCGGTCTCGTCAGCATAGACCTTGGCGACCGCCGTCTCGTAGCTGATCGGGGCGCCGTCGCGCAGCAGGCACGCCGCGCGGTAGAACAGCAGGCGCAGCGCCGCGATGTCCGTGGCCATCGCCGCCAGCCGGCGCCGCACGCCGGCGTCGTGCGCCAGCAGCCTGTCGCCCCGGGTGGTCGTGTTCGCGTAGTGCACCAGCCGGCGGAGCACACGCTCGAGGGCCGGTGCCTTGTAGAACCGGCCCCAGAAGCGGTCGGAGTCGAGGCCGTTCAGCAGCGCCTGAAAGCCCTGGCCCTCGGGGCCGAGCAGCAGATCGGCGGGCACGCGCACGTCGTCGAGGAAGACCTCGTAGTGATAGACGCCGCCGGTGAGGCTTCGGATCGGCCGGATGTCCATGCCCGGCGTGCCGTTCGGCACGACGAACATGCTGAAGCCCTGGCTCCGGCGCGCCTCGCGGCTGGTGCGACAGAACACGAGGCCGTGCGTCGCGATGCCGGCGTGACTCGACCAGATCTTGTGGCCGCGAATGACGTACCCATCGCCGTCACGTCGCGCCGACGTCTCGAGCGCGAGGAGATCGGACCCCGCGTCGGGCTCGCTGTAGCCCTGCCAGAACGCCGCCTCTCCGCGCGCGATGGCGGGAAGCACCTCGCGGCGCAGGTGCCCGGTGCCGTAGTCGATGATCGCGTCCGCCGTTTGCCACATTCCGGCCAGCGGTCCGAACGGGGCCCCGGCGAGGGCCAGCTCCTCGAAGAGCACGAGCTTGTCGAACATCGGTCGGGCCTGGCCCCCGAAGGCCTCGGGCCAGCACATGCTGATCCAGCCGCGGGCGCCCAGCTCGCGCATGAACGCGTGCGAGTGGGCGCCGGAGCCGTAGCCGGCGTCCATGCCGTCGAGCGGGAAGCGGTCGAGGGGATGCTCGCGCAGGAATTGACGGACCTCCTCGGCGAAGGCGCGCTCGGCGGGCGTGAAGCCGAAGTCCATGGCGCGCTATGCTGCCGCGCTTGCCCCTTCTTAGCAAGCGCGAGGCGTCCGGCTCAGCGCAAGCGCGGATCGAGCGCATCGCGGAGCCCGTCGCCGACGAGGTTGAACGCGAGCACGGCGACCATGATGGCGAGGCCGGGCATGGTCGCCACGTGCGGTGCGACGAGCAGCGCGTCCCGGCCGGTGGAGACCATCAGTCCCCACGACGCGGTGGGCGGCTGCACGCCGAGACCGAGGAACGAGAGCGCCGCTTCGAGCAGGATCGCGTTGGCCATGAACAGCGTCGCGTAGACGATGAGGCCCGGCACGATGTTCGGCAGGATGTGACGGCGCAAGAGCGCCGCCGACGGCGCGCCGAGCGCCCGCGCGGCGCCGACGTACTCGGCCTCGCGCAGTGCCAGCACGGAGCCGCGCACGATCCGCGTGACGGCGGGCACGCCCCAGATGCCGACGGCGATGGTGGTGTTGAGCGCGCCGGGGCCGAGGGCGGCCACGATGCCCAGCGCCAGCAGCAGGTAGGGAAACGCCAGCAAGATCTCGACGCCGCGCATGAGCACCGCGTCGAGCCAGCCCCCCGCGAAGCCCGCCACGGTGCCGAGCAGAAGGCCACCGAGGATGGCGATCGTCACGCTCAGGGCGCCGACGAGGAGGGCGATCCGCGAGCCGTAGATCACGCGCGAAAGGATGTCGCGCCCGAACTCGTCGGCGCCGAGCCAGTACTTGCCGCCGGGCTGCGCGCGCTTCTCCACCAGGCTCTGGCGCGCCGGATCGCGGGGCGCCAGCCACGGCGCGAGCAGGGCGGTGAGCACCAGCACCACCACGAGCGCCAGGCCGATGACCGCGAGCCGGTTGCGGAGGAAGCGCGCCCACGCCGCGGACAGGGCGCCTACCCCTGGCGCCCGACGCGCGGGTCGAGCAGCCCGTACGAGAGGTCGACTATCACGTTGACGACGACGAAGACCAGCGCGAAGACGAGGACGGCGCCCTGCAGCAGGATGAAGTCGCGCGCGAAGATCGCCTTCACCATCAGCCGGCCGAGCCCGGGCCACGCGAAGACCGTCTCGGTCAAGACCGCGCCGCCCATGAGCTGGCCGGACTGGAGTCCGAGCAGCGTGAGAATCGGGATCAACGCGTTCCGCAGGGCGTGGCGCGTGAGCACCGCGGTCTCGGCGAGGCCCTTGGCGCGCGCCGTCCGTACGTAATCCTCGCCCAGGACGTCGAGCACGGCGGAGCGCGTCATGCGCGCCACCATCGCCACCGACGGCAGGGCGAGGGTGACCGCCGGCAGGACCAGGTGTGCGAGCGTCCCCGCACCGCCCACGGGGAGCCAGTTGAGCCAGAGGGAAAAGATGACGATGAGGACGAGCCCGGTCCAGAAGATCGGCATCGAGAGGCCGAACAGCGAGGCCAGACGCGCGCCCGCGTCGAAGAGCGAGTTGGGCCACACGGCGGAGACGATGCCGGCGGCGATGCCGATGCCGGCGGCAAGCACCAGCGCGGCGACGGTGAGCTGGAGCGTGGCCGGCCACGCGTCCGCGAGCTCGGCGGCCACCGGACGGTTCTGCTGGATCGAGCGCCCGAGATCGCCGCGCGCCACGCGGCCGACGTAGTCGACGTAGCGCACGGCGAACGGCTTGTCGAGCCCGAGGTGATCGCGCAGCGCGGCCACCGCGTCCTTCGTGGCGTGCTCGCCGAGCATCAGGCTCACGGCGTCGCCCGGCAGCAGGTCGATCGTCAGCATGACGGCGAACACCACGCCGAGCAGCACCGGCACGGCAAGCAGGAGGCGGCGGACGACGAACGTCAGCATCCACCGCCTCCGGCGGTCATCCTACCGATCGAGCCAGGTCTTCCAGAGCGCGAGGTTGTACTCGACGGGGTGGATCTGGAAGCCCTTCACGCCGGCGCGCGAGACGATGATCTCCTTCGTCGTGTAGACCGGGATCCACACCATCTCGCGGGCGAGAATGTCCTGCGCCTCGCCGTAGAGCTTCTCGCGCTCGGTCTGGTTGAGGCTGCGCCGACCCTGCTCCACGAGGGTGTCCACGCGGGCGTTGGCGTAGCGCGAGGTGTTCCAGCCCGTCGGCGGCACCTGCTTGCTGTGGAACAGTGCGTAGAGCGAGTAGTCGGCGTCGGCGTTGGACGTGACCCAGCCGAGCGTGAACATGTGGTGATTGAGCGGGTTGGCGCGCACCTGCTGGAACACGGCGGCCCACTCGAGCACCTGCACCTTGGCCTCGACGCCGACGTCCTTGAACATCGCCTGGATCGCTTCCGTGATCTCGCCATCTTTGGGATAGCGGCCGCGCGCCGCGAGCCATGAGAGCGAGAGCCGCTGTCCGCCCTTCTGCATGATGCCGTCCGGTCCCGGCGTGTAGCCCGCCTGCGTCAGCAGCGCCTTCGCTTTGGCGCGGTCGAACGGGTAAAGGCGATCGAGCTGCATGTCCTTGTAGCCGAACACGCCCGGTGCCAAGACGCCGAGGGCGGGGCCGGCGGAGCCTTCCATGATGTTGTCGAGAATCGCCTTGCGATCGACGGCGTGCAGGAGGGCCTGCCGCACGCGCACGTCGTCGAGCGGCGGCATCTGGGCATGGAACCCGGCGAAGACGACCCGGATCCCCGTCGTCTCGTGCACCGTGTAGCGCGAATCCTTGCGGAGCGCCGGGAGCTGCGCCGGCGAGGGGAAGAGCACCATGTCGGCATCGCCCGTCTGCAGCGCGATCATGCGGGAGCCTTCCTCGGGAACGACCTTGAAGACGACGCGGTCGACGAGCGCCTTGTCCCCCCAGTAGTCGGGGTTGCGCTCGATGATCACGTGCGTGTTGGTCTTCCACTCCACGAACTTGAACGGGCCGGTGCCGACGGGCGCGCGGCTGAAGTCGGCACCCATCTTGTTCACCGCGGTCGGCGACACGATGCCCATGCAGTACATCGCGAGCGTCCTCAAGATAGGTCCGTAGGGCTCGCGGGTGACGACGTCGACCGTGAGATCGTCGACGACCTCGGCGCCGCTGAGCGAGCCGGCGAGACTGGCCCACCGCGCGGGGGGCTTGCCGTTGAGCGCGCGATCGAACGTGAACTTCACCGCGGCCGCGTTGAACGGCGTGCCGTCGTGGAACTTCACGCCGGGACGCAGCTTGAACCGCACCTTCGTCGGCGACATCACCTCGTACGAGGTGGCCAGCGCCGGCTTCACCTGCATCTTGTCATCGAGCGTCAGCAGCCCTTCGAGCATGTTGAAGTAGACCCAGGCGCCGGGGGCCGTCGTCTCGAGATTCGGATCCAGCGAGACGGGATCCGTCGGGCGCACGATCGTCAGTGTGCCGCCGCGCTTCTGCGCGTCGGCCGGGACGGCGGAGACGACGACGGCCAGGGCGAGCACCGAGACCACGAGCCGGAACGAGGGGGTGCGCATTCGCTAGGTCCTTTCATCGGAGCGCTGCGTCCCCCTCGGCCGTGGATGGCCTGAGAGAGACGGGGGCGGCTCCGTTGTATCGGAGCGCTGTGGCGGCTCCGTTTGCATAAGCGCATCGGCGATGGAGACGGCGGCGTCGAGCGCGTGGACCACGCGGTTGCGCTCGCGGACGAGGCCAACGCGCGCGAACTTGAACGCGTCGCTCTCGGGAGCGAGGACGGCCAGCTCGCGACAGCGCTGCAGCCCGGCGAGCGGGGCGATCGGCAGCGCCAGGTCGTGCGCGAAGCGGTCGCCGCTCGTGTACGCGAGCGGGACGAGGACGCGCGAGAGTCGTAGGAGGTCGCCGTTGACGGCCTCGACGCTCGCGACCGGGAGGCGTCCGAGCGCCGCGGCCACGGCCTCGAGGCGCTCGACGAGCGCGCGCGCCCGCTCGAGGGCCGGGGCCAGGTCGAAGCGGGCGCCGGCGGCGGCCTGCAGCGCGTCCAGCTCGGCCAGGACGGCGGCCGCGGCGCGGCGGTGGTCGAGCGGCAGCACGGGCGCGTTCAGCGCGCGAAGCGTCGCCGCCAGATAGACGCGCGTGTCGAGCGCCAGCACGTCAGCGTCGATCTTGTCGATCGTGTCGTCCTTGGTGTGCCACCACCACGGAAAGCCGGCGCTGCCGACCAGTCGCTCCATCGTGCGCGAGAGCTCGGTATCCTGCTTCGGCAAACCGGAGAGCGACATGAAGGCGGAGGGCACGCCCGCGCCCCAGAACGATTGGTCGCCCGCGCGGGAGAACCGCCGGGCACGGCCGCGCTGACCGGTGACGTCGGCCACGACGGCCTCCGCCAGGCTCTGCGCATCCTCGGTCGCGTGCAGGACCGAATAGTCGGTGGCGCCGCGGGCGCCGGTGGAGTCGACGTTCAGGTGGAGGATGCAGCGCTGGTGGAGCTCGCGCCACGCGTGATCGGCGTACCAGGCGGAGCCGGCGTAGCGCCCGTGCGAGTGTCCCGACCAGAACGCGAACCGGATGCCTCTCCGCAGCGCGTCGCGCCGGCTCGCGAGCAGCCGCGCCACTTCGAGCATCGTCGCGTTCGCGGACCCGTTGTCCATGGCGCCGTGGTGCCAGGCGTCGACGTGACCGGAGAGAAGCAGGAAGCGATCCTCGACGCGGCCGGACAGCGTCCCGACCAGATGGGGAATCGGCATCCAGCCCGTGCGCACGCGCGTCGTGAGCCGGACGCGAACCGGGCCATGCGCGATGAGCGCGCGCAGGCGCTCGCCGTCGGCTCCGCGGATCGACAGGCACGGCGTGGCCGGAATGCGCCAGGCGGTCTCCGGGGTCGGCGCACCCCAGACCGTGGTCACGATCATGTTGTGCAGATGGTCCATGACCACGAAGATCTGCGCGAGCGTGCCGGCCTGCTGAGCGGCCCACGCCTTGCCCGGCGTGGCCAACCCGCGCACCAGCGCGATCTTGCCCGCGGCGCACGCGAGCGCGTCGGGCGCGCCGTCGCCGACATCCACGACGTCGGCCTCGAGCCCGTCGACGGACGCGGAGAACGAGTGCGTGAGCCCCTCGATGCCACTGCCGTCGGGCAGCCGCAGCCGACCCTCGAGGGGAAGGCTGATGAAGGCCTCGATCTGCCGGCGGTCGACCTCGATATCGTAGGACTCGAGCATCCGCTGGATATAGTCGAACGCCTGCGCCTCGCCGGGGCTGCCGGACTCGCGCTCCCAGCCGGCGACCGTCCGCGTGTGCTCCATCAGCGTCTTCGGCGAGACGTCCGCCGCGAGCTCGATTTCGAGCGGATCGCGATACTCCCACGGCGCCGTCATGGGACGCGCACCAGCTCGTCGACGTTGTCCCAGGACATGCCGCGCCGACCCGTCTCGAGATCTTCGATGATGGCGATGAGCCGCTCCGTCAGCGGCATCGGCAGTCCGAAGCCGCGTGCCTTCGCCACCGTCGCGCCGAGCAGGGCGCCGACCTCGGTCTTACGGCGGCGGACGGCCAGGTCCCGCCAGATGCCGGTCTTGGTCTTCGTGTGGGCGCGATAGTGGGCGGCGATCACGGCCATGGTGTGGTCGCGGGCCGCCGTGTCACCGGCGGCGGCCGCCCGATACTGCGCGGGGTCGTACTCGTCGAACGGCTCGAGCGTGATGCCGGCCGCGTCGGCCACGCGCATGTTCTCCACGACGAGCCGGACGAGCATCGCCTGCACGTCGGGCGAGCGCTCGACCACGTCGTACACGTGCGCGTCGACAACGGCGGTCGCGACCAGCAGCGCGCCGTACACGTGCTTGGCCCAGGTGTAGCCGAGGATGTTGTCGGTCACGCGCGTCGGCGCCACGACGTCGAGGAGCTTCGCGAGTGAGTGCACACGCGCGCTCGGGCAGCCGTCGAGCTCGCCGAGCACGAGGGCGCCGCTGCCGCCGTGCAGGATGCGCCCGGGTCCCGTCCAGTCGGCCGCCCAGTTCACGAGGCATCCGACCGTGCGGCGCGCGCCGACGGCGGCGGCGATCAGCTCCTCGTTGAGACCGTTCTGCATGGAGACGATGGCGCCGTCGGCGGTGAGCCGGGGGGCGAGCACCTCCAGCGCGGCCGGCGTGTCCTGCGACTTCACGGCGAGCAGCACGAGCTCGAGGCCGGGACCCAGCGCCTCCGGCATGGCGGCGCGCACGGGCACCGTGAAGGCGCCGTCGTGCGTGTCCACGGTGACGCCGCGCGCGTTCATGGCCTCGACGTGGTCCCGGGCCTTGTCAATGAGCAGGACGTCGTGCCCCGCGCGCGCCAGGGCGGCCCCGGTGATCCCGCCGATCGCTCCCGCTCCGTACACCGTGATCGTCATCGACGCCCCCGCACGATGCCGCGCATCATGCGGCGATCATCGGCGGGCCGTCAAGGGCGCCGGCGCTGCGGTCGGATCAGTTCCACTTCACCAGCTCCTGCACCGCCGTGCGGAGGTTGGCGCGGGCGCCGTCGAGATGTGGATGGACGGCGAGCGCGCGCCGGCAGAGATCGGCCGCCTCGCGATACTCGCCGACCGCGAGGTGACACAGCGCCTGGCCGGCGAGCGCGCCGAAGTGATGCGGATTGCGGGTGAGCGTCTCGCGGCAATCGGCGATGGAGCCCACGTAGTCCTTGGCGAGATAGCGCACGGTGGCGCGCTTGTTCCAGCCTTCGGCGAACGTCGGCGCCGCCTCGATCACTCGGCTGAACACCCTTTCGGCCTCCGCGAGCTGCTGCGCTTCCATGGCGTCGATGCCCTGGCGCAGGAGCGCATCGAGATCCGCCCGTCCGGAACGATGCCACATCTCCCAGAGCGCCGCCGCCGCCCTGGCCGCACGGACGGGATCGGCCCCTCGCAGGACGCGGAGCGCTTCCTGCTCGGTCATGGGCGGTAATTTAACCTGTGCGACAATCGCGGGCCATGACCAACCGTCCCGTCGTTCTCGTCACCGGCCTCGGCGGTCTCATCGGCGGCGCCATGCGCGCCCATCTGGCGGAGCGCTATGAGCTGCGCGGTCTCGGGCGCCGCCCCGGCCCCGCCGGCGTGCCGTGGACGGCGGCCGACATCGCCGACTTCGAGGCGATCCGTCCCGCCTTCGCGGGCGCGGACGCGGTCGTGCACCTCGCGGCCGTGGTCGGCACCAAGGCGGACTTCGACGCCTATGTCCGGGGGAACGTCATCGGAACGTACAACGTGTTCGAGGCGGCGCGCCGCGCCGGGGTGCGCCGCGTGGTGTTCGCCTCCAGCGGCGCCACCATCAGCGCCATCGAGAAGGACGAGCCGTACGCGTCGTACGTCGAGGGCCGCGCGCCGTCGGCGCCGGCGCTGACGCATCTGAGCCCGCCGCGGCCCGCCGGACTCTACGGCTGCAGCAAGATCTGGGGCGAGGCGCTCGCGCGTCACTACGCCGACGAGCACAAGCTGTCCGTGATCTGCCTGCGGATCGGCGCCGTCAAGCAAGAGGACCGGCCGACGGTCCCCCGCGACTTCTCCGTGTGGTGCAGCCAGCGCGACATCGCCCTGATGATCGGCGCCTGCCTCGACGCGCCGCCCGACCTCCGCTTCGACATCTTCTACGTCACGTCGCGCAACCGCCGCGGGTATCGCGATCTCGAGCACGCGCGCAAGGTGCTCGGCTGGAAGCCCCTCGACAGCGCCGACACGCCGCGCTGACCGACTGCCGCCGGAAGCGGCAGCAACCTCCTCGCTGCCGATTCGACGGGCGCCTCGGGCCGTGAGCAACGCCATCGGATCGTTACGCCACGGTCATCTCCGCGCCATCGAGCCCTGGCACGCTGAGTGCTGCGGGAGGGGTTATGCCAACGCTTGCTCTGATCGCGCACGACAACAAGAAAGTCGACCTCATTGCCTGGGCAACGTTCAATCGCGACACGCTGGCGCGTCACGGGCTGATCGCCACTCGCCACTCCGCGCAGCTGGTGCGCGACAAGGTCGGGCTCGAGGTGGAGTCGCTGCTGAGCGGTCCCGAGGGTGGCGACGCGCAGATCGCCGCGCGGGTGGCCACGGGAGCGGTGGACGCCGTGTTTTTTTTCGTCGACCCGCTGTCCGCGCAGCCGCACGATCCGGACATCCGCGCCCTCCTCCGCGTCTGCAACGTCCACAACATCCCGCTGGCGATGAACGTCGCCACCGCGGATCTCCTCATCGCCGTGCTGGGCAGTTGAAGATTCCGCCGTGAGCCTGTACAAACGGCTCGTGGGCGTTCCTCGCTTCGGCCTGAATCGTTTCGACGCGCGGTCGGTGGATCTCTTCGCCGCCGACGTCCGCCGCGCCGAGACGCTCGGCTGGGACGCCGCCTTCCAGCCCGATTCGCAGCTGCGGCGCCGCGACACGTACGTGCTCCTCGCCGCCGCCGCGCGCGCCACCGAGCGCGTCACGCTGGGACCCCTGCTGGCGAATCCGATCAATCGCCATCCCACGGTGACGGCGGGCTCCATCGCGACCATCGACGAGCTGGCGCCCGGCCGGGTGCTGCTCGGCTGGGGCGTGGGCGACACCGCGGTACGGCTCGCCGGGCTGCGGCCGGCCCGCGTGAAGGAGCTGGAGGAGAGCACGCGGCTGATGCGCGCGCTGCTGGACGGGCAGGCGGTCGAGGTGGGCGCCGCCCGGCCGGCGCGGCTGCCGCATCATCGGCCGGTGCCGATCTGGATCGCCGCCGGCGGGCCGCGCACGCTCCGGATGGCCGGCGGCGTCGCCGACGGCGTCTTCATCCGCGTGGGAACGCACGTGGCGAACATCGCGACGGCCGTCGACGCCATTCATGCCGGTGCCAGGGACGCCGGATGTGATCCGGCCCGCGTGCGGCTGGGCGCCGTCTTCCACACGGTGCTCGTCGACGAGCCCGCGCGGGCGCTCACCATGGCGAAATCGATCGCGGCCGGCTACTACGAGTACTCGCCGGCGCTCTTCGAGCCGCCACGGCTTCGGTGGACGGGACCCGATCCGGACACGCTGAAGCACCGCCACCAGGTCTGGCCAGACTTCCATCACGCGCCCGACCTCGAGGCGAGCGGCCGCGTCGTCGATTTCCTGCCGTCGGCGGCCGCCGACGCCTTCGCCCTCCGCGGCGGCCCGGCGGAGGTTGCCGACCAGCTCGTGGCCACCCTGCGCGCCGCGCCCGCGGCGTTCGACTACGTCGTGCTGCATCCGATCCCGAACCCGCCGTCGCCCGACGAGGGCGACCGCGGCTACATGGCCCGCGTCGCGCGGGAGGTGTTGCCCCGTGTCCGCCGCGCCCTGGAGGGTCCCGGATGAGCCGCACCGTGTACGAAGCGCCGCGTCCGGCGGCGGCAGCCGGCGAGACGGTGGTCACCAGCACGTGCGGCCACAACTGTGGCGGCCGCTGTGTCGTCAACGCCCACGTCCGCGACGGGCGCATCGTCAGGATCAGCACCGATCCCCGGAAGTGGACGTTCGAGATGCCGCCGCTTCATGCGTGCGTGCGTGGCTTCGGCCAGGCCGAGCGCGTCAACCATCCCGACCGGCTGCGCCATCCGCTGCGCCGCGTGGGCCCGCGCGGGGCCGGGCGCTTCGAGCGCATCGGCTGGGACGAGGCGCTCGACGAGGTGGCCCGGCAGCTGCGGCGCGTCCGCGATACCTACGGCCCGGCGGCCATCCTCGACTGCTCGCGCACCGGCAGCCTGTCCATGCTGCACAATGCGCGCACGGCGGTGTTCCGGCTGCTCACGATGCTCGGGGGCTGCACGGAGCTGTGGACCAACATCTCCGCGGAGGCGGAGGTGTTCGCCGTCCGCATGACCTTCGGCGCGAAGGCGGACTACAAGAGCGCCGGCCGCGAGCCGACCGACTACGTGAACTCGCGCTTCATCCTCATGTGGGGCTGGAGCCCGGGCGACGGCACCTTCGGCACCGGCACGCTGCCCTATCTGAAAGAGGCCAAGCGCCGCGGCGTGCGCATCGTCTGCGTCGATCCGCGCGTGACGCGGACGAGTCGGGAGCTCGCCGACGAGCACGTGTTCATCCGGCCGTCGACCGATGCGGCGGCGCTCATCGCCATGGCCTACGTCATCGTGAGCGAGGGACTCCACGACCAGGCGTTCCTCGATCGCCACGTGCTCGGCTTCGACGAGGCGCATCTGCCGGTGAGCGCGCCGGCCGGCGCTTCGTATCGCGCCTATCTCGAAGGCGGCGCGGACGGCGTCGTCAAGACCGCCGAGTGGGCGGCGGAGATCACCGGCGTGCCGGCGGAGACGATCCGCCGTCTCGCGATCGAGTACGCGACCAGCAAGCCGGCGGCGCTCCACTGCGGCTATGCCCCCGGCCGGACCCTCGCCGGCGAGCAGTTCCATCGGGCGGCGTACGCGCTGGCAGCCATCACCGGCAACATCGGCATCCCGGGCGGCAACACCGGCGTCAGCAACGGCGCCACCGGACGCGTCGGCGTCAAGAGTTTCCCGTACGCGACCAATCCCATCGGCGCGCGCGTGGCGTCGTCGCTGCTGGCCGACCTGCTCGACCGCGGCCATGCCGGCGGCTATCCCGCCGACATCAAGCTGATCTACTCCGCCGCGGGCGACCTGTTCAACCAGCTGCCGAACGTCGGGAAGATCACGGCGGCCGCCGACCGGCTGGAGTTCATGGTCGTGCACGACCACTTCATCACTCCGACCGCGCGATACGCGGACATCGTGCTGCCGGCCACCATGTTCTGGGAGCGCAACGACGTGCATGTTCCGTGGGCGGGCGCCGGCCATTACGCGATCTTCATGCAGAAGGCGCTCGAGCCGGCGGCGGAGTGCCGGAACGACCTCGACATCTGCGCGGCGCTCGCCGAGCGGCTGGGGATCCAGGGCTACAACGACAAGACGGAAGAGACGTGGCTGCGCGAGCTCACGCGCGACACCATCGACGACTTCGACACGTTCCGGGCGCGCGGCGTGGCCCGGCTGCCGGCGCCCGACGACGCGGTGGCGTTCGCGCGCGAGATCCGTGATCCCGAGCGGCATCCGTTCACGACCCCGTCGGGCAAGATCGAGATCTACTCGATGACGCTGGCGGCGACGCCGGACCCGTACGGGCTCGGCATCATCTCCCCGATCCCGACGTGGACGCCGGAGCGGCGCGACGCGCGCCATCCGCTGCGCCTGGTGACGCCGAAATCCCGGGCCCGCACGCACTCCATCCACGACAACCAGCCCGTGCTCGCGCGCGCCGATCGCGACGACGTGTGGCTGCACCCCCGCGATGCGCACCCCCGGGGCATCGCGGACGGGCAGCGCGTGCGCGTCTTCAACGAGCGAGGTGCGACCGAGCTGCCGGTGCGGGTGACCGATCGGATCGCGCCGGGTGTGGTCTCCATCAAAGAAGGCGCGTGGTTCGCGCTCGACGCCGACGGCCGGGACACGCACGGCTGCGCGAACGTGCTCACGCCCGACCGGGCCTCGCCGGCCGGCGCCTCGCCGTTCAACACCTGCTTCGTGGACGTGGCGCCGGCGCCATGAGACTCGCCGGCAAGGTCGCGCTCATCAGCGGCGCCGCGCGCGGCATGGGGGCCGCCGAGGCGCGGCTCTTCGCGCGCGAGGGCGCGCGCGTCGTCCTCGCCGACGTCCTCGCCGGCGAGGGGAAGACGGTGGCCGACGAGATCGCGGCCAAGGGCGGCCAGGCGGTGTTCACGCCGCTCGACGTCACCCGGGAAGCCGACTGGACGCGTGCGGTCGCGCTGGCCGAGGGCCGCTTCGGCGCCTTGCACGTCCTCGTCAACAACGCCGGGATCGGCGCGCCCGAGAGCCGCGTGGAAGAGACGACGCTCGAGGCGTGGCAGCGGGTCATGGACGTGAACGCCACCGGCGTGTTTCTCGGCACGAAGGCGGCGATCCCGGCGCTGCGACGCGCCGGCGGCGGCTCGATCATCAATATCTCGTCCCAGCTCGGACTCGTGGGCAGGGAGGATTCGTCGCCGCAGTACACGGCCTCCAAGGGGGCCGTGCGAATCCTGACGAAGACGACGGCGCTGCAGTACGCGACGGAGGGCATCCGCGTCAACTCGGTGCATCCGGGCCCCATCGCCACGCCGATGACCGAGCGCCGGCGCGCCGATCCCGTGACGTATGCACGGAACCTTTCGCGGATCCCGCTCGGTCGCTACGGAGAACCGGACGACGTCGCCTACGCGGTGCTGTACCTCGCGTCCGACGAGTCGTCGTTCGTGACGGGCAGCGAGCTGGTGATCGACGGCGGCTGGACGGCGCAGTAGGCGGTCAGCCGAGGAACGCCGCCACCGCCTTGGTGAAGGCCTCCGGCTGCTCGTACGGCAGCATGTGGCCGGCGCCCTCGATCAGCTCGACGCGCGCCTTCGGAATCAGCGTTTGCCAGCGCCTCGCGTAAGCGGGCACGATCAGCCGGTCGGAGGCGCCCCACAGCAGCAGCGTGTCGGCGTCGAGGCGGTAGAGACGCTTCGACAGCCGCCGGTTCGGAATCGGGAACAGGATCTTGCCGGCCTGTGCGAGCCGTCGCTGTGACGCCAGGTAGAACTCCTTCAGCGCCTCGATGTCCGAGAGGTCGGCGCCGCCGGTGAGCAGCGCCTGGCCGCGCTGCGGATCGTGGAACAGCAGCTCGGCGAGCTGGAACGGCAGCAGCGCGAAGATGTCCGGGATCGGGTGCTCGTCCAGCCACACACCGGCCGGCGCGGCCAGCACGAGCTTGCCGAGGTCGCGCGGAGCGAGGCAGGCCATCTCGGCGGCGATCATGCCGCCCATCGAGTGCCCGGCAACGTGCGGCCGGCCGAGGCCGAGCGCATCGATCACGTCCCAGCCGTGGAGCGCGAAATCGAGCATGTCCTCGAGGAGGTCTTCGCCCGTGGAGTCGCCATAGCCGGGCCACTCGGGCGCGAAGACGTGGTAGGTCTCCGCCAACCGCTCGAGGAACGGATTGTCGGGCAACAGGCCACCCGCGCTGTGGAAGAAGACGAGCGGAGTCCCGCGGCCACCCTCGAGGACGCGACAGCGCGTGCCCTTGCGCGTGTCGACGCTCTGCCACTTCATCGCGGCCACTCCTCGCGCTCCTGCTTCTCGGCGCCCGGCCGCCGCTCCTCGGGGCGAAGGCGCTCGTCCATCGGATGCATCCACCAGCGCTCGTCGTGCTTCCACTCCGGCCAGAGGTCGCGCAGCCGGGGCATCACCTTCTCCGCGAACAGCCTGGAGGAGTGGCGCACTTTCCAGTCAGGCATGTCGCCGTTGTGGAACAGGCAGAAGAGATGGCCGATGCGCAGCCCCTTGATGCACTCCTCGAGCTGCTGGCGCACCGTCTCCGGGCTGCCCGCGATCACGAAGCGCTCGTCGAGGAGCTGCTTCCACGTGAGGTTCTCGAGGATCTTCTGGCGGGCCTGGGTGAGCTGCGACAGCGCGCCATACTTCACGGTGGCCATCGTGCGATACCCCGGCGGATCGGCGAACGGCGGGAAGATGTGCAGGCAGCGGTTGAAGAAGTAGAGGCAGTGCTCTGCGTAGAGCTCCTCGGCTTCCGCGTCGGTGTCGGCCACGCAGATGATCTGGGCGAAGGCTGCGCGGTACGGTGACTCGTCCTTGCCGCGGCTGGCCACGCGCTCCCAGTAGCCGTCCAGCAGCGACTTGCCGCGCAGGTAGCCGAAGAACGAGAGGTACGAGTAGTTGTAGTCGTAGTCGAGACAGAAGTCCCACGTCTCGATGGAGCCGCCGCCCGGGATGTAGATCGGTGGGTGCGGCTTCTGAATGGGCTTTGGCCAGCAATTGACCCATCGCAGCTGATTGTATTTCCCGTCGAAGGCGAAGGGCTCGTCGCTCGCCCACGCCTTCATGATCATGTCGTGCGCCTCGCGATACTTGTCGCGGGTGAGGGCCGGGATCTGCCCGTAGCAGAAGTTCGTGTCCATCGGGGTGCCGACCGGAAAGCCGGCGATCAGCCGGCCGCCCGACATGACGTCGAGCATGGCGAACTCCTCGGCGACTCTGATAGGAGGGTTGTAGCCGGCGATCGAGTTGCCAATGACGCAGATCGCTGCTCTCGATGTTCTCCTGGTCAGGGTCGCCGCGATGATATTCGGCGAGGGCATCAGTCCGTAGCCGTTCTGGTGATGCTCGTTGCAGCCGATGCCGTCGAAGCCGAGCGCGTCGGCGTACTCGAGCTGGTCGAGATAGGTGTGGTAGACGTGATGGCCCTTGCGCGGGTCGTAGAGCGTGTTCGGGATGTCGACCCACACCGAGCGGTGTTTCTCGCGGAACTGGTCGGGCAGGTAGGGCCACGGCATCAGGTTGAACCAGGTGAATTTCATAGGCGCTCCCGGTTCTCCACGAGCTTCCAGTAGGTGTCCTTGTTCAGGATCTTGTCGCCGCGGAACTGGTAGAGATCGCAGCCGCGATAGTTGAGCTTCTCGCCGTCGGTGCCGGTGCCGGTGACCATCCACACCGTCACCGCGCGATCGCCGGTGATGAAGGCGTCCACGTGGTCCCAGCGCATGTCGCGAATGACCTGGAACCGCTCGGCCAGGACCTTGCGGATGGCGGCCTTGCCATGGACCCGCCGGCCCTCGGGCTCCGGCCCCCGCGCCATGAGAAAGGTGGCGTCGTCGGCGAAGAAGCTCATGATGCGGTCGACGTCGCGGCTGTTGAAGGCCGCGTTGATGTCTTTCATCAGCGTGGGTGTCAGGCCGGTGCTCATCGCGTCGATCCTCCGGCCGACACTCTATCTCAGAACCCGATCGGCCGGGGCGCGGCCGAGGCCGCGCCCGCGGGCCGGTTACTTCGCCACGCCGAGCTGCTTCATCAGATGGCCGGTGTCCCAGAAGAGCCACTCGTGGACGATCTTGCCGTTCCGCACCTGGCTCACCGTGCAGCCGTTGATGATGCCCCGGCGGTTCGTGGCCGGGATGCCCATCAGCTCGCCCCGGTGAGTGCCCTTGGCGGTCCAGCGGCTGACGACGAACTCGCCATCGGCGAGGATCTGGATGACGTCGAGGTGCAGGTCAGGGAACGCTTTGAGGTAGATCTGCATGAATTGGCGCCCAGCCTCGCGTCCGTGGATCGGCGACGGCACCGTGTCGCTCTCGGTCATGAACTTCTCGTCGAGAAGCCTCACCAGGCGGTCGGGATCGTGACCGTTCCAGGCCTCGAACATCTGACGGATGACCTTGACGTTGTCTTGCGTCGTCGACATGGCGGCTCTCCGCTCGTTCCGGTCGGTTTGGGATCGAAGCGGGTCTTGCGCGTTGCCTTCCCTCCCTTCTTCGTGTGGCTGAGGAGCCTACGCCTCTCCAGGCGCCAGCGCGAGTGCCTGGGGTCGCGCGCGCGAGTGGCGTTCGGCTCCGAACGGGTTTACTCTCTCGCCACTGATCGCGCGGTGACCCCAGCGCAAGGGAGAGCGCGCCATGCAAGATCGCTTGATCTCCGGCGACAACCACATCGACCTCACCTATTGCCCGCCCGACCTCTGGTCGTCGCAGGCGCCGGCCAAGTGGAAGCTGATGGTGCCGCGCGTCGAGGAGCTCGAAGACGGCCTCCACTGGTTCGTGGACGCCCAGGACCGGGGGATGTGGAACGGCGTCGGACCGGGCTTCCTCAAGTACCAGAAGGGGGCCTTCGGGCACATCGACGAGATGAAGGAGCTGGGGTTCGAGTGGGGCAACACGCCGGGCATCCGGCCCCGGCCGACCACGCCGGAGCTGCGGCTGGTCGACCTCGACCGCGACGGCGTGGAGGCGGAGGTCGTGTACGGCTGCCTGATGATCAACGACCTCATCGCCAGCGCCGAGCAGCGGAGCTGGGCGAACAAGATCTACAACGACTGGGCCGCCGAGTTTGCGCGGCGCTCGGACCCGACGCGGGTGTTCCCGCTCGCCATCATCCCGAACACCGATCCCAAGGACGCGGCGGCCGAGGTGCGACGCTGCGCGGCGATGGGGCTGCGCGGAGGGGACCTGGCCTTCAAGCGGATGTCGCCGCCGCTGTACCACCACGACTGGTACGCGCTGTGGGAGGCGGCCGCCGAGTGCCGGTTCCCGATCTCCTTCCACTCGACGGGCTTCAAGGCGCTGCGCGCGCCGGACACGCCGGAGATGGAGAAGGAGTACAACCTCCAGTGGCGGCTGGTCCGCTCGACGCTCTTCCAGCTCGACACCATGGAGGTGCTGGTGTCGCTGATCGCCTCCGGCGCGTGCGAGAAGTATCCGGACTTCAACTTCGTGCTCGGCGAGTCGGGCGTCACGTGGCTGCCCTACGTCTTCGACCGGCTCGACACGGAGTACTACGATCGGACGCGAGGCCTGAACTTCTCGCTGAAGCCGAGCGACTACTTCAAAAGACAGGGATTCGTGACGTACCAACAGGATCAGTTTCTGGAACCGATCATTCCTCTCATCGGGGAAGACAACATCATCTGGGGCGCTGATTACCCACACCCCGATTGCATCTGGCCCGAGTCGCACGCCACCATCGAGAAGAACCTCGCGGGCATCCCGGAGCGGGTGCGCCGCAAGATCACGTTCGAGAACGTGTGCAGGCTGTACGACCTGCCGCAGAGAAAGGACATCCGATGAACATCCCGTCGCTGGCGGGCAAGGTCTCGGCCGCCGAGTGGGAGGCGCGCATCGACCTCGCCGCTGCCTACCGTCTCGTCGCGTCGTACAAATGGGACGATCTCGTCTTCACCCACATCACGCTGCGGGTGCCGGACGCCGAGGACCAGTTCCTCATCAATCCTTACGGATTGTTCTTCGACGAGATCACGGCCTCGAGCCTGGTGAAGATCGATCTGCAGGGCCGCAAGGTGCAGGACTCGCCGTTCGAGGTGAATCCGGCCGGCTTCGTGATCCACAGCGCCATCCATGCCGCGCGCCACGACGCCCGCTGCGTGATGCACACGCACACGCTGAACGGGGTGGCCGTGTCCGCCCAGCGCGCCGGCCTTCTGCCCATCTCGCAGCACTCGATGTTCTCGCTGTCGAGCCTGGGCTATCACGACTTCGAGGGCCCGGCGCTGAACGACGACGAGAAGCCGCGCCTGGTCGCCGACCTGGGCGACAAGTCGTCGCTCATCCTGCGCAACCACGGCCTGCTCACGGTAGGGGAGACGGTGGCCGAGGCGTTCGTGGCGATGTACTACCTCGAGGCGTCGTGCACCATCCAGGTGCGCGCGCAGGCGGGCGGCGGCGAGCTGATCCCCGTGCCCAAAGAGGTGCTCGACCAGGCGGTGTCCCGGCAGCGCCAGGGCCCACGCGTGTGGCCGGGACTGCTGCGTCGGCTCGATCGGCTGGATCCCTCGTACAAGAACTGACCGCCTCGGGCGAGGAGGACGTCATGAAGGACGGGATGCGGTTCGTCGACTGCGACATGCACATCATGGAGCCGCCGGACCTGTTCGAGCGCTACCTCGACAAGCGCTTCCGCGACCGCGTGATCCTGCCCCTCGGCAAGGACGGCCGGCCCGTGCGCGGCACCATCGTGATCGACGGGCTGCCGAACACGCGCGATGCCGAGCTGCAGCAATACCGGAAGAAGAGCAAGCCCGGCGACACCGCGAACCAGAGCCAGCCGCTCTCGGGCTCTCGCATCACCGGCCGGCTCGACTTCGCCATCACGCGCAAGTACGATCCCGAGGCCCAGGTGATGGGCATGCAGATGGAGGGCGTCGACATCGCCGTCCTCTTCCCGACTACCGGGCTGAGCCTCCTCGCGCGCGACGGCATGGACCCGCAGCTCTCGCTGGCCCTCTGCGAGGCCTACAACAACTGGATCCACGAGTTCACCCGCTTCAGCCCGGAGCGGCTGAAGTTCGTGGCCATGCTGCCGCCGCACGACGTGAACCTCGCGTGTCGGGAGCTGCTCCGCTGCGTGCGCGAGCTGGGGGCCGTCGGCTCGTTCATGCGCCCGAATCTCGTCAACGGCCACTACTGGCACTCGAACTACTGGGACCCGCTCTACACGCTGCACGAAGATCTCGACGTGACGTGGGGCTTCCACGAGGGAACGGGCGCCTGGTACTCGCACATGAACACGCTCTACGGCGAGAACCGCTTCTACCGCCACGTCGCCAGCCACTGGATCGAGATGCAGCAGGCGCTCATCGCCATGATCATCGGCGGCGTGTTCGAGTTCCATCCCCGCCTGCGCGTGGGGTTCCTGGAGGCCCAGAACTCGTGGGCGCCGGGGCTGCTCTCGCGGATCGAGTGGGACTATCCGCAGTATCGCGAGACGCACGCGCCCTATCTCTCGCTGACGCCGAAGGAGTACTTCCGGCGCAACTGCTGGGCGGCGGTGGAGGGAAGCGAGCCGGAGATCGAGGCGACGGCGTCGCTGATCGGCGCCGACCGCATGTGCATCTCGACCGACTATCCGCATTTCGACTCGAACTTCCCGAACGTCTCGAACAACCTTCTGAAGACGGTGTCGCGCGAGACGGCGGCGAAGATCTTCATGGGCGGCGCCACTCTCTACGGGTTCACGGACGAGCACTTCAAGAAGGCGGACGCCGCCGCCGGCAGCTGAGTCGTCACCGCCGATGCAGGCGATCGTCGTCGGCGCCGGCATCGGCGGGCTGACCGCCGCCCTCGCGCTGCGTGCCGCCGGCCTCGACGTGGCCGTCTACGAGCAGGCCGACGGGCTGCGCGAGGTCGGCGCCGGCATCCAGCTGGCGCCGAACGCGACGCGGCTGCTGCATCGTCTCGGCCTCGCGGCGCCGCTCGCGCGCGTGGGCGTGAAGCCGGAGGCCATCGAGCACAAGCGCTGGCAGGACGGCCGCATCCTCCTGCGCCAGCCGCTCGGCGAGACGTGCGAGCGGACCTTCGGCGCGCCCTACTACCATCTGTATCGCCCCGACCTGCTGGCCGTCCTGGCCGAGGCGCTGCCGGCCGGCGTGGTGCGTCTCGGCCACCGCTGCGTGGCCGTCGCGCAGGACGCGGGCGGCGTGACGCTCGCGTTCGACAACGGTGTCGACGCCCGGGCGCCGGTGGTCATCGGCGCCGACGGCATTCACTCCACGGTGCGCGCGCTCCTCCTCGGCCCGGAGTCGCCGCGCTTCTCGGGCAGCATCGCCTATCGCGGCCTCGTCCCCGCCGAACGCCTCCAGCGCCTCGGGCTCCCGCGCTACTCGAACGGCTGGCTCGGCCCCGAGCGACACTTCGTGCACTACTACGTCGGCGCCGGGGGGCGCCTGATGAATTTCGTGGCGATCGTGCCGGCGCGCGACTGGCGCGTGGAGTCGTGGTCGGCCACCGGGGGGGTGGCCGA
>DATBJF010000100.1:0-37859 GCA_036556545.1 Candidatus Methylomirabilota bacterium
CCCCTCGACACCAAGGACTTCAGCCCGTGGTTCGGCGCCATCAATCAGAGCAACCCGGACGTCCTCTTCCTGGCCTTCGCCGGCACCGACTCGCTCCGCCTCATGACGCAGCTGCACTCGTTCGGCATGACGAAGAAGTACAAGCTGGCCGGCATCGACTGCTTCCTGCTCCAGCAAGATCTGCCGTCCATCGCGGAGTCGATGGAGGGCTTCGTCCAGCTCGCCCACTACTCGGCGTTCAACCCGGACCGCAACATGCAGTCGGTGAACGAGCGGTTCAAGAAAAAGTTCGGCGTCGACGGCAACATCATGGCCGGCGCGTACGACGGCGTCATGTTCTGGGCGGCCGCCGTCGAGAAGGCGAAGAGCTTCGACGCCGACAAGGTGGCGGCGACGCTCGAGGGGATGTGCCTGGACAACACGCACATCGGCAAGCAGTGCATCCGCAAGGAAGACCACCAGGTCGTGATGGACATGCACCTCTACCGCGTCGAGAAGGGCAAGAACGTCCCGATCGCGCGGATCGAGGGCAAGGACACGATCGGCGACCCCATGGTCGGCAAAGATCCGGTCGAGGGCTTCACCTGGGAGATCAAGAAGAAGAACTAGCGTCCTGCTACCCGGGCGGGGTCGCCGGCAGGGGGCGGCCTCGCTCGGGCACGCAAATCGACTCAGCGGTGCGCCTGCCTGCGTGCACCACTTCTTGGCCGGATCCGACGCCGTACCCGAAACACGGCCCTCGCGACGCCGGCCCCCTGCCGGCGACCCCGCCCTACCCGTCGCGGTATTCCTCACCATCCGCGGAAGCCATCTCCGTGAATCCTTCTGCTGTATAGTGCGGGGCTCGTGGACTACTTGCTCGCGGTTCTGCTGCCGCAGCTGTTGCACGGCCTCGTGTTCGGGGCGGCGCTGGGGCTGCTGGCGCTCGGCCTCACCGTCATCTTCGGGCTGCTGGGCGTCATGAACTTCGCGCACGGCGAGCTGTTCATGCTGGGCGCGTATGCGGGCGTCGGCGTCATCGCGGCCACCGGCTCGTTCTGGACGGCGCTGCTGGCGGCGCCGGTGCTCGTCGGGCTCGTCGCCGCCGTCACCGAGGTGACCACGCTCCGCCCGGTCTATCACCGCGAGCCGCTGTACGGGCTCATCCTCACGTTCGGGCTGGCGCTCGTGTTCCGCGAGGGCGTCCGGCAGCTCTGGGGCGGCGACATGCGGCGGATTTTGCCGCCGTTTCCCGGCTCGACGCCGCTGCTCGGCATGACGTATCCCGACTACCGTCTGTTCCTGCTGGCCGCCTCGGCCGTGGTGCTGCTGGCCATCTGGCTGTTCTTCACGCGCACGCGCGCCGGCATCATCGTGCGCGCGGCCGTGCAGGACGCCGAGATGCTGGACGGCCTCGGCGTCAACGTCCGCCGCGTGTTCACGCTGACCTTCGCCGCCTCCGGCGCGCTGGCCGCCCTCGCCGGCCTCCTGCTGGCGCCCGTGTTCACCGTTTATCCACAAATGGGCGTGGAGATGATCCTGCTCGCGTTCATCGTCGTCATCCTGGGCGGCATGGGCTCGCTCGGCGGCTCGGTCGCGGCCGCGTTCATCATCGGTGTCGCGCAGAGCCTCTTCTCCCTGTGGATGAACCCGCAGCGCGTGGCGATCGCCATCTTCGGCATCATGATCGTCGTCCTCATCGTGCGGCCGCGCGGTCTCTTCGGACGGGAGGGAGTCCTTGAGTAGTGCCCTGAACTGGCGCGTGCTCATGGTCTTCGCCGTGCTGGCGGCGGTGCCGTTCGTGCCGGGCGTCTCGCGGTACTACCTGCTGCTCGCCTTCGATGCGCTGCTCTTCGGCGCCATCGCCATGAGCCTCGATCTGCTGATCGGCTACACGGGCCTCGTGTCGTTCGGCCACGCGGCCTTCTACGGGCTCGGCGCGTATGCCACGGCCGTGCTGCTCGAGCGGGGCGTCCTGTCGGTGTGGGCGTGCATCGGCGCCGCCGTGCTGGTGGTCGGGCTGTACGCGCTGGTGGTCAGCTACTTCGCGACGGCGCGGCGCGGCATCTACTTTGCGCTGCTGACGCTGATCTTCGCCGAGGTCGTGTACACCTTCTTCCGGTACACGCAGACGTTCGGCGGCTCCGACGGCATCCAGGGCCTGCCCGACGCCGCGCTCTTTCCCGGCGTCCTCATCGATACGCCGGCGCGCAAGTACTACCTGGTGCTCGTCTACCTGCTCTTCGCGTGGGTGGTCTGCCGCGTGCTCGTCGCCTCGCACTTCGGCCGCGTGCTGGTGGCCATCCGCGAGAACGAGGACCGGGCGCGCTTCCTCGGCTACAACGTGCAGCGCTACAAGATGGGCGCCTGCATGATCTCCGCGCTCCTCACCGGGATCGGCGGCGCCATCTATCCGATCCGCTCGGCCTTCGCCACGCCGGATCTGATGGTGTGGACGGAATCGGGAGAGTTCATCATCTCGGTCATGATCGGCGGCCTCGGCACCCTGGTGGGGCCGATCATCGGGGGCGCCTTCTTCACCCTGCTCCGGGACAAGGTTTCGTCGGTCGTGGACTGGTACTTCCTCGTCATCGGCGCCGTGCTCGTCGTCATCGTGCTCTTCATGCCGCGCGGACTGCTGGGCCTTCGCCGGCTGGTCCGTCTCCGCCGCTCCCGCGTGCCCGCGTGATTCTCGAAGTCGACGGCGTCGGCAAGCAGTTCGGCGCCCTGTCCGCCCTGAGCCGGGTGAGCCTGTCCGTCTCGCCCGGTCAGATCTTCTCCGTCATCGGCCCCAACGGTGCCGGCAAGTCGACCCTCTTCAACGTGATCTCCGGCCTGCATCGGCCGACGACCGGGCGCGTGCGGTTCGCCGGCGAGGACATCACCGGCCTGCCGCCGGAAGAGGTCAACCGGCGCGGGCTGGCGAAGACGTTCCAGATCACCAACGTGTTCCCCGAGATCTCGGTGCTCGACAACGTGCGCGTGGCGGCGCAGTCCCGCGCGCCGGAGTCTGGACGGCTGCGCTCGCTCTGGCGCCGGCCCGACGTCGACGCGAGCACCCGGGAGCTGCTGGAGGCGTTCGCCCTCGCGGGCCGCGCCGAGGAGCTCGCCGAGAACCTCTCGCACGGCGAGCAGCGCTATCTCGAGATCTGCCTCGCGCTGGCGACGGCGCCGAAGCTGCTCTTGCTCGACGAGCCGACGGCCGGGATGACGCCGGGAGAGACGCGCGACGCCACCGCGTTGATCCGGCGCATCGTCCTCGACCGGGGCCTGACCCTGCTCCTCATCGAGCACGACATGTCGGTGGTGATGGGCATCTCCGATCGCGTGGCCGTGCTCCACTTCGGCGAGAAGATTGCGGAGGGGACGCCGGAGCAGATCCGTACCGATCCCCGCGTCATCGACGCCTACCTGGGCGGGGCGGACGACTGAGGTGTTTCGCATGCGCGACGTCCACGCCGGCTACGGAGCCACGCCGATTCTCTTCGGCGTGTCGCTGGAGGTCCGGCAGGGCGAGGCGGTGGCCCTCCTCGGCCGCAACGGCATGGGCAAGACCACGCTCATGAAGACGATCATCGGCTTCCTGAAGCCGTGGCGCGGGACGATCGAGTTCGAGGGCCACGACCTCACGCGCCTCACGCCGCACGACATCGCCCGTCTCGGCGTCGGCCTGGTGCCGGAGAATCGCCGGATCTTTCCCGGCCTGACCGTGCGCGAGAACCTCGAGCTGGGTCTCTCGGCCGTGCCGCGGCGAACGGCCGAGCTTCGCGCGAAGCGGCTCGACGAGGTCTTCCGGCATTTCCCGCGGCTGCGCGAGAGGCTGGAGCAGCCCGGCAAGACGCTGTCGGGCGGCGAGCAGCAGATGCTCGCGATCGCCCGCGTCATGATGGCGGGCGCGCGCATCGTGCTCATGGACGAGCCGACCCAGGGGCTGGCCCCGGCGTTCATCCGCCACATCCGCGACATGGTGGCCGAGCTCAAGCGGCTCGGCGTGACCGTGCTGCTCATCGAGCAGAACGCGCGCGTGGCGCTCAGCGTGTGCGACCGCGGGTACATCATGGAGAAGGGCGTCATCGTGTTCGAAGCGTCCTCGCGCGAGCTCCGCGACAGCCCGGTGACCCGCGAGAAACTCGGCGTTTAATACCCGGAGGGGGACTTCGTCCCCCTTCCGGCGGTCGTCGCACGCCTATGGCGTGCTCCTCCCTGCCTCCCCCTAGAACAGGATTGCGCCGGCAAAGCCGGCGCTCGAAAGGGGCATATCATCTGGGCGCGATGAGGAGCTGGGCGCCGCGTTTTCGGTTCGCGGACGGCGGACGGTCGCAGGTCGTTCGCGTGATTCTTGCGGTCGTGCTTGTCGGGGGGCTTGTCTGGGCGCTGCCCGTGCGGAGGGCGGGGCAGGATGGGGGGCATCATGCGACGCACGAGCCGGTGGAGCTCGATGCGTTCGAGCGGGCGGGGGTTACCGAGCTTCGCGAGGGGCATGCGACGCCGCCGCTGAAGCTGCCGAGGCTCGACGGGGGCAGCACGGCGTTGTCGGATCATCGGGACAAGCTCGTGGTCGTGAACTTCTGGGCGACGTGGTGTCAGCCGTGTCTCACCGAGATGCCGACGCTGGAGGCCCTCTGGCAGCAGTATCGCGATCGCGGGCTCATCGTCCTCGGCGTCTCCGTCGACCGCGACGCGCCCCGGCCGCTGCTCGATCCCTACGTCGGCCGTCTCGGCCTCACCTTCCCCATCCTGCTCGACGCCGACCTCAAAGCCGCGCAGGCCTGGCGGGTGACCGGCCTGCCGGCGACCTTCCTGATCCGCCCCGGGGGCCACGCCGTCGGCATGGCGTTCGGCGCCCGCGAGTCGAACAGCGCCGAGATGCGCGCGCTCCTCGAGCGCTTTCTGCCGCACTCCCACTGACATCGCGGCCTGCCGGGCGCTCCCGAGCGGTGGGGGGCCATTCGCTGGCACCGAAGTTGCCCACCCCTCTACATCCGGATCCAAGTCAGTGAGGAGGGCAGCAATGGCCAGCATCGAAGAGTCCATCGAGGTCAGCGTTCCCGTCCGCGTCGCGTACAACCAGTGGACGCAGTTCGAGGAGTTCCCGCGCTTCATGGAAGGCGTGAAGGAAGTGCGCCAGTTCGACGACAAGCGACTCCACTGGAAGGCCGAGATCGGCGGCAAGCTCAAGGAATGGGACGCCGAGATCACCGAGCAGCTCCCCGACGAGCGGGTGGCATGGACGAGCCGGTCCGGCCCGTGGAATGCCGGCGTCGTCACCTTCCATCGGCTCGACGACACCCGCACGAAGGCGATGCTCCAGCTGGACTATGATCCCCAGGGGGTGGTCGAGAACGTGGGCGACGCGCTCGGCGTCGTGAAGACGCGCGTCAAGGGCGATCTCCAGCGTTTCAAGGAGTTCATCGAGAGCCGCGGGCGCGAGACTGGGGCCTGGCGCGGCGAGATCAAGGAAGGCCGCGTCGAGCGCTCCTCCGAGCAGCAGCACCAGCAGCGCAAAGTGTCCTGAGACACACTGTGGTCAGGCGTCCGAGGACCGCCCCGGCTGCGCCGGGGCGGGTGCGAGCGTCGGGGGGTATGGGGGGCCATTTCGGGGCCCCCCATTTCTATAGGAGGCGACCATGACCACACGCGAGATCGGCTTCGTCGGACTGGGCCGGATGGGGTTCCCGATGGCCCGCAACCTGGCGGCGAAGGGCCACGCCGTCCACGCTTTCGACGTCGCGACGGACGCGCTCGAGCGAGCGGCGAGCGTGACCGGCATCACCGCCCACGCGACGCCGCGGGACGTTGCCGCCCACGCCGCCGTGGTGTTCACGGCGCTGCCGAACAACGAGATCGTCACCGACACGTACCTTGGCCCGTCCGGCATTCTCGCCGGCGCCCGGCGGGGCTCGATCACCTGCGACTGCTCGACGGTGGGGCCCGAGGTGTCCCAGAAGATCCACGCGGCGGCCCGGGAGCGCGGCGTGTCGCATCTCGACACGCCGATGCTCGGCTCCTCGCCGCAGGCGGAGAGCGGCGAGGTGTTCTTCATGGTCGGGGGCGATCGCGAGTCGCTCACGGCGGTGCAGCCGCTGCTCGAGGTCATGGGACGGCTGACGATGTACGTCGGCCCGTCGGGCACGGGCAACCGCATCAAGCTCCTGCACAACGCGCTCGGCGCCGTGAACGCGGTTGCCGTCGCCGAGTCGCTCGCGCTCTGCACGAGGCTCGGCGTCGATCCGCGAACGTACTACGAGGTGGTGTGCAAGGGCGGCGGCATGGCGTACTCCACGTACTTCGACCGCCGCGTGATGCGCGTGGTCGAGGGTCACTACGAGGCCACCTTCACGGTGGAGCTGATGCACAAGGACGTCGCCCTTGCAGCCGCCATGGCCGGCGCCGACCTCGAGCACATGGCCATCCTGCGACAGACGCTGGCGGCCTACGCGGAGGCAAAGACGCGCTGGGGCGGACAGGACTTCTCGGGCGTCACCCACGTGGTCGAGCAGCGCTTCGGCGTCCAGGTCGGCCGGCCGTCCAGGACGGCGTGACGGCCCGTCACAGCAGCGGGGAGAAGTACATCCGGAAGGCGCGAATCGGACCGACGCTGGTGTTGTAGACGCGGGTAGACGCGAACCGCCGGGACTGCCGATCGAATCGAATGGTGCCGGGCACGCCCGGATCGTTCGGGTCGTACACGATGAAGTCGACGTGGGGCCCCGCATCCCGGTACGTGTACACGATCACCGTGTGATTCAGCTCGATGGTCGGCAGATTGGTGATGAGCCACTGGACCGGGCGGCCCGCGTGGAGCTCCGCCAGCGTCTCGCGCGCCACGCCCTCCTGGTGGGCGGGCGGCATGGGATAGACGACACGCCAGTTCGTCCAGTGGATCCAGCTCAAGAACCGCGCCGTGAGATCGCCGAGCCCCGCCTTCACCGCGCGCTCTTCGGCCCTGGAGAATTCGTTCAGGCTGGCGTAGCCGGGAATGACGATCCGCTCGGCGGGGAGCAACGCCTCTCGCCAGGGAGAACGGGCCGTGATCCGGCGGACGCGCGCCGTGTACTCGGCCGGCGCCACGCGCGGCGCCGACGGGTCGAAGCGGGCGAAGCGCTGGAACTGGTTCACGGCCCCGGCCATGACGAAGCACCAGTTCGGATAGAGGTCCGGCTTGCCGCGGTAGATCGTCCGGTTTTCGTTCGCGAAGGCGAAGGTATCGACGCCGAACCGGATGGCCGGCGGCGGAGGCGCGGCCAGCAGCGCCACGTCCAGGGACGGCGCGGAGATCCAGTAGGTGCTCACCAGGAACACCGCCGTCCCGACGGCGGCGAGGAGCATCGCCGCGATCGCGAGCACACGCCGACGTCTGGCCACGAGTAGAACGATTCTACGCCAGGATCGTTGACCTCGGCTCCCCGGGAGTTGTAGTTTCTATCCGGAATGTCGACGGGGAATCCGCCGGCCGGGCTCGAGGATGACGCCGTCGCCCACGCGCTCACGGCGTTCGTCAACGCCAACATCATGGCCCGCGGCCGCTCCGTCCGGCCCGACGACGAGTTCGAGCTGATGGGGATCGACTCCATGGCGTTGCTCAAGGTGCTGCTCTTCGTGGAGGCGGAGTTCGGGTTCTGGATGCCGGACGAGGATCTCGTGGCGGAAAACCTCGCGTCTCCGCGGGCGCTCGCCCGCTATATCTGCCGGCGACGAGGCCCCTCGTAGAGATTCACGGCGCGAGGTCCCGAGCGCGTCGGCTTCCGCTTCGGGGCGCCGACCTCGTGCTGATGGCGCTGCACGCGAACGGCCACGGCGTGTCGAGCAGCAACGCCGTGCTGGTCGTGCACTGCGACGGCCCCGTGGACACCGGTCGCCTGAGCAAGAGCATCGAGCGGTTCCTTCAGTTCTGCCCCTGGCCGGCCGCCCGCCTGCGGCGTCCCTTCCCCTGGGGCAAGCTGCACTGGGCGGCGAACGGCCGCGCGTCGGTCCCACCGCCGGTCCGCCGCCGCACCGTCGCCACGCCGGCCGAGCTTCAGGAGGCGATCGACACCGAGGTCAACACGGCCATCGACCCGACGCGCGATCCGCCGCTGCGATTTCTGATCGTCGACGGGGCGCCCGAGGCGATGAGCGCCGGCGGCGTCCTCGTCATGACGTGGTTCCATCCACTGATGGACCCGCGCGGCGCGCAGAACTTGCTCCATCACCTCGTCCATCTCGACCGGCACCCGGGCGACGCGCCCTGGGGTGGCGTCGTCCCTGCGTTCGTGCGCGCCGACGATTCGCGGCCGTTCCGGGAGCGTGGCCGGCTGGCACGCAAGAGCCTCGAGTACATGCGGACGCTGCCACGCGTGCGGCCGGTCTCGCCGCCGGCGTCTCACGCCGGACGCGTGCGCTTCCGGCAGGTGGCGTTCGTGGAGCGCGAGCCCGCGGCGAAGTCGCGCCTGACGCGCGAGATCTGGTGGCGCCTCGCCGTGGTCGGCAAGGCGATGCGCCGGCTCTGGGAGCGGCGGAGCGTCCCGGACATTCCGTTCCTGCTGCCCGTCGCCATCGACCTGCGACCGAAGGGTGACGTGGGCCCGACCTTCGGCAACATGCTGGCCTTCCACTTCGCGCGGTTCAAGCCGTCCGACGCCGCCGACGTGCCGCGGCTGGCGAGCATGCTGCGCGAGCAGATTGCCGATGCCATGCGCGAGGGCCAGATCGAGGCCAATGAGATCGCCATGGACTTCCTGCAGTACCGTCCGTTGCCCTTCGTCCGACGCGCGCTCCGTCGCACGGGCGGCGAGACGTTCTCGTTCAACTGCGCCGACGTCATGGACTTCCCCGCCGCGCTGGAGCGCTGCTTCGGCGCTCGCGTCGTGAACGCCTATCACATTCCCGCCGTACCGCCGCGACCGGGGATCGGGGTATTCTTCAACCGCTGTGCGGGGCGAAGCAACCTCGTGGTGGCGTGGCTCGAGGGCGTGGTGACCGACGACGACGTGACGCGGATCGTGGAGACCGTGCGCGAGGGCATGGAGTGGGTCGAGGCGTCATGACCTACGACGTCGTGGTCGTCGGCGGCGGCGCCGCCGGTCTGGCGGCCGCCGTGGCGGCCGGCAGCGCGGGCGCGCGGACGGCGCTCGTCGAGCGCTACGGGTTTCTCGGCGGCATGGCGACGGCCGGGATGGTCGGCACGATCTGCGGGCTCTATCACGGCTCGGCCTCGGGCAGTCCCGAGCCGCTCAACGAGGGTTTCGCCGAGGCGTTCGCGCGCCGGCTGGCCGCCATGCCGGGCTGCCAGAAGCCGGTACGGAGAGGCCGGACGTTCGTCCTTCCCTACACGCCATTCGCCTTCGCCTGCCTCGCCGACGAGATCGTCGGCGCAACGCCCGGCGTCGACGTCTACCTCCACGCGTACCTCGCGGGCGTGGACAGCGCGTCCGGGCGCATCGAGGCGCTGCGCATCGCGACCTGGGAGCGCACGCTGGAGCTGCGGCCGGCGGTCGTGGCCGACACGAGCGGCGACGCCGTGGTCGCCCGTCACGCCGGTGCCGCCACGGAGACGGTTCCCCTGTCGGAGCGCCAGCTCCCGGCCCTCGTGTTCGTGCTCCAGCAGGTGGAGGTCGAAGCGCTCGGGACGGGGTCGCGGCTCGCGCTGCTCCGGACGCTGGGCGCCGCGGAGCGTGATGGACTCCTGCCGAAAGGAGCCTCGAACCTCACGCTGGGCATGTCGTCGCAGCCGGGCGAAGTCATCGGCAAGCTCGCGCTCGCCGGTGTCGCCGACGAGGGGTCGGAACGGCCCGACGTTCTCACCGCCGCGGAGCAGGAAGGCCGGCGCCGCGTGCTCGCGGTCACCGAATATCTGAAGACGCTGCCCGCCTTCGGGCGGGCGTTCGTGTCCCACGTGGCGGCGCAGGTCGGCGTGCGCGAGAGCCGGCGCGTGGTCGGACGATATCAGCTCACCCGCGACGACGTCCTTTCCGGCCGCAAGTTCGACGACGCGGTGGCGCGCGCGAGCTGGCCGATCGAGCTGTGGGAGGAAGGACGCCTGGGCGCAACCTATGAGTACCTCGAGGACGGGCAGACGTACGATATCCCGCTCCGCAGCCTGCGCGCGCGCGACGTCGAGAACCTCTTCATGGCCGGGCGCTGCATGAGCGCCACCCACGAAGCGCTGGGCTCGGCGCGCGTCATCGGGACCTGCCTGGCCACGGGCGAGGCCATCGGCCGGGCCGCCGCCCGCCTGGCGGCCCGAGGTTGACGCCGCGGTGAACCTGGCCGAGCTCGCCCACGCGTCGGCGCGACGGTACGCGGAGCGCCCGGCCGTCACCGACGTGCGCTCCGGTCATTCGCTCACCTACGCCGAGCTCGGTCGCGAGATCGAGCGGGTGACGGCGTTCCTGGTCGACGAGGGCGTGAAGTCCGGCCAGCGTATCGGCCTGCTCGTGCCGAACGACACGGCGTACCTGCCCGCCGCCTTCGGGCTACTGGCCACGGGCGCTTGCCTGGTCCCCATCGCCTCCAACCTCACGCCGGCCGAGATGGCGAAGATCGCGACCGAGGTCGAGCTGAATGGCTGCTTCGCCTGGCCCAGGGCCGACCCGCTCGCGCCGGCGGCTCGGGCGGCGCTCTCCGGCGGCGAATGCGACGGGTTCACGTTCCAGTGGCTCGCGCGTGACGTCGAAGGCCCCGCCGCGCTCGGGCGCTTGAACCCGGCCTTCATCCGGTTCACCTCGGGGACGACGGCGAATCAGAAAGGCGTCGTCCTGTCGCACGAAGCGACGGCGGCCAGGGTGGAGGCCGCCGATCGCGTGCTGCGATTCACCGCGGACGATCGCATCCTCTGGGTGCTGCCGCTGGCCTACCATTTCGCGGTGACCATCGTCGCGTACGTGCGGGCCGGCGCGCACGTGCTCCTCTGCTCCGACACCTTCCCGGCCACGATCGTCGACGCGATCCGCCGGCTGGATGCAACCGTGTTCTACGCGTCGCCACTCCACTTCGAGCGCATGAGCAACCTCCGCGCGACCGGTCCGCTCACGCGCCTTCGGCTGGTGCTCTCGACCAGCGCGCCCATCGCGCCGGTGGTGATGGAGCGCTTCGAGTCGATGTACGGCGTGCCCGTCGGCCAGGCCTACGGGATCATCGAGGCCGGTCTGCCGTGCATCAATCCGGGGCGCGACGCGGTCTCGGCCCGGTCGGTGGGACGCGTCGTGCCCGGCTACGATGTCGCCGTCTTCTCGGACGACGGCCAGCGCCTGCCGGCCGGAGCGCCGGGCGAGATCGGGCTGCGCGGCGACGGCCTGTTCTCCGCGTACTACTCGCCCTGGCGCCTTCGCGAACAGATCGAGCGCGGCGGCTGGTTCCTCACGGGCGACATCGGGCAGCTCGACGCGGACGGCGCGCTGTTCCTGCAGGGTCGCAAGAAGGCCGTCATCTTCGTGGCGGGCCTCAAGTTCTTTCCCGAGGAAGTCGAGGAGTGCATCAACGCGTTTCCGGGGATCAAGGAGTCCCGCGTGTTCGGAACGCCGCACGCTCATCTCGGGCAAGTCCCGCGGGCGGAAGTGGTCTTCACGACGCCGAACCCGGACCTCGAGGCGCTGAGAGCCCACTGCGCGCGCGCGCTGTCGCCGTACAAGGTCCCCGCCGAGTTCATGGTCGTCGACGCGACGGCGAAGACGCCCGGGGGCAAGCTTTTGAGGCGGCCGGCCGACAGCCGGGTGGCCGCGGATCGCGCATGATGCGGGTCGCGATCGTCGGCGCGGGACCATCGGGATCGGCGCTCGCCATCTTGCTGGCGCGGCAAGGCGCGGAAGTCACGCTCTTCGACGATGGCCGGCGCCCGGAGCTCCTCGTCGGAGAGTCGCTGGTGCCGGCCGTCGTCCCGATTTTGCAGCGCCTGGGCCTCGAGACGGACGCGGCGGCATGCGGACCCGTGAAGCCGGGCGTCTCCTTCATCTGGTCGCCCACGATGCGCTTCAGCTTCACCTTCGCCCGCTTCGCTCCGGCGATCTTTCCGTATGCCTACAACATCGCCCGTCCACGATTCGACGACGCGATAGTCGCCAGGGCGGTGGCCGTCGGCGTCCATCGCGTCGTCACGCACGCGGGGCTCGAGACGGGGACGCCGGACGGCACCGGAGGCGAGCTGAGGCTCGACGCTCGCACGCTGGCCGCCGCGCCGAGCCTCGGCGGTCGCCAGCCCGACCTGATCGTCGACGCCACCGGACGGGCGAGGCTCGGCGCTCGTACGCTTGGCATTCCGGCCCGTCTCGGGCCGCGCAAGGACGTGGCGCACTTCGCGCACTTCGAGAGCTTCAACTGGCCGGAGGAGCCGCCCGGCCAGGTGCTCATCGCGCGCGGCGCGGCAGGCGGGTGGAGCTGGTGCATTCCGCTCCACGATCGGCTGTCGGTCGGTATCGTCCTCGGCCAGGATGACGCCGCCTCGCTCGGACGCACCCCGGAAGAGCGGCTGCAGCGCGCGATCGCCACGGATCCCTGGCTGTCGAAGATCGCCGGCGACGCCAGGCGCGTGACGGGCACGGCGACCTACGCCAACTACCAGCTCATCTCGCAGCGCGGCTTCGGCGCGGGCTGGGTCATGGCGGGTGACGCCTTCGGCTTCGTCGATCCGATGCTGTCTCCCGGCGTCTTCGTCGCCCTCCGATCGGCCGAGCTGATCGCGGACGCGCTCACTCCGTACCCGAGCCGGCGATCGTCTCCGTCACCGACCGAGCTGGCGTCGGCGTTTCGTCCGTACGCGGCGGGGCAGACCGCGATGCTGTCCGCCTGGCTGGAGCTGATCGCCCATTTCTACGACGGGCACATGTTCGCGATGCTGCAAGCCGGGCGCGACTGGATGGGTGAACGCCCGGGTGCGCTGAAGACGGCGATGCAGAATCACATCGAGCGGCGGGTCGCGCTCCAGGCAACGGGCGCGGCGACGACGTCACCGTACAGCCGCGGTCTCCTGCGCTTGCTGAGCCGCTACGGCCTGCGCGGCATCGAGCCGGCGTCGCTGGCGATCAAGTAACGCGCGTCGCGCCGATGGCGGCGACGTAGAATCCCGGGAAGTCCTCGCGGATCCGGGCGACGTCGGGAAGAACGCGCACGTCGGCGAACCCGGTCGCCTCCAGCGCGGCCGCCCACTGCTCGGGAGTGAGAAACCCGCCGTTGGGTCGATAGCCCGCGTGCAGGCGCGGCGAGCGGAACGTCTCCAGCAGGTTGAAGACGAACTCCGGGTAGATCGTGTCGCCGGGCCAGGGCCGGATGCACTCGGAGACGATGAGCTGGCCGCCGGGCTCCAGCGCGCGCCGCACTTCGCCCAGCGTGAACGCCAGATCGTCCGCCACGTGCAGCGTGTTCACCGCGTAGACGATCGACACGCTCGCCGGCGGGACGCCCTGCTCGCCGAACGGCCGGTTCATGTCGAGTGGGGCGAACGTCAGGGGCGGACCGCCGGCGAACCGAGTCTCGAGAAGCCGCTGGCCGCGTCGCAGGAACGCCGGCACCAGCTCGGTGAATCGATACGTCTGGACGTCACCGCGGCGCCCGGAGGCGGAGAGACGCTCCAGCAGGGCCGCGGCCCCGCTCGCCAGCCCGCCGCCGATTTCCAAGATTGTCCCCGGCCGGCGCGGCATCCAGGTCTCGACGGCCACCGCCCCGACGAGATTGTTCACGGCATAGAGGACGTTGTCGTTCGAGAAGTAGCTCACCCACAGCGGCAGGCGCGTGGGCGCGAACAAAATCTGCTCGCCGGTGGGACCACCGCGAAGGAACGCCGGGTACTCGCGCGCGGCCGTCTCGGCGAGGACGTACGAGGGAAGACACGCAGGATCGTGCTGGCGCTGCTCGGCGGCGATCGGATCCGGATCGAGCACGCTGACGCCGTCCGTGCGGAATCGCGCTTCGCCGCCCGCCTCCTCCCGCGCGACGACGACGCCGCGCTTGGCGAGATGGCGAAGCATCCAGCCCGCGGGCACCGCCGCGCGGTGCGGATCGAGACCCGCCCGCCGCACCGCCTCGTCGACGGTCGCCCAGTCCCCGGCTGCCTTGGCGAGGCCCGTCTCGGAGAAGACCCTCACGGCGAGGCGGTAGACGAACTCGTCGAACAACGCATTGGACCGCGTGAAGCGCCCGTCGCAGGCGGCGACGAGGGCTGATGGAAGGTGGCGCGCGACCATCGCGGCCACGCGGTCCGCCTCCTTGGGTTCGATGGCGGAGGACCCCGACATGGCGCCCAGTATAGTCGCGCGGGGCCGTCGTGTTTGCATCCGTCGCTGACGGGCGCCTAGACTGCGCCATGTCGTCGCCACCGGCGGGGGTCCGGCGGGCGCTCGTCACGGGCGGCAGCCGAGGTCTCGGGCTCGCCGTGGCGCGGGCGCTCGCCCGCGATGGCGTCCATGTCGTCGTCACCTATGCCCACGACGACGCCGCCGCACAATCGGCGCGCGACCACGTCGGCGCCGAGCGCCTGCCGATCTCGCTGACCCGCTGCGACGCGGGGTCGCCGGCTCAGGTCGCCGAGCTCTTCGACCGCATCGAGCCCGTCGACGTCATGGTTCACGCGGCGGGGTTCACGCGCGACCGGCTGCTCTTGCAGGCGTCCGATCGCGACTTCGACGACGTCATGGCCGTCCATCTCAGGGGCGGATTCCTGGCCGCTCGCCACGCGCTGCCCGCCATGCTCGCGCGTCGATGGGGCCGCATCGTCTTTCTGGTCTCGCCGACAGCGCTGATCGGCCGCCGCGGCCAGACGAACTACGCGGCGGCGAAGAGCGGCCTCATCGGCCTCTGCCGCGCCCTCGCGCGCGAGGTCGGCCCGCTCGGCGTGACCGTCAACTGCGTCTCCGCCGGCTTCGTGGACACGGAGTTGACCGCGGGCCTCTTACCCGAGATTCGCGCGGAGCTGATCAGCGCCATTCCGCTCGGGCGCCCAGGCCGACCCGAGGAGGTGGCGGCGACGGTCGCGTTCGTGTGCTCGGACCGAGCGAGCTACGTCACCGGACAGGTGATGGCGGTGGACGGCGGACTCACGTGAGCCAACGCAGAGGGTTCCGCTTGCCTTACGCCGCGCGCCGGAGGCGTACGTCGGCGGCGCGCTCGTCGCGTCTGGCCAGCGCGTAGCCGGCCAGCATCAGCAGCGCCCCGAAGACCAGGAAGCCGAGGTCCCAGACCAGGGGATTCGCGGCGCCTTCTCGAACGTGATGCAACCCGAGCAGATGATGGTCGACGATGCCTTCGACCAGGTTGAATCCGCCCCAGCCGATCAGCATGCCGCCGACCAGCCGACGCCCCGACCACGCGCGACCTCGGCGAATGGCCCGGTGCAACAGGTAGAGGCCGACGGCGACCGCAACCCACGTGGACGCGTGGAAGAGACCGTCGAACAGCGTGTTGATGGTCAGGTTCGTCACGCTGTCGGGCGGGTAGCCCGCGCTCGTGAGCATGTGGTGCCACTGGAGGATCTGGTGCAGCACGATCCCGTCGACGAAACCGCCAAGACCGATGCCGAGCATGACGCCGGGCGACAGCGGAAAGCGGTCCGCCGGGGCGACGCTCACCTCGCCGGCCTAGTCGTCCGCGGCAGCCAGCGCTTTCGCTGCCTGCTCGGCTATCGGTTGCTCGGTCCCTATCTTCGGTACCGCCGCGAAGTCGCCGCGCATGGCCTTGAGCGCCGTTCGCTCGACGTCGATCTCTCTGGGCGTCCGCACGCCGAGCCTGCGGAACGCCGGCAGCGGCGGACACCAGCCCTGCAGCGCGTGCTGAAGCAGGAAGCCCGCGACGACCGCCGGGAATACGAAGAAGCGACGATCCACGAGTGCGCCCAGGGCCAGGCCGAGCAGTGAGGCAGCCGCGGCGTTGGCCTCCAGAGTTCGCTCGATATCCCACTCTCGGTCCAGCGTGCGCAGCCGGTTCTCGATCGCGGCCGGTCCCCCGCGTGCGGCGGCCACCACGCTGGCGCGCGTCTATCGGCTGATCCGCGCGTTCACTTCCCCGGCCGTGTTGTGTGGCACTCGGCGCACGGTTTCAGGGAACAGCCCGGTCGTCATGCCGGAATCGACCGCAATCGATGTGCCACCGGTGTGGCATCGAGCTGATCCCGAGAGCGTACTCGGGGACCGCTGGAGGACGTACAGTTGAAGCGGCCGTGAGTCGGGCGTGACCGGACTTCCCGACGCCCGCGGCGGCGTGAGAAGCCCGGTCATCGCGATCAAAGAGCCTTCAGGAAAGCCACCAGGTCATTCCGCTCGACGTCGGTGAAGTTGAAGCCCACGTGCGTCTCGTAGTGGCGCACCACGTCCTCGAGCGTCTTGGCGATGCCGTTGTGGAAGTATGGAGCTCGCGCGGACAGCGCCCGGAGCGTCGGGGTCTTGAAGCGGCCGAGGTCGCCCCAAAGCCCGCTGACGTTGCCCCGGCCGGTGTCCGTCAGCTGTATCGTCTCCGCGGTGGGATCACCGACGCAGCTGACCGCTGGAGTGACGCGCCGGCAGAACGTATAGAGGGGCAGGTCCGGGGTGCGGACCGCGGCCGACGCGGTCTGAATGTTAAAGAGGACGTTATTGAAGCTGGTGCCATTGTTGGCGGAGCTGTGGCAGCCCCGGCATGTAGGCCCACCGTTGCCGTTGTTGAACAGCTCCTGGCCCCGGGCGATTTGCGCGCGACCGGGGATCCGCGAACCGATCCAGGCGTCGAAGAGATCGAACCGCCCATTGACCTTCGTCATTCGCGACAGCAACTCGGGGCCCCCTTGGGCGCCACCCGCGTTGAGCGATCCGGCGGTGAACGAGAAGATCTGCGCGGTCGACAGGGACGTCTCGAAGTCCACGATGTTGTCGATGATCGCGTCGAAGGGTGGTGGGAGGGGAGCAGGGAAGGCAGGAAGAGCAGGACCTTGCTGAGCGCCCGTCACGTTGCGCCTGGCCTGGTTCTCGAGTCCGCCGCGCTGGTCCACCCCGATGCTGTTGCCACCGTCCCAGTTGACCGTCGCGCTCCCCAGATGGAAGTTGATCGTCGGCATCACGCGCCGCCACTGCACGATCCGGTTGACGTTCGCGAACCCGTGGGGATCGTCAACGGCGATCACGTCCCACTGTCGGTCTGCACGGGGAGCGCCGCCTCGGCGGAAGACGCCGTGGTTCAGCAACATGCTGTAGCCGGCCCGCCGCCCTGCCACCGTCGTGAAATCCCCCGTGTCCGGATTGTTGGCGTCGAGCGGGTTGAAGATCGGATGCGTGCCACCGGTCAGGCTGAACAGGAGCTGAATCGCATTGGGGTTGATGCTCCAGGCCTGCTGCGGGATGTGGCACGTCTGGCAGCTCCGACCGTTGGATCCCTGGGCCTGCGAATACTCGGTGGTGAGATCGACGAGACCCTGGGTGCTGAACGTGGCCGAGAAGCCGGCCGCGTTGAGGTGCGGAAAGTTGTTGGGGTGACTGCTCAAGAACCCGTCGGCCTCTGGGGCTGACTCGAGCCCCCATCCCCAGCCGAAGAAGACCAGCGCGACGACGAGGAAGCCCACGATCATCTGCCTGCGACGACCTGGCGTACTGGATCTGTTCATCGGCACCTCCGCGGTTCGGCGGTCAACTCTTGCCACGGCCGCGGACGATCTTACAAAGAGAAGATCGAAATAGGAAGCTACCTGCGGAGCAAAAGGTAAGAACTACAAGAAAACGCCCCGTTGGCTCGCTACTGAAGCGAGCTCAGTGGCGAGGATCGGCTGCCTCTCGGCCACTCCAGAAGCCATCCCGATAACTGAGGCACAGCATGCACGCCATCCGTCGGCGGCGAAGTCCTGGAGGGACGCACGCGTGGGCCATGCACGGCAAAGGGGCTACGGCACTACATGCCCGTAACCCCTCGTCGAATCAATGGAGCGGCCGACCGGATTCGAACCGGCGACGTCCAGCTTGGGAAGCTGGCATTCTGCCACTGAATTACGGCCGCTCGGCGTCCTCCATATTACTCCGGAACCCTACTTCCCGTCCTTCAGCGTCATCTCGGTGGCCTTGATGCGCTCGTCGCTTCGCGCCTTCCAGTTGAGCCGCTTGCTGGCGCCGTAGAGGTCGAGCTGCTGATAGAGCGGCGCGGCCGCGGCGTCCTCGATCCAGATCTTGCTGATCCGCTGGTAGAGCTCCCGCCGCTTCTTCTCGTCCATCTCCACCTGCGCCTGCGGGAAAAGCCCGTTGATGTCGTTGTTGCTGTACGTCGTCAGGTTCGCGCCGTCGGTGAACAGCGGGCCGTAGATCGTCTCGGCGTCGAGGGTCGGCGTGCCCCAGCCGATGAGCCACACGGGGCCGCCCTTGTGCTGGTACGTCAGGTTGTTGAGGTAGGCGACGAACTCGTGGGTCCGGATGACGGGCTTGAAACCGGCCTTCGTCAGCTGACCGGCCGCCGCCTCGAGGACTTCCTTGTCACGGACGTAGCGCCCCTGCGGGCCGTTCATCGTGAGCTCGAGGCCGTTCGGGAAACCCGCGTCCGCCAGGAGCTTCTTCGCCTTCTCGACGTCCTGCTTGATCGGCTTGAGCGCGGGGTCGAAGCCGAAGTGCATCGGCGTCAGCATCGTGGCCATGCGCATGGCCTTGCCGTCGAGCACGTTCTTGATGATGTCGTCGGGATCGAGCGCGAACTGGATGGCCTGTCGCACCCGCTTGTCGGCCGTCGGGCCCTTGTAGGGGCCGGTCGCCTTGTGAGTCTTCGCGTCGAACTCGTGCGTCTGGAACATCAGCTGGATCGTACGGATCGACGGCGCCGTCGACAGGAACAGCTTCGGGTGGTTCGCGATCGGGTTCGCCAGATGCGGCGGAATGTTCACCGCCACGTCGACCTCACCGTTCTGGAGCGCGGCCACGCGCACGGCGTCGTCCGGGATCGGCTTGAAGACGACGGTCTTGATGCTCGGCGCGCCGCGCCAGTAGCCGCCGTTGGCCTCCAGCACGATCTCCTCGTCCTTGGCCCAGCGGACGAACTTGTAGGGACCGGTGCCGATGGGCTGCCGCGAGATGTCCGCCGGCTCCTTGCCGGCATATGCCTTCGGCGGGTACATCGACGCCTGGGCGAACGTCATGATGCTGAGGAACGTCGGCCACGGCTTGCTCGTGTGCACGCGGATCGTGTGGGAGTCGACGATCTCCACCCGATCGATGGGGCGGAAGTTGGAGCTCGCGCGCATCTTCGGATCCTTCACGCGCTCGAGACTGAACTTGGCCGACTCGGCGTTGAAGTCCTCGCCGTTGTGGAACTTGACGCCCTTGCGCAGCTTCACTTCCCACGTCGTCGGCGCGACGAGCTTCGGCAGCTCCGTCGCGAGCGCCGGGATGATCTTGAGGCTCTGGTCGCGCTCGACGAGACCCTCGAAGATGTGCGCGCCGATCACCGACGCCGGCGTCTCCTGCTGGTTCATGATGTCGAGCGTCGTCGGATCGACGCCCTGCGCGATCGTCACCTTGCCGGCCGGCGCCGCGACGGCCGCGACGGGCAGCAACAGCACGGTGAGCACTGCCACAACGCTTCGCCAGTGAATCATCGGACCCTCCTCTGTCTCGGAGCGCAGTGTCCACCTCTGTATCGGAGCCCTGTGTCCACCTCGCCCGCGGGTGGGCTGAGAGAGACGGTCCTCGGCTCCGCATACAGGGTTGGATTTCCTTTGTGGTCCCGGTACTTTACGGGCCGGCCACGAGCGAGTCAAGGTAAGCCAGGGCTTCCTCTCGACTGCCCACGCGCCCGAGGTCCTGCGCCTCGCGCGCCTGCGCGAGTAACCAGCCGACGCGTGGTCCCGGTTCCAGCCGAAAGCGCGCCATCACATCCTCGCCGCGCAGGAGCGGCGGCGCCGCCGCCACCACCCGCTGCTCGGCCCACCCGCGCATCAGCTCTCGCACCAGCGGTGAGCGGCGCCACGCCGAGACCGGGGAGGCGCCGGTGACGGCCGCCGCATCGACGAGGACCAGCAGCAAGAGGTCGCGGGTGTCCTCGCGCAGATCGCGATAGAAGCGGTAGCGCGCCCGCGGCGTGATCCGGGTCGCGCTGGCCAGGTGCATCGGCCGCAGGTGGTGGCGCACGAGCCGCTCCACGATGGCCACCGCGCGCTCCGGCAGCTTCAGCCGCTCGCCGATCGCGCGGGCACGGCGGGCCCCGATGATGTCGTGCTCGAAGAACCGGACGCGCCCACCGATGCGACGCCGCGTCTCGGGCTTCGACACGTCGTGCAGGAGGGCGGCGAGCTTGAGGGTCGTCGCCCGCGTGAGGCCGCCGCCCACCGGCTCGGCCACGTGCCCCGCCAGCTCCTCGCCGTATGGCGTGAGTGCGGCCAGCCGCGGCAGGAGGCGATCGCACCCGCCCACGGCGCGCAGGGTGTGCTCGAGGACGGGAAAGCGGTGCGGCGCCGGCTGCGCGGTGCGCCGCATCGGCTCGATCTCCGGCAGGATGACGCCGAGCACGCCGAGCGCGTCGGCGCGCCGCAGCGCGCGGGCGCTGTCGGCCGCGTGCAGCAGCGCCACCAGCTCGTCGCGCACGCGCTCGACCGACACCTCGGCGAGGCCGCCGGCGGCCGCCCTCACCGCCCGCGCGCCCGCCGGCGTGAGCCGCAGGCCGAGCGTGGCCTCCAGCCGGACCGCGCGCAGCGTGCGGAGCGGATCGTCCGCCAGCACGCCGGCCCCCGCCGGCCGCAGGCGCCGGGCGCGCAGGTCGGCCAGACCGCCGGTGGGATCCACGATCGGCGCGCGCCCGCGCTTCACCAGCGCCGCCAGCGACACGGCGAGCGCGTTGACGGTGAAGTCGCGCGCCGCCAGGTCGCCCTCGAGCGTCGGCGCGCGGAAGTCCGCCACGTCGAGCATCCGGCCGTCGACGACGACGCGGGCGGCGCCCCGCTCGGCGTCGAGCACCACGCACGTGCCGCCGAGCCGCTCCGCACACCGCCGCGCCAGATCGAGGGCGCCGCGCGCGACCGCCACGTCGAGATCCACCGCCGGGCGCTCGAGAAAGACGTCGCGGATGGCGCCGCCGACGAGCACGGCGCCGCTCGTGGCCGGCGCCAGCGCCGCCGCCATGCGCAGCAGCGCCGCCTGCGCGCGGGGCAGGCGCGCCAGGCGCAGCTCAGCCACGGTCGAGCAGCCGCGCCGCGTTGTCGTGGAAGATCTTGCGGCGCACCGGATCGGGCAGCGGGCGGTCCCAGGCCCACCGCCGCTCCTCCTCGTAGTCGTAGGGGATCAGCGGGAAGTCCGAGCCGAACAGCACGCGGTCCTGGTAGCGGATCAATGCGTCGTCGGTGATGGCGGCGGGATCGGCGCCGACGTAAGGTCGCGCGGCCGGCGCCAGCGCCATCGTCGTGTCGACGTAGAGGTTCGGATGCGCGTCCAGCAGCGCCAGGAACGCGTCGCTCTCGAAGGCGCCCATGTGCGCGACCACGACGGTGAGCCGCGGGAAGCGCGCGAGCACGCGACGAAAGCGCTCGACGCCCGTGAACGCGTCACGATAGGGCATCGTGCCAACGTGCAGGACCAGGATGTGGCCCGCCGCCTCCGCGCGGGCGTAGACCCCGAACAGCCGCGCGTCGTCGACGTGGAAGCGCTGCACCGAGTGGTGGAACTTGAAGCCGCGCAGCCCCAGGCGGCCGGTGGCTTCGGCGGCGACGTCGTCGACGTCGGCGTCGTCGGGATGGAGCGTGCCGAATCCCACCGCCGCCGGCAGCGTGGAGGCCGTCTGCGCGACCCACGCGTTCAGCTCGCGCGCCATGCCGGGCTTGTGGGCGTAGGAGAAGAAGCAGAAGCGCTCGACGCCGCGCTCGGCCAGCGTCGCCGCGGCCTTGGCGGGATCGAACGGGTGCGCGGCCACCCAGCCCATGCCCGCGAAATGGCGCTCGATGGCGGCGGCGAGCCGCGGCGGATGGAGGTGGACGTGGACGTCGATGCAGGGAAACGGCGCGCGCCAGGCGGCGGTCGCCACCGCCCTACCCGAGCTCGAGCCCGGCGCTCCCGATGCGGTACTCGACGATCTCGTCGCTCATCGCGCTGCCGCGATGCTTCACGACCGACAGCATCCGCGCCACGCGGCTGCCCACGCGCTCGCTGCCCATCACGAGGATGGTGTTGGCGGTGGCCCCGATGTCGCCGACGGCGACCCGGCGCGCCAGCAGGTCCTCGAGGCGAGTCTCCTCCGTGGTGACCAGGAGCAGCGTCGTCACCGCCGCGTGGTCGTAGAGATGCGCGTCGATGAAGGCGCGGTGCTTCCAGACGGGCAGGCAGATTTCCATGCCGAGCGTCTCGGCGTCGCGATGGATCGTCTTCCGGTACAGCTCGTCGAACATCCAGAACTGAATCGAGTCGGCCGGCTGGTCCATCGGCTCCACGCCGTCCACCACGACGCGCCGCGTCCCCGCCGTGAAGTGGAAATACAGGAAGGGCCGCACCGTGTAGAGCGCGTGGTTGTACATCGCCTTCCAGTTCCAGTCGAACTCGAGCGAGCCGTCCGCGGTGGGGACCTGGAAGTCCCGCACGCGTCCCACCCACTTGAGGGCGTTGCAGTAGAACGCCTCCATCTGGTCGGCCGACGGGTACGGCTCCGTCATCGGCGGCACCGTGTGCGTCCACTCCTTCAGCGACCAGTCGAACAGGCGCGCCGCGTACTCGTCGTGCTGCTGCGAGTCGCCCCGGCCATTCATGTCCAGCACGATGCCGCGCGCGCCGTCGGCGCTGCGGCCATGGTCAGCGAAGGTGAGGCCCAGATGCGTCTTGCCGATGCCGGTGGCGCCGTAGACGACGGTGAGCGTGCCGGGCAGCAGGCCACCGCCGAGCATCTCGTCGAGCCGGGGAACGCCGGTGGAGACGCGCGCGGTCATGGCGGTGGATTCTACACCACGCCCGCGGAGCGGCCCTTCGTGCGGAACTGCCGCTCGTAGAGCTCGCGCAGCTCGCCCAGCGTGGTCGCCTGCCCCGGCGCCTTGTCCTCGCGGACGCGCGCGATGCGCGCGAAGCGAAGCGCGAGAGCGGACGGATAGGTCGGGCTCTTCTGGATCTCGTTGTACTCCACCTCGACCACCACGTCCGGGCGCACGCGCACGGTGTAGCCGTCGTCGGCGGTGGCGAGCGCCCACAGCCGTTCCGTCATCGCCGCGAACTGGGCGTCGGTGAAGCCCTTGAAGGTCTTGCCGACCTCCGCGAAGCCGTCGCCCTCGCGGACGGCCAGATGGTAGTTGGAGAGCCAGCCCTGCCGCCGGCCGGAGCCGCGGTCCACGGCGACGATCACGCAATCGACCGTCTCCGCCGCCTTGACCTTGAACCAGCGCTTGCCGCGCCCGCCCGGCTCGTAGCCGCTGCCGAGATCCTTCGCCATGACGCCCTCGTGACCCGCCGCCAGCGCGGCCTCCCGGAACGCGAGCGCCTCCGCCTCTGCCGTCACGATGCGACGCTCGGCAAGGTAGCGGCCGCCGGTCACCTCGGTCAGCGCGTCCCACCGCCGCGCGTACGGCTCGTCGATGAGCGACCGTCCCTCCGCCATCAGACAGTCGAAGAAGTGCAGCGCCAGCGGCATCTCGCGCGCGAGCGCCGCCACCCCGTGCACGCGGCGGAAGCGCCGCATCAGCTCCTGGAACGGTAGCGGCCGGCCGGCCGGGTCGAGGGCGACGACTTCGCCGTCCAGGATGAACGGCGGACGGACGAGATCGCGGCGCGCGATCTCGACGACGTCCGGAAGGCTCCGGGTCACGTCGGAGAGCCGCCGCGTCCACACCTCGACCCGGTCGCCGTCGCGGTGAAGCTGGATGCGGGCGCCGTCGTACTTGTACTCGAGGGCCGTGCGGCCGCCGTGGGCGCCGAGCACGGCGCCGAAGTCGTCGGCGATCTCCGCCAGCATCGGCAGCAGCGGCACGAACGGCCGCGGCGCCACGCCGGCCAGCGCGGCCGGCCCGCCGGCGGCAGCGAGGCGCGCCACCGCCGAGAGGTCGCCGAGGAAGAGCGCCGCGCGGCGCACGGCGGCCACGTCGACGCTCCATGCGCCGGCGATGGCCTCGAGCAGCAGGCCCTCGGAGACGCCGGTGCGCATCTCGCCGCCGATGATGCGATTCAGGAAGTCTCGCTCGTCGGCCGACGCGCGCGCCGCCAGATCGGCCAGTCGCGCGTCGCGCGCGCGCCGTGAGCCGGCGCCGGCGGCGGCCGCGACCTCGCCGAAGGCGTCCGCCACGTCGGCCAGCGTCAGCGGCGGTCCCGCCGGCGCGTCGCCGTCCCGCCCGCTCCGGCCGAGGCCGCGCACGCCGAGCACCCGGGGGTCCGACGTGGGAAACGCCCTCCCCGCCAGAAACGCGACGGCGAGCGGGATCTCCGAGGGATCGAGAGCGCGGAGGAAGCCTGCCACCTCCCGCTGCTTCTCGAGACGGCCGCGCAGGCGCTCGAGGCGGCGGCCGAGCGCGGCGAGCTCGGCGAAGACCGTCATACGCGCATTGTACCGAGCGAATTTGACTCGCCGCGGCCGCGCCCCGTAGGGTTGGGCTATGCGGCGCGTCATCTTCCACGACGGTGAGCCTCGCGTGGCGGCCGTCGCGGCTCGGCTCACCGCCGACTACGACGTGCGCCCGTACGCCGGCGCCGCCGCCGGCGCCCTCATCCTCGTCGGGCCGGGCTCGCCGCTTCCGCCGACCGCGACCACGCGGGTCATCGGTCTGGTCGAGGACGGGGACGCCGGCCCGTGGCCGGCCGATTGGTACGCCGTTGTTCCGCTCCACGCGCCACTTGCAATGATCCGGCGCACCCTCGGCAACGCCTTCGCCGACCTCGACGCCGAAGCGGATCTCGAGCGGCTCGAGCGGGACCTGGGGGAGCTCAATACGATCGGCATCCGGCTCACCGAGGAGCCCAACCCGCGACTCCTGCTCGAGACGATCCTCAGCAAGGCGCGCGAGATCACGTCGAGCGACGCCGGCTCGCTGTACATCGTCGATGAGACCGCGGACGGGGCGCACCTGCGATTCGCGCTGGCGCAGAACGACAGCGTGAGCATCCCGTTCCGGGCGGCCACGCTGCCGCTCACCGAGGCGAGCGTGGCCGGCTACGTGGCGCTCACCGGGCGCATCGTGAACCTCGCCGACGCCTATGCGCCGCCTCGCGACTCGCCGTTCACGATCAACCGCTGGTTCGACGATCAGACGCACTATCGGAGCAAATCGATGCTCGTCGTCCCCATGCGGACGCCCCAGGGCGCCACCATCGGCGCGCTGCAGCTCATCAACTGCAAGGACGACTGGCGCGCCTCACTGGCCGAGCCCGCCGCCGTCGAGCGCCACGTGCGTCCCTACGGCCCGCGGCACGAGAAGCTCGCCGGTTCCCTCGCCTCGCAGGCCGCGGTCGCCATCCACAACCGGCGGCTCTATCTGTCGATTCGCGACCTCTTCGAAGGCTTCGTGGAAGCCTCGGTGACGGCGATCGAGGCGCGCGATCCGACCACGTCCGGTCATTCGTTCAGGGTGGCCGATCTCACCGCGGGCCTCGCGGAGATCGTCGACCGCTGCACGACCGGCCCCTATGCTTCCCTCCGATTCAGCGCCGACGAGATGATGGAGCTTCGCTACGCCGCCCTGCTGCACGACTTCGGCAAGGTCGGCGTGCGCGAGCACGTTCTCGTCAAGGCCAAGAAGCTCTATCCGGCGGACCTCGACCGGGTCCGGCACCGCGTGGAGATCCTCAGGCGCGAGCTGGCCCTGCGCACCGCCCGCGCCAAGCTCGACGCCGCCGTGGCGCGGCGCCCCGACTACCCGGAGCTGGCGGCACGCCTGGATGCCGAGCTGGCGAGCGCGGTCGCCGATCTCGACCGCCAGCTCGGCGTGATCGTCATCGCCAATGAGCCGAGCGTGCAGGCACGCGAGCTCGCCGGCGACATCGCCGCCATCGCCGCGCGCGTGTGGCAGGACGCAGAGGGCGCGGCGCAGAGCATTCTGACGCCGGAGGAGGCGCGCATTCTCGCCATCCCCCGCGGCAGCCTCACCGACGCTGAGCGACGGGACATCCAGGACCACGTCGTCCACACCTTCGAGTTTCTCAGTCGCATCCCGTGGACGAAGGAGCTCCGCCGGGTCCCCGAGATCGCGGGCGCGCACCACGAGAAGCTCGACGGTAGCGGCTATCCGCACCGCGCGCGCGGCGAGCAGATCCCCGTGCAGTCGCGCATGATGGCCATCGCCGACATCTATGACGCGTTGACGGCGACCGATCGGCCGTACAAGAAAGCGGTGCGCTCCGACGAAGCGCTCGCGATCCTCGACGCCGAGCGCCGCTCCGGCGCGCTCGACTCACCGCTCCTCGACCTCTTCATCTCCGCTCGCGTCTTCGATCGCACGACTCGGCCGTCGTAACGACACGCGGCCGGCAGGGGCGCGGAGGGCGGGGCGTGGGCCGCGAGAGCACGCAAATCGACTCCGGGTTGCGCCCGTGAACGTGGAACGATTCCCACCCGGGTCCGACGCCTTACCCTAAATCACGGCTCTCGCGACCCACGCCCCGCCCTCCGCGCCCCTGCCGACCGCTGAGGTTGGCGGCCTCCCTATGACGTCAGATCAGCCTGCGATCAGCAGCAGTGATGCGGACCATGCGATCAACGCGAGGGCGGCGATGGCGGCGCGCGCGACTTCGGCGATGAGCAGGCGTCTCGTCTTCACGTGTTGAGTGGTTCGGACCAAAAAAAGGGCGCGCTGACGACGATGGGTGATGAGGCGGCGCTGCACAGCGGGATACGTGACGGCGTGAGCGTTCATGGACAGTCTCCACCTTCCTGGACGAGGTTCAGAAGCCTCGAAGGAGTCCGACGACCTTGCCGATGATCTTCACGGGGGTGCGTCGAGGATCGACGACGATGGGAGCCATCGTGGGATGTTCGGGCTTGAGCACGACGCGGTCGCCGTCGCGCTGGAAGCGCTTCACGGTGGCTTCGGCTTCGCCGGACTCGGGTTCCACCATGGCGACCACGATCTCGTTCGGCTGCGCGCTGTCCTGCCGCCGGACGAGCACGAGGTCTCCGTCACAGATGTGCGCCTCGATCATGCTGTCGCCCCGGACGCGCAGCGCGAAGAGATCCTCGCCGCGGCCCGGCAGCGACTCCGGCGCGATGTGCAGCTCACCCTCACGGTTCTCGGCGGCGAGAAGCGGCTGACCCGCCGCAACGCGACCGAGAATGGGCACTGTGCGCGGCGGCCGCGCTCCCGTGTCGGACGGAATGAGTGAGCGCGATGTCCGCCCGGCGGCGGCCCGGCGCTGCAGCATCCCTTTGCGTTCGAGCGCACGGAGGTGATCGAAGGCGGCGCGCGGCGTGACCTTGAAGCGCTCGCCGATCTCGCGGACCGTCGGCGGCAACCCGTGCTTGGCCATGAAGCCGCGGATGAAGCCCAGCACCTCTTGCTGCTTTCCGGTCAGCTCCCGCATTCGTTCCTCCTGGCTCGCCACCATACTCAACGGGTGTTGAGGCCGTCAACCAAAAAAAAAGAGCGCCCCGTCAGGCGGGTTCCCAGGGCTCGCAGACAGGGCAGGTCACGAGGCCGGCCTCGCGCGCCTCTGCCATCGTCTTCATGTAGGTTCGCTCGGTTTCCGGGATGCGTCCCACCCACGCGCATTCGCGTCGATGGAAGATGCGGGAGCCGCGCTGGGCGCAGAACGGCTCGCCGTGCTCCTCGCCGACGGCGACCGACGTCGTCTCCTCGGCCACCACGGCCTCCGTCTCCGACGGCAGGACAGCCGTGGTCGGCTCGGTGGCGGCCGTCGGGTCCGCGATCGGGGGCGGCGAATCGATCTCGTTGATGCGGAGGTTGGTCTCGACGGTGGAACGGAACTCGTCGCTCGCGCGGCGGAACTCGCGCATCGCGCGCCCGACCATCCGACCGAGCTCCGGAAGCTTCGACGGGCCGAATACCAGGAGGGCGAGCACGCCGATGATGACCATCTCCTGGAAGCCGATGTCGAACATGCGGCTAGAGTAACACGCGGGTTCGAGGCCTTCGGGCGTGCCCGAACACGGAAATAATTTTCCGTGCGCGCGCGGGCGCGCCGCGCGCCGAGACGCAGGCGGCGCCCGTCACGACGGCCACTTGCGCCCGCACGGAGCGGTGGGGCATGGGAGTTGCTGCCTCCGTCCGCTCCGAAAGGAATGACCTTACGAGGCGATGACCTCCTTCGGCTTCTCCGGCTCGGCGTCCTGGCTCACGAGGCCGCACTGCACGATCTTGTAGAGGAGCGCCTTGTAGCTGATCTGCAGCAGGCGCGCGGCCTTGGCGCGGTTCCAGTGCACGCGGTCCAGCACCTCCTTGATGGCGACGCGCTCGGCTTCCCGCGCGGCCTGGCGGGCGATATCCTTCAGGCTGATCGGCGCGTCCACGCTGACGGAGGCGGCCAGGGACGGCGCGCCGGCGCCGGGCGGACGCGTTCCGCGGTTGAGGTTGCCGACGATCTCGATGTGCACCGGCCGCGCCGTGCCGAGCACGACCACGCGCTTCACGGCGTTCTCGAGCTCGCGGATGTTACCCGGCCAGTGATAGTCGATGAACGCGCGCATGGTGTCGGGCGGGATCTCGACGGTGCGCGCGTACTGCGCGTTGAACTTCCGGAGGAAGAAGTCGACGAGCGGCGTGATCTCGTCGCGACGCTCGCGCAGCGGCGGGATCCGGATCTCGATGACGTTGAGGCGGTAATAGAGGTCCTCGCGGAACTGATGAGCACGCATGGACGCTTCGAGGTCGCGGTTGGTGGCGGCGATGAGCCGCACGTCGGTGTCGATGATCTTCTCGCCGCCGACGCGGGAGAACTCTCCGTCCTGCAGCACGTGCAGCAGCTTGGCCTGGAGGCGAAGCGGCATCTCACCGATCTCGTCGAGGAGGAGCGTGCCCTGATGCGCCGCTTCGAACTTGCCGGGCTTCTGTCGGTACGCGCCGGTGAAGGCCCCCTTTTCGTGTCCGAACAGCTCGGATTCGAGCAGCTCGCCGGGCAGCGCGGCGCAGTTGACCTTCAAGAACTGCTTGCCGCTGCGGGGGGACGCCTTGTGAATGGCCCGCGCCACCACTTCCTTGCCGACACCGCTCTCCCCGCGCAGGAGGACGGTCGTGTTGGTCGTGGCGACCTTGGAGATGAGATCACGAATGGGCTGCATTCGGCTGCTGCTGCAAAGGTTCATCAGAGGCTCGCTCATCGACGTGTTCTCCTCATCGCCCTGGCGTGTGAAGCACTCGCCCATACTGGCGTGAAGCGGGCTGCACTCGATGTGCCAAGGGTTTACCCACTGGGGATTCCAGCGATTACAAGGAGTTGAGCCTGCGCTACCCTACGGGTCGCCGGGAGCGTTGTAGAAAATACATGCGGTGTCGTGCAAGATTTACAACGGTGGAGGTAAGAAAATGGAAATCATGATCGTGGATGACGAGCCGCAGGTGGCCGAGGTGCTCGCCACGTCGCTCCAGCGCCAGGGCCACCGGACGACGGTGGTTCACTCGGGTCGAGAGGCCCTCGACCGCATCAAGGGCGGCGCGTACGACGCGCTGTTCCTCGATGTCTCGATGCCCGGCATGAACGGGCTCGACGTCATGGCCGAGGTGCGCCGGATCCGTCCGGCCCTGGCCGTCGTGGTCATCACGGGCCACGCCACGCCCGACGAGATCGAGGACGTGAAGAAGATGGGCGCCGTCGACGTGATTCAGAAGCCCTCGGCGCTCACGCATTATCACCAAGCGATCGAGCGGCTGCACACGCACGCCGGCAGAAAGCCCCTTCCGCGCCTCGGGGACGTGTGATATGCGTGTGCGCGTGATCGCCCGGCTCCTCCGCGTGACCGCCGTGGGCGTGGTGGCGCTGTGGCCGGTCGCCGCCGCCGGTCAGAACGTTCCCATCGCGCCGTACCAGTCGACGACGCGGCCCGACGATCCCCAGCGCCTGCAGATGCCGCGTCCGGCGCCGCTCACGATCCTGCCGAGCATCACGATCAGTGAGGAGTACAACGACAACGTCAACCTCAGCAACGCTAACCGCACCTCCGACTGGATCACCGGCTTCACGCCGGCCCTGAACGTCATCTACGAGAGCGCGACCTATCGGCTGTCCGCCGGGTACAACTTCACCGCCGAGATGTACGCGCGCGATCCCGATCGCAACGCCGCCTTCAACCGTCAGAACTTCGATCTCGACACGCTGTGGCGGCCCACCGAGCAGCTGACGCTCACGCTGCTCGACGGCTTCACCTTCAGCACCGACACCAACGTCATCGCCCCCGAGGGCGTCTCCACCGGCCGCGACGAGGCGTGGTCCAACAGGCTGCGCGGCGGCATCGCCTATCTGATCGATCCGCAGACGACGGTCCGCGGCGGCGCCGGCTACACCGTGCAGCGCTACGAGGATCCGGACCGCGAGGACTCGGACGTCTACACCGGCACCGTCGGCCTCGATCGCGCGCTGTCCCGGTTCCTCGTCGGCACCGTCGCGTACGAGGTGGGCTACTTCGACATCGAGTTCGAGCCGAAGGCGTGGACGCACACGCCGCGGCTCGGCTTCTCCTATCGCCTGACGGAGACGATCACCATCGCCGCCAGCGGTGGGCCGTCGTTCGAGCTGCCGGAAGGCGACCGCGACGACCGTGTCACGCCGGCCGTCGCCGCCTCGTACGAGCAGCGCCTGTTCTTCGGCCTGCTCCGCTTCGACTTCGACCGGCGGATCGGCACCGCCGGCGGCCTCGGCGGCACCACCGACAACACGACGGTCGGCGCGCGCGTCGACGTGACGACGCTCATGCGCGGGCTCACGCTCTCGCTGGCGCCGCGCTACAACTGGATCAAGTCACCCGACGACCGCGAGCGCCGCATCGACGTCGAGTCGTTCATCATGCCGTTGACGGCGACATATCGCTTCACCGCCTGGGTGGCCGCGGTCGCGCGCTATCAGTTCTTCCGCCAGCGCACCGACGGCGTCATCCTGAGCCGCACGGGCCAGGTCCAGGCCGAGGACGCGGATCAAAACCGGATCTTCGTCGGTCTCCAGTTCGGGTATCCGTTCGGCTTCGATCGTCCTTAGTGCAGCGCTTTACTCACCGGCGCGCACGCGCTTTCTGAGAATGCACCGCCGCTGACCTTCCGGCGCTCGGCGCCGCCGCCGACCGCTGTGCCCTGCGATGCGGGGAAAATGCATCGCACCGCCTCCATCTGCGCCGCGCTGCAAGGTTTGGCACTGACCTTGCCGTCACATGTGTGCAGCCGGGTGAACGCCGGCCAACGACATGTGTGTGGCGCAACGACGTGCACGAGCCGATGGAATCTTTACCCTCGCGGCGCCGCGCTCACGGTCACCCCGGAACCGCCATCGGTGGGAGATTCGATGAGCAACGACGACGTCGCGTGCGCGTTCCGCTCCACAGGCGTCAAACCTTTTCCGCGATCGGGCACGGCCGCGCCCAGAGTGGGCGCGCGATACGCGAGGGCCGCCAGCGCCGCGTCGTGCGTGCTCGCTAAATGCGCGAGATCGCGGTCCGGCACGTGTTTTGAACTGACACTGCCCGCCGCATGGAAGAAAGATTCCCAATGAAGGCTTCGAGCTTCGACGCCGCATCGCCGTACGCCACCCCCATCGCCGGTCGCCAGGTCCTGGTGGTGGAGAGCGACCCCGACCAGCGGCGGCGCGTGGTCGCGCAGCTCACGTCGTGGGGCTACACGCCGCTGGCCGCCTCCACCGCCGAGGAAGCGCTCGAGCTGATCGGTCGCGCAAGCCGCCTCGCGTTCTCCGTCGTCGCCATCCGACTCCCCGGCATGTCCGGCATCGAGCTGCTGCGCCGCGCCCAGGACCTCGCCGCCGCCGGGCCCGTGATCATGGTCGCCGACAACGGCCACTCGTCGCAGATCGTCGAGGCCATCCAGGCCGGCGCCGACGATTTCCTGCGCCGCCCCTACACCGCCGAGGATCTCGAAACCGTCATCCGCAGCGTGGCCGGCCGGCCGCGACGCGAGACGACGGCCGCGCCCGCCGCCGTTCTCGCCGAGGAGAACGGCGACCGGCTGCAGCGCGAGCTGGGGCTCCTCACCAGCCAGCAGATGCGCGACATCCAGGCGGTCATCGAGCAGGCGGCGCGGGCGGACGTGACGGTGCTCATCTGCGGCGAGACGGGTGTCGGCAAGGAGCTGGTGGCGCGCGCCATCCACGCGCACTCGCCGCGGCGGCGGGCGGCCTTCGTCAAGGTCAACTGCGCGGCCATGCCGCGGGAGCTGCTCGAGTCCGAGCTGTTCGGTCACGAGCGCGGCGCCTTCACCGGCGCCCACCAGCGGAAGCCCGGCCGCTTCGAGCTCGCCGACGGCGGCACCATCTTCCTCGACGAGATCGGCGAGCTGCACCCCGCGCTGCAGGCCAAGCTGCTCCACGTGCTGCAGGATGGCGAGTTCTCGCGGGTCGGCGGCCGGCACAACATTCGCGTCGACGTGCGCGTCATCTGCGCCACCAATCGCGACCTCGCGCGCGAGGTGGCCGCCAGCCGCTTCCGCGAAGACCTCTTTTATCGCCTGAACGTCATCAACATCTTCGTGCCGCCCTTGCGGGAGCGGCGCGAGGAGATTCCGGCCCTGGCCGGCTACTTCGTGCACCGCTACTCGCGCCTCTTCAATTTCCCGGAGCGCGAGGTGACGCCGGAGACGCTGCACGCCTTCATGCAGTACGGGTGGCCCGGCAACATCCGGGAGCTCGAGAACTTCATCAAGCGGATGATCGTGCTCCAGGACTTCACGCTGCCCCGCACGCTCATGGCGCCGCTGGCGACCGCCGCGGCGGCGGTGACGGCCGAGCCCTTCGCCGCCACCAAGGGCCTCTCGCTGAAGGAGATCTCGCGGCGGGCCGTGCTCGAGGCCGAGCGCGAGGTGATCTGCCGCGCCCTCGAACAGTGCCGCTGGAACCGCGTGAAGACCGCCAAGATGCTGAAGATCAGCTACCGGGCGCTCCTCTACAAGATCAAGGACATGGGACTCAAGCAGGATTCGGCCGCCGGATGACCGGCGGTGCAGGAGGACGATCCATGACAGTGAAGCCGTTCGTCGTCGCGCTCGCGCTCGTCGCCGGAGCCAGCGTCGCCACCGCGTACGCCCAGCAGGCGTCGCCCTCGACCACGGGCGCCGCCGCGCGCGTGCCGGGCGAGGCGGCGATTCCGATCACCGACTACGTGATCGGCCCCGAGGACATGCTGCAGGTCACCGTCTGGAAGAACGAGTCGCTGTCGCGCGCGCTGCCGGTGCGGCCGGACGGCAAGATCTCGCTGCCGTTGCTCCACGACGTGCAGGCGGCCGGGCTGACGCCCATGCAGCTCCAGGAAAAGCTCGCCACCGCCCTCGGCGAGTTCATGCCGAATCCCGAGGTCTCGGTGACGGTGACCGACGTGCGCAGCTACCGCGTGTCGGTGCTCGGCGAAGTGCAGCGGCCGGGCGTGCTCCAGCTGAAGAGCGACACGACCATCCTCGAGGCGCTCGCGCTCGCGGGCGGCTTCCGCGATTTCGCGTCGCCCGGGAAGATCGTGATCCTGCGCAAGAACGGCGACGGGCAGACGCACAAGATCCCGTTCAACTACAACCGCGTCGTGAAAGACAACCGCGGCGAGGGCAACGTCACCCTGAAGTCGGGCGACGTGGTCGTCGTCCCGTAAGCAGAGACAGAGGATAGAACGCCATGCCGACACCGCCGACCCACTACGACGACACCGCGAAAGGTCCTGGACTGGCCGGGCTGCTGGAGATCGCCCGCCGGCGCCGGGTGCTGGCCCTCCTGCCGTTTCTCTTCGTCCTCACGGCGGCGGCGTCGCTGGCCGTCTTCCTGCCGAGCGTGTGGACGGCGAAGACCCTCGTGCTGGTGAACCGCCAGCCGATCCCGGAGCGCTTCGTCGCGCCGACCGTGCAGGCCGACATCGAGGCGCGGCTCATGACGCTGGGCCAGGAGATCATGACCGCCGACCGCCTGATGAAGATCGCCCAGGAGTACAACCTCTATCCGAACCTGCGCCGCACGGGGACACCCGAGGAAGTCGTGGAGGCGATGCGCCGCGACATCCGCCTCGAGCTCGTCGAGGACAAGGACCGCCGGCCGCGCGAGCAGCGCTCGGCGCTCTTCAGCATCGCCTACCGGGCGCCCGATCCGAGCGTCGCCGCCGGCGTGTCGAACACGCTGGCGTCGCTCTACATCCAGGAGAACGGCCGCCAGCGCGAGAAGCAGGCGGCCGGGACCACCGCCTTCCTCGACACGCAGCTCAGTGAAGTCGCGAACAAGCTGAGGGCGCAGGAGGCGCGCATCACCGAGTACAAGGAGAAGTTCATCGGCGAGCTGCCGGAGCAGCGGGACACCAACGTGCGCACCCTGGAGCGTCTGCAGCAGCAGCTGCAGCTCGCCCACGAGAACAACCGCCGCGCCAACGAGCGCAAGCAGCTGCTGACGGACAGCCTCGCCCAGTTCGACCTGACGTCCGGCGCCACCCCCGGCGCCCCCGTCGGCCCCAACATCACGCCGGCCGATGCCGCCGCCGCGCGGCTGAACCTGCTCCGCCAGGAGCTGGCCGTCATGCAGACGCGCTTCCACGACCGGTACCCCGACGTCATCCAGATGAAGGAGCAGATCCGCATCCTCGAGGCCAAGCTCGAGGCGGAGAAGAAGCAGCAGGCCGCCCTTGCCGCCCGGGCGGCCGCCGGCGCCGCCGCCCCCAAGAAGCCGACGCGCGACGTGCGGATGGCGCCGCAGAACCCCTACATCACGAGCCTGATGACGCAGCTCGATCAGGCGCAGGTCGACGCCAAGACCAGCACGCAGGAGATCGCGGACATCACCCGCCAGATCGCCGTCTACCAGAAGCGCCTGGAGAACACGCCCAAGCGCGAGGGCGAGCTGGCCATCATCACGCGCGACTACGAGAGCACGCGTGAGCTGCACAAGACCCTGCTCGCCAAGCGCGGTGAGGCCGACATGGCGGCCGAGCTCGAGCAGCGCCAGCAGGGCGAGACCTTCCGCGTGATCGAGCCGGCGCGGCTGCCGGAGCGTCCGGCGGGCCCCAACCGCTTCCGCCTGCTCCTGGTCGGCTTCGCCCTCGCCCTCGGCGCCAGCGGCGTGGCCGTGCTGCTCGCCGAGCAGGTCGACACGTCGTTCCGGCGCGTCGACGAGGTCCGCGCGACGACGCCGATGCCGGTGCTCTCGGCCATCCCGCGGATCACGACCGAGCAGGATCGCTACCGCGAGCTTCGTCAGCGCCGCTGGGCGACGGCGGCGGTGGCCGTGGGCCTCTTCGTGGTCGCCGGCACGTCGTTCCTGGTGGCGCACAACAACCAGTCCATGGTGGCGCTGCTGATGCCGGCTCCGCCGGCGGCGACGACCGGGAGGTAATGTCATGTACCTGAGCTTTTACGGTCTGCGGGAAGCGCCCTTCGCGCCGACGCCGGACCCGAAGTTCCTGTTCCAGTCGGCCCGGCACCGCGAGGCGTTGGCGCAGCTCATCTACGGCGTGCGCGAGCGCAAGGGCTTCATCGTCCTGACCGGCGAGATCGGCACCGGCAAGACCACCCTGCTCCGCACGCTGCTGGAGCGCGTCAACGCCGACACGCCCGTGGCCTACGTCCACAACTCGGCGCTGAGCATCGAGGGGCTCCTCGAGTACGTCCTCCAGGACTGGGGCGTGAAGTCGACGGCCAGCACGCATGCCCAGCGACTGTTCGAGCTCAACGAATTCCTGATCGACCAGCATCGCAAGGGCGGCACTCCCGTGCTCGTCATCGACGAGGCGCAGAACCTCACGGTGGAGACGCTGGAGGCCGTCCGCATGCTCTCCAATTTCGAGACGACGAACCAGAAGCTCATGCAGATCCTGCTCGTCGGCCAGCCGGAGCTGCGGGCCAAGCTGGATCTGCCTGAGCTTCGGCAGCTCAAGCAGCGCATCGGGTTGCGCTGCCACATCGCGCCGCTCTCCGCCGAGGAGACGCGGCTCTACATCCGTCACCGGCTGCGCATCGCCGGCGCCATCGACGCGGGGATCTTCACCGACGGCGGAATCCAGAAGATCGCCGACTACAGCGGCGGCACGCCGCGGGTGATCAACATCGTGTGCGACCATTGCTTGCTCTCCGGGTTCGCGGACAGCAAGAAGCGGATCGACGCCGGAACCGTCAGCGAGGCCATCGAGTACCTCGAGGAAGGCGAGCGCAGCGAGTGGAAGCGCCGCCGCCGCATCAGCCTCGTGCCCGGGCGGGGCGCCATCTGGGCCGCCCGCAGCGGCGTGGCCGTGCTCGTGATGGTGCTCATCGCCCTGCTGGCATTCGCCGCCAATTCTCTCGGCTGGATCGGGAACGTTCCCGGCGGCCCGCGATAGGAGGACAGCCCGTGAGCAAGTTCTTCAAGGCCCTCGAGCGAGTAGAGCAGGAGCAAGCGCCGGCCGCGGCGGCCACGCCGGCCGCCCCCACTCCGGAGCCCCCGGCACCCGTGGCGGCGGCGCCCGTGCCGCCCGCGCCGAAGCGCGCCGAGCCCGCCGTGGTGGCGACGCCGAGCCAGCCGCAGCCGAGGATCATCAACCCCCCGGCGACGGTGGTCCGGCTGGAGACTCCGATGCCGCCGCCGGCGCCGACCTATGGCGCGCCCGTGGCCGCCGACAGTGGCGCGACGTTCCGCACCAAGGGCTTCGCCTGGCAGATCGAGCCCGACGCCGACGCCGAGCTCGGGCAAGTCGACGATCACCTGGTGAGCGTGCTGGAGCCGACCAGTCTCGCCGCCGAGCAATACCGCGCGCTGCGGCTGGCGATCGAGACGTTCCGCCACGAGCGCGGCACGCGCACGGTGGCGGTCACCAGTCCCGGTCGCGGCGATGGGCGCACCATCACCGCCATCAACCTGGCCGGCGCGCTGGCGCAGGCGCCCGACGCGCGGGTCGTGCTGGTCGAGGTCGATCTCCGGCATCCGGCGGCGGCGCGCGCGCTCGGCATGCCGGCCGGCCGCGGGCTCTCCAGCTATCTGCTCGACGCTTCGATGGCGCCGGACGCGGTGATCGCCCGGCCCGGCAACGTCGCCTTCGCGGTGGTGACGGCGGGGGCGGCGTCGTCGATGCCGTACGAGCTGCTGAAGTCACCACGCCTGGCCGCGCTGCTGGCCGCGCTGCGCGAGCATTTCGACTACGTGGTGCTCGACACCCCGCCCGCGCTGCCCTACCCCGACGTCGGCATCCTGCGCGACATCGTGGACGGCTTCGTGGTCGTGGTGCGCGCCAACCGCACGCCGCGCGAGATGCTGCGCGACTGCACCAACATCATCGGCCGACAGAAGGGCCTCGGGCTCATCTTCAACGATGACGAGCGACAGGCCATTCCGAGCTTCAGCGATCACAGCGAGGGATGGCGCCGGCTCGTGCCGAGGACGCTGGCGAGCCAGCGCGTTGCTTGAGTCCTGGCGTGGGGGGCCTCAAAACGGCCCCCCACATCCCCATCGCTCGGCGCGCCCCGGCGGAGCCGTGGCGCGCCTCGTTGACCGACCACGGGTCTAGAGGCCATGCGCATCCTGCTCGTCACGACGGCGGCGCCGCACCGGCCGTCGCACGACGCGGCCCGGGTGCTCGTGTCGCAGCTCATCGACCATCTGGGCGACCGCCACCTGGTCGGCGTCGTCGCGGCCACCGGCGCCGCCGATACGGCGTTCGCGCGCGCCTGGTTGGCCGCGCGCGTCGCCTTCGCCGACATCGTGCCGGCCCACCGCTGGCGACGCCCGCTCTCCGGCCGCCCCGACGGTGGCCTGCGGGCGCTCGCGGCCGCCGTGCGGCGCGCGAGCGCCGGCTTCCGGCCCGACGTGGTCCACCTGGAAGGCGCCGTGCTGGCGCCGCTGGCCCGCGCGGCCGACGCGCCCTGCGTGCTGGTCTGCCACGAGTCGCCGGCCGCGCGCGCGCGCGACGAGGCGAACGCGCCGGCGCCGCCGTGGCGGCGG
>DATBJF010000101.1:0-38013 GCA_036556545.1 Candidatus Methylomirabilota bacterium
GCGGCGCTCATGGCGCTCGGCGCCCCCGACGCCGCGGTGCGCGGCCTGCTCGGCCGGGGCCTGCTGCCCGCGGCCTGGGCGCAGGACGACAAGACGATCCCGGGCAAGCCGGGGATGATCGTGCACAACCCGCGGCCGATCAACGGCGAGTTCCCGGCCCACCTGCTCGACGACGACGTCACCCCGATCGAGCGGCACTTCGTCCGGAACAACGGCCTGGTGCCCGACCGGGCCACGAAGCAGGACGCCCAGGGCTGGAAGATGACGGTGGACGGCGAGGTGCACAAGCCGCTCGAGCTGACCCTCGACGACCTCATGAAGATGCCGGCCGTCACCATGCCCGCGCTGATCGAGTGCGGCGGCAACGGCCGGGGCCTCTTCGAGCCGAAGGTGCGGGGCAACCAGTGGGGGCAGGGCGCGGTGGCGTGCAGCGAGTGGACGGGCGTGCGGCTGCGCGACATCCTGCAGCGCGCGGGGCTCAAGCCGAGCGCCGTCTACACCGGGCACTACGGCGACGATCCGCCGATTGGCAAGGCCGAGCCGTTCTCGCGCGGCATCCCCATCGACAAGGCCATGGAGGAGCACACGCTGGTGGCCTACCGCATGAACGGCAAGCCGCTCGATCCCCTCAACGGCTTCCCCGTGCGGCTCGTGGTGCCGGGCTGGATCGGCTCGTGCTCGCAGAAGTGGCTGACGCGCGTGTGGGTGCGCGACAAGGTGCACGACGCCGACAAGATGATGGGCTACTCGTACCGCATGCCGGCCTACCCGGTCGTCCCCGGCAAGGTCCCGCCGAAGGAGGACATGGTCATCGCCACGGCGTGGGTCATCAAGTCGATGATCACCGCGCCCGCCCCCGACGCGCAGGTGCGGGCGGGCGACGGCGTGCCGGTGCGCGGGCATGCCTGGGCCGGCGAGCGCCGCGTCGCCCGCGTGCGCGTGTCCACGGACTACGGCGAGACGTGGACGGACGCCACCCTCAAGCCCGGCCCCTCGAAGTACGCGTGGGCGCGCTGGGAGACGGCGGTGCGCCTGCCCGGCAAGGGCTACCACGAGATCTGGGCGCAGGCCGTGGACGACAAGGGCGAGGCGCAGCCGCTGCGCCAGCCCTGGAACCCGCGCGGCTACCTCGGCAACGTCGTGCACCGTATCGGAGTCGTCGCCACGACATGACTCTGCGCGCGCTCGCCGCGTGCCTGCTCGTTCTCGCGGGGCCCTCCGGGGCCCCGTTCGCTTTCCGTGTCGACGCAGACGCGCAGCCGGCGCGCACGCCGACGGCGAAGGTGCCGGCGCTTCCCGCCGACGTCGTGCGCGGCCACTGCTCGGTCTGTCATTCCTACGGGCTCGTGGAGCAGCAGCGCCTGGATCGTGCCAACTGGGACTGGGTCATGGACGACATGATCGACAAGTACGGCGCGACGTGGATCGACCCGAGGCTCCGCCAGCGCATCGTCGACTATCTGGTGGAGCACCACGGCCCGGAGCGGTAGCCGACGGCGACATGTTCTGACGATTTCCCTGGCCACGACGATGTGGCCGACGCAATAATGTGCCGCATGAGACGACCGGCGATGCTCCTCGCCCTCAGCGTGCTGCTTCTTGCGTCCGGCTGCGCCATCAAGTACGGCCGCCCGTTCCTCTCTCCCAACGCTGCGATGATCGCGATCGACCGTACCGAGAAGACCACGTTGAGCAAGATGTTCGGTGAGCCCTATCAGGTCGGCATCGACAGTGGCGATGAGACGTGGCGGTGGGTCTACGCCGAGTACGGCGTGGGCGGAGGAATCAACAAGGACTTCACGGTGCGGTTCAATCCCAATGGCACCGTCAAGTCATACTCGTTCATGTCGAACTTTCCGGAAGACATGGCTCCCGCGAAGTCGAGCAGATAGAAGCGAAGGTCGTGCCGTGCTCCTCGAGGATGCGGCGGCTCACCGACAGTCCCAGACCGGGTTCCGAGGTCCCAGATCCTTTCCAGCCTCTCCGGGGGCATGCCGTCCCCGTTGTCGGTGACGGAGGCCTACGCTCGGTCACGATGCCGACGTGGGGCACCGATTCCCCAGCGAGGCGAGCGCTCACGACGCCGGGGCGAAAGCGTGTCGACGAACAGCGCGATTTCACGAGCGAACCGTCTGGCATCGCAGTTGCGACGCTGCCTGCTGCACGGAGGAGACGACCCAAGGAGGAATGCGATGCAAGCCCAGGACGTGATGACGCCGAACCCACTCACCGTGCCACCGCAGACCAGCGCCGCGGAAGTCTGGGACCTCATGCGCGAGCGCGCCGTCCGACACCTGCCCGTCGTCGACGGCGGTACCCTCGTCGGTATGCTGAGTGATCGGGATCTCGCCCGGTTCGATCTCGGCCGCGTTCTGACCATCGAAGGCGCGGAGGCGCTCCGGCGGGAGCTCAGCACGCCGGCCATCAAGGTCATGAGCCCGGACGTCATCGCGGTCGCACCGGACGCCGAGCTCGGCGAGGTGATCGATCTGCTGGTGGAGAACCGGATCGGTGCCGTGGCCGTGGTGCGTCCCGAGACCGACGAGCTCGTCGGCATCGTCAGCTACATCGACGTGTTGCAAGCGATGCGGGACCTGCTGGAGGCCGCATGAGGGGCGGCCCTTCACGGCGGTCGGGCACCAGGTCGGGAATTGCTCAGAGCAGGCGCTTGGCCGCGTAGTACTTCTTCGGTCGCCGGCCACTCTCTTGACGGCGTCGCAGGCGTTGCGCGATTCGTCGCGTGATCACGGCCGCGCCGCGGTCGAAGGCCGTCATGTCGCGCTCGGCAAGCGCCTCGGCATGGATCGGCCCCGTGCGCGGAATCCGGATGTCGATCGCGCAGCGGACGTCGCGACCGCCTTTCGGGCCATTGACGTCGGCGAACATGACGTGAGCGTCGATCGGGCTCGTCTGCACACCGACGACCGCGCGCTCCAGGCGGCGCGTGACACGGGTCCGCAGCGACGGCGAAATAGGAAGACCGGTGATCTCCAGGGCAAGCGATGGCGAAGGTCGCCGACGGGCTGTCTTGTTTGTCATACCGTGGGCAGAGGAGCAATACCGATGCCGCACGAGCGGCGAATGAAACCGAGGATTTGTGGCCGCACCGACGAGACGAGACTGGGGCATCGCGGCCACATGTGGTGCGGGCGCGCCGGGACGCACTTTCACGAAGCCGCCGCCAAGCGGCTGGAATCACTGGCCCGTTGTCTGGCACCCGCGATGCACTCGGCGACTGACGGTCACGCGCGACAGCGGTGCGCCGCGATCACGTACCGGGAGGGGCTATGAGGAACACGGGGGAAGAGCCAGTCGTTCACCTGAAGTTCCTGACCGAGCCTGGCCTGTGGTGCTGGGAACTACGCGATAGACAGGGCCGGCTGCTGGAGAGCAGCTGGAGTGACTGGTGGGTCGGGTTTCGATCACGCACCGACGCCGCGACAGCGGCTGCGAGGCGTCTCGTCGAGCTGCGCACCATCTCGCAATGGAGTCGAAAGGCCGGCTGACCGCGCGAAGCGCCGAAACGCCCGTGCTGATGCAGCCGGCGCTCGAAGCGATCCAGGCCGTTGCCCGCGGTGGACTCCACGGACGCGCCTGGCGCGTGCTCCTGCCGCTTGCCGCCGGCACGCTCGTCCTCGTGCTGCCTCGTCCCGAGGGACTCACGCCGGAGGCGTGGCGGTATTTCGCGGTGTTCCTCGCCGTGATCGTGAGTCTCATCACCGAAGCCGTGCCGGGTGCGGTCGCGGGACTCATCGGCATCACTGCGGCCACCATCTTCCACCTCGTCGCCCCAGGCCCTGCCGAATCGATCCGCTGGGCGCTCACCGGCTTCGCCGACACCACCGTGTGGTTGATGTTCGTCGCGTTCATGTTCGCCCTGGGCTATGCGAAGACCGGGCTCGGTCGCCGGATCGCGTTGCTGCTCGTGCGACGCCTTGGTGGCCGGACGCTCGGGCTTGGCTATGCCATCGCGCTCTCCGACCTCGCGCTCGCACCATTCGTCCCGTCGAATACCGCGCGGAGTGGCGGCATCGTGTTCCCGATCGTCGAGAACATCCCGGCGCTGTACGGCGCCGCGCCGGGCGATTCGCGCCGCGGCATCGGTGCGTACGTCATGTGGACGGCGTTCGCGACGACCTGCGTGACCAGCTCCATGTTCCTGACCGCGCTCGCGCCGAATCTGCTCGCGGTCTCGCTGATGAAACGGATCGCCCATGTCGACGTCTCGTGGACCGCCTGGCTCGTCGGATTCTTGCCCGTCGGTGCGCTGCTGTTCCTGCTACAACCGCTCCTCATCCATCGCCTCTGTCCGCCCGGCGTGGCGGCGACGGCGGAGGTCCCGCGATGGGCGGAGCGGGAGCTGGCCCTCATGGGCGCGCCGTCACGCCGTGAGCTCAGCATGGGCGCGCTGGCCATGATGGCTCTGGCGCTCTGGATCTTCGGCACGCCATGGATGAGCGCCACCACGGTCGCCCTGCTGAGCCTCTGCCTGATGCTCGTGGCCGGTGTCGTGTCATGGGACGACATCCTCGCCTACCGTCGCGGCTGGAACAATCTCGTGTGGTTTGCCACGCTGATCACGCTCGCGGACGGGCTGAGCCGCGTCGGATTCCTTCCGTGGTTCGCCCGGACGGTGGCCGCCTCGCTGGGCGCGGTGCCGGGCGTCGGCAAGGTGCTGGTGCTCGTCGTCGTGTTCTTCGTCGCGCACTACATGTTCGCGAGCCTGACGGCTCACGCCACGGCGTTGCTGCCGGTCGTGCTGACGACGGTCGTCGTACTGCCCGACGTGCCCACCACGGTCGTCGCGCTGTCGCTGTCCTATACCCTCGGGCTGATGGGCATCCTGACGCCGTACGCCACCGGGTCGGGGCCGCTGTATTACGGCAGCGGGTACGTCGCGCACCGCGATTTCTGGCTGCTCGGCCTCCTGTTCGGTGCGCTGTACCTGCTCGCTGTGATCACCCTCGAGGTGCCCTATCTGCTGCTGCTCCATCGGTGAGGAGGCCCCCGCACGGCGGTCGACTCACAGTGACGACGGGTAGGTTTCCGGCAGCTCGCCCCGCTCCCAGAGGGCCGTGCGCTCGAGAGGCTCGACGGCACGCGTGCGGTCGTAGTGCAGGACGAAGTCGAACTGGCGGGGGAGGGCCGCCTGGAAATAGTGACTCTGGCGTTCCGTGTCCGGCCGATAGACGACTCCGATGGCGCGCTCGAGCCGTGGCATCGCCAGCGCGACGGCGGCGCCGCCGCCGCGCAGGTCGAGCACGAAGTTCCCGAGGCCGGTGGCGTGGAAGACGGACTCATAGCTGCCGGCGAGCGCGGGTCGCACGGTCTTGCGCTCGGCGGCCTCGCCCCAGTCGGAAGCGGCTGTGACCGTGCCCGCGTGGGTGGTGAAGCCGATCAGCAGCGCGTCGTGGGCGTGGCGCTCGCGTACGAGCTGGCCGACGTTCAGCTCGCCGCGCCGACCGAGCTCGGTGGCCCGGGCGTCGCCGAGATGCGAGTTGTGCGCCCACACCACGACCTTCGGCGGCCGCCGGCGAGCGCCCGCCAGGTAGTCCGCGAGGGCGTCGAGCATCTCCACCATGTGTCGGTCACGCAAGTTCCACGACTCCACGTGGCCGCCGAGCATCGTACGGTAGTAGGCCTCGGCGTTCTTCACGAGGCGGGCATTCTGTTCGGCCACGAACAGGTCGTCGGCCGCCACCCGACCGTCGCGGCGCGCGTACTCGGACGCGGACCGCCGCAGGTCGACGAGCTGGCTCATCACCTCCTGCTCGCACGAGGCGGCGACGCCGACGCCGGCCGTCCGCGCATACGTCTCGACGTCGCCGCCGAAGTGGTCGAAGCAGGCGTAGCGCGCCTGCGCACGACGGGCCGCCTCGGGGTCCACGACGCGGAGATAGCGGATCACCGCGTCCATCGACGCGTGAAGGCTGTAGAGGTCGAGCCCGTAGAATCCGACCTTCCGGTCGGGGTCGTGCGTATCGTTCCACTCACGCAGCCAGCCGACGAAGTCGAGCACATCCGCATTTCGCCACATCCATTGCGGGAAGCGCCTGAAATCGTCGAGCGCGTCGACGGCATCGCGATCGTCGCTCGCTCCCCGAACGTAGCGATTGATCCGGTACGCGTCCGGCCAGTCCGCCTCGACGGCAACGGCGTCGAAGCGATGCCGGCTGACGAGCCGTTTCGTGATCTCCGCGCGGATCCGATAGAACTCGTGCGTGCCGTGGGAGGCCTCGCCGATGAGGACGAAGCGCGCGCGATCGGCGGCGTCGACCACGGCGTCGAAATCGCGCGGCGTGCCGGCCAGTGGCTCGGCGATGCTCCGCACCGACGCCGCCACGTTCATCGGCTTCGCCATCACGCGACGGCGGCCGGACTTTTCCTGGCCGTGGTCAGGAGTCGGGACACCTCCTCGTCGGACGTCGGCTCGAAGTCGCGATAGTGCCACCCCACGGCGTAGAACGGCTCGGGCATCGAGACGCAGACGAGCGCGTCGACCTCACGGCGCAGGGTGTCGCAGGCCATCTGGGCGCCTGTCGGAACGGCGACGACGATCCGCGCCGGCCGAAGGGCGCGAAGCGCCCGGATGGCGGCACGCACGGACGCGCCGGTGGCGAGTCCATCGTCGACGACGATCACGGTCTTGCCCGCCACCTCCACGGGCGGTCGATCGCCGCGGTACGCGCGCTCGCGCCGCTCGAGCTCGTGACGCTCCTGCTCGGTGACGTGTTCGATCGCGGACGCCGGCAGCCCGAGCTCGCTCACCAGACCCTCGTCGAGGACCCTGACGCCGCCGGTGGCGATGGCGCCGAAGCCGAGCTCTTCGTGGCCCGGCACGCCGAGCTTTCGGACGGTGAAGACGTCGAGCGGAGCGTGCAGCGCGCGGGCGACCTCGAACGCGACCGGGACGCCGCCTCGTGGCAGGGCCAGCACGATCACGTCGTTACGCCCGGCGTAATCGCCCAGCTGCGCCGCGAGCAGCTGTCCGGCATGGCGGCGATCGCGGAAGAGCGCCATGCCGTCTACCTGTTCACGTTTCGATCGGGATCGACGGGCGCCGCGCACGTCCCACCGCCCGCGTCGGTGACCGGGGCCGCGCAGGTCCCGCTCGCGACCGGCGCGGCGCACGCGCCGCCTCCCTCAGCGGCGATGCGATTGTAGGGCAGCTTCCCCAGCATCATCGCCATGCCGCAGCGGTCGGTGATGCCGGCGTAGACGAGGCCGCCTCCCACGAAGGCCGGTAGCAGGCCGAACCACGGGCTCACCGCCACCGCGAGCACGCCGCCGACGCCGGCGAGGGCCCCGGCCGCGATCCGCACCTGACGTTCGAGGCTCATATGGGCCTTGCCCTCGACGACGGGATGTCCCGCCTCTTGCCAGGCCACGATTCCACCTTCGAGAACGCGCGTGCGAAAGCCGGCCAGCTCGGCGGCGGCGAGACGCGCGCGGGCGCCCGTGCGGCAGACGAGCACCAGCTCGCGCTCGCGCGGCAGCTCGTGTCGGCGCCGCGGGAGCTCGTCGAGCGGCAGCGAGACGCTCGGGTCCAGGTGCACGGCACGATACTCCACCGGGAGCCGCACATCCACGATGAGCGGCGCGTCGGGCGCGCCGAGCAGTCGCGGCAGCTCGTCGACGCCGATCCTGCTCGACGGCGTGACACCGCGGATGTTGGCCGCGACGATCGCGTCCATGTTCGCCGGCTTCGGCTGGCGCCCGGCGCGCAGCGTCGAGACGAATGCCTCACGGTCCGTGAGGCGGAGCAGTGGATTCGTCTGTCGCTCCTGCTCCAGCGTCGAATGGGTTCGTCCGGCGTAGTCATGCGCCGGATAGACCGTGAGGCCCTTGGGCAATCCGGTGAACCGCTTGTGCAGCGTCTCGTAGAGGCTCTCGGGACTGCCGTTCTGGAAGTCGGTGCGGCCGGCGCCGCCGATGAGCAGGGCATCGCCGGTGAGGATGGCCCCGTCCACGAGCAGGCTCAGCGAGTCGTCGGTGTGGCCCGGGCTCGCGAGGACCGCGATCTTCTGACTGCCGAGCGTCAGCTGGTCACCGTCGCCAAGCCGGCGCGTCGCCACTTCGGACTTCGCGCGGTCCGACAAGGCGACGTCGGCTCCGGTGCGTGCACGCAGCTCGGCGGCGCCCGAAAGGTGGTCGGCATGCGTGTGGGTCTCGATCACGAGGCGCAGCCGAAGCCGCCGCTCCTCGAGCTCGCGCAGGTAATCCACGACCCGATCGGCTCGGGGATCGACCAGAGCAGCGTCGCGCGTCTCCGGGTCTGCGACGAGGTAGCTGAAGCAGTTCTCCGCGCGGAATTGATGAACGAGGACGGTATCGGCCGTTGATTTCGTCATGCCGCTCGGATCGAGCAAGCATTCTGCCAGCGCCGAAGCCTTGTCAATCGCGGGTTTCGGGTGCTCGAGGGTGGGGTGCGGGCGCCCGAGTGGGGCGCCGGCGCCGCGCCGTGCGGACGTACGACCTCGCGGCAACCGGCTGATTTCGTGCGCCTCCCGCGTGGCACTGCGGTTGCGAAAGGCGATCAGCCCATGACGACCATGGTCGGCGACGAGCTCGGTCCGGCGAAGATCGTTCAGGTCTGCGAGCCCGGGCTCGGCCTCGAGGCCGTGCTCGTCATCGATAACGTCGCGCGTGGTCCCTCGATCGGCGGCCTGCGCATGGCGCCGGACGTCGGCGTCGAGGAATGCGCTCGCCTCGCGCGGGCGATGACCCTGAAGAACGCCGCCGCCGGCCTTCCTCATGGCGGCGGCAAGTCCGTGCTGCGCGGCGATCCTCGCATGCCGCTCGACCGTAAGCAGCGTCTCATCCGGGCGTTTGCCCACTCGCTTCGCCACGAGGACGACTACATCTTCGGCCCCGACATGGGCACCGACGAGACATGCATGGCGTGGATCAAGGACGAGATCGGTCGTGCGGTGGGGCTTCCACCGCCGCTGGGCGGGATACCGCTCGACGAGATCGGCGCGACCGGCTGGGGCATCCGGCACGCGGCGGAGGTGGCTGCCTCACGCTGCGGTCTGGCCCTGCGCGGCGCGCGCGTCGCCATCCAGGGCTTTGGCGCCGTCGGCAAGCACAGCGCCCGCTTTCTCCAGGAGCGTGGGGCGGTGCTCATCGCGGCCTCGGATTCCGCGGGCACGGTTTACAACCAGGCCGGCCTCGACGTCGGCCGGCTGATCGCCGTCAAGGAGGGTGGCCGCAGCGTCGTCGCGTATGACGACGCCGAGCGGCTCGAGCGGGACGCGATCCTGGACGTCGAATGCGACATCTGGATCCCTGCCGCTCGGCCTGACGTCGTCCGCGAGGACAACGTGGGACGGTTGAAGGCGCGGCTCGTTCTGCAGGGCGCGAACATCCCGTTCACGGACGGCGCGGAACAGGTACTCCATGAGCGCGGTGTGCTCGTCATCCCGGACTTCATCGCCAACGCCGGCGGCGTGATTTGCGCGGCCATGGAATACCGCGGAGCGACACAGGCCGCCGCCTTCGCCGCGATCGAGGAGAAGATTCGCGCCAACGTCACCGCGGTGCTGGGGGTCGTCGCCGCGGAGCGCGTTTCGCCACGGCGGGCCGCGCTCGACCTGGCGACGGCCGAGGTGAAGCGGGCGATGAGCTACCGGCGCTTCTCGCTGCTCTGAGGAAAGCCGACCCCGGCGACCGGCGGAACGGTCGGCTGGGGCGGCCACGCCCCAGTTTCGGCGCAACCGTGGCCCAGACCACCCGCAGCCCGATCAGCAACGACCTGATTTTGCTGAACTGGGATCTGGCACCACGGTTGCGCATGGCCAGCGAGACCGACGAAGGGGGACGGCGATGAAGACGAGCCGTCGAGCGTCGACACCAGCGCCAACGGACTATGAAAGCATCCTCGTGGAGCCGTTCCGGCGGCCCGAGGGGGGGGCCGTTGGCCGGCGGACGGAAGACGAGGTGCAGCGGCAGCGTGCGGAGCTGGCCCACACGCTGCGCGTCACGATGCTCGGCGAGCTGGCGGCGTCGCTGGCGCACGAGCTCAATCAGCCACTCGCAGCAATCGTGACGAACGCACAGGCCATCATCCACATGCTCGATGCCGGCCGCGTCGACAGCACGAACGTGCGCGAGGCGGTGCACGACGTCGCCGCCGACGGCAAGCGCGCCTCGGAGATCATCCGGCGCTTCCGCGCGCTGTTCCGGAAGGAGCACGTCCCGCGGAAGCCCCTCGACGTCAAGGAGCTGGTGGCGGACACCGTGAGGCTCGTGGCCCGTGATTTTCGGCGGAGGGGGATCGCCGTCGAGTGCGTTTGCGAGGCAGGGCTTCCGCTGATGGCGGGAGACCCGGTGCAGCTGCAGCAGGTTCTGCTCAACCTGCTCGTCAACGCGAGTGAAGCGATGGCAACGCCCGCCGCCGAGGCTCGGGTAATCGTCGTCGCCACCGCGGCGCGCGAGCGGCACGTCGAGATCGCCATCCGCGACAGCGGCGTCGGGGCCCCCGCGATGGGCCTGGAGGCGATGTTCGAGCGGTTTGTCAGCACGAAGCCCGATGGGCTCGGGATGGGCCTGGCCATCAGCCGATCGATCGTGCAGGCCCACGGCGGTCGAATCTGGGCGACGGCCAATTCGGATCGGGGACTGACGATGCACGTGCAGCTGCCGGTCGAGTCAGCAGAGCCGGTGTAGGCCGGTGCCGAGCACTGGGCCCGGACTGCGATTCTGAAATGAGCACCGGTCCGCGGCGGCTCGAGGACGCATTCGGCATGCTGGTCCACGACATCATGCAATCGCGGGTCATCACCGTCACGCCGCAGACCGGCGTGGCCGAGGCGGTCGGCATCCTGCGAACGCGTGGTCTCCGACATCTCGTCATCGTCGACGGCGACGCGCTGGTCGGGATCGTGTCGGATCGGGACGTCAAGCAGGCGGGTGCGCTCGATGAGCGGCGGGGATCTCGGACCGTCGCCGAGATCATGAAGCGCCCGGTGATCACCATCGAGCCGACCGCACCGGTCGAGGACGCCGCCCGGCTCATGCTCACGGAGAGGATCAGCGCCTTGCCGGTGACGGAGGGTGGGCGTCTCGTCGGCATCGTGACCGAGACCGACATCGTGCGACTCTTCGTCAGAGCGCTCGGCGCCGGCCAGCCGTCGAGCCGGATCGACGTCATGATCGGCCACACCGGCAGTGCGCTGGCGGATGTGGTCGCGACCGTCCAGCAGGCGGGCGCGCCGATCTGCAGCATCGTGACGTTGCCGACCGGCGACGGCGTCGAGGACGCTGTCCTCCGCCTGGCGACCATCGACCCACGCCGCGCCATCGCGGCGTTGACCGCAAAAGGCTACAGGGTCAAGACGGCCTGGCGAACTGCCGACACGGACGGGCTCCGAGGAAGGTGCATCGATGATTCGTCGCATCCTTCACGCCTCTGATTTCTCGCCGGCGTCGCAACCGGCGTTCGCCAAGGCTATCGACCTGGCGAAGGTCAATCGTGCCGAGCTGATCGTTGCTCACGTCCTCACGCCCGTGATGCCGCTGATGCCGGACGGCTACATGTCGGCGAAGGCCTATCGCGAGATCGAAGCGGCGGCGCGACGCCGCGGTCAAACGCAGCTCGACGGCCTCGTGGCCAAGGCGAAACGGGCCGGCGTGCGGGCGCGTGCGCTGCTCCTTTACGGCGTCGCCGTGGACCGGATCGTTCGTGCCGCGAGATCGCGACGCGCGGACATGATCGTGATCGGAACGCATGGACGGACAGGATTCGCGCGGTTCCTGCTGGGCAGCGTAGCCAGCGGCGTCGTGACGCATGCGCGATGCCCGGTCCTGACCGTACGGGGAAGGTGAGGACGCGACGTGGATGTCGCTGCCCTCGCGCCCTATCTCCGTCGGCAACAAGGAGGTCAGACATGAATCGTCGAATCTTCGCGAGTCTCGTGATCGCCGGCATTGCCGGCCTTGCCAGCCACGCCGCCGCACAAGGGGGTCCGCCGCCCGGCCGCGGACCGCGCTGGGCCCAGGACGCGGAGAAGGAGTTCAAGGTCGGCCCCGGCATGGGACCCAGGCTGATGACCGAGGAGGAGTGGAAGGAGCATCGGGCGAAGATGCAGACGCTCAAGGGGCCGGAGCTCGAAGCGTATCGTCGCGAGACGCACGAGAAGATGACGGCGCGGGCGAAGGAGCGCGGCATCGAGATGGGGCCCGGGCGGGGTCGCGGCCCCGCTCGTTGACCCGCCGGCTACCGGCTCGCGGGCACCTTGATCCAGGGCTCCGTGCACGTCTCGACGTGGGGGTAGTACGCCTGGGACGGGCCGCAGTAGTACCAGTACGCCGTCGGCGGCGGCATCTCGATGTAGACGGACGGCTCCTCGACGACGGCTGGTGGGTACGCGTAATACGGGCCCGGGTGCCAATAACCGGGATACCCGTAACCGGGATACCCGTAACCGGGATACCAATAATATGGATACGGCCACCAGTAGGGACCGACGCCGATGTGGACTCCGCCGTACCAACGGACGTGAGCGTCGACCGCCGGCGCCACGGCGACGAGCATCGCCAGCGACATCATGAGGACGACCGCAACCAGCCGCCGACGGGTCATTGCGGTCGCACGGTCAGTACCGGGCACGGCGCCGTGCGGATGACCCGATCGGCGACGCTGCCCAGCATGAACCGCGCGACGCCGCCCCGGCCGTGCGTGCCGATGACGACGTAGTCGGCCGCTTCCTCGCGGGCGACCTCACAGATCGCTTCGTGCACGATCCCCACGCGGCGGCGCCAGCGGGTGGGGACACCGTCTTTGTTCAGCGCCTCGGCGCGGGCGGCCAGACGCTCCTCGGCCCAGCGAGCCTGTGCCTCGTAGATGCGCCTCACGTCGGACATTCCGAAGGCCGTCTCGCCGTAGAGCGCACTCTCCACCGACACGTGCAACAGGAGCAGCTCGCCGCCGAGCGACCGGACCAAGCGCGCGGCCTGCCGCTCGGCCCGGTCGGCTTCCTCGGAGAAGTCGGTGGGATGGACGATCGTCATCGCTCTCCTCCGGTGGCCCGCGTCGAGCGGCCGGGCTGCTGCCGGTGCATTGACCGTGCCTGAGTCGAATCGTTGATTCGACCACGATTTGTTGGCCGCCGTGCGAATGCGGCGCCCTGTGACATGAGGCGACCGTAGGGCACGGCGGGGCATGGCTGCCCCATCAGGCTTGCTGAGGCATTCACGCCCCAGTTGCGGCGTAACCCACGACCCGCATATCGGCACGACGAGCAGCAACCATCGAATTTTGCAGCACCGCGATCTGGCACCGCGGTTGCGCGTCGCCACGGGCGACGAAGAAGGAGGCCGCCGATGAAAACGAAAGCCATGGTCACATTCCTGGCCATCGGGTTGCTGGCGCTGACGGCACCGACGTTCGCAGCCGACGAGATCGTGAAGCATTCGGGCAAGATCGTCGCCATCTCGGACGGCGCCGGCACGTTCGTGCTGGGCGAGGTCGGCCCGTGGCAGGTCCGCGACGGCGAAACGGTCGTCACCCGGCGGACGATCACGCTCACGCCCGCGACCCAGTTCGTCATGGTCGGGCGCGCCGACGACGCCCCCAGCGGGTTCCCGGGGGATTTCGTGGACGTCGCGCTCGGCGCCGACGCCATCTACCTCTACGACTTCGTGACCGTCGAGTGCCGACACGACGGCAAGCACCTCCTCGCTCTGAAGATCACCGTCGTGGACCAGACGGACGCGGCGCGGTATGACGACGCGCATCCTCGCAGCAACTGATTTCTCCGACAACGCAGAGGCCGCGCTCGGGGCGGCGGCCCAGGCCGCGCGCACGCGGATCTGCGCGCCCTGTCGCGCGCGGATTCGCGGCGAGACGCTGGGAAAACGGTCTCGTGCCGGTTGATATGGGATCGTGGAACGCGCTCGAGCGGATCGCGGTCGCCGATTGTGCCTTCGAGCTGCACGGTCGCGACCTCGACGACCTGTTCGCCACCGCGGCGACGCTGCTCGCCGATCTCATGGTGGATCCGGCAACCCTGATGCGCGACGTCGAGCAGGTCGTCCGGCTGGAGGCGCGGGCGCTCGATCTGCTCCTGCACGACTGGATGTCCGAGCTGATCTTCCTGAAGGATAGCGAGCGCCTGGTGCTGCCCGACGCCCGCGTGACCGTGCGCCCGGCGCCGCCGGCGCTGACCGCGCGGCTGACGGGAGGCCGCATCGACCGCACGCGGACGGTGCTGCGCGCGGATCCGAAGGCGGTCACGCTCCATCAATTCGTCGTCGAGCCTCGCGGAGACGGCTGGTATGCCCGGGTCGTCATCGACGTCTGAGCCGCCGCTGTTCCCGATGAAGGTGCGGCCGGTCAGCGACTGCATCTGGGAGATCCCGGCCGGCGAGAAGCCGGGCATGCTGGTGCCGGCGCGAATCTACGCGTCGGAAGTCCTGCTGGCGGGGATGGACGCGGGAGTCTTCGAGCAGGTGACGAACGTGGCGTGCCTGCCCGGTATCGTGCGGGCCTCCCTCTGCATGCCCGATGGACACTGGGGATACGGGTTTCCGATCGGCGGGGTGGCCGCCTTCCGCGCGGACACGGGCGTCATCTCTCCGGGCGGCATCGGCTTCGACATCAACTGCGGCATGCGCGTGTTGCGGACGAGCTTGACGGAGGCCGATGTTCGACCACGCCTGGCCACCCTCGTCGACGCACTCTTCGACGCCGTGCCGACCGGCGTCGGCGCGCACGGCTTTCTCCGACTCGACGCGACGGCGTTCCGCGAGGTCATGGTCGAGGGAGCCGGCTGGGTGGTGCGCCACGGTTATGGCCGCGCCGAGGATCTCGCGGCCACGGAGGGCGGCGGCTGTCTGCCTGGCGCCGATCCGGCCGCGGTCAGCGACCGCGCGCTCCGCCGGGGCATGGGTCAGCTCGGGACGCTCGGTTCCGGCAACCACTATCTGGAGATCCAGGTCGTCCCGCCGGACGGCGTGCACGATCCCGTGATTGCCGGCGCCTTCGGTATCACGGGGCCGGGACAGGTGCTCGTCATGCTGCACTGTGGATCGCGCGGGTTCGGCCACCAGGTGGGGACGGACTACCTGCGCCTTTTCGATGAGGCGATGCCGCGCCACGGCATCCACGTGCGCGATCGCGAGCTCGCCTGCGCGCCGTTCCCATCGCCGGAGGGACAGGCCTACTTCGGGGCCATGACGGCGGCCGCCAACACCGCCTTCGCAAACCGTCAGCTCATCACGCATCGCGTGCGAGAGGTGATGTCCACAGTCTTCGAGCGCAGTGCCGAGACGCTCGGCCTCGATGTGATCTACGACGTCTGCCACAACACGGCGAAGCTCGAGCGGCATGTCGTCGACGGCGAGGCTCTCGAGCTCGTGGTGCACCGCAAGGGGGCGACTCGCGCCTTCGGACCCGGCGCGCCCGACGTCCCCGAGCCCTATCGGGGCTTCGGCCAGCCGGTCATCATCGGGGGCTCGATGGAGACAGGCTCCGCGCTGCTCGTGGGGACGGCGCACGCCATGATGGAGACGTTCGGCTCCACCGCTCATGGCGCTGGGCGCACGATGTCTCGCGCCCAGGCCAAGCGCCGCGTGTGGGGGGAGACTCTGATGCGTCAGATGGCCGACCGGGGCATCGTCGTGCGGGCCGCCTCGCCCAGCGGCGTCGCGGAGGAGGCCGGCTTCGCCTACAAGGACCTCGCCGAGGTGGTCGACACCGTGCACCGACTCGACATCGCCCGCCGCGTCGTCTCGCTGAAGCCCATCGGCAACATCAAGGGGTAGAGGAGGCGTTCATGCGACATCCCAAACGTACGATCACCCGAGCGGTGCGGACGCGCCGGCCGCTGCATCCGGGCCGGGAGGCCGACGAGCTGGAGGCGCTGACGTGGCCCGAGTCGCTGCGGGTTGCCGACTGCATGACCCGCGGCGTTGCGAGCGTCCGGGCGCACGCCCTGGCTCGGGGCGCGGCGGAGATGATGCGGACCAGGCGGATCCGCCATCTGCCGGTCGTGGACGGCGACGGCGAGCTGGTCGGCATCGTCACCGATCGGGATCTCCGCCAGGTGCTCTTCGACCCTCGCGTGCAGCCCTGGGCCGGTCGTCTTGCGCGACGACTGAGGATGATGACGGTCGGCGACGTGATGACACGAGCCGTGGTGACGACGCGGCCCGAGATGCCGCTCCGCGAGGCGGCCCGCCTGATGCACGAGGGCAAGATCGGCGCCTTGCCCGTCGTCGCCGGCGGCCGCATCGTCGGCATGCTGAGCGAGATCGACGTGCTGAAGACATTCTCCCGTGCCCTCGGTCACGGATTCGCCAAGCCCGACCGGTGGGCGCTGGCGTTCCGATGAGCGCCCGCGCGAAGCCCGCGGCTCGCGTGCCGCCGGTGTGGATCGCGAGCCAGCCCGGTCCTCGATCCCGCGGGTCACGTGATCGGCATCCTGACCGAGCGCGACCTGCTCGGTGCCCTGCAGGGGCTGCTGCGCGAGCGTGTCGTGCGTCCCCGACCGGCGACGACGCCGTCGCCGGAGGTCTACGATCCCGGCATCGCCCCCGTCGAAGCCGGCGATCCGTGGCGGAGCATCGTGGAGCTGGACCGAGAGGCCGCAACGCCGCGAGTGCGCCGCCCCGCGGCGCACTCGCGGCCGCCGTCAGGGTATCTTTGCCAGGAACTGCGCCCGCCGGTTCTGCGCCCAGCACTCTTCGTTGCGGAGGGTGCACACCGGGCGTTCCTCGCCGTAGCTGATCATCGTCATGCGGGCTGCCGACACGCCGCGGGCGGCGAGGTAGTTCATGGTCGCCCTGGCGCGGCGATCGCCCAGGGCGATGTTGTACTCGTTCGTCCCACGCTCGTCACAGTGCCCTTCGATGAGGATGGCCGCCTGGGGATTGGATTTGATCCAGTCGATGTTCGCGTCCAGGATCCGTGCCGCATCCGGGCGGATGACCGACTTGTCGAAATCGAAGTGGATGGACTTGAGCATTGCCACTTCGCGGAACTGTGCCGGAGACGGCAGGGCGGGCGCAGGCGGTGGCACGGGCGTCGATGGTGCCGGGGCGGCGATTACCGGCGCCGGCGGCGCTGGCGGCGTCACCGCAGCCGGCGGCATGGGCGCTGGCGGCTGCGGCGGCGCCTGCGTCACCGCTGCTCCAGTCGGAGCGGGGGCGGCGACCGTGGACAGCTGAGGCCGCTTGGCGCAGCCGACGGCGACCACGGCCGGTACGAGCATGAGAAGCGCGCATCGTTGCCAGCGAGATCGCATGTGCATTCTCCTTCGCTCCAGGGGTGCGCTGCTTCTCCGTGGACGTCGCCGGCGCGAGATACCGCCGGCGACGTCGCAGCCGCGATCAGCGCCCGTCAGGCGGCCTTGACCGGGATCATCGTGCCCTTGGCCTCCGGCGCCTTGGGCATCGTGATCGTGATCACGCCATCCTTGAACGAAGCCGCCGCCTTGCCGGCGTCGACGGCGGAGGGCAGAGTGATGGATCGGTAGAAGGCGCCGTAGGCCCGCTCGATGCGGTGATGGCGCTTGTCCTTCTCCTCCTTCTCCGCCTGCTTCTCGCCCTTGATCGTGAGCACGCCTTCCTGGATCGAGATGTTGATGTCCTTTTGCTCCACCCCGGGCAGCTCGGCCTTGACGGTGACGGTGTCCTTCTCCTCGCTCACGTCGAGCTTCGGCTCCCAGTCGCCGAGGGCCGCCGGCATCTCCGGCCACACGGGCTCGAGAAAGCGGTCGAACAGCCGGTCCATTTCCTTCCTCAGGCTCGTCATCCCCGACCATGGCGTCAGTGCGCGCATCGCATTCCTCCTCCTTCATCCAGGACCGTTGGCGTTCGCCCGGAACGTCGGCGAGACGGGTGCACGGACGCTGCCACGCCGCGATCGCTTGCAAATCGCCGGCTTCGAGGTGATCCGACCGCACGGTCGGCCGAGCGCGCCCGCCTCACCTGGGGCAGCGCTGCCCCAGCCCGTGCGCGGTGGCGTCATCGGTAAACGCATGGATTTGAAGGAGGCGCGGCTTGGCAGCGGCGATGCACTACGCGTGGAGCCCTCCAGCGAGAGAGGCGAGGAGGACGCGATGCCTTATACGCGGGTGCTGTTCCGGTCGCAGGCGCGTGAGAAGGTCCTGACCGGCGTGAACACGCTGGCCGACGCGGTGCGGGTGACGCTCGGGCCGAAGTCGAAGTGCGTGCTCATTCAACGCCGGTTCGGGCCGCCGATCGTCTGCAACGACGGCGTGACCATCGCCAAGGAGATGCACCTCGAGGATCCGAACGAGGACCTCGGCGCGCAGATGATCCGCCAGGCGGCCGAACGGACCGGTGATGCCGTCGGTGACGGCACGAGCACCTCCACGATCCTTGCGCAGGCCATCGTGACCGACGGCATCCGCAACGTCGTCGCTGGCGCGAGCGCCATCGATCTCAAGCGCGGCCTCGACCGCGGGGTCAGGGTCGCGGTCGAAGCACTGACCAAGCTCTCACGGCCGGTGAAGAGCCGGCTCGAAAAGGCGCAGGTGGGCACGATCTCTGCGCACAACGATCCGAGCATCGGCGAGATGGTGGCGCAGGCCATGGAGCGCGTCGGCGACGAGGGCGTGATCACGGTCGAGGAGTCGAAGACGACGGAGACGCAGCTCGACGTGGTCGAGGGCCTGCAGTTCGACCGCGGGTACGTGTCGCCCTACTTCATCACCGACGCCGAGAAGATGGAGGCGGTGCTCGACACGCCCGTCCTCCTGCTGTACGACGGCAAGCTCGCCGTGATGAAGGACTTGCTGCCGCTGCTGGAGCAGGTGGCGCGGGCGGGACACTCGCTGGCGGTCATCGCCGAGGACATCGAGGGCGAGGCGCTGGCGACCCTGGTCGTGAACCGACTGCGCGGCACGCTGCGGTGCGTGGCGGTGAAGGCGCCGGGCTACGGCGACCGTCGCAAGGAGATGATGGAGGACATCGCCGTGCTGACGGGCGGGCGCGTGGTGAGCTCCGAGATCGGTGTGAAGCTGGAGAACGTCGACATGACGTATCTCGGGCGCTGCCAGCGGGTCGTCGCCGAGCGCGAGGCCACCACGATCGTGGCCGGTGCGGGCGACAAGCAGGCGATCGAGGGGCGCAAGAAAGAGCTGCGCACGCGGATCGACAAGACGACGAGCGACTACGATCGCGAGAAGCTGCAGGAACGGCTCGCCAAGCTGTCCGGGGGCGTGGCGGTGGTCCGCGTCGGCGCGCCGGCCGAGGCGGAGATGAAGAGCCGCAAGGAAGCGTTCGACGACGCGATCCACGCGACCAAGGCGGCGGTGGCCGAGGGCATCGTTCCCGGATGCGGGCTTGCCCTGCTGCGCATGATCGCCGCCGTCGAGGCCGAGGAAGCGGCCGTTCAGGGCGACGAGCGCACGGGGCTTCAAATCCTCAAGCGCGCCCTGGAGGCACCCACGCGGCAGATTGCCGAGAACTCCGCCGCCGACGGCGGCGTCGTCGTGGAGCGCATGCGGGCGGGCACCGGGAACTTCGGCTTCGATGCGGCGCGCCGCGAGTACGTCGACGTCGTCGAGGCCGGGATCATCGATCCGACGAAGGTGATCCGCGTCGCGCTCCAGAACGCGGTGTCCGCGGCCAGCCTGCTGCTGCTCACCGAAGCGGTGATGACCGAGGTGCCGGAGAAGAAGGAAGAGACGCCGGCGCACCTCGAATAGGCGTCGGGTGGGGTCGTGACGTGATGACCTTGTGCAGCCTGTGCGGGATGCAGCTGGCGAGCCTCACGGCGCTGTGTGCGCACCACGATCGGCCTGCCGATCACTGGGCCGCGCAGAACCGCATCATGTGCAATTTGCTCCACCGCGGCGTCGTGCCACCGCGCCTGCCGGTGCCCGACCGCGCCGAGAACGTCGTGGTGACCGCCGAGGCGGCGTGAGACGCGGCGTGGTGCGCGACGAGGCCGAGTCATGCTGACGGGCTGGTCGTGGAAGCTCGGCCGGATCGCGGGGATCGACGTGTACATGCACGGGACGTTTCTCATCCTCTTGACGTGGGTCGGCGTCAGTCACTATCTCGAGCGCCATCGCTGGATCGACGCGGCGGCGGGCCTCGTCTTCATCGTCGCGCTGTTCGTCATCGTCGTGCTTCACGAGCTGGGGCACGCGCTGACGGCGCGACGCTACGGGATCCGTACCCGCGACATCACGCTGCTGCCGATCGGTGGCGTCGCCCGGCTCGAGCGCATGCCCGATGACCCGCGGCAGGAGCTGCTCGTCGCCTTCGCGGGACCGGCCGTCAACGTCGGGCTGGCCGTGCTGCTCTTCACGCTGATGCCGTCGGCGATGACGACGCCGGCGCTTGCCTCTGTTCCAGCGTTCGACAGCGGCTTCATCGGCAGGCTCGCGTGGGTCAACGTCGCGCTCGCCGTGTTCAATCTGCTCCCGGCCTTTCCGATGGACGGGGGCCGGGTCCTGCGTGCGCTGCTCGCCCTGCGCATGGACTACGTCCGGGCGACGGGGATCGCGGCCGAGGTCGGCCGTGGCCTCGCCTTGATGCTCGGACTGGTCGGACTCTTCGCCAACCCCTTCCTGATCTTCATCGCGCTGTTCGTCTGGGTCGGCGCGACTTCCGAAGCGGCGATGGTCCAGCTCGAGTCGGCGCTCGCCAGCATCCCGGTCAGCCGGGTGATGATCACGCGATTCCAGACGCTCTCGCCGGACGACACGCTGCAGCGCGCGGTCGATCACGTCCTCGAGGGCTTTCAGCAGGACTTCCCGGTGGTCGAAGGCGGTCGTCTGGTGGGCGTCCTCACCCGGGCCGATCTGATGCGAGCGCTCGGCGACCGGGGGCGCGAGACGCCCGTTCGCAGCGCGACGTCCGCGCGCTTCGAGACCACCACGCCGTCCGAGATGCTCGAACGGGCGTTCCGGCGGCTGCAAGGCTCCCCGTGCCCGTCGATGCCCGTGGTGCACGACGGCTCCCTCGTGGGCCTTCTGACGCTCGACAACATCGGGGAGTTCGTGGCGATCCAGTCCTCTCTCCGCGCGATGGCGAAGCCCGGGAGGGCGGTGCGCGACGAGATGGTCGTCGATGCTCCGCGCTGACGTCACGCGCGTCACCTCCCTCGACGCGCTGCTGCCGCCGGCGATGGCACGTCGCGCGGAGGCGGTCGGCGCCGCGAAGTCCGCGATGGACGCCGGCCGCCTGGCCACGCTGGCCGTCCTCGCCGGCAGCTTCATCGCTCTGGGCGCGATCTTCGCGACGGTGGCTCTGGCGGGCGGCGACGCGCCGTGGGGGTCGACGCGCGTGCTCGCGGGCGTGGTGTTCAGCGTCGGGCTCGTGCTCGTCGTCGTCGGCGGGGCCGAGCTCTTCACCGGCAACAACCTCATCGTCATGGCCTGGGCCGGCCGCCGCGTCCGTGCCGGCGCCGTGGTTCGCAACTGGACGATCGTCTATGCCGGGAACTTCGCCGGCGCGCTCGGCGTGGCGCTCGCCGTCTCCGTTGCGCGGCTTCACGAGAGCGGCGGCGGCGCGCTCGGCACCGCCGCCCTCGCGATCGCGACGGCGAAGGTGCGTCTCGACTTCGAGCAGGCGGTCGCCCTCGGTGTGCTGTGCAACGTCCTCGTCTGCCTCGCCGTCTGGCTGTCCTACAGCGCGCGCAGCACGACCGATCGTGTCGTCGCCGTGGTGCCGCCGATCGCGGCGTTCGTGGCGGCCGGCTTCGAGCACTCGGTGGCCAACATGTATTTCGTTCCCTTCGCGCTGCTCCTGACGCACGTCGATCCCGCCTTCGTCGCCGCGCACGCCGCCGATCCGCACGTGCTGACGTGGGGCCGCTTCCTCGTCGGCAATCTCCTGCCGGTGACGCTCGGTAATCTCATCGGCGGCACGCTCCTCGTCGGTCTCGTCTACTGGTTCGTCTATCTGCGACCCGGACGCGACGGACGCGACGCGGCGGAAACGGATGTGGCCGATGGATGACCCGCGGTACTGGCACCACCGCGCGCGCCGGTGGAAGCTCCTGCCCGTCGATCGCGTCTCGCTTCCGCTTCCGATCGCCGGCGGCAGCGGGGCCGTCGACACGCTCCTCGAAGAGCCGAGCGAGGAGATCGAGCGTACCGCGCCGGCCGGTGCGGCGGATGGCGATGCGACCCGCCGGTATCTCCAGGAGATCGGCAAGGCCAGGCTCCTGACGGCCACCGACGAGATCGAGGTCGGCAAGCGCCTCGAGGCGGGGGAAGCGGCGCTGCGCCGCGCGCTCGCGACCATCCCGCTGGTCGTGCGAAGGCTGGGAGCGCTATCGGCGCCCATCAACCGCGGTGAGGCGCCGCTGGAGAGTCTGGTCGCCTTCCCGGAGGCTGAGCCCACACGGGCCAGACGGCGCGCTGTGGCGACGATGCTCGCACGGCTCGGTGATCGCCGGCTGTCCACTCGCCGGCGGGAAGAGCTCCTGGCCGGCATCCCTCTGAAGACGGAGGTGCTCGAACAGCTGGTGCACGAGCTCGAAGGCGCCGCTGCCGAACGCCTCGGCGTGCCGCGTGCCGAGCTCGATGCCGTGCTCGCCGAAGTCCGTCGCCGCGCCGCCGACGTCCGTGAGGTCAAGCGAGCGATGATCGAGGCGAACCTGCGCCTCGTCGTCTCGGTGGCCAAGCGATATCTGTGGAGCGGCGTGCCGCTGCTCGACCTGATCCAGGACGGCAACCTCGGGCTCATCAAGGCCGTCGACCGCTTTCAATATCGCCGCGGATTCAAGTTCTCGACGTACGCGACGTGGTGGATCCGGCAGGCGATCACACGAGGTATCGCGGACCGCGCACGCACGATCCGGGTGCCGGTGCACCTCGGCGAGATCTTGAGCCGCGTGCGCCGGACACGGACGGCCATGATCCAGGAGCTCGAACGCGAGCCCACCGCGGGTGAGCTCGGTCGCCGCCTTAGGATGTCCGCGTCGAAGGTGCGGGTCTTGCTCGACGTGCCGCGGGAGCCGCTGTCGCTCGACATGCCGGTCGGCGAGGACAACGGCAGCGAGCTCGGCGATTTCCTCGCGGACACGGAGGTGGCGCCGGATGTGAGCGCGGCCACGAAGGAGGCGACCGAGATTCTGCACCGAGCGCTCGGCGTGCTGTCGGAAAAGGAGCAAGCGGTGCTCCGCCTCCGCTTCGGCCTCGGAGCCGAGCGTGAGCACACGCTGGAGGAGATCGGAGCTCGACTGGGGGTGACGCGGGAGCGTATCCGTCAGATCGAGATGAAGGCGCTGTTGAAGCTGCGTCGGCTGCGCGCCGAGGCCAGCTGACCGCCTCAGGGGCCCTGCGTGCCGACCGGCTCCGCCTTGCCGGCCGGCGCCGGTGCGTCTTCACGGCGCGGCCTGAGGATGACGACGGGCATCGGGGCGCCGCGGAGCACGGCATCGGCGACACTGCCGAACATCTCCCGCAAGGCGCCGGTTCGTCCGTGCGTCGTCATCACGATGCGGCCGGCTCGATAATCCTGCGCGGCCCTGACGATGGCCGCCGCAGCCGAACCGCGCCACACTGCGGTGACGACGTTCGGGTAGTCGGCAGCGCACCGTTGTCGTGCCGCCGCCAGATAGGCCTGGGCGCTCCGGATCGGCACGAGGTCGGGCTCCACGGGCGCCGGGTCCGGAGCCGGATGCGGGCTCGTGACCATCAACAAGATCAGGCCGGTGTTCTCGGCCCGCGCCAGCTGCAAGGCCATGGGGATCGCCGCTTCCGCGATCGTCGAGCCGTCGAGAGGCACCAGAATCGGCATCGGCTCATTCCTCATTGTGGTAGGCGCGCACCACGTACTCGTGGAGGACGCGCTGGGTGTTGAAGAAGGAGGCGTTGATCGCGATCGTCGCGCGCATGATGTCGGCCCATGCGTCGGCGTCGCGCCACGCCGGCAAGACGCGCTGCTCCAGGACGCAGTACAGCGCCTCGGCGTCCTCCACGTCGTCGCTCGCGTGCGGACGATCGCGGCGCGCCGCGCCGACGGCCCAGCCGGTCACGCCCTCGAGATGGCCCTCCCACCACCAGCCGTCCCTGATGCTGAGGCTCGGAACCCCGTTGTGCGCGGCCTTCATGCCGCTGGTGCCGGAGGCCTCCTCGGGCGGTCGCGGAGTGTTGAGCCACACGTCGACTCCGGCCGTGATCAGCTGAGCGAGACGGAGATCGTAGTCGGGGAGCCACACCACCCTCACGTCGGGAGCGAGCCCGGCGCCGTGCTGGACCACCGCGCGAATCAGCGCCTGCCCCGTCTCGTCCCGCGGGTGGGCCTTCCCGGCGAAGACCAGCTGCAGCCCGCCGGCCGCCTGCGCGAGCCGGCGCAGGCGCACGACGTCGTGAAAGAGCAGCGCGGGCCGTTTGTAGGCGGTCGCGCGGCGGGCAAAGCCGAGCGTGAGCGCGTCGGCGCTGAAGACGGCGCCCGTGCGCTCGTTGACCGCGTCGACGAGCCGCTGCTTGGCCTCGCGGTGCGCTGCCGTCACCGCCGCGGCGGGGATCGCGCGCGCGTAGCGGAGCGTGAAGCTGCTGCGGTGCCAGTCGGGGATGTATCGATCGAAGAGGCGCTTGAACGGCGACGACGTCCACGTCGGCGAGTGCACGCCGTTGCTGATCGAAGCGATGTGATAGCCCGGAAACATCGAGCTCGACACTTCGCCATGACTGCGAGCGACGCCGTTGACCCAGTGGCTGAGCCGCAGGGCCACCAGCGTCATGTTGAGTCGATCGCTGCAGCAGCCGAGCGTGCGCAGCGCCTCCACCTGGGGGCCGCCCAGGATCTTCTCCGCGAGGCCGATGGGAAACTGATCGTGGCCGGCGGGGACCGGCGTATGGGTGGTGAAGACGCACGAGCGGCGCACGCGCTCGGCGGCCGTGGCCGGGGCGTGGGGTGTCCGCGCCAGCGCCTCCGCATACAGCTCGAGCGCCAGCAGCGCCGAGTGACCTTCGTTGAGGTGGAAGCGCCGGATGGTCTGGTATCCCATCGCGCGCAGCATCCGCACGCCGCCGATGCCAAGCACGACCTCCTGGCAGAGCCGGTAACGATCATCGCCGCCGTAGAGCTCGTTCGTGAGTGCGCGGGCATCGGGATCGTTCTCTGGCAGATCGGTGTCGAGGAACAGAACGGGCACGATGTGTCCGTTGGTGCCGCGCAGATCGTATCGCCACGCACGGATGACGACGCGCCGTCCTTCGATGGTCACCTCCGACCGTTGGTCCACCCGGGCGAGGCGGGCCTCCGGAATCCAGGTCATCGACTCGGTGCTCTGCCGACCGTCGGCGTCGAGCCGCTGACGGAAATAGCCGTGCCGGTGCACGAGCGTGACGCCGACCATGGCCATTCCGAGATCGGCGGCGCTGCGCAGGACATCGCCGGCCAGGACGCCGAGGCCGCCCGCGTACGTCGGGATGTCGCTCTCCAGCGCCACCTCCATGGAGAGGTAGGCGACGCCGACATCGCCGGGACGGGCGTCGGTCACGTCTGGGATCCCGGGACGCAGGCGCTCGTCACCCCGCCGCGCGCGGTGACCGCGTGCTGCCTGGCCTCGCGAGCGAGCGGCATGGTGGCCCCCTTTTGCGAAGCGTCCGCTGCGATCGGAGCAATGCTCCTGCCACGTCACACGGCTTTCGTGGCCCGTAGTTGCGTGCAGAGCCCGCTCGACCGGGGCGGCATGGCCCCTCAGTGGGGCGACGGAACCCCACCGGCGGCGATCGGAGCCACGCCAAGGCGGCGATTTTCCTCCTGCGACCTCTGGCACCGTCCTTGCGGTTCGGTCAGGCCGGGGCGGTAGAGTGCGCGGAGGGATCGATGGCGGAGCCGTTCGTCACCACCAAGAGGTCGGGCACCGGCCTCGACATCGTCGACCGGCAGCCGACCCGATGACGCGCTCCGCCGCGCCGGCCGAGGCTACGCTTGCGAGGAGCCGCGGCACCATCGAGGCGTCGTTCGCGCGCTTGATCTCGAGTCAGGCGCTGATAGCGAAATCGGCGCTTCGCGTGCAATGGCCACGGATCCGTGGCGGCTCGGGGCCCTGGAGCGACGACGCTTCCGAACGTCGGATGCGTGCATTCATGGCGCGCCTGCCGCGGGAAGTGCCGCACATCGCCCAAGGCCGGAACGTCCGCGCGCGCTCTTGCGACGTCTGCGGCCGCGACATCATACCCGGCGCGACAGCATACGAGCTGCGCTTTGCCGCCGCCGCCTTCTGCCTCGACTGCACGTGCTTCGCACGATGGACGGTCGCCCGCGGGAGCGAGCGTGTCCCGAGGTCGGCGGCGATCCTGGTCATCGACGATGAGGCCGATCTGCTGACGACGTACGAGCGATTGCTCCGCCGCCTGTCGTTCGACGTCCTGACCGCGGCCCGCGGGCATGAAGGCCTCGGCGTGCTCGCCGCGAACCGCGTGGCGCTCGTGATCGCCGATTTGAAGCTCCCCGACATGGACGGCATCGAGCTGGTCCGTGCATTGCGCGCCGGGCCGAATGCGCCCGCTGTCATCGTCGTCTCGGGCTTCACGGCTCCCGCGGCGCGCCGCGCGGCGATGGAGGCGGGCGCCGCCGGATACCTCGCCAAGCCGTTTTCGCTGACCGCCTTGACCGCGCTGATCCGCGAGGTCGTCGTGACCGTCTGAGACGCCGCTCAGGTGTTCAGGCCGGCGGCCCCGTCCACGGTCCCAGCCCGCGTGATCTCGCCGCGCGCCAGCTCCCGAAGCCGCGCCATCTCACGCCAGTCGTCGGCGCGCGGCTCGAGCGGCGTCCCGATCGCGACCGTGACGCGTCCCGGACGCGGTCGCCACGTGCCGGCGGGGAGCACGGTGCGCGTGCCGAGAAGCGCGACCGGCACCACCGGGCAGCGGCTCTCGACGGCGGCCTTGAAAGCGCCGAGCCGGAAGGGCAGGAGCGCGGCGCGCCTCAGGAACGTCCCTTCGGGAAAGACGCACACCAAGGCTCCCGCCTGAACGGCCGCGGTCACGCGGGCGGCGTCGGCGGCGCCGCGCGAGACATCGACGCGATCCACGGTGAGGTGCTCGCCCTTGCGCAGCACCGCACCGATGATCGGCGTGCTCAGCAGCTCGCGCTTGGCGACGAAGCGGATGTCGACGGGCAGCGCGGCCATGAGCACCGCGACGTCGATGTAGCTCGCGTGGTTGGCGACGAGGATCGCGCGGCGCCGGGGCAGGTGCTCGAGGCCGTGCACCGCGGGACCGCAGCCGGCAAGCCGCAGGATGGTCCGGCACCACCACCGCGTGACAGCCGCCACCCTATGAGGGCGGCGGCTGAGCATCAGGGCGATCCAGAGCGGCGGCAAGAGCACGCCGAGAAGGACGCCCGTCCAGACGGCGAACGCCGCCGCGCCGACCGACCGCACGCCGGTCGCCGCGACACGCCGCGCGGCGGCCATGGCGAGCCGCGCCCGTTGCCGACGCGCCGACGGGCGGCGGCCGAGGAGGCCCTGCCTGTACGCCTCGCGCGTCGCCGAGCGGCGGATCTTTCCGCTCGACGTCTTCAGCACGGCCCCCGGTTCGGCGATCACGACCGTATCCGGCGGCAGGCCGATGGCGTCGACGACGCGCTCGACCACGGCGGCGCGCAGGGCGGCACGCGCGTCGGCATCGCGCGTCCGCGTCTCGGCGATGACGACGAGGCGCTCGGTGCCGAGCTCCGGATCGGGCACGCCGATGGCGGCCACGCAGCCGCGCCGAATCCCCGGCACGGCGCCGACGAGCTCCTCGAGCTCCTGCGGATACAGGTTGCGGCCCGCCTTGATGATGATGTCCTTGCGGCGACCGGTCACGTAGAGCTCGCCGTCGGCGACGTAACCGAGATCGCCGGAGTCCATCCAGCCGGCGTGCGTGGTGGCGCGGGTGAGCTCGGGATTCCCGTGGTAGCCGGCGGTCACCGATGGCCCGCGAAACTCGATCCGACCCTCGCGACGATCAGCGAGGGGGCGGCCCGTCGCATCGACCACGCGCACGTCGTGACCCGGCAGCGGCCGGCCGCATGACACGAACCGGAGCGGCGCCGGCGCGGACGACGGTGCCGGTATCGCGTGCCGCGCACGCTCGAAGCTCTCGCGCACGACCGCGTCGATCCGTGGTCCCCGGCCGGGCGGGGTCGCCGTCAATCCGACGGCCGCCTCGGCCAGGCCGTACATCGGGGCCATGGCTGTCTCGCGGAAACCGTAGCTGGCGAAGCGCGCGGCAAAGCGTGTCATCGTCTCCGAGCTCACGGCCTCCGAGCCGTTCACCGCCAGCCGCCAGCGTGAGAGATCGACTCCCGCGAGGTCCTCGTCGGCCGCTCGTTTCACGCAGAGGTCGAAGGCGAAGTTCGGGGCCGCCGAGATCGTCCCCCGGTGACGGGAGAGGACGGTCAGCCAGCGCGCAGGTCGCGCCAGGAAGGCCAGGGGCGACATGACCACCACCGGGATGCCGTGATACAGCGAGCCGAGCCACGCCCCGATCAGTCCCATGTCGTGGTAGAGCGGCAACCAGCTCACGCAGACGTCGTCGGGCCGCACGGCCAGCGCCTGCCCGAGCGCCCGGATGTTGGCGAGCACGTTCGCGTGCGTCAGCGCCACACCCTTCGGGTCTCCGGTGCTCCCGGACGTGTACTGGATGAGCGCGACGTCGGCTGCGTCCGCGTGCCGGACGGCGGCGCTCGCGGGCGCCGTCCCGAGGTCCTCGGCCGTCAGCACTGCCTCCAGCCCCGGGACCTGTCGACGCACGAGGCGGCCGATGCGCGAGGCCTCGGCGAAGGTCACCAGCAAGCGCGCCTGCGCGTTTCGCAGGATGCCGACCTGGCGGCGCGCGTACTCCTCGAGCTGGGCGGGCCGGAACGGCGGATAAACCGGCACCGGGACCGCACCGGCCTGGAGCACGCCGAAGAACGCCGAAAAGAAGGCGCGCTCCGTGCGGAGCATGACGGCGACGCGATCTCCGGCGCCGACGCCCCGCGCGGCGAGGGCCGCGGCCACCGTCCGCGCTTCGCTCGCGAGGGCACCGTACGTGATCATCGCCTCCGCCCCGTCGTCGCCACGGAGCACGACGTGGATGCGCTCCGGGGTCGCCTCCGCGTGCCATGCCAGCACATCGGTGAGCGTGCGCGCCGCGACCGGCAGCCGTTCGCCGCCCGGCGCGATCGGCACCGGCGCCACCTCGAGCTCAGGGCCCGGCGCAGCCGGCGCGGCGACGGCGTGGAGCAGATCCCGGCAGCGATCGGCCTCGGCGAGCACCGCGTCGCCCAGGCGGACGCCAAAGGCGTGCTCCAGCCGCAACGCCAGCTCGACCCGCTCGAGACTGCCGAAGCCGAGATCGCGGTCCAGCGCGTCGTCGAGGCGAGCCTGGCCGTCGTGCGGGAGCGTCCCGAGCTCGATCGCGAGCGCGCTGACCACCTCGATCACGCGCCGCTGAACGTCGTCCGAGCCGGATCGTCCCCGCGGTCCGGCGGAGACGGCGACCGGCTGCGGCATGTCACACCTCGTCGAGCTGCTCTTCCGACCGACCGCACACGTCGCACGCGGTGATGACGGTCGGGTTGCCCTCCACGTCCGGGTCGCCGAGCGCCGCGTGGATGAGACCGCCGCACGGGCATGGCTCGGGATAGCTCTCGGCGCAGGCCGGGCAGTCGTGCTCGCCGATGCGGTGGTCGACTTCCACGCCGAGCGTGAACGAGCGTTCCATGGTCAGCTCCTCTTCGCGACGCCGCCGTTCACCCTCACGCCACCGCTGGATGGGCGGGCGCACGGGCGACGAAGCGCTTCTCGAGCGTCGCAAGCTTCTCGGTGATCCCCGTGTATTCCAGCTCGGCCATCGGCAGCATGGCGGCCCCGACAAAGCCCTGCCGTCGCATCTCCATGGCCTTGTTGGCGACATGCTCCCGCACGGTGTTCCAGAACGGGTGCGCGAAGACGTCGATGGGCTCGGTGAAGCGGCCCTCGTGCATCGAGAACGCGGCACAGCTGACGAGCGGTGGCCCGTCGAACCAGCTCGTCGGCGTGCCGAGCGGCACCGGCATGATCGGCACCTGGTGCGAGCCGCGCATCCCGCCGCCCACGAAGTGCCCGATCGCCCACGGCGCGAGCACCTCCCCGGTGGCCGGGAAGTTCATCTGCGTCCGCACGAGCATGACGGGATCGTCCTTGCCGGTGTACTTGCCCGCGATGTTGTGCAGTCGCGACGTCGCCACCACGACCGCCTGCTCTCCCGTCGCCCGCGACCAGACCGACTCGACGACGTACCGCTCGGGGTCGCGCAGGAGCGCCGCGATGTCGTACAGCTCTTCCGGCGCATGCAGCTCGATGACGTGATCGGCATCCGTGCGCATGACGTCCATGATCACGAAGCGAAACCCGCGCGCCATCTTCGGTGCCAGCAGAAGTCCTGGCGTGTTCATGGGGTCGGCGAAGGCCAGGTAGAGCGGCAGGTTGAAGGCGCCCGGGTCGGTCTTGTCGGCGGCGAAGAAGAGGAAGGGCTCGCTGGCGCGCTCGTCGATCGCCATCTCGGCCACCGCCGGGCCCATGCCCCGCACGTTACCCGAGAACGATTCACGGAGGAGGTCCTGTCCCGCTCCGTACAGACCTTGCTGTCGGGCGACTGCGGTGCCGGCGACGAAGACGTCCCAGGCGAGCTTGTGGATGGCCGGATCGGCCTCGCCGCGCCGATGGCTCATCAGCAGCGCGATGTCGTCACCGGTCGAGCCGACGTAGCTGTCGAGGACGAGCGGCTGTCCGTCGACATGCATGCGGCGCCGCACGGTGTTGAACAGCTCGTCCGACGGCGCGAGGTGCCCGCCGATGGAGCCGATGTCGGCCTTGATGACGCTCAACGTGATCTTCATGGAACGTCTCCTTCCCGCACGCGCATGGCGAATGCGGAGAGGGCAGCAAGGGCCCTGCCATATCGAATCGGCAGCGCGGCGGGCACTTGCGGGCGCGCGACTGGGGCGCCCGCGCCCCGTGGGGCGCACATGCCTCGTGCCGCGGCGGCCGCACCCTCAGAATCCGACCGTTTTTCGGCCTGCATGGAGTGGCATCGGCATTGCGAACCAGGAGCAGGGCGACTGCTGCACGGGTCGAGCGTCGTGAACGGGGGCCGGTGCGATGGGCGCGAACGGACCGCAGCGCTGGGCCATGATCCTCGCTGGTGGCGAAGGCCGACGACTCCGCGCGCTGACGAGGGCGATCGCCGGCGAGACAGTGCCGAAGCAATTCTGCGCCGTCGTCGGTGCCGAGACGCTGCTCGAACGGACTCGCCGCCGCGCGGCATCCTCCGTCGCCCCGGCTCGGACGGTGATGGTGCTCACGCGTGCCCACGAGCGCTTCTACCGGCCACTGCTGGCCGGAACGCCTTCGCATTGTGCGATCGTCCAGCCTCAGGACCGGGGAACCGCGGCCGCGATCCTGTACGGCTTGCATCGCATCGCCATCCATGCGCCGTTGGCGCCGGTGGCCGTGCTGCCCGCCGACCACTACGTCTCCGACGACGCCGTCTTCATGCGTCACGTCGATGCGGCCTTCGCGGCCGTGACGGCGCGGCCCGAGCTCGTCGTGCTTCTCGGCATCACGCCATCGGGGCCCGATCCCGATTACGGATGGATCGAGCCGGCGGAGCTCCTGCCCGGCACGCCCTTGCAGCGCATCGCGCGCTTCTGGGAGAAACCGGGTCCCGCCGTCGCGCGCGTCCTCTTCGAACGGCGATGTCTCTGGAACAGCTTCGTGATGGTGGGGCGCATTCCGGCTTTCCTCGCGCTCGTCCGGCGGTCGGCGCCGGAGCTCGAGGCGCAGTTTTCGAGCCTCCGGCCGCACCTCGGGCGTCTCACGGAGCCGGCCGCTGTCCGCGCGCTTTACGCGCGGCTCGACACGGTGAGTTTCTCGGAGCAGGTGCTGCAATCCCGGTCGGCCGCGCTCGCCGTCCTGCCCGTGAAAGGCGTCGAGTGGAGCGATTGGGGAACGCCGGCCCGGGTCCTGGCGACGCTCACCGGCTTCGGCGCCCTGCCGAGCTGGGCGGCCGGCCTACGCTCGGTCGCCGTGTGACCTCGCGACCGGGCGAGTCACCGGCTGTCAAGAGCAATGCTGACCATTGCCCCCGCACTCGCCGTGCTCGCCACGCTCCTCGGCACGGTGACGGCGCACGTCTTTCAAATCGCGACCATGGAATCCAGGCGCCGGACGAGGCCGCCGCCTCTAGCGCGAAACCACTTGCGGATTTGCATCGCCGCGACCGGCCACACGGCGCACGCCGTCGCGACGAGCCAGTCACCGACCGAAAGCGGGGCGGTCTCGAGGATGGCGGCGAGCGGTGTGGGCCCGATGGCCAGCCATTGCACGAGGGCCAGCGTTGCCACCGAGGCCCAGATCAGCCGGTTTGCCGGCAGGCGCCACCACAGGGTGATTTGCGAGCGGCAGTTCAGCGCCTGAAACGGATGCAGCAGGACGAGCGTGAGGAACGCCAGCGTGCCGGCGTGGGCGCCCACCCCATACTGCCAGATGGCCCATGCATACGCGCTGAGCGCGCCTGCCGAAAGAAGCATGCCCTCGAGCAGCATCGCGCCGCCCGCGTGCCAGCTCACGAGCGCCGAGCCAGGCGTATGTGGCGGCCGTCGCATGATGTCCGGCTCCGCCGGGTCGCGGATCAGCGCGACGGCCGGGAAGATATCGGTCACCAGATTGATCCACAGAATCTGCAGCGGCAGCAGCGGCGACGGGAGGCCGGCGACGATGGCCGCAAAGATCAGCACGATCTCCGAGAGGTTGCATGAGAACAGGAAACGGATGACCTTCTGTAAGTTTGCGTAGATGACGCGGCCTTCTTCGACGGCGCGCACGATGGTCGGGAAGTTGTCGTCCGTCAAGACGATGTCCGCGGCTTCGCGCGCGACATCCGTGCCGTGACGCCCCATCGCGATTCCGATGTCGGCCCGCGCCAGCGCCGGCGCGTCATTGACGCCGTCACCGGTCATCGCCACCACATGGCCCTCGCGCTGCAGCTGTTCGATCAAGGCGAACTTCTGTTCCGGACTGACACGGCTCCGCACGGCCTCGGCAGGCAGGCCGAGCTGCCGGCCGATCGCCTCGGCGGTGAGGCGCTGATCACCGGTCAGCATGACGGTCCTGATGCCGGCCCGTTCACAGCGCGCAACGGCGTCGCGCACGCCCGGCCGCAGCGGATCCTCGAGCGCGACTAAGCCGAGGAAGGTGAGGTCGGCGACACGACGATCGGCACCGCAGCGGGGGTGCCAGGCGACAGCCAGGACTCGCAACCCCAACTCGGCGAGGGCGCGATTTGCCTCCAGCAGACGGGCGCGCTCATCGGCCGTCAGTCGGCGGCGTTCCGCGTCCTGGAGCCATTCCGACTTCTCCACGACCACAGCGGGGGCGCCCTTGACGAGGAGGGTCTGGTTCCCATCCGGCATGTCGTTCCACGTCGCCATGAAGCGCGTGGTGGCGTCGAACGGCTCTTCGTGACGGCGGCGCCACTGACGCGCGAGGCGCGCGGGATCGAGACCGGCGTTGACGGCGGCCTCGAGCAGAGCCGTCTCCGTCGGATCGCCGTGCAGACGATACCGGTCGCCGTCTCGCTCGATGGTGGCGTCGTTCACCAGGGCGGCCACGGTGAGGAGCTGGACCACCTCTCCGCGTCGCGCCGGGCCGGAGAGGGCTTCCTCGAGACGGAGCGTGCGACCGGCCACGTGAACGCGGACGACCGTCATCCGGTTCTCCGTCATCGTTCCGGTCTTGTCGGCGCAGATCACCGTGGTGGACCCGAGCGTCTCGACGGCGGGCAACCGTCGAACGAGCGCGCCGGCACGCGCGAGACGCCACAGACCCGCCGCGAGCGCGACCGCCGTGATGGCGGGAAGTCCCTCTGGGATGGCGGCGATCGCCAGGCTGATGGCCGTTTCGATCATGAGCCCGGGCGCCAGGCCTTGCAGGATCCCGACGAGTCCCACGAACGCCGATATGGCGAGGGCGACGCCCATGAGTCGCCGGCCAAGCACCTCGACCTGGCGCTCGAGCGGCGTGGTCCGGTCGCCGGCGAGCCCGACCAGCTGGCCGATGCGGCCGAGCTCGCTGGCGACGCCGGTGGCGGTCACCAGGGCGATGCCCCGGCCGGCGACGATCGACGTCCCCAGGTACACCATCGTCGGGCGTTCCGCGATGGGCGCCTGTGATTCGACCTTCGCGTCGGCGGTCTTGTCGACGGAGACGCTCTCGCCGGTCAGCGCGGACTCGTCCGCGCGGAGCGCCACCGCCTCCACGAGGCGAGCATCGGCAGGCACGTGAGCGCCGGCCTCGAGCACGACGACGTCCCCCGGTACGAGCTCGGCGGCCCGGATCCGCGTGACGACGCCGTCACGGCGGACCAGGGCGTGCGGCACCGTGAGATCGCGCAGCCGCTCGAGCGAGACTCGAGCGCGCCACTCCGTGCTGAAGCCGATGGCGGCGTTCAGCAGGAGCGCAACGAGGATGGCGGACGCCTCCAGCGCATCGCCCAGCGCCGCCGCGACCAGGCTGGCGCCGAGGAGCAGCAGCACGACGATGCTGCGGAACTGGTCCAGGGCCAAACGCCAGAGTGGCCGTTCCGGGACATCGCCGACGCGGTTCGGTCCGATGTCCGCCAGCCGGCGCGCCGCATCCTGTTTCGTCAGGCCCGTGTCGATGGACGAGCGCAGCAAGGCGGCGGCCTGCGAAACCGACACGGCGTGCCACGCCGCCGGCGCCACCGGGGCAGTGGCGCCAACGTCCGGCGTCATCACTACCGCAGCGAGGCGAGATACGCGGCCACCGCCTGGATCTCGTCTTCGGTCAGCGCCAGCCGCGGCATGTGCGCATGCGGTTTCTGGCTCGCGGGATCCCGCAACCAGCTCGCGAGCTGGCTTGCCGTGTATTTCCGGCCGATGTGGGAAAGATCATGGGCGATCGGTGTGCCGGCCGCGCCGATTCGATGACAGCCGTAGCAGCCCTGAGTGAAGAACACCTGCTGTCCCGTCTGGCCCGTCGTCGGTTGCTGGGCCATCCCCGGCGCGACGATACCGAGCACGCAGAATGCGAGGGCGGCAAGAACGCGGATCAGTGAGGCACCGACGACCGGTCCATCGAGTGAGTCACAGCGTGGGGCCATTCTGCGTCCTCCTGTCGCGGTATCGTTCGCCGTTGCGAGTGCAACCGCGGTGCCCTGGGTTGTCCGTCGCGAAGTCCGCGATCTCGTGGATCAATGACGGTGGCTGTTCCTCCGGTCGTGGGGCATCGATGGGACGTTGGGGCGTGACGACCCCAGTGGGGGCCAATCGCGGCGCGCTGTCATGTGACGTATTCCTTCGATGACGCGGAGTTGTGGACCGACTCCTGCGTCGCCGACTTGGCAGCGGTGTTGCTCTCGTTCTGCGGACGCGCCCTCACGTGCGCGGCCAGGGAGACCTCGATGAAATCGAGAAAGTACGAGCAGCCGCGCCGCCGCGACATCCACGTCGCTCCGCCCAAGTACGCCGAGCGGCAGCAGGCGCGGCCGGGCGCCGGCATCAAGCGCGCACGGGCGGTGATGTCCAAGAAGCCGCGCTCGTCGTAGGACGGCGGTGGCCACCCGGCGGATCGTCATTCTGGGCGCCGCGGGACGCGATTTCCACAACTTCAACGTCGTGTACCGCGACGACCCGACGGCCGTCGTGGTGGCCTTCACCGCGACGCAGATTCCCGGCATCGCCGGCCGGCGCTATCCGGCGGCGCTCGCGGGCGCGTGCTATCCCGCCGGCATCCCGATCGAAGACGAGGCCTCGCTCGAAACGATCTGCCGCCGGGAAGGCGTCGATACCGTGGTCTTCGCCTACAGCGACGTCACGCAGCGCCGGGTGATGGAGCTGGCGACGACGGCCCTCGGCGCCGGCGCCGACTTCGTCCTGCTCGGACCCGCGCGGACGATGCTGGCGGCCGCCGTCCCGGTGGTCGCGGTGTCGGCCGTTCGAACGGGCTGCGGCAAGTCGCCCATCTCGCGCTGGCTCGCGGCACGGCTGCGGAAGAGCGGCCGCCGGGTCGCCGTCATCCGACATCCGATGCCGTACAGCGACCTGGAGCGCCAGCGCGCGCAGCGGTTCGCGAGCTTCGCCGATCTCGACGCCGCCGCCTGCACGGTCGAGGAGCGCGAAGAGTACGAGCCGCACATCGCCGCCGGCGGCACCGTCTTCGCGGGCGTCGACTACGGCGAGATCGTGCCGCGAGCGGCGGCGGAGAGCGATGTCATCGTCTGGGACGGCGGGAACAACGATTTCCCGTTCGTGCGCCCCGATCTTCACATCGTCGTGGTCGACGCGCTACGGCCGGAGGACTCCCGCGGCTTCCACCCGGGCGAGGCCGTCCTTCGCACCGCGGATATCATCGTCGTCAACAAGGTGAATTCCGCGAGTGCCGCGCAGATCCAGCGTGCCGAGCAGGTGGCGCGCTCGGTGAATCCGACCGCGCCCATCGTTCGCGGCGCATTGCCCATCACGCTCGATGCGAGCGTCGTGGGCGGCCGACGCGTGCTCGTCGTCGAAGACGGCCCGACGATCACGCACGGGACGATGGCGTTCGGGGCCGGCCTGGTGGCCGCCTCCGCGGCCAAGCCCGCGGCGATCATCGATCCGCGACCGTTCGCGGTCGGGGAGCTGCGCGACGTGTTCGCGCACTACCCGCACATCGGACCGGTGCTGCCCGCGATCGGCTACACGTCAGCGCAGCTCGCGGCGCTGCGGGACACGATCGGGCAGGCCGAGGCGGATGTCGTCGTCGCCGCGACGCCGGTCGACCTCGGACGGCTCATCGACGTCGGCACGCCGATCGTGAGGGCACGGTACGAGTTCGCCGAGGTAAGCGAGCCGGGCCTGGGCGCCCTCGTCGACCGGTGGCTTGCGCGCCGTGTCGGCCCGTGAGTGCGGTCGCCGATCTCTCGGTGGACGAGCCGGAGCAGCCGCTCCGGGTCACGCACGGCCCGGCGAAGTGGAACGCCCGGAAACCGCGGATGAGCCCGGCAAAGATCCTGATGGCGCGAACGAGCTCTGCCCCGCGGGACTGAGGCCCATGCAGAAAGCGGACGACCTCGGGCGCCGTGGCCGAACGGCCCCAGCGATACGGAGCGTGGGGCTCAGGCATGCTCGTCCGCCCGCGCGGCAGCCGGCAGCGTCACCGTGAAGGTCGTGCCATGGTCGGGCCGCGAGTCCACGTCGATCGTGCCATGGTGATCGCGAACGATGCCGTACGAGATCGCCAGCCCCAGACCGGTGCCCTCCGCCTTGGTCGTGAAGAACGGCTCGAAGATCCGGGATAGCGTCTCGGGTGGGATCCCGCGCCCGGTGTCGCGAACGGACAGCCGCACCTGCCGTCGATCGGGCGACGTTTCCGTCCGCACTTCGATGGTGCCGGCTCCCGCGATCGCGTCTCGCGCATTCGTCAGGAGGTTCACGAGCACTTGCTGGAGGGCATTGCGATCGCCGGCGATACGCGGAAGCCCATGTGCCCGGGCCGCCACGACGCTGACGCCGTGGCGCGTGAGCGGGTGCTCCAGAAGGACGAGCGTGTCGTCGACGATCCGATTGAGATCGATCGATGTCCACTCTCGCGGCGATTTCCGAGCGAACGACAGGAGCCCTTGGGTGATCCGTGCGACTCGCCCCGCCTGGCGGTGGACCACGGCCAGATCGTCACGCACCTCCTCGGGGAGCTGGTGAACGTCGGCGTCCAGGCGCATGAGCTCGACTCGAGACGTGATGACGCCGATCGGATTGTTGATCTCGTGCGCGATCCCGGCCGCCAGCGTCCCGAGCGCCGCGAGCTTCTCGGCCTGGTTCACCGAGGCGGTCAGGGCCGTCACCTTCCGGCGTTCGGTCGCCTCGAGATCCGCGACGATGCCGGCGCCGGCAGAGATACCGAGCAGCGTGGCAAGCCGCACGACGACGTTCGCAACTTCGCCCTGGAGCGTCGGCCAGCAGACCACCACGTAGGCGATCGCCACGGCCACGCCGACGGCGAGGCCGCGTCGCATCCCGTACTGGTACGACTGCAGCCCCGCGATCACCAGCAGCGCCAGAAAG
>DATBJF010000102.1:0-26021 GCA_036556545.1 Candidatus Methylomirabilota bacterium
GCGAAGATCTCCGTCTGGAACGGCGTCAGCATGTCGATGGTCGGATCGACGGGCACCCCGACCAGCTCGCCCGACGATTCCACCTGCAGCGGCCGGTCGACGGTGATGTTGAGGTCCGACACGTTGTCGTGCGACTCCAGCATCGTCGTGAGCAGGTCGTCGATCTCTGATTTCCGCATCGCCCGCTCCTTACGAGTTGAGCTCGTCCGGCGCCGTCTTCAGCAGCGGCCGGAACTTGTTCTTGTCGATGCACTTGTCGTACGCCTCCTCGGCGCTGATCCAGCCTTTCTGCAGCACGGCCATGATCGCGTCGTCGAGCGTCTGCATGCCGTACTGCTTGCCGGTCTGGATGGCCGAGGGAATCTGGACCGTCTTGCCCTCGCGGATCAGGTTGCCGACGGCGGCCGTGCACACCAGCAGCTCGAGGGCGGCGCAGCGGCCGCGCTTGTCCACGCGCTTGAAGAGGTTCTGGGCCACCACGACCTTGAGACCCGTCGACAGGCTGTTGCGCACCTGCGCCTGCTCCTCGGCCGGGAACACCTCGATCACACGGTCGATCGTCTTGGCGGCGCTGGTCGTGTGCAGCGTGCCGAACACGAGGTGACCGGTGTTGGACGCCTCGAGCGCCAGCCGGATCGTCTCGAGGTCGCGCATTTCACCGACGAGGATGATGTCCGGGTCCTCGCGGAGGGCGCCGCGGAGCGCCGCCGCGAAGGACTTGGTGTGCATGTGCACCTCGCGCTGGTTGATCAGGCAGCCCTGGCTCTGGTGCACGAACTCGATGGGGTCCTCGATGGTGATGATGTGGTCCTTGCGGTGCTTGTTGGCGTGGTCGAGGACCGCGGCCAGGGTCGTCGACTTGCCGGAGCCGGTGGGACCGGTCACGAGGACGAGGCCCTTGTGGAGCATCGCGCTCTTCTTGAGGATGGGCGGCAGCCCCAGCTCGTCGGCGGTGAGCACCTTCGTCGGGATCTGACGGAAGACGGCGCCGCAGCCGTACTTCTGCATGAAGTAGTTGGCGCGGAACCGCGCCACGCCGGGGATCTCGTAGCCGAAGTCCACGTCGCCCGTTTCCTCGAACTGCTTGATCTTCTGCTCGGGGGCGATCTCGTAGAGCATGGCGCGCAGCGTCTCGTCGTCCATCGGGTCGTACTTGACCCGCTCGAGCTCGCCGTGCACGCGCAGGATCGGCGGTTGGCCGGAGGTGATGTGGAGGTCGGACGCGCCGGAGTCGAACATCAGCTTGAAGAAGGCATCGAGCCTCGCCATGGTCGCTCCTCTTGGCGGCCCGGCCCGCGCATGCGCGCGAAATCTGTGGACGATTTCGAGCCTACGGTGTCGCCGCCGCGGTCACCAAGCTTTTTGGCCGAGTTGACACTCCCGAACGATCACTCTCTCGGCGAGGCCGCTCGGAGGTCAATCGATCCGGGCGGATACACGTCGTTGGCATCGGACCCCGGGCCGCCGCGAGCGCCGGCTTCCCGGTGTGAGTAAGATGACCCGGATATGAAACGACCAGCGCTCACGGCCGCGCTCGTCCTGGCGTCGATGGCCCCGCTCGCGGCGCCGGGCGCGCCGCCGAGCGACACCCGGCGGGAGCTCGAGCGTGCGCGCGCCGACGTGGTCAGCACCTCGCGCGAGTACCGCGCGAGCCTGGATCGCCTGCTGCCGTTCCGCGAGGAGGCCGTCCGCCGCGCGGCGGCCGCCCTCGACACGCGCCGGAGTCTCCTCGAAAGCGGCGCGGTGGCGCGCCGCGAGGTCGAGGCGGCGGAAGCGGCGCTGCAGGCGGCGCAGGCGCAGCTCGACGCGACCCGGCGCGACATCGCCGGCGCCGAGCGGCTGGTGGCGGAGGCCGTCGCCGCCGAGATGCTGCCGGTGCCCGCCGCCGGTCAGACGACCGTCACGCCGAGCCTCCTCCAGCACCACGGGCGGGCGCCGTGGTCGCTCGCGCACGTCGCGCCGCTGCAGCGCTTCTTCAGCGAGCGCTTTGGCCGCGCGCTGCCGATCAGCGCGCTCGGTCAGACGGCCGTGCACGACCGGCTCGGCTTCGATCATCGCAACGCGCTCGACGTGGCCGTGCACCCCGACAGCCCGGAGGGCCGAACGTTGATCGCGTGGCTGCGCACCGAGGGCGTCTCCTTCCTGGCCTTCCGAGGGCCGGTCAGCGGCGAGGCCACCGGCGCGCATCTGCACATCGGCGAGCCGTCTCCTAAATTGAAGGGGGCCTAGACGGCCCCCTCCGAGCCTCCCCCAGAACAGGATTGCGGCGGCAAAGCCGCCGCTCGAACGCGACCGGTCGCTAGGCTGCTAGAATTCTCGGGGCCATGATCGACTGGACCGCCCTGGGGCGCGAGGCCGTCGAGCTGCTGCGTGCGTATCTCCGGATCGACACCACCAACCCGCCGGGGAACGAGATCGCCGGCGCGCGCTTTCTCGCCGACGTGCTGGCGCGCGAAGGGATCGCCAGCGAGACGGTCGAGTCGGCGCCCGGGCGCGCCAACCTGGTGGCGCGGCTGTCCGGCGACGGCAGCCTCGGCGCCATCGTGCTCCACCACCACATCGACGTGGTGTACGCCGACCGGCGGTACTGGTCGGTCGATCCGTTCGGCGGCGAGATCCGCGACGGATTCCTCTACGGTCGAGGCGCCATCGACATGAAGTCCACCGGCATCCTGCAGCTGGCGGCGATGCTGGCGCTCCGGCGCGCGAACACGCGGCTCAAGCGCGACCTGATCTTCCTCGCCACCGCGGACGAGGAGGCCGGGAGCGCGTACGGCGCGGGGTTCCTGGCCGCGCACCACGCCGACTGGCTGCACGGCGCGGAGTACGCGGTCTCCGAGCTGGGCGGCATCGAGGTCTCGCCGCACTACCGCGCGCCGTTCGCGCACATCGTCATCTCGGAGAAGACGGGACTGCCGCTTCGCCTCATCGCGCGCGGCGCTCCCGGGCACGGCTCCATGCCGTGGCCGGACACGGCGCCGCATCGACTCATCCGCGCGCTCGGGCGCCTGCTCGCCACCGAGCGCCCGCCGCGCGTGCTGCCGGAGGTGCAGGAGTACTTCCGCTGCCTCGCGCGGGTGCTGCCCGCCGACGAGGGCCGCGGCTTCGAGTCGCTCGAGACGTCGCTCCGCGATCCTGCCTTTCGCGCGCGGTTCTTCGCCCGCCGCGAGTGGGCGGCCATGGTGCGGACGACCTTCGCCGTGAACATCCTGCGCGCGAGCGAGAAGCTCAACGTCATTCCGCCCGAGGCGGTGGCCGAGCTCGACTGCCGGATGATGGCCGGCGATGATCCGGACGAGATCCGAGCATGGGTCACCCGCGCCGTCGACGACGAGCACGTCGAGGTTGCCCTCGCCCGCGAGCCGAAGATCCCCAACCTCTCCCCACCGGACACGGAGCTCTACAAGGCGCTGGCCGACGCGCTGGCGCGCCGGGTGCCCGGCGTGGTGGTGGCGCCGGAGATCCTGGTCGCCTTCACCGACAACTGGGTGTTCCGCCGCATGGGCCTGCAGGGCTACGGCTGGAGCCCGTTCGTCCTCGACGACGGCGAGTGGCGACGCGTCCACGGCAACGACGAGCGCATCTCGCTCGAGAACGTCGAGCACGGCGCGCGCGCCTACACCGAGCTGCTCCTCGCCGTGGCCGGAGCGTGACGGTGGCGGCCGCTCGGCGCCGCCGCGCCGCTCTGACCGTGCGCCGCGGCGGCGGCCGCGATGCCGCGGTCATCTGCGAGCTGATCCGCGGCCTCGCCCGCTACGAGCGTCTCGAGCGCCAGTGCGTCATCCAGCCATCGGCCGTTCGCCGCCACGGCTTCGGCCGCGGGCGGCGGTACTTCGAGACGCTGATCTGCCGCCGCGGCGGCCGTCCGATCGGCTTCGCGCTCTATTTCTTCACGTACTCCACGTTCCTCGGGCAGCCGACGCTCTACCTTGAGGACCTCTTCGTCGTCCCCGAGGAGCGCGGGCGCGGCGCCGGGCGTGCGCTGCTACGCGCACTGGCGCGGATCGCCGTCCGGCGCGCCTGCGGCCGCATGGAGTGGGCCGTGCTCGACTGGAACACGCCGTCGATCCGCTTCTACCGCCGGCTGGGGGCCGGCCTTCGCAAGGAGTGGATCCTCACACGGCTCACCGGCGCGCCGCTGCGCCGGCTCGCGCGTTGACCGATGCGGGCACCGGCTGTACATTGCGCGCCATGAAGAAACGAGCGGCGGCAAAGAAGCCGGCGGCGCGCAAGAGCGCCGCGAAGAAATCCACGAAGTCGGCGAAGGCGGCGAAGCCGGCAGCTACGCAGGAGCGGACGAGCGCGGCGGGCAAATACACGCCCACGCCCATCCAGGGCATCGGGTGGGCACCGTTCCGGTACCCCGCATAAGCTCCCCCGCTGAAGAGGAGCGCCACGGCTTCGCCGGGGCGCTCCGAAGGTTGGGGGGTATGGGGGGCCATGTCGGGGCCCGCCCATGTCATGGGTGAGCGCCACGGCTTCGCCGGGGCGCTCCGAAGGTGGCGGGTATGGGGGACCATTCTATGGCCCCTCATTTTGATAGTGGCGGGGCCGGCGGCGGGCCAGTCGCCCGACATCCTGCGGGTGGTGACCTTCAATCTGCTGCACGGGGGGCCGTCGTCCGGCCTGTGGGGCGACGACCGGTTCCTCGACGCCCGCCTGGATCTCGTCGTCCGCGAGCTACGCGCCATCGATCCCGACATCGTCGGCCTCCAGGAGTCCTCGATCAGCGGTGGCCGTCACGTGGCGGCCCGCCTGGCGTCCGAGCTCGGCCTGCACTGGGCGCACGCCTCCGCCACGCGGCGCGTCTCCGGTATCGGGCTGCTCGACCGGCTGCTGGTGTGGGCCATGAATTTCGAGGAGGGCCCGGCGGTCCTGGCGCGCTGGCCGATCGTCGAGACCGAGGTGTTCGACCTTCCCCGATGCGCCAGGTTCTACGACCCGCGCGTGGTCCTGCGTGCCGCCGTTGAGACCCCGCGCGGCCGCGTTCAGGTCTTCTCCACGCACCTGTCACACGACGCCTGCCAGGCCAAGCGGCTCGGCGAGATCGTCCGCGCGTACACGGGTCCCCTGCCCGCCCTCGTGATGGGCGACTTCAACGCCCCGGAGTCGACGGCGTGGATCAAGAATCTCGTGCGCGACGCGGCGCTGGTCGACGCCTATCGCGTCGCCAATCCGACCGCCGCCGGCGCCACCGTCTGGCAGCGGCCGGAGGCGCCGGATCCGACGGTGACGCGACGGGTCGATTTCATCTTCGTGCAGCCGGGCACCGCGCCGCGCCTGCGGGTCCGCGCCAGCGACGTCGTCCTGTCGACGCCGGGCCGCCTCGCCAACGGGGTGACGCTGTGGCCCTCCGACCACTATGGCGTCCTGGCCGAGCTGATGCTCGGCGGCCGCGAGGCGCGCCAGTGAGGCGGAGGGTCGCCGCCGTCGTCACCGTGGCGCTGCTCACGCTCGCCGGCTGCGCGGCCCTGCAACGCGCCGGCGATCGCTGGTGGGAGGCGAGGCGCGACTCGTCCGCGCAGGCGCCGGATCCCGCGACCACTCCGGAGGCGGTGATCCAGGTCTACGCGGCGCGCACGGTGGGCTGGCGCGGCGTCTTCGGCGTCCACTCGTGGATCGCCATGAAATCGGCGGGCGCCCCGGCGTACCGGCGCTACGAGGTCGTGGGCTGGGGTGTGGACCGCGGACTGCCCGCCATCCGGGTCGACCGCTCGGGGCCCGACAACTACTGGTTCGGCAGCCGTCCCGAGCTGCTGGTGGACGCGCGCGGCGAGGGTGTCGACGAGCTGATCGAGCGCGTCGAGACCGCCGTGCAGCGGTATCCGTACGGGACGACGTACCGGACGTGGCCCGGCCCGAACAGCAACACGTTCGTGGCCTGGATCGGCCGCGAGGTGCCGGAGCTGCGCCTCCACCTGCCGCCGACCGCGATCGGCAAGGACTACCTTCCGAACGCCGTTCCCGTCGGGCTCACCCCGGCCGGGCGCGGCGCGCAGCTCTCGCTGCTGGGTGTGGCCGGCGTGCTGGCGGGCTGGGACGAAGGCGTCGAGCTGAACCTGCTCGGGCTGACGTTCGGCTTCGACGTGCTGGCGCCGGCGCTGAAGCTGCCCGTGGTCGGCCGGGTCGGCCTCAGCCCGTCGCCCGCGCGCGAAGGACGTTGAACGCGGTCACCGGCTTCGCGAACCCCTTGAGCGCGAGCTCACCGACCGGCTCGACGTCCACCAGCGTCTCCAGCGCGCCGTAGAGCCGGCGCGAGATCAGGATCTGCCCGGGGCGGGCCTCGCCGCAGAGTCGTGCGGCCAGGTTGGTGACGGTCCCGATGGCGCCGTAGTCCCACCGCCCCTCGAAGCCGATGGCGCCGATGGTGGCGTAGCCCTGCGCGATGCCCACGCCGAAGTCGAGCTCGTGGCCCAGCTTGCGCCAGCGCGCCGTGAGCGCCTCCACCGACTCGCGCATGGCGAGCGCCATGCGGACGGCACGCGCCTGCGGATCGGCCACGGCAACGGGATCGTTGAAGAAGATCATCATCCCGTCGCCGGTGAACCGCTCGAGCGTGCCCTCGTGGGCGAGGATCGCTTCGCCCATGGCGGCGTGGTACTCGCGCAGCACGTTCATCACCTCCTCCGGCTCGGCCGTTTCGGCGAACGCGGTGAATCCGCGGAGGTCGATGAAGACGACGACGATCTCGCGGCGGTGGCTCTTCAGGGGATCGTCGGCGCCGCCGGTGACGATCGCCTCGGCCAGTGCCGGCGAGAAGAACCGCTTGAAACGCGACAGCCGCTCGAGCTGCGCGACCTGCTCGTGCACGCGCGCTTCCAGGCTCCGGTTCAGCTCGGTGAGCTCATCGTGCAGGGCCTTGATGCGCAGCAGCGAGCGCACGCGGGCCAGGATCTCGGGCTGGTGGATCGGCTTCGTGAGGAAGTCGTCGGCGCCCGCCTCGATGCCCTTCACGCGCTCCTGGCCGGGATCGAGCGCGGTCACCATGATCACCGGCAGCATGGCCGTGGCGGGATTGTCGCGGAGCTTGCGGCAGACCTCGTAGCCGCTCATGCCCGGCATCATCACGTCGAGCAGGACGAGGTCCGGAGCGTCCCGCTCGGTGCGCGCGAGCGCCTCGGCCCCGTTGGCCGCCGTCACCACCGCATAGCCGCGCGCCTGCAGCACGTCGGCCAGGAGCTTCACGTTGCTCGGCGTGTCGTCGACGACGAGGATCCGCGCCGGGTCGTTCATCCGCGCGGGCGATCCAGCAGCTCGCGCACGGCGGCCAGGAACGGCTTCACGCTGATCGGCTTCGACTGGTAGCCGTCGAAGCCGGCCGCCATGATCTTGGCCCGATCGTGGGTCATGGCCGACGCCGTGACGGCCATGACCGGAATGCCGCGCGTCGCCGGGTCCGCGCGCAGCTGGCGCAGCGCCTCGATGCCGTCCATCCCCGGCAGGTGGATGTCCATGAGCACGAGGCCGGGGCGCTGCTCCTGGACGACGCGCAGCGCGTCCTCGGCGCTCTCGGCGTCGATCACACGGTAGCCCTGGTGCACGAGCACGTCGTGGGCCAGCTTGCGGTTCTTCTCGTTGTCCTCGACGAGCAGGATCAGCTCGCTCGCCATGTCCGCACCGGAATCGTGAAGGTGAAGGTCGAGCCCTCGCCCACGCGGCTCTTCACGGCGATGCTGCCGCCGTGCAGCTCGACGAACTTGCGCGAGAGCGTGAGGCCGAGCCCGGTGCCCTCGTGCTTCTTCGCGTAATCGGTTCCCACCTGACGAAACTCCTCGAACACCGCCTCCTGGTCCTCGTGCGCGATGCCGATCCCCGTGTCGCTCACCGACACCTCCACCAGGCCGTCGAGCCGCTGCGCGCGGACCTCGATCCGCCCGCCCTCCGGGGTGAACTTGATGGCGTTGGACAACAGATTGAGGAGCACCTGCTTCACCTTGCGCTGGTCGGCCCGGACGCTGCCCAGCGCGGGAGCCAGGGCCGTCTCGAGGGCCAGGCCCTTGCGCATGGCCCGCTCGCGCACGAGCACGACGGCGTTGTCGACGGCCTGCGCGACGTCGAAATCCTCGAGGTCGAGCTCCATGCGGCCCGCCTCGATCTTGGCCAGGTCGAGGATGTCGTTGATCAACGACAGCAGGTGGCGGCCGGAGACGAGGATGTCGTTCAGATACTCCTCCTGCTTGTCGTTGAGCTCGCCGAACATCCGCTCCAGCAGCACTTCCGAGAACCCGATGACGGCGTTGAGCGGCGTGCGCAGCTCGTGCGACATCGAGGCCAGGAACTCGTCCTTGTGGCGGTTGGCCGCTTCCAGCTGCCGCGTCTTGTCCTGGATCTCCTCGAACAGGCGGACGTTCTCGATGGCGATGACGGCCTGGTCCGTGAAGGTCCTCAGAAGCTCCACCTCGCCATCCGAGAACCGCCCCGGCGCATACCGGGCGACGACGATGGCCCCGACCGCTTCGCCCTCGCGGAACATCGGGACCGCCACCACGCTCCGGAATCCGAGCACGCGTCCGATGTCCCGCACGAATTCGATCGTCGAGGGGGCCTCGATGTCCGGCACCTGGACGACGGCGCGCGTCAGGATCGCCACGCCCGGCAGGCTCGCCATGTCCAGCGGCCGCGGGAAGCGCGCGCGTACGGCGGCCAGCATCTCGGCCGAGCCGCCATAATTCGCGGGATGGTACAGCATGCCGCCGTCGGTCCGGAACACCGCTGCGGTGGCCGCGTTGCAGAGTCGTACGGCGCTCCTCACGATCGTGTCGAACACCGGCTGGATGTCGGTCGGCGAGGCCGAGATGACCCTGAGGATCTCCGCGGTGGCGGTTTGCTGGCTCAGCGACTCCGTGAGCGCGGCGTTGCGTGACTCGAGCTCCTTGAACAGCCGGACGTTCTCGATCGCGATCACGGCCTGGTCGGCGAAGGTCTGCAGCAGCGCGACCTGCTTGTCGCTGAAGGGCCGTACCTCGGGACGGCGGATGATGATCGCCCCTATCGCCGACGCCTCTCGGAGCAGCGGCACGGCCAGCGTCGTCCGGATGCCGCTGCCCGGAATCACTGGGCTTTCCGGATACTCGCGGGCAGTGAGGGGATCCAGGATGTCGTCCACGTGGACCGCCCGGCACTCGAGGATGGCCCGCCCTGCGACGCTGCGGCTCGTGAGCGGCCGATTGGCCAATGCCATGGCGAGCGGAACAGGGCCAACGTGCGCCACCCGCCGCATCAACCCGTTCTCCACGCGAAGGATGATGGCGTCGGTGGCACCGCAGACGCGGGCGGCACTGTCGGCCACCGCCTCGAGCACGGGCTGCACATCGGTCGGGGAGCGGGAGATTACTCTCAGCACCTCCGCCGTCGCCGTCTGCTGATCGAGCGCTTCGCTCAGCTCCCGCGTGCGCTCCTCCACGCGCTGCTCCAGCGTGGCGTACGACTCGCGCAGGCGGGCGGTCATGCGATTGAACTCGCCGGCCAGGTCTTCGAGCTCGTCGCGCGTCCGGATGTCGATCTGATGCGCGAGGTCTCCGCCGCCGATGCGGGCGGCGCCGGTGTGCAGGGCACGGATCGGCCGCGTCATCTTGCCGGCGAGGACCAGACTGGCCGCGATCGACACGAGCACGCCCAGCAGCATGAGCAGGCCGGTGCGAACAATGGACCCGCGCAAGGGAGCGAACGCCTCGATCAGCGGCTGCTCCACGACCACGAGCCAGCCGAGGGGGGCGATGGTGGTGTGCGCCACCAGCGAGCGCCGGCCGTCGAGGGAGGTGGCGATCATCCCCGCGTCCCAGCCCTCGGTGGCCGCGCCTTGGGCCGCGCGGGCCGCGCGGATCTGGGGCAGCTCGGACAGATCCGTCTTCTTCAGCACCAGGCTGATGTCGGGATGCGCGATCAGGTGGCCGCCCGCGTCCACCACGTACGCGTGGCCGAACTTCCCGATCCGGATCTGCGAGACGACGTCGAGGATGAACTTGAGGTTCACCTCGGCCGCGGTGACGGCGCCGGCCTTGCCGTGCGGAATCGCGATGGCCATGTACGGCTCGGAGTCCTTGCGGAAGTACACGGGGCCGTACCACGTGGCGCCGCCGCGCGTCTCCGTGAAGCGCGGCGTCGACGAGAGGTCGACGCGGGACTCGATGACGTCCATGGCCAGCCGCGAGATGCGGAGCTGCTCGCGGCCGCTGGGGTCCAGGTACGAAACCTCGGTGATGGCCGGGACCTGGCGCTGCAGCCGGAAGTAGTCGAGGCGGCGCTGCTCGAGGGCGCCGGTTGCGGCGAGATACGGCTGGGTCGTCCACGCCATCTGCCGCTCGATCTCCTTGACGAAGGCCTCGATGCGCAGGGCGGCGGCCGCCGCCTTCTCGCGCTGGATCCGGGCGAGCGCAACCTTGTTCTCCTGGTAGGCGAAGTACATCTCGAGGAGGCCGTTGCTCAGGAGGGCGAGCAGCACGACGCCCACGAACGGCACGACGTACCGGCGGAACAGCCGGTTACGCCGCCAGGCAGCCAGCCAGCGTGACGTCACTGGCCGAGGATACCCCAGTCGTGGATCAGCGCAGCATGGCGACCAGGCGGTCCATCGACCGCTCCAGGCAGCGACGGATCTCGTCCCGCGTGGCCCGGTAACGATCCTCGTCCTGCCCCATCGGATCGCGGATGTCGCCCGCTCCGCCGGCGAACTCGCCGAGCGTGAACACCGGTCGCCCGTCCGTCTCGGTCAGGGCGACCACCAGCGCCTTCTGCTCCGCCGTCATGGTCAGGATGAGGTCGGCCCCGGTCACGAGGTGACGGTGGCGGCGGAGATCCGTGGACGTGATGCCGGCTTCGCCCAGATCGATCCCGGCCTCGCGCAGGACGATGCGCGCATCGAGCGACGGAATCATCCCGTCGCGCGCGTTGCCGCCGACGCCGCCGGAGCGGACGCGCACGGCCTCCGACAGGCCGCGCTCGGTCAGCATCTGCTCGAGCAGCGCCTGCGCCATCACGCTGCGGCACGTGTTGCCATGACAGACGAGCAGCACCGTCTTAGCCACGACTGTCCGGCAGCGGCTTGTAATAGGGCTGTCCGGAGCTGACCCACGCGTCGCGCATCTCGCGGAACTTCGGGCCCATCGGATCGAGGCCCCGGATCGGCATGGAGCCGCGCCGGATCGTGAAGTCGTGCGGCGCCAGCTCGCCCGCGCGCACGAAGTGGCGCTCGGCGGCTTCCATCCGGCCCCGGCGCGCGAGCCACTCCGCCAGCCCGAACTCGGCGCGGGCCAGCTGATCGGTCTTGCTCGGCAGGGTCTGAAGAGCGCGCGCCTCGGCGGGGGCGTAACCCCCCGACGTCCCGTGCACCCACGCGCGCAGGGCGGCCAGCGGCCGCGCGGACTCGAGGCCCGTGATGTGCTTGAAGGTGTCGGTGCCGAAGACGACGTCGTTGGGACGCACGATGCGTCCGCGCTCGTCGATCCACAGCACGGTCGGCACGTTCACCACGTTGTAGAGATCGGCCAGCGCGTGCTGCGTGTCGACGAGCGCCGGATGCGCGGGCGCCGCCTTCTCGATCCACGGCCGCGCATCGTCAGCGCTCTTGTCGAGCGCCACCGTGATGACCGTGAAGCCGTGGCCCTTCAGCTCCTCGTAGAGCGCCTGCCACACGGGCAGGTCCACGCGGCAGCCTCACCACGAGGCCCAGGCGACGAGCAGCACCTTCTTGCCGCGCTGCTCGGCCAGCGTGTGCGGCCGGCCGGCCAGATCCGGCAGCGTGAAGTCCGGCGCGCTCAGGCTCGCGAGCGCGTCGGCGCGCTCGCGCGCAGAGGCGCCCAGATAGACCGCGCCCTCGTCGGCATCGAGCGCGAGCGGTCGATCGAGGACGTCCGCGACCTCGGCGAGGTCCAGCGACCCCCCGGCGGCCAGCGACGAGCCGGCCGGGAGCGGCACGCACATCGTGTCGTTGCACAGCGTGCCGTCGTGAAGCTCCCAGCCGAGCGCCTCGCGCAGCGCGCTCTCCGTGAGGAGCACGCGTCCGGTGTCCACACGCCCGTCGATCTCGACCACGCGTCCTGCATCGATGATCGTCAGCATCAATGGTCCTCCTCTGTACCGGAGCGGTGCGTCCGCCTCCACCGTGGGTGCCCTGAGATAGGCGGTTCCCGGATGCCTCAGGCCCACGCCCAGACGGGCTGCTCGAAGTGGTCCACGCGCGTCGAGCGGCCGTGCACGACCACCTCGCGCAGCTGATACACGACGGCGGCCGTCGGCGCGTGGACCAGCGTCGACAGGATCGGCAGCTGGATGACCGGCCGCTCGCTCTCGGGGATCGTCACCAGCTTGGGAATATCGGGGTGCTCCAGATCGCGCAACGGCACGTGATGCACGGAAGCGACCTCGGCGGGGTTGGGCCGCAGGGTGGCGGCGGCGCCCCCCCAGACCACCACCGGGGTGATGACGAACCCGGAGCGCGTCGGATAGTCGTCGAGCAGGCCTAGCACGGCGTCGGCGTCCAGGGTCAGGCCGACCTCCTCGGCGAGCTCGCGGAGCGCGCCGTCCACTGCCGACTCGCCGGGATCGACCCGGCCGCCCGGCAGCGCCCACTGCCGCGCGTGCTGCCGCAGTCCGGCCGCGCGCCGCGTGAGCAGCAGGCCCGCTTCGCCGCTGGCGTCGGCCAGGAGCACGAGGGCGACGGCGGCCGCGCGCCGGCCGTCAACCGCACAGGCGCGGCGCTCGAAGCGATCGAGATGCGCGCGCGCCCGGGACCGCAGCGCGTCGTCGAGCCGCACGCTAGTAGGCAGGCAGCTTCCCGCCGCCGGTGCCCCGGCGCACGAGTCCCACCTCTTCGGCCGCCTTGACGGCCAGGTGACGCGTGTCGCTGGCGAGCGTGACGAAGCGGTAGCCGAGCTCGATCATCTTGAGCGAGTAGGCCGCCGTGGCGTTGTGAATGCCGGCCACGACGTTGTGGCGCTTGCACGCCTCCACGATCTGCTTCTGCGCCTCGACCACCGGCTCGTCGGTCTGGTCGAGACGCGGCCTGCAGCCGAGGGCGAGGCTCAGGTCGGCGGGCCCGACGTAGATCGCGTCCACGCCGGGCGTGCTCAGGATCGCGTCCAGGTTCTTCAGCGCCTCCGCCGTCTCGATCATCGGCATGACGATGAGATCCTCGTTGGCGTGCTCGGCGTAATCGGCGCCGGCGTAGATGGACGCGCGGGCGGGGCCGAACGAGCGGTAGCCACGCGGCGGATATTTGCACGCGGCCACCAGCGCCTCGGCCTGCGCGCGCGTGTTGATCATCGGGCAGATGACGCCGTAGGCGCCCGCGTCGAGAATCTTCATGATGGTGCCGGGGTCGTTCCAGGGCACGCGCGCGAGCGGCGTCACGCCCGTGGTCGAGATGCCCTGCAGCATCGACACCGCCGTCTGGTAATCGACGATACCGTGCTGCATGTCGATGGTCAGCGAGTCGAAGCCCTGATGCGCCATGACTTCGGCGGAGAAGCCGGCGGGAATGGCCAGCCACCCATTGACGACCGCTTCACCCCGCGCCCACATCGCCTTCAGCCTGTTCTCTCGCACACCGGTCTCCCTTCAGGCGTAACGCCCCGGCCACTCTACCGCACCTCGGTGGCACTCGTCTTGCGACGCGCACCGACGGGGTCGCCCCCCCAGGAGGAGTGGCCATGAAAGCCGTCACCGCAGTCGTCATTTCCGCGACGCTGCTCGTCTTCGCCGGTCTCGCCGGCGCCCAGAGCCTGAGCGACGCGGACCGCGAATTCATCAAGAAGGCCGCCGCGCATGGTGCCGCCGAGGTCGAGCTGGGAACGCTGGCCACCCAGCGCGCCGCCCGCCCGGCCGTCCGGGATTTCGGCGCCAAGATGGTGAAAGATCACGGCGCCGCCAATGCCGAGCTGGCGACGCTGGCGAAGTCCAAGGGCGTCGACGCCCCGACGACGCCGGATCCGATGCACAAGGCCGTCCGCGATCGGCTGATGGCGCTGCAGGGCGCCGACTTCGATCGCGCCTACATGCAGGAGATGGTCAAGGACCACACGCAAGACGTTGCAGAGTTCGAGAGGGCCTCGCAGACGGCCAGCGACGCCGACCTGCGCAACTGGGCCGCCGCGAAGCTGCCGACGCTCCGCGAGCACCTGGCGCTCGCGCGTGACGTGAACTCGCAGGTCGTGCTCGGCCCGAGCCCGGCGCCGGCGGCCATCCCGGCCGCGGTGGTCGCCGTACCGTGGTGCGGCGGCGCGTACGCGCCCGGCGTGGGGACGAACTTCGGAATGTGCGCGCCCGTCGTCAAGTAGCACCGTCCGTCGATCGCGGCCGGGGGCGCGTGCGCGCCCCCGACGCCGCGGCCGCTCCGTCTATAATCCCCGCATGACGCCGCGACCCTTTGCCATCCGCGTCGCCGACGAGACGCTCGTCGATCTGCGCGAGCGGCTCGCGCGCGCGCGATGGCCGGACGAGATACCAGGCGAGCCGTGGACGTACGGCACCGACCTGGGCACGATGCGGGCGCTCGTCGCACACTGGCGCGGCCGCTACGACTGGCGTGCGCGCGAGGCGATGCTCAACCGTTTTCGGCAATTCACCGTCGAGCTCGACGGGCTGCCGTTGCACTTCATCCATGAGCCCGGCGTGGGGCCGGCCCCGACGCCGTTGCTGCTCTCGCACGGCTGGCCGGGCTCCATCGTCGAGTTCCAGCGCATCATTCCGCTGCTGACCGACCCGGGACGGTTCGGCGGCGATCCCGCCGACGCGTTCACCGTGGTGGCGCCCTCGCTGCCCGGCTACACGTTCTCGTTCCGGCCGAATCAGCGCCGCCTCGGCGTGGCCGAGATGGCCGACTTCTTCGCGAAGCTCATGGATGTCCTCGGCTACCGACGTTTCGCCGCGCAGGGCGGCGACTGGGGCGCCTTCGTCACCTCGTACCTCGGCGCCGCCCACGCGGACCGCATCCTGGGCGTGCACGTCAATCTCCTGGCGGTGCCGCGCGATCCGGCCGCGCTCCCCACGCCGAGCGCGGAGGAGCGCCGCTATCTCGAGGAGCTCGACCGCTGGTCGCGCGAAGAGACCGGATATCAGTGGATCCAGGGCACCAAGCCGCAGACGCTGGCGTACGCCCTCACCGACTCACCGATGGGGCTCGCCGCCTGGATCCTGGAGAAGTTCCGCACGTGGAGCGACTGCGACGGCGACGTGGAGAAGCGCTTCGGCTGGGACGTCGTGCTCGACAACGTGATGCTCTACTGGGTGACCGGCGCCATCAACTCGTCCTTCTGGCCGTACTACGCGAGGCGCCACGCCCCGTGGCCGATCACCGACAAGCGCCCGGTCATCGCGCCCACCGCGTACGCCGAGTTCCCTCGCGAGATCCTCCATCCGCCCCGGAGCTGGGCGAGCCGCGTCTACACCGACATTCGCCGCTGGACCACGATGAAGCGCGGCGGCCACTTCGCCGCGCTCGAAGAGCCCGAAGCGCTCGCCGACGACATCCGCGCCTTCTTCCGGTCGCTCCGCTAGAGACCCACGTAGTCGTACTCGCCGATTCCCTGGAGAACGAGGAACGTCGCGGATTTCGTTCCGGGGTTCGTCACCAGGTGCGCCCGGCCCGGGCGTACCGAGTACGTTTCGCCGGGGCGCAGGCGCACGTCTTCCTTTGGATCGCGCAGGAACAGCCGGAGCTCCCCTTCGAGGACGTAGAACGTGTCCTGGATGTTCGTGTGGAAATGCCACGGCACCTGCTGCGTCGGCGAGATCTGCAGCTCGCTGATCCGGAAGCCCGGGCGCTCGGCATGCCGCGCACGTCGCTCGACCTCGTAGAGCCCGCTCGAGTCCTTCACGCCCGCCATGGCTACCCTCCTGTTCCGGTCGCTCGTGAACGAGGGACCGATTGTGACCGTGGCCGCACAATCCGTGCAAGTCCTCGCACACGGCCGTTCTGGCGAACGGCCTTCGCGGCGGCCTTAATCACACACTTGCAGCGCAACGAGCTCACTAGCACGTGCGTTGCATGCCCTTCGGGGCCATGGCATATCGTGACGAGGACGAGGAGCTCGAGGAGTACGTCGAAGAGCCTTCCCGGCCGAGCGGCAGTCAGCGGCTGCTCATCATCATCCTGAGCGTCGGATGCCTGGCCCTGGCCGTCTCCAATGTGGTTCTGGCCATGCGCGTGGCGCAGCTGCGGCGCGCTGCCGTGGCCGAGCGCGCCGCCGTCGCGGCGACGTCTTCCGAGCCGGCCTCGACGCCCACTGCCCCCGCCGCGGCGCCGGCCGCGGACGAGCCGCGCGCACTCCCCCGGACGCAAGGCGCTCCCGCACCGCCGCCCTCGGTGGCGGAGCCGGCCGCGCCGGCCGCGTCGGTCGCGTCGCCGGCTCCGCCGCCGGCCGACGCAACGCCGCGCGCGACCGACGGCGCGCCGACACGAGCCGAGCCCGCCCCGCCGGAGCTGCCTGCGCGCGCGAAGTCCGCGCGCGAGCATCCGCGCACGGCCGCAGCCACGCGCCCCGCGGAGCGCCCGGCTGCGCCTGCCTCGCGCGAGCGGGCCACCGCGACGTGGATGGTGCAGGAATACGGCCCCGGCGACGCCGAGCGTCGGGCGCGCGCCGTCGCCGACTTCTACGGCGCGCAGACCGCCGACGGCGCCTACTGGCGCCGCGTGGCCGCGGAGATCGCCGCCGCGCGACGCTGACGCGAGGCGTCGCCGTCGCCACCGCCTGGCGCCGGCTCGCGTAAGATACTGCGCGGGCCACCGCCCGGGAGGTGCGCGATCCGTCCGATCCCGCTCGTGCTGCTGACGCGAGTCTTCACCTGGACCGGGATTCTCAGCATCGGCGGCGCCCGCGCCGCCTTCTTCTACGATGCGCTCGTGGTGCGGCGCCGCTGGCTCCGCACGGACGAGTTCGTGCAGGACTACACGCTCGCACAGCTCCTGCCGGGGCCCAACGTGTCCAACCTCGCCATCACGCTCGGCCATCGCCTGGCCGGATTCCGCGGCGCCGGCTGGGCGCTGCTGGCCGTGATCGTGCCCGGCCTGGCCGTCCTGCTCGTGCTCGCGATGGTCTATTTCGGTCGCGGCCTCGCGCCCGCCACCGCATCGCTCATGCACGGCATGGCGGCGGCCGTGGTCGGCCTGCTGCTCGTCACGAACGTCCAGCTGATGCGGCCGGTGCTCGTCAACGCCCGCGCCATCGTGATCGCGGTCGGGACATTCGCCGCCGTCGGCCCGCTTCATCTCAACACCGCCGTCGTCCTGCTGGTCAGTGCCGCGCTGAGCCTGTGGCTGCACCGTCCGGGCTCGCGCGCGTGAGCGATCTGCTCCGGATGGCGTGGACGTTTCTGTGGCTGAGCCTGCTCTGCGTCGGCGGGGGCGTCGGCGTGATCCCTGAGATGCAGCGACAGGTCGTGAGCAACCATCAGTGGCTGACCGCGCGCGAGTTCGTCGACGGCTACACGCTGGCGCAGCTGACGCCGGGACCGAACATGCTGATCGCCGCCTTCGTCGGCTATCGCGCGCACGGTGTGCCGGGCGCGCTGGTGGCGACCGTCGCCATGTTCCTGCCGACTTCGCTGGTGGCCGGCTTCGTGGCGGATCGCTGGCAGCGCTGGCGCGGGCATCCGTGGACGGCGTCGGCGGAGCGTGCCCTGGCGCCGGTCGGCGTGGGACTGATGGCCGCCGGCGTCTATACCCTCGCCCACTCGGCGCTGCACGACGTGCTGACCGTGGCGCTCGCACTCGCGACGGCGCTGGTGCTCGCGGCCCGATGGGCGCCGCCGATGCTCGTGGTGGTGGTGGCCGGCGTTGCCGGCTGGCTGCTCGGAGCTTGAAACGAGCCGGTCGCGCAGGCGCAGACAGCGGTCCGATAGAAAGGAGACCCGTCCCCATGCCCGCTCCCACCGTCGCCATCATCGGGCTCGGCTTCGGCCGCGCCCACATTCCCGCCTTCCAGTCCCAGGGCTGTCGCGTCGTCGCCGTCTGCCAGCGCGACCAGGCGTCGGCGAAGAAGATCGCCGACGCCTACGGCGTCCCGCAGGTGTTCGCGCGCTGGCAGGACGTGCTCGAGCGCGCGCGGCCGGAGATCGTCGTGATCGCGACGCCCCCGCATCTCCACCACGACATCGCCCTCGGCGCGGTCGCCGCCGGGGCGCACGTGCTCTGCGAGAAGCCGGTGGCCATGACCCGGGCGGAGGCCCGCGCGATGGTGGACGCGGCGGGGCGGGCCGGCCGCGTGGCGATGACCGGGTTCAACTGGCGCTTCCCCGCCGCCATGCAGCGCCTGCACGCGATGATGCAGGACGGCTTCGTCGGGCGTGTCCTCCACGTCACCGGGCGATGGTTCGGCGCACGGTGGGCGGACGAGGCGAGCGCGGCCACCTGGCGGATGGATCGCGCGCAGGCGGGTCATGGCGCCATGGGCGACATGGGCGTGCATCTCGTCGACCTCGTGCGCTGGACGTGCGGCGACATCCGTCGGGTCGTCGCCCACGCGGGTATCTCGTATCCGCGGACGGTCCCCGGCACCGGCAAAACCGCGGATGCCGAGGACTACGCCGGCGTCGTGGCCGAGCTGGCCTCGGGCGCGCAGGCCACGCTGGCGGTGAGCCGCGCGGCCCACGGGCGCAACGATCATGTCCTGGAGATCTACGGCACGCGCGGCGCGCTCGCCTACCGCCTCACGCGCGAGCACGCGCGCTGGTACGCGGGCGAGCTCGAGGCCGCGGCGCCGGGCGGCGCCTTTCAGCCGGTCGCCGTCGACGCGCCCGCCATCGAGGGCGGCGACCAGATGGACGTCCTCGGCAAGGCGACCATCGGCCCGCTGGTCGCCCGGATGCTCCAGGCCATCGCCGGCGGCGCGCCCCCCACGCCCTCGCTCGCCGACGGCCTCGGCGCGCAGGCCGTGCTCGATGCGGTGCTCGACTCCGTCGCGCGCCGCGCCTGGGTGGAGGTGTCCGCCGCCTGAGGACTAGAACGCGAGGCGGAGGCCGCCGCGGATGAAGCGGGGGGCGCCGATCGACACCACGCCCTCCGACGTACGGCCGGTCGAATAGGTCCGATCGAAGATGTTCTCGATGGCGACGAAGACCTCGCTCCACTTCGTGAGCGCGCGCGAGAGAGCCACGTCGAAGACGACGTAGCTGCCCAGGGGCAGCGTGTTGAGGTCGTCCTCGTACTGCTCGCCGACGTAGCGCGCGCTCAGCGCCGCCGCCACGATGGCGGGATTGTTGTATCGCAGGCTCAGCGCCGCCGCGTGCTCCGGCACCTGCGCCAGGCGCTTGCCTTCGAGATCCGGCTGCTGGGGCGAGTCCACCACGCGCGCGTCCGCGTACAGGTAGCTCGCGATGACGCGCCAGTCACGCGCCAGCCGCGCCTCGAGCTCCGTCTCGATGCCGCGCACGCGCGCGAGATCGAGATTCTGCCGCTGGCGGCAGGTGGTGCCGACGGGGCAGTCGGGCAACCTCGTGGTGAGCGTGACGTTCGCCACCAGGTCCTTCACGTCGTTCCAGTACCCGGTCACGCGGCCCTCGAACGGTCCGAAGCGCTGATGCACGCCGATCTCGCCGCCGGTCACCCGCTCGGGCCGGAGGTGCTCGTTCGCCACCGTCACGTCGTTGCGGACCCGGAAGACGCGGTACAGCTCGTTCAGCGTCGGGACGCGGAAGCCCTGATAGGCGGACAGCCGCACGTCGGTCGTCGGCGTGGCGTGGATCAGCGCGGCCGCGCGCGGGCTGAAGATCAGCCGCTGGATTTCCCCGAATGCATGGGATGGCGGCACGCCGCTGCCGGCCGCGGGCAGCACCTCGCGACGCTCGGCATCGTAGGCCGTCCAGTAGTCGAGCCGCGCGCCGCCGAGCAGCTCGAGCATGGGCATGGGCTTCCACACGTCCTGGACGAAGACGCCGGCGAGCACCTGCTGGCCGCCGGCGACGCGCCGGCGCAGGAACACGTTGTTGTTGAAGACCTTCTCGACGGTCACGCCCTCCACCCAGCGCACGTCGCCGCCGAGACCCACGAGATGATCGCCGAAGCGCCGCCCCCATTGCAGCAGGCCGCCCGCGGACACCGTGGGCACCCGCTGATCGAGCGCGAGCGTCTCCGAGTTCCGATCGGGCGCCTGGGTGCTGAACGTGCTGCGGAACTCCTGCGTCTCGCCGAAGATCGAGAAGGACAGCTCGCCCGCGTCGATGGTGCCGAGGCGGCCGCCGAAGGCCACGGCGCCCGCATCGGTGCGGTTGAACTGGAGCGCGGTGCCGTTGTTGCGGTCCTCCTCGTAGTAGTTGCCTGACAGGAAAAAGGTCGCGTCCGGCGCCGCCACGAGCTCGGCGCGCACGTTCACGGTGGTGTGGGCCGAGTCGGCGTCGATGTCGATGGCGCCGCGCCGGGAATCCTTGACGATCTTGTAGCCGCCGGTCTCGTAGCGGTTGCCCTCGAGGCTGATCCGGAACGGCCCCTGCACCTCCGTCAGGAGCAGGTCGACGTTGTACGTGTCGAAGCTGCCGTAGCTGCCCTCGAAGAAAGCCGCGCGCTCCGTCGGCCGCCGCGTGAGGACGTTGATCACGCCGCCGACGGCGTAGTTGCCCCAGACGCTCGAGCCGCCGCCGCGGACGACCTCGATCTGCTCGATGCCGAGCATCGGCATCCGGTTCCAGTACACCCAGCCGCCGAAGGCGTCGTTGGCCGGGATGCCGTCGACGAGCACGAGCGCGCGGCTGGTGCCGCTCGGCCCGATGCCGCGCAGCGACACGCCCTGGGTCGTGGGATGGCCGACCACGCTCGAGGTGCGGCGGAAGAGACTGAAGCCGGGGACCTGACGCAGGAGGTCGTCGACCGTCTGGCTCGCCGACTGGCGCAGGTCGTCGCGCGTCACCACCGTCACGCTCGCCGGCGCCTCCTCGGCGCGCTGCTCGAAGCGAGTGACGGTGACGATCACCGGTTCCAGTCGTGGCGGCTCCGACGGTTCCCGCTCCTGAGCGACGGCCGGGCCGGCGGCGAGGAGCAGCAGGAGGATCACGCGCGGAGCGCGCCTCATGGCGGGGCGAACGTACAGGCGAGCGCGGAAGATTGTCAACAGCGGTTGACACGGCGTCGGGGCGGTAGTACTTACAGCGGCACTCACCCTTAGCCGGAGGCGCTGCCATGTCACAGATGGTCGTCGTGCTCGTCACCGTCCTGGCGCTCGGAGCAGTCGCACTGGGACTCCCGATCGCGCAAGCTCAGCCGCCGCCGCCGTGGAAGCAGGGCCAGCCCGCGGAGCTCGCCAGCTCCCCGCTGTCGCCGCACGCGCAGCCGCCGGCGGCGAAGGCCCCGGGCGAGATCCCGGTCGACAAGCTCAAGGTGCCGAGCGGCTTCAAGGTGAGCCTGTGGGCCTCGGGCATTCCGAACGCGCGGGTGATGACGTGGGGCGACAAGGGCACGCTGTTCGTGTCGAGCCGCGTGGCCGGCAATGTCTACGCCGTCGTCGACAAGGGCGGCAGCCGCGAGGTGAAGACGATCGCCAAGGGCCTGAACCTGCCGAACGGGATCGCCTTCAAGAACGGCGCGCTCTACGTCGCCGAGATCCATCGCATCACCAGGATGGACGGCATCGAGGACAAGCTCGACACGCCGCCGGCCGTGACGCCGGTCTACGAGACGCTGCCGAAGGACGCGCCGCACGGCTGGAAGTACCTGGCCTTCGGACCGGACGGCAAGCTCTACTTCAACATCGGCGCCCCGTGCAACATCTGCATCCCGCCCGACACCCACGCGAATATCTCGCGGGTCAATCCGGACGGGAGCGGCTTCGAGTACTTCGCGCTCGGCGTGCGCAACAGCGTCGGCTTCGACTGGCATCCGGTCACGAAGGAGCTCTACTTCGCCACGCACGGGCGCGACTGGCTGGGGGAAGACGTGCCGCACGACCGCCTCGACCACGCCCCGAAGAAGGGGCTGCACTTCGGCTTCCCCTACTGCCACCAGGGCGACATCCCCGATCCGGAGTTCGGCAAGGATCGCGCGTGCGCCGAGTTTGCGCCGCCGCTCCTGAAGACGGGCCCGCACGTGGCCGGCAACGGCGTCCAGTTCTACACGGGCTCGATGTTCCCGCCCGAGTACAGGAACCGCATGTTCCTCGCGCAGCGCGGCTCCTGGAACCGGACGAAGAAGTCCGGCTTCAAGGTGATGATGGTCACGCTGCGGCCGGGCAACGAGCCGCGCTACGAGACGTTTGCCGAGGGATGGCTCGACGGCGACACGTTCTGGGGCCGCCCCGTCTACACGCAGCAGATGAAGGACGGCTCGCTGCTGATCTCCGACGACTACGTGGGCGCGATCTTCCGGGTGACGTACCAGCGCTGAGCCTCGCGCGCCGCGCCTCGATCGGCGCGCTCGCCGCCACGCTGCTGACGGCGGGCGCGCCGGCCCTGCCTGCCGACGACGACGCCGTTCGACGCAAGGCCGAGCCGTGCGGCGCCTGCCATGGGCCGCGCGGCAACTCCGCGAGCCCCGCCGTCCCGTCGCTGGCGGGGCAGCCGGCCATCTACCTGCACTGGCAGCTCATCCTGTTTCGCGATGGGCGACGGCGCGACCCGCAGATGGCGCCGCTCGCCGCGCCGCTCACCGATGCCGACATGGCGCAGCTCTCCGCGTGGTACGCGGCCCAGACGCCGGAGCCGCCGCCGCGCGTGGCGCTCACGCCGGCGCAGGCGGAGGCGGGCCGCGGCCTGGCCGAGCGCCACTTCTGCTTCGCCTGCCACGGCGCCGCGCTGGAGGGCCGCGAGTACGCGCCGCGGCTCTCGACGCTGCACCTCGACTACCTGACGAGCCAGCTGCGCCGGTTCAAGGCCGGCACCCGCGGCGACCTCGACGGCGCCATGACCACCGCCGCCCAGCCGCTCAGCGAGGAGGCCATCGTGGAGCTCGCGCGCTTCATCGCCGGGATGCCGGTCCCGTAACGCCGGCGCGCCCGTTCAGTTCTTCAGCACCACTTTCAGGCAGTCGTCGGTCTTCTTCAAGAACATGTCGTATCCGCGCGGCGCCTCGTCGAGCGGCAGCCGATGCGTGATCACGAAGCTCGGGTCGATCTCGCCCTTCTGGATGCGCTCGAGCAGCGGCTTCATGTAGCGCTGCACGTGACACTGACCGGTCCTGATCGTGAGCGAGCGGTTCATCAGCGAGCCCATCGGGAACTTGTCGACGAAGCCGCCGTACACCCCGATGACCGAGACGATGCCGCCGTTGCGGCAGGCCATGATCGCCTCGCGCAGGGCGTGGGGCCGATCGGTCTCGAGGCCGGTGGCCTGCTTGATGCGATCGTAGGCGCCGAGGGCACCCGGCAGGTGCGCCTCCATGCCCACCGCGTCGATGCAGGCGTCGGGGCCGCGACCGCCCGTCATGTCCCTGAGCGCGTCGTACAGGTCGATCTCCTCGTAGTCGATCGTGTCGGTGGCGCCGGCGCGCTCGGCGGCGATGCGCAGCCGGTACGGGAAGCGATCGATCGCGATGACGCGCTCGGCACCCAGCAGCCTGGCGCTCTTGATGGCGAACTGGCCGACCGGCCCGCAGCCCCACACGGCGATGGTGTCGCCCGGCTGGATGTTGCACATCTCGGCGCCCATGTAGCCGGTCGGCAAGATGTCGGTGAGGAACAGCACCTGGTCGTCCGGAGTTCCGGCGGGAATCTTCAGCGGATTGACGTCGGCGAGGGGCACCCGCGCGTACTCCGCCTGGCCGCCCGGGTAGCCGCCGGTCAGGTGCGAGTAGCCGTAGATGCCGGCCGTCGAGTAGCCCCAGAGCTTCTCCGCCATCCACGCGTTCGGATTGGTGTTCTCGCAGAGCGAGAACAGCCCGCGGCGGCATTGCGCGCAGGCGCCGCAGGCGATCGGAAACGGCACCACGACCCGATCGCCGACGCCGAGATTCTTGACGGCGGGGCCGACCTCGACGATCTCGCCCATGAACTCGTGGCCGAGGATGTCGCCGGACTTCATGGTCGGCACGAAGCCGTTGTAGAGGTGCAGGTCCGAGCCGCAGATCGCCGTCGACGTGACGCGGACGATGGCGTCGCGGTCGTTGAGGATCCGGGGGTCCGGCACCTGCTCCACGCGCACGTCGGTCTTGCCCATCCAGCACGCGGCCTTCATCGCGCACCTCCCGCGGCCATCGAGCGATTGCCGGGCTGCGCCACGGCGAGGACACCGGTCTCCATCAGCTGCTTGAATCGTCGGAGGTCCTCCTGGAGCTGCTGCTCCGGGGCATAGCCGAGCAGCTTGGCCGCCGTCGCCGTCACGGCGCCGCCCGGTGGCGTGTACTCCATCTCGACGCTGACGACCGTCCCGCGCCCGGCCGGGGCCGGCTCGAAGCGCACGACGCCCGCATGCTGGAACGGCGCGCCGCCGAGCGATCGCCATGCGATGCGCTCGTTGGGCCGCTCCTCGGTGACCTCCGCGTCCCATTCGACGGCGATGCCACCGGGCCCCCGGGCGCGCCAGTGCGTCCGCCGCTCACCGGTCGCCTGCACCGACTCGATGCGCTCCATGAAGCGCGGGGCATTGGTGAAGTCACGCCAGAAGCGGTAGAGGGCGTCCGGAGGACGGTTCACCGTGATGCGCCGGCGAACCCGCAGGGTTCCGTCGGCGGTCGCCTGGACGGACAGCCGGCCCGCGTCCGCCAGCTGCTGCGCGCAGATCGCGTCGACGACGATGACCCCGGCGACCGCCGTCGTCGCCGCCGCGAGCCGCCGCCGATTCGCGCCGCGCGCGGCGAAGCCTGCGCCGAGGAGCGCGAGATCCATCACGTCGCCGACGACCCGTGACCACATCCAGATGACCGGCCGGCGCTCGCTCAGGATCCCGACGCCCGCCGCGAGCTCGCGGAGGCCGCAGAGGCGGGCGAGCGTCCGCGCGGGACCACGCCCCTCGAGGCCGACGCCCCGCGCAACCGCGCGCGGCGCGAGGATCTCGGCGACACCGAGACCGATGCTGAACCAGCCGAGCCCGGCGGCGAGCCGTTCGGCGGACAAACCGCCGTCACCGCGTCGCCGCCAGAGATCTCGCTCGCCTCCACCACGCCGTACCTCAACCATTGCCATGCCCGGCCTCCTCCCCGTTGGTCCCGGAATCGCGTACGCTACGCGCCCCGGGCGGGAGCAACCGATATGCCGCTCAGTGTCGGGACCGCGTTGGGGCAAACGCGTCGCGGCATGAGGCTTGCTCCGTGGCACCTTCATGCGGAGGTTCGCGCTGATTCGACTGCTCCTCGCGCTGGTGGCCGTCATGGCGCCGTCGGAGGCCGCCGCGGACCAGCGTGCCGTCGTCGGTACCTGGCGCGGAAGCGCCGAGGAGTTCTCGAGCCCCCACATCCAGGGTCGGGCCCAGATCACGGTCGCGGTCATGCCCGACGGGCGCTGGACGTCGGTCTGGCGACAGGCCGGCCGCGAGCAGCGCAGCGCGGGCACGTGGCGCACGACGCCACGCCTGATCGTCTTCGAGACCGAGTCACGCGAACCGCTTCCGCCGCGACTGTCGCTCGTCCACCGCGGCGACGTCATCTACGGCACCGCCCTCACGCCGCTCCCCGAGGGCCGCGCGGCGACGGTCTCGGTCGCGCTCACGCACGCCTCGTCCTCGCCGGTTGCGTCCCGCCCGGGACTGTAGGACAACGGGGCCTATCCCGTCGCCGCGGGGGAGGCGCCGATGAGCGATGACCGGTGGAACGAGGCGATCGAGCGGATGCTCGTGCGGATCAACGACACGGCCACCCGCGTGACGAAGGACTTTCCGCACTGGGCAGACCCTGAAACGGGTGAATGGACCACCACGCCGCACGGCGACTGGACGGGCGGCTTCTGGGGCGGGATGCTGTGGCTGGCCGCCACCGCCACCGGCGAGCGCCGCTATCGCGGGCTGGCGGAGCCGTACGCCGAGCGGCTGCGCGCGCGCATCGACGCGCAGACGGTCTTCAAGGCGTTCCCCGCGTACTACGGCGCCGCGCTCGGTGCCATCCTGCACGGCGCGCCGGCCCCGCGCGAGATCGCGGTCGAGACGGCGCGCAGCTTCACGCGGCTCTACGCGCCCAC
>DATBJF010000103.1:0-7489 GCA_036556545.1 Candidatus Methylomirabilota bacterium
CAGCGCTCGTCGCGCCCCGGGTGACCCGGGGCGCTCCTCGATCGCGCGCCGGGCCGCGGGGCCCCGACATGGCCCCCCATACCCCCCAGCGCTCGTCGCGCCCCGGGTGACCCGGGGCGCTCCTCGATCGCGCGCCGTGGAGCCGGGGCGCTCGTCGATTGCGCCGGGGAACCCGGGGCGCTGCTCGACGCGCGCCGGAAACCCGGGGCGCTTCTCGATCGCGCGTCACGAGCGTGGGCCGGGCGGTTCATTGACGTTTTCCGGCCGGCCCGGCAAGCTTGGCGGGTATGCCAGGAGTCTACGTCGCCGGCGCCGGGATGACGCGCGTCGGTCGCCGCAGCGAGCCGCTCCAGGAGCTGATGGCCGACGCCGCCCACAGCGCGCTCGCAGAAGCGGGGATCGAGCGCCCGGGGATGCTCGTGGTGGCGGCCATGAACCCCGAGGAGTTCCTCGGCGACGGCAACTTCGCCTCCAACGTCGCCACGTACCTCGGCCTCGCGGACACGCCGGCCATGCGCGTGGAGACGGCGACCTCGTCCGGCGCCGCCGCCTTCTACGCCGCCTTCGCCCAGGTGGCCTCCGGGCTCTACGACTCGGTACTCGTGGTCGGAGGGGAGAAGATGACCCACCTGGCCACGCCGAAGGTGTCCGAGATCATCGGCCGCTCCATCGATCCCTACGAGCGCTCCTATGGCGCGACGATGCCGGCCCTGGCCGGGCTGATCACGCGCGCCCTGCTCGCGCGCAAGCTGGTCACGCCGCGCGAGATCGCCCAGGTGGCGGTGAAGAACCACGCCAATGCCGTGCTCAACCCGTATGCGCACTTCCAGCAGGCGGTCACCGCCGAGGAGGTCATGGAGAGCCGGATGGTGGCCGAGCCGCTGCGCCTTTTGCACTGCTGCCCGATCTCCGACGGCGCGGCGGCGCTGGTCCTCACCGCCGAGCGCTCGCCCGTGCGCGTGGCCGGCGTGGGCCAGGGCACCGACACGCTGGCGGTGCGCCACCGCGACTCGCTCACGAGCTTCAAGGCCAACCGCGTGGCCGCGCGCGCCGCCTTCCAGATGGCGGGCTTCGGTCCGGCGCGGGTGGACTTCGCGGAGATCCACGACGCGTTCGCGCCCTTCGAATTGATCTCGCTGGAGGACATCGGCCTCGTCCCGCCCGGCAAGGCCGGGCGCATCACGCTCGACGGCGAGACGGCCCGCGACGGACGCCTGCCCATCAACCCGTCGGGAGGCCTCAAGGGGCGGGGCCATCCGCTGGCGGCCACCGGCATCGCGCAGATCGTGGAGTGCGTCTGGCAGCTCACGCGGCGCGTGGGGGCCCGGCAGGTCCCGGGACGCGTCGCCCTCGCCCACTCGATCGGCGGCCTGGCCACGAACAACTGGGTGACCATCCTGGAATCGGCATGAAGCCCCCGGGGGCCGGCATCGCCGCGTCGCGCTGTCCGCGCTGCCAGGCGGTGGTGGCGCCGCCGGCGTCGTACTGTCCGTGGCATCCGGTGGCCATGACGCCGACGACGCTACCGGGCGTCGGCGAGATCGTGTCGTTCACGGTTCTGCACTCGGCGCCGGAGGGATTTCGCTCGCCGCTCAACATCGCGATCGTCGAGCTGGAGGGCGGCGCGCGCTTCGTGTGCCACGGCGCCGAGACGCGCGGCCTGAAGATCGGCTCCTCGGTGGCCATCGAGGCGATCGACAACGTGTACTATTTCTCGCACCTGGGGGCGCTCGAGCGCGCGCGGCTGTTCTGGCGGCGCGCCGGTCATGCGGGCGACCGCGCCAACGCCATCGCGCGGAGCCTGGCCAAGCGGGTGTGGAACAGGGGGCCACGTGGCAGCTGACCAGCCGTTGAAGGGCATCCGCGTTCTGGACCTCACCCGCGTGCTGGCGGGACCGTACTGCGCCATGCTGCTGGGCGACATGGGCGCCGAGGTCATCAAGGTGGAGGAGCCGGGCAAGGGCGACGACACGCGCGGTTGGCCGCCGTTCGCCGGCGGCGAGTCGACGTACTTCATGTCGGTGAATCGCAACAAGAAGAGCATCACGCTCAACCTCAAGGCGCCCGAGGGGCGCGAGATCTTGAAGAAGCTCGCCAGGAAGAGCGACGTGCTCCTCGAGAACTTTCGCAGCGGGACGATGGAAAAGCTCGGCCTCGGGTACGCGACGCTGGCCCGGCTGAACCCGCGGCTTGTCTACTGCGCCATCTCGGGCTTCGGGGAGTCCGGTCCGGAGTCCCACCGCGGCGGGTACGATCTCATCGTCCAGGCGGAGTCCGGCGTGATGGACCTCACCGGCTTCGCCGACGGGCCGCCGGTGAAGGTCGGCAACTCGATCGCCGACCTGGTAGCGGGGATGTCGGGCGCCCACGGCGTGACGCTCGCGCTGCTGGCGCGGCAGAGGACGCGGCGCGGCCAGAAGGTCGAGGTTGCCATGCTCGACGTGATGGCGGCGCTGCTGACCTATCAGGCCGGCATGTACCTGAACGCCGGACGAAGGCCGGCGCGCCGCGGCAACGAGCATCCGTCGATCGTCCCCTACGAGGTCTTCAAGGCCGCCGACAGCTACCTCGCCCTCGGCGTCGCCAACGACTCGCTGTGGGAGCGCTGCTGCGCGGCGCTCGAGCGACCCGACCTCGTGAAGGACCCGCGCTACGCCAGCGTGGCGTCGCGCGTGGAGAACCGCGCCACGCTGGTGCCGCTGCTGAACCAGGTGCTCGGCGCGCGGCCGGCGGACGACTGGATGAAGCGCCTCGAAGCGGTCGGCGTGCCGGCTGGCCGCATCCGCACGGTGCCGGAGGTCTGCGAGAGCGAGCACCTGCGCGCGCGCGGCATGCTGGTGGCGCTGCCGCACGCCAGGGCCGGAACCGTGAAGATGATGGGGGTGCCGATCCGGCTGCACGGCACGCCGGGAAAGGCCAGGACGGCCGCGCCGGTACTCGGCGCCGACACGGATACCGTGCTGACGCGCGTGCTCGGGCTTCGCCGCGCCGACGTGGAGCGCCTTCGCAAGGGGGGCGTGCTGTAGGCGTGGACCTCACGCCGGTCACGCTGAAGGGGCGCTGGCTGACGCTCGAGCCGATCGACGCCACGCACGCCGAGGGTCTGTTCGAGGCAATGAAGGACGAGGAAGTGTGTCGCTATCTCGCGTGGCCGCCCCCCGGGACGATCGAGGAGACGCGGACACTGATCGCCGAAGCGCGGGAGGACATGAGCCGGGGGTACACGGTGGTCTTCGCGCAGATCTGGAATGCCACCGGCCGGGCCATCGGCTCGACGCGTCTGCTCGACGTTCGCCCGAAGGACCGGCAGGTCGAGATCGGCGCCACCTTCCTGGCGCGCGAGTACTGGGGGACGCCGGCGAACACCGAGTCGAAGCTCTTGTTCCTTCGCCACTGCTTCGAGACGCTCGGCTGCTTGCGCGTCGCGCTCAAGACGGACGGACGCAACGTCCGGTCGCAGGAGGCGATCGCCAGGCTGGGCGCGGTGCGGGAAGGGACGCTCAGGCGTCACATGAACGTCCGGGGGTATCAGCGCGACACGGTGTACTTCTCGATCCTCGAGGACGAATGGCCGGCCGTGAAGGCACGGCTCGAGGCGCGCCTGTCTCGCTAGCGCCGCGCGCCCGCGATCACGAGCACGATCCCGCCGACGAGGGCGAGGCCGCCCAGGATTGGCGGCAGCGGAATCGTCTTCTCCCGCTTGGCTTCCACCTTCAACGGGCCGAGGTCCACGACCTTCTCGCTGGTGGTGTACGTGATCCCCTGGTACGCGAGTGCGACGACCCCGAGCACGATCAGGATCACACCGAGGATGGTGATCGGCTTCATGTCAGCCTCCCGCCTGGTATGTTTTGCAACCGCAATGCCCGACCGGACATGTCCACCCGGACCGGCAGTTAGACTGCGTCGCTGAGTATCATCTTCGCGCTTAGTGCCCCAACGGCGCTACCCGAGAGCGGAAACGTCTTGGACACTGCCGAATCTTGACACCTCGCCGGCCGCTGGCGCATCCTGACGAGGGCCCTCGAGGCGAGGGCGGAGGCGAAGAATGCGCCGTTTGATCAAGATTTACGATACGACCCTTCGAGACGGCACCCAGGGTGAGGGCGTCTCCTTTTCCATGGAGGACAAGGTCCGGCTGGCCACGCGCCTGGACGCCGTCGGCATCCACTACATCGAGGGCGGATGGCCGGGCAGCAACCCCAAGGATCTCCGGTTCTTCGCCCGGATGCAGGACGTCAGCCTCAAGCACGCCAAGCTGACGGCGTTCAGCATGACGCGCCGCGCTGGCGGCACCGCCGAGTCGGACGCCAACATGCAGGCGCTGATCGCGGCGGGTGCCCCGGTGGCGACGATCGTCGGCAAGGCGTGGGACTTCCACGTCAGCCACGCGCTCGGCACCACGCTCGAGGAGAACCTCGCGATGGTGCGCGACACCATCGCGTTCCTGAGGCCGAAGATGGACGAGGTCCTGTTCGACGCCGAGCACTTCTTCGACGGGTTCCGGGCGAACCGCGAGTACGCGCTGGCCACGCTGCGTGCGGCCGAGAGCGCCGGCGCCCACTGGCTCGTGCTGTGCGACACCAACGGCGGCACGTTGCCGGCGGATCTCGTGCAGATCCTCCGCGTGGTGAAGGCGACGGTCAAGACGCCGCTCGGCATCCACGTCCACAACGACGCGGAGTGTGCGGTGGCCAACTCGCTGGCGGCGGTGGCCGAGGGCGTCGATCAGGTGCAGGGCACGATCAACGGCTACGGCGAGCGCTGCGGTAACGCCAACCTCGTGTCGATCATTCCGAGCCTCGTGCTCAAGATGGGTATCGACTGCATTCCCGACGCCCATCTGCGCGAGCTGCGCGACGTCTCGCGCTTCGTGTCGGAGCTGGCCAACCGCAAGCCCTGGGACGCGCAACCCTACGTCGGCGACTCCGCGTTCGCGCACAAGGGCGGCATGCACGTCTCGGCCGTGCTGAAGCACCCGGAGACGTACGAGCACATCGCGCCGGAGCTCGTCGGCAACCACCGGCGGGTGCTCGTGTCCGAGCTGGCGGGCAAGTCCAACATCGTGTGGAAGGCACGCGAGTTCGGCATCGACATCGACCAGGACACGCCGGACTCCCGTCGCATCCTCGAGCGCCTCAAGCAGCTCGAGGACGAGGGCTTCCAGTTCGAGGGCGCCGAGGCCTCGTTCGAGCTATTGATGGAGCGTGCGCTCGGGCGCCACCGCCCGTACTTCGAGCTGGAGGCCTACCGCGTGATCGTCGAGGAGCAGAGCGGCGACGGCGAGCCGGTGGCGGAGGCGACGGTGCGCGTGAAGGTGAAGGGGATCCTCGAGCACACGGCGGCCGCCGGCAACGGTCCGGTCAACGCGCTCGACCACGCGCTGCGCAAGGGCCTGGAGCAGTTCTATCCGAACCTCAAGGAGATGCGTCTGCTCGATTACAAGGTCCGCATCCTCGACGAGTCGAAGGGCACCGCCGCCAAGACGCGGGTGCTGATCACCTCCGGCGACACGCGCGAGACGTGGGGCACGGTGGGGGTCGCCGACAACATCATCGAGGCCTCCTGGCTCGCGCTCGTGGACTCGCTGGAGTACAAGCTGCGCGCGGACGATCGGCGAGGCCGCCGGTGACCATCGTCGTCGTCGACGACGAGCCCTCCATCGTTCGCATGTGCGTCCAGGTCTTGAAGTCCAAGGGCCACACGGTCACCGGTTTCACCAAGGCGCCGGAGGCGCTGACCTACATCACCACCACGCCGACCGACCTGCTCGTCGTCGACTACAAGATGCCCGAGCTGACCGGGCTCGAATTCGTCAAGAAGGCGTGGCAGATCCGGCCCGGGATGCGCGTGGTCATGATCACCGCGCACGGCACGCGCGAAGTGATGGCGAAGGCGAACGAGAGCGGCGTGCAGACGATCGTGCTCAAGCCGTTCACGCCGGGGGAGCTCGCCGAGGGCGTCGCCAGGGCCGTCGGCCAGATGGACGGCGGCGCGTCCCGTACGGTTTAGGGCGCCGTCCGCGTGGCGTGGCCGCTGAGCTCGCGAGCCCAGGCGGTCACGTTGTCGCACGTCGCGGGCGGCGTGCGACAGATGAAACCCTCGGCCCACGCCAGCTCGAACGACTCGGGCCGCTGAGGATCCCCGCCGGTCGGCCGAAACGCGCCGCTCGTCAGATGCGCCGGCGCCGCGGGACGGCCGACCGGTAGCGGTGCCGGAAAAGTCACCGACTGCAGACGCTCGCCGATGATGTCGCCGTGGCCGTTGCCTTCAGGGCTCCAGAAGGCGAAGTGCATCCGGCCGCTGCCGAGGCGCGTCAGGCGGAGACGACCGCGACCGACGAGCTCGCCGCGGCTGGTCACGGTGTCGCCGCCCTCATGGCGCGAGAGCACGGCGACGGAGCGCCACTCGAAGTCGTAGAAGACGCCGGGTGGCGCCGTCTGGGAGGCCAACAGCACGACGGCGGCCAGCGCGGCCCGCATGAATGGCCATTCGTGCAACGCCCATGCCCGGCATTCAGAACCCTCGCGACCGTCGCCAGGCCCGGATCTGCTCGGCGTGCTCGCGGTAGTGGTGGGCGCTGTTGTTGTCCACGACCTTCCACGCCGTCTTCCCGGGCTGGAATCGCTCGGGCGGCACGGCGGCGGCCACGTGCATGAAGTACTCGTGCGACTTGTCGAATTCCAGCAGCACGTCGGCCACGGGATCCTTGCGCCGCGCCGCCGCGAACCTGGCGTTCCAGGCGTCGACGTCGTCGTAGGAGACGCCGTCGGGGATCGGTTTCTCGCCCCGGGCCAGTCGCTCCAGCGCGGGCCCCATCTCGCGGTGCCAGCCGGAGATGTGGGCCACGATGTCACGGATCGACCACGTCCCCAGCCACACCTCCGTCATGTGCGCTTCGTTCAGGCCTTGCAAGCTCTCGTGCAAGGCCTTGTATTCACGGGCGGCCTGGTTGAGCAGCTCGTCCTTTGTGGAGGGGGTGTCCGTCACGGGGAACTCTCCTTCTCTGGGGTCTCTCCGCTATTCTACGGCCATGCACGACGACATGGTTGCCAACATCTCGTCGCATCTCACCCGGAGATTGCCGGACTGCCGCATCACCAGTCACTTCGACGCCTTCCGGGACGCGCAGCGCTTCAAGATTCGGCACGGTCGGGTCGCCACGCACTTCCTGCTGGTCGAGGAAGGCGCCGTCGAGACGTACAAGCACGACGAGCTGATGAAGCTGCTGGACCGTGCCGTGGAGCGCATGCGCCAGACCTCGACCGACGTCGAGGTGCTCGTGACGAGGCACGGCATCCGGGGAGATTGACTACATGGGGGGCCACGAAATGGCCCCCCATACCCCCCCGGGTGGCTCGGGGCGCCCCGGCGCAGCCGTGGCGCCCCTCGGCATCCCGCGGGGCGGACTCGCTGGCATCGCGCCTGCTGCGTCCTTCGGCAGGAGGTGTCGCATGACCAAGGATCCCGTCTGCGGGATGGAGGTGCA
>DATBJF010000104.1:0-17269 GCA_036556545.1 Candidatus Methylomirabilota bacterium
CTAAGCCGTGGCGCTCCTCGATCACCGCCTGCGCCCCGGCTAAGCCGTGGCGCTCCTCGATCACCGCCTGGGCTCCTGGCGGAGGTCGGGCGGCGGGGCTATAGTCGGGCGGCGGGATGAGCTTGGATACGCTCGATCTCGGCGACGTCGTTCGGCGATTGGTCGACGATGCCTGCGAGAAGCTTGCGGCGGATGCAGCGGCCGTGTGGTTGCGCGGCCGCGACGGCAGCGAGCTCGCGCTGAGCGGCGCCGCCGGTTTCGCGCATCCGGCGACAACGGCCACGCTCGCGCACCGGCCAGCGGCGCGACTCTCCGACTGGCTGCCGGCGCGGCGCCTCCCTGCCGCCGTGACGCTGGCGCCGAACGACGCCGACGGCGAGCGCGCGTGGCTGGCGGCCGAAGACATTCACTCGCTCATCGCCGTCAGGCTGCCGGGAGCGGAGACGCTCGGCATCCTCGCCGCCTTCCGGCGCCGCCGGCCGTTCCCCGTCGGCCACCTCGCCCGGGCGGTCGGCATCGCGACGGCGACGGCACCGGCCGTCCACGCGGCGCAGCGCCTCGAGGAGGAGCGTCGGCGCGCCGAGCGCGCGGAGGCGCTCCTCGACATCGCGCATCTGCTCGCCGACAGCGACGACTTCGACGTCGCCCTCGAGGAGTCCGGTCGCCGCACGGCGCGCGCGCTCGGCGCCAGGCGATCGCACGTCAGCCTTTCGACCGGGAAGACCCGGCCACCGGCCGGGGCGCTCGTCGTTCCCCTGTGCGGACGCGACGGCGTGGTCGGCAGCCTCACGCTCGACGGTTCACCGGCCGCGGGCTGGACTCCGGCCGCCGTGGAGCTCGCGGTCGCCGTCGGCGCCGAGATGGGCCGCGCCGCCGAGCGAGCGCGCCGATCGCCGGCGACCGGCGCCGCCACCGTGCCGCCCGAGCTGATCCAGCGTGAGGCGCTCCGCGCTCTCGCGGGTCTCGCGAGCGGCGCCGCGCATCATCTCAACAACCTGCTCACGATCGTGGTCGGCCGGGTACAGCTCGTCCTGCGCTCGACGGAGGACGAGCGTGTACGGCGACCGCTGACCATCGTCGAGAAGGCGGCCAAGGACGGCGCCGACGTGGTGCGCCGCCTCCAGGAGTTCGCGCGGGCGCGTCCCGTGCGTCAGCCGCGCCCGGTGCGCGTCAATCGCCTGCTCGCAGAAGTGCTGGCTCTCGTCCACGCCCGCTCGCCGCGGACTCCGGTCACGAAGGTCGACGTCGACATGCGTCTCGCCGACGTGCCGCCGATCAGCGGCGACGCCGCCGCGCTGCGCGAGGCGCTGACCCATATCGTCGACAACGCCCTGGAGGCCATGCCGAATGGCGGCCGGCTCCTGGTCGAGACGCACGCGACCGCCGACACCGTCAGCGTCGCCGTTACCGACAGCGGCGTCGGTATGTCCGACGCCGTTCGTGTCCACGCGCCGGAGCCCTTTTTCACCACCAAGGGCGAAAAGGCCACGGGGCTCGGGCTCAGCGTGGCCCATGGCGTGGCGCGCAGCCACGGCGGCGAGCTCGCCATCGAGAGCGCCGAGGGCGCCGGGACCACGGTGATCGTCACGCTCCCGCGGGTCGAAACGGAACGCTAGCCGAGGGCGCCCAGCTGCTGCTCGGCGTGGAGGGCAAGCGGCCGCATCCCCAGCTCCCGGGCGAGCGTCCGAGCGCGACTGAGATGCGTCCGCGCGTCATCCGGCCGGCGTCGGTCGCGCGCGATCTCTCCCAGCAGCGCCTCGACCCACGCCTCTTGCGGGCGCTCGCCGGACCGTGTCGCGAATTCCATCGCCGTGCGGGCGGTCGTCTCGGCTTCGGCAAGGCGACCGGTGCGACGGTACGCATCGGCGAGCGTCCGCACCCACCACGCCCGGTTCGTGAACGCCCCCGCCCGCTCTTGAAGGGCCACGGCCTCCTCGAGGAGCGGAATCGCCTCGGCGGAGCGCCCGTCGAGCGCATACGCCTGGCCGAGGACCGTCAGCGCCCGCATCGTCTGACCGGCGAAGTTGTTCTCGCGACAGATGGCGACGACGGGCTCCATGGCTCGAGCTGCTTCCGCCGGTGCTGCCGTGTGGAGGAGGAGATAGCCGCGAGAGACCGCGACCGGCACGCGGCTATACAGGTGATTCGCGGCGGCCACCACGCGGTCGCCGTCCTCGAGAAGCTTGAGCGCGCCATCGAAGTCACCCTGCTCCACGAGTGACTGCGCGGCCAGCGCGCATGCCCCGGAGTACGGCTGGCCCGACAGCCCGAACCGCTCTCGTTCGTGCCGACCGGCGAGGCGCTCGATGATCGCGTGATAGTGCTCGAGCGCGGTGGCGAACCTGCCCTGGAGGCTGTGCGAGCTCCCGACGTAGTAGTGACCGGTCACCTCCAGCCCGACATCGCCGCGCCGCCGGCCCGTCTCGATACACCGCGCGCCGTACTCCAACGCGCGCGTATATTCCGCCTTGGCCCAGTAGTACTGGACGAAGAGCGAGTACACCGCGTCCAGCCGGTCGGTCTCGCCGTGCGCGGTGCCGAGCGCCTCGGCTTCCCGGAAGATCTCGAGCAGCGGCTCCAGCTCGCCGCGCCGCCAGAGCGGCGCGCGAAGCGCCAGCCGGACGTCGATGGCCTCCCGCACGGACTCCTTGGTGGCGGGCAGCCGCGTCAGCGCGTCGAGCGCGCGGCGATAGTGCTCGATGGCCTCGAGGTCGACGCACATCGCCGCCGTGCGGTCGGCCGCCTGGCGGGCGTAGCGCGCGGCCTTGTCCCACAGCTCGCCGCGCATCGCGTGATGTGCGAGCCGCGCGGCCCCCTCGGGGAGGCGATCGGCGTAGCGACCCTCGAGCGCGGCGACCATCCGCGCGTGCAGGGCGCGGCGCCGCTCGGCGAGCATCCCCCCGTAGGCGACCTCGTGGATCAGCGCGTGCCGGAACGTGTACTCGACTTCCGGAAAGAGCACGGCCTCGAAGACGAACTCCTGCGCCGTCAGGCGCGCCATCCCGGCCCGCAACTCGTCGTCGGACCGTTCGGTGACGTCGGCCAGGAGCGGAAACGGCACGTCCTTGCCCACCACGGCCGCCGCCTGGAGCAGCTGCTTGTCGTCCGGACCGAGACGGTCGATGCGCGCGGCCAGGATCGCCTGGACGGTGGCCGGCACGGCGATGGACGACAGCGGGCGCGCGAGGCGGTACCGTCCCGGCTCGCCGGCGAGGACGCCGTCGGCCACCAGCGCGCGAACCGATTCCTCGAGGAACAGCGGATTGCCCTCGGTGCGCGTGATGAGCGTCGCCACCAGCGGCTGCACGCTCGCATCCTCACCCAGCAGCGGGCGCAGCAGCTCCTCGGCGACGGTGGCGGCCAGCGGCTCGATCGGGAGCTGGCGGTAGAACGTCTTCTGCCCCCAGCCGTGCCGGTACTCCGGCCGGTAATTGACGGCCATGAGCAGGCGCGCCGACGCCAGCGTCTCGACGAGCGCGTCGAGCAACGCCTGCGTCTCGCTGTCGATCCAGTGGAGATCCTCGAAGACGAGGACGACCGGCTGCACCTGGGTCTCGCGAAGGATCAGGCGTCGCAGCGCCTCGAGCGTCGCCTGCCGTCGCTGGGGCGGCGCGAGCTGGAGAAAGGCGCTGTCCGCGGGCAGCGCGTCGAGCAGACCCAGGATCGGCGGCAGGGAATCTTTCAGGCTCTCGTCGAGGGTCAAGACGGTGCCGGTCACCTTGCTCCGCACCGCGCGCGCGTCGTCGCCGTCGTCGAGCCTGAAGTACGGCCGGAGCATGTCGATCACGGGGAGATAGGCGGTGGCCCGTCCGTACGAGACGGAGCTCGCCTGGAGGATCAGCCAGCCCTTCGTGCGGTGGGAATTGAGGAACTCGTAGAAGAGCCGTGACTTCCCGACGCCCGGCTCGCCGACGATGGCGACGATCTGTCCTCGCCCGGTCCCCGCGAGATCGAGGGCCTGTCGCAGCTGCTCGAGCTCCTCCTGGCGGCCGACGAACCGGCTGAGCCCGCGTGCAGCCGAGCGCTGAAGACGCGTGCGCACGACGCCGGCGCCGGTGATCTCGAACGCCTCGATCGGCTCGCTGAGTCCCTTGACGTTCACGAGCCCGAGCGGCTTGACCTGGATGAAGTCCTCGGCCAGGCGCAGCGTCTCCGCGGTGGCCAGGATGGAGCCCGGCCTCGCCGTCTGCTCCATGCGCGCCGCGAGATGGGTGGTGGCGCCGACGGCGGTGTAGTCCATCCGAAGATCGCTGCCGATCGACCGCACGAGGACGTCGCCGGAGTTGAGGCCGACGCGGATCTGGATGACCAGGCCCGCGCTCCGCTGCATGGCCGCCGCGTACTCGGCGACCGTGGCCTGCATGCGCAGGGCCGCGTACGACGCGCGGACGGCATGGTCCTCGTGGGCGACGGGCGCGCCGAAGAGCGCCATGATGCCGTCGCCCATCACCTGGTTCACCGTGCCGTCATAGCGGTGGACCGCCTCCATCATCCGCTCGAGAACGCCGTCGAGGATCCGGCGCGCCTCCTCGGGATCGCGATCGGCCAGGAACTCCATCGAGCCCTTGAGGTCGGCGAACAGCACGGTCACCTGCTTGCGCTCACCCTCGAGCGAGACGCGGGACGTCAGGATCCGCTCGGCCAGGCGTCGCGGCGTGTACGTCTCCGGTGAGGCAAAGAGCGTCGACGGCGCCGCGCCGGTCCCGGCCCCGCCGCGCGCCGCGGCCGCGCCGTCGCCCGCCGTGGGTCGTCCGCACTCGCTGCAGAACTTCGCGCCCGCCGCGAGCTGCGTCCCGCAGCCGGCACAGACGAGCGCCAGACGGGTCCCGCATTCGGAGCAGAACTTCGTGCCGGTCGGAGCCGGATGGCCGCACTGCGGGCACGCGACGGTCGACATCGTGATGCGAGGCTAGCGCATTCGCGGGGCGGCCGCCTGTACGGCCTTGATGATGCCGTGGTATCCGGTGCAGCGACACAGGACGGCCGAGAGCCCCTCGCGGATGTCGTCCTCGGTCGGCTCGGGGTGAGCGCGCAGCAGGTCGAGCGCCGTCAGCAGCATGCCGGGCGTGCAGAAGCCGCACTGCAGCCCGTGATGCTCGCGGAAGGCCTCCTGCAGCGGATGTAGCGCGCCGTCGCGCATCAACCCTTCGACGGTCGTCAGCTCCGCCCCGTCGGCCTGAACGGCGAGCATGAGGCAGGAGCGCGCGGCCTCGCCGTTCACGAGGATCGTGCAGGCGCCGCAGATGCCGTGCTCGCAGCCGACGTGCGTGCCCGTCAGCGCCAGGTCCTCACGCAGGAAGTCGACGAGCAGCTTCCGCGGTGGGCAGCGCCCCTCACGCGGCACGCCGTTGACGGTCAGGCGGACGGTGACCGGCTCGCTCACGCCGCCCGACCGACGGCTCTTCGGAGCGCGCGCTCCGTCAGGACTCGCGTGAGGTTCCGACGGTAGTCGGCGCTGGCGTGGAGGTCCCCGTCGGGCTGCACGAGCTCGGCCGCACGCGCGGCCGCGGCTTTCAACGCGCCGTCGCCGACGCCGTCGCGCGCAACGATCTCCTCGGCCGCGCGCAGCCGCACGGGAACGGGTCCCGCGCCCGCCGTCGCGAGCCGCGCGCTCCAGCGCCCGCCCTCCCGCCAGAGCGCGGCCGCCACGCCGACGAGCGCGAAATCGCCGTGGCGGCGCGCGAACTCCTCGAACGCCCAGCCGGCTCCGGCGGGCATGGCCGGGAAGCGAACTTCCGTCAACAGCTCGTCGGCGGCCAGCGTCGTCGTCAAATACGTCTCGAAGAGGGTGGCCGCGGTGAGCTGGCGCTCGCCCTTCTGGCCGCGGGCGATGACCGTTCCGTCGAGGGCGGCGAGGACGGCGGGATACTCGGCGGACGGATCCGCGTGCGCGATGGAGCCGCCGATGGTGCCCCGCGAGCGGATCGGCAGGTGGCCGACCCAGCGGGTCGCCTCCGCCAGGAGCGGCAGCTTGCGGGCGACGACCGGCGAGAACTCGACGGCCCGCTGACGCGTCATGGCGCCGAACGCCACCATGCCGTCCGCCTCGCGGATGCCGGCCAGCGCCGGGATGCGATTGAGATCGATGAGCGCGGCCGGCCGGGCCAGCCGGAAGTTCAGCAGCGGCACGAGGCTCTGACCGCCCGCGAGGGGCTTGGCGTCGCCGCCATAGCGCGCGAGCAGCGCCAGCGCCTCGTCGACGGTATGCGGCGCGTGGTAGTCGAACTTCGGCGGCTTCATTGTAGCGACCGCTGGCCGTGCGGCGTGAGCCGTGGGTGGCCTGTTCGAGGCAGTTCCCGGCTGCGTGCGCTCCTGCGCGAGCTGGCAGTCAACCCCTGACTCCGGGCTTCGGTTCCTTGCGCTTGGCCTCTTCGATGAGCCGCCAGAGGCGGCTCGGCGTCATCGGCAGTTCCGTGATGCGCACGCCGAGGGGCTTCAGCGCGTCGCTCACGGCATTGGCGATGACCGCGGGCACCGTCATCGACGACGACTCGCCGAGCCCCTTGGAGCCGAGCGTGGTCAGCGGCGACGGGGAGACGACGTGGGCGATGTCGATGCGCGGCGCCTCGCTGGCCGTCGGCACCAGGTAGTCCATGAACGTCCCGGCCAGGGGCTGGCCGGTCTCGTCGTACTCCATCTCCTCGTAGAGCGCGCCGCCGAGGCCGTGCAGCGCGCCGCCGTAGATCTGCCCTTCCGCGATCATCGGGTTGATGATGACGCCGGCGTCGTGCACGGTGACGTACTTGACGATCTTGATGGCGGCCGTGTCGGGATCGACCTCCACCGCCATCACCTCGGCAATGAAGCCGTACGTGTTCGAGGAGTTGACGCGGTCCTCGTGGTCGACGGACTTCGCTTCGGTGAAGCCGAACACGGCCGTGGCCTGCAGCATCGGCTCCATCCCGTCCGGCAGCGACTCCGTGTTCCAGTGCGCGCGCCCCGCCAGCTCCTTGATCGAGTACGAGGCGCCCTTGCCGGTCCGCGCACGGACGGCGCCGTCGCGGAACTCGAGCTGCCCGGCCGGAAGCTCCATCAGGTGCGCGGCATAGTCGACCAGCTTCGACTTCAGCTTGCGGGCGGCCAGCGCCACCGCGCTCGTGCCGATGGAGCCGAAGCGGCTCGAGTACGTGCCGGACGAGATCGACCACGGCCGCGTGAAGGTGTCCATCTCGTCGACCACGGTGACGTCGGCCGGCGTGACGCCGAGCTCGTCGGCGACGATCTGCGCCACGATCGTCTGGTGTCCCTGCCCCTGCGGCGTGCTGCCGAGAATCGCCAGCACCCGGCCGAGCGGATCGATCTTCACGCTGGCCGACTCCGTGGCCCCGGACTTCGGCAGGTACTCTGGCTTGGCGCGGAACTGCGGATCGAGCGCGGTCGCCACGTAGCCCATGTTCGACACCGACGGATCGATGGCGACGGCAAGGCCGATCCCGTAGTAGCGGCCGGCCGCGCGGGCCTGCGCCTGCTCGCGGCGCAGCTCGTCGTACGTCGCGATGTCGAGCGCCTTCTCGAAGGTCGCCGCGTAATCGCCGCTGTCGTAGAGCCCGCCCGTCGGCGTCCGGTACGGCAGCTGCTCGGCGCCGATGAAGTTCCGCCGGCGCACCTCGGCGGGATCCACGCCGATGGTGTCGGCGAGGCGGTCCATCATGCCTTCCGTCTCGAAGTAGAGATGCCCGCAGGCGTAGCCGCGATTGGGCCCGGTGAGGCTCTTGTTGGTCATGACGACGGAGGCGTCGACCTCGAGGTGCTGGAACCGGTACGGCCCGACGAAGTTGCCGGTGGGCCGGAACGAGCAGCCCGGCTCCGGGCTGCGGATGTAGCCGCCGACGTTGTCGTACCACTTGTAGCGCATCCCGAGGACGGTGCCGTCCTTGCGGGCGGCCAGCTCGCGCCAGGCGACCCGGTCCGTTCCGCTGGACGATGCGATGAGGTGCTCGCGGCGGTCCTCGATCCATTTCACGGGCACCCCGGCCTTGCGGGCGGCGAGGGCCACGAGGGCGATGTACGGGTACATGCTCGACTTGATCCCGAACGAGCCCCCGATGTCGGCCGGCACGATGAAGCGCAGCTTGTTCTCCGGCACGCCGAGCACCCGCGCCGTGAGCGGATGCATGATGAACGGCCCCATGAAGTTCGACCACACGGTGACCACGCCGTCGAGCGCATCCCAGCGCGCGATCAGCCCGTACGTCTCGATCGGGGTGGAGCCGTACTTCGGAAACTTGAAACGCTCGCGGATGACGACCTCCGCGTCGCGGAAGGCGCGATCGGGATCACCGTACACGAGCCGCCGATGGCCGGCCAGGTTGGAGCCGACCGCCTCGTGCAGGACGGGCGCGTCGGGCTCGAGCGCGCGCTCGGGATCGATCACGGCCGGCAGCGGCTCGTAGTCGACGCCGACCGCTTCGGCGGCGTCCTCGGCCAGGTAGCGGTCGCGCGCCACCACCACCGCCACCGGCTCGCCGACGAAGCGCGCCTTGTCGGTGGCCGACGGATAGTAGTGCACCGGCGCCGTGACGCCCACGCCGAAGGGCTTGCACGCCTTCGCCACGTCGGCGCCCGTGAGCACGGCCACCACGCCGTCCATCCGCAGCGCGGCCGACACGTCGTAGCCGTGGATCCGCGCGTGAGCGTGCGGCGAGCGGACGATGGCGGCGTGATGGACGTTGGCGAGCGGCGGATGGTCGTCGATGAAGGTTCCGCGTCCGGTGAGAAGACGGAAGTCCTCGACGCGTTTGACCGACTTACCGATCCAGGCGCTCTCGCTCATCGGGGCGTCGCACTGTAGTCAGGCCGCAATTGGCCTGTCAAGCTCGGCTCGCCGCTCGAGCCGGACCAGCTCGAGCACGAGCGTCATGTTGAGCGCCAGGATGGCCAGCAGCTCCAGCGGCTCCTCGAGCAGGTGGTCCAGCAGCCGGCTGCGCCCGGATCCGAACGCCTCGTCGTGGACGTCCTTGGCCTGCGCCACCCCCAGCAGACTCACGCCGGCAAGCGCCGGCAGCAGCCGCCAGGAAAGCATCTCGCGCACGGTGTCGACACGACCGCCGCTGACCCACCAGAACGCGGCGACAGCGGCGAGACCGATCACGGCGAGCGGGATCCAGATGAAACCGTACTGGGCGGCGACGTTGAACGCGTCGTGCAAGGCGCCCACGTACGTCTCGCCGACGCGTGAGCCCTCGACGCCCGCCAGCCGCGCCAGCGACGACGGGACGCCGAGGTAGTCGATCTCCTCGAGCGCGAAGATCCGGAAGGCCCAGCCGCCGAGCCGGTACACGCGCATCGAGGCCAGTCGCGCCGCCGAGCGTCGCGCCACCGCGAAGCAGAGGCGGGCTGCGACGAGATAGAGCGTGAACTGCAGCGGCTCCACGATCCCCCACTCGCGCGTGAGGATCTGGTGCCCATAGTCGGGCCACGCCGCCGCGAGCGCGGCGAGCACGCCACCCAGGGCCACGACACCGGCGCCGAGAAGCACGGCCAGACGTCTCGAGTCCATCGCCGCCGCCGCCGGCAGCCGGCGTGTCAGCGCCGGGGCCAGGCCGATCGCGACGAGCACGACCCCGGCGTGGCCGAGCAGCATGCCGGCCACCCGGTGGTCGCGGAGCTCGAGGAGCGGGTTGCCCGGAATGTTGAACAGCAGGACGACCGCTGTCAGGAGCGACCCCGCGACCAGTGCGGCCCGCCGCCGCCGCGACGACACGAGGGTCAGTGACCGCCTCCCGCGACGGCGGCGCCGGTGATCGTGGCCAGCCGCTTGGCGAGCGGCGTATTGCGGCTGCGCCCCACGCGCAGCTCGCCGTCGATGATGACCGCCGAGATCCCGGGGATGTCGCCGCGCGCGACGGCGCCGAAGGCGTCGGCGGCCATCGAGGCGGCCGGGGCGTCGCAGACGACGAGGTCGGCCGGCCGGCCGACGGCGATGGTGCCTGTCGTGAGGCGGAACGCGCGCGCGTTGTTGCCCGTGGCCAGCGCGATGGCGGTCTCCGGGGTGAGATCGCCGAGCGAGGCCAGCTCGCACACGCTCTTGAGCACGCCCATCGGCATGACGCCGGTGCCCGTCGGCGTGTCGCTGGCCACGCAAACGCGATCGAGCACGCCGGCCTCGCGCGCCAGCCGCACGATGAAGAGCGCCGATCTGAGGTTGCCCGCCTGCACGAGCTGCAAGGCCATAGTCGTCTCGCGCACGATCGTGCGCAGGCCGTCCTCGTCGAGGGAGGTGGTGCCGCCGTTGACGTGACCGCACACGTCCGGCCGCAGGTGCAGCAGCACGTCGTGGGTGATCGGGCTCGAGCCCGGAATGGAGTTGCCGCCGCTGTGGGACATCACGCAGAGGCCGTGCTTCTGGGCGCGCCGCACTTCGGGCTCCCCGTCCCGCGGGTGGGCGTAGCCGCCGAAGCCGTACTTGGCGTGGCGCACGCCGTGCTTCGCCATCTCCGCGAAGTCGGCGTCTTCGAGCCCGGGCTCCAGCACCACCGAGCCCGCGTTCACCTTCATGCCGTTCGGATGGAAGTGCTCGAAGCACTTCGCGGCGGCGATGGCGAGGGCCTTCGAGGCGGCCGCGTCGTGCGGTCGGCCGGGCGCGTGCACCCCTTCGCCGGCCGACACCACCGAGGTGATGCCCCCGTGCACGTACGAGTCGAGGAAGTCGACCGTCTTCTGGCGGGGCGTGTAGTCGCCGAGCACGACGTGGCAATGCGAGTCGATCAGACCTGGGATGACGGTGGTGCCGCGGCAGTCGACGACGACGTCGGCCCGGGCCGCCGCCGTACGGCTCGCCGAGCCGAGCGCCGCCACGCGGCCGTTGTCGACGAGGAGCGCCTCGACGTCGCCCCGCGGCGCCGCCAGATCGCCGGTGGCGAGGGCGCCGATGTTGATCAGCCCGAGGGTGGCCACCTAGTACTCCCCGAGGCAGCGGTCGACGGCCGCCTTGCCGCGCTCCCAGTCGTAGGAGCGGAACATCCGCGTGTTCACCACGGGCTGCGCGGCCGAGTAGAACATCTCGTACTGCAGCTGGCGGCCGGCGAACTCCGTCCCCACGAAGTCCCACACGAGCTTCAGCAGCTTCACCCGCTCGCGCGCGCCGGCGGTGGCGCCGCGCATGAAGCGGGCGAAGTCGGCGCGGGTCTCCGGGCTGTCGAAGCCGCTCTCCGCCGACGGCAGCTGCTGGAAGGCGCCGCCCGCCAGCTCGCGGATGGCGCGCATCATGTCCACGATGAGCCGGCGCTGCAGGCTCATGCCCGCGTAGACGTACTGCGGATCCGGCCGCGCCACGCCGTCGCGGATCAGCGGGTGCCGCTCGGCCGCCTGCACGAGGGCGTCGAACGTCGCACACAGGGCGGCGATGTCCCCGCCGAGCGCCGCCTGCGCCTCGGGCTTGCGCTCGCCGGCGTGCACCTCCAGGAGCTTGAGGGCGAGGCCGGCCATGAACTCCAGCTTGACCGTGAAGCGCACGAGCGACTGGAAGTTGGCCAGCGTGTGCGACGGCGTCTCGTGGAACTGCGCGTTGACGAGGCCGACGTCGCGGTAGATGAACACCTGCTCCCACGGCACGAACACGTCGTCGAACACGACGGTGGCGTCCACCTCGTCGAAGCGCGACGACAGCGGATAGTCGAACACGCCGGTCGTGCCCTGCGCGTAGGGACGCCGCGGGTGGATGCGGATGCCGGGCGCGTTGACGGGCGTCACGAACGAGATGGCATAGTCCTCGTCGCCGGGCTGGAGCGGCGTGATGTAGGAGATGAACAGCCAGTTCGCGAGCACGGCCGCGGTGGTGATGCCCTGCCCGCCCCGGATGACGATGCCGCCGTCACGCTCCGCCGCCACCCCGGGGAACAGGAACGGCTCCGGCTGGCGGTGCGCCGGCTGCGAACGGTCGATCTGCGGCGGCACGATGCCGTAGGCGACGTAGAGCTCCTCGTCGCGCGCCTTCTCGTAGAAGCGCACGACGTTGTCGCCGAATCGCGCGCCGCCGCGGTCGAAGAGCTGCCGCCAGCCGGCGAACGCGCTCAGCACGCAGGCGACGTGATCGGGCGTCCGTCCCATGAGCCCGTACGACGGCTCCGCCCACAGGCGATGGACACGGCGGCGCGCGGCGAGGTCGTCCGCCGAGCGCGGGATGAGCCACATCGCGCTGTGCCTCCGCCCGCCGGCAGGGTCGACGTACGTCGTGGACGCCTGCGCGGCGGCCGCGGCGGCCAGGTCCCAGGTGTGCGCGACGCGGCGGATCGGCTCCGCGAAGCCGGGATGCTTGGTGACGTCGTCCACGCGCTCGCCGTCCAGGAAGACGGCACGGCCGTCCCGCAGGCTCTCGAGATAGTGCGTCGCGCCGCGCATGCGCTGGCCACCTTGCCACAGCCGGCGCGTCATGACAAACGCGGGCGCCGATGATACGGTCGCGGCGTCGTGAGCCGGCCTCCGCTGCTCGTGGTCTTCGTCGCGGTCCTCGTCATCACGCTCGGCGAGCTGGGCGGCGCGTTGCTTTCGCAGCTCCGCCCCGCCACCGCGCGATGGGCCACCGCCCGCATCACCGCCAACGCCCCCGCCCACGGGCTGTCGGGATCCGCGGAGTACGACGATGCCGTGCGGGAGCGCGCCATCTTCAGCGCGGAGGCGGGGCTCTCGTTCTTCCACGTGCACGCCGAGGGCATGGGGCTCGTCCTGTTCTTCGCGAGCACGCTGGTGGCGAGCGTCGTGCGCTCCCGCGCCGCCCGGCGCGTGCTCTACACGCTGCTCACCGTGGGTGCGCTGTTTCCGCTCGGCTATCTCGCATACTCGCTGGCGGTGATCGAGCTGGGACGCGACGACGGGGTGGCGTTCGCCGAGACCTGGATCCTCTCCCCGCTCGGCACGGCGGCCATCGCGGGGCTGATCGGTCTGGTCGTCGCTCTCGCACGCCGTCGGGAGGCGACGTGACGGCCCCAAGCGCAGACGCGTGGCGCCTGCCGCCACGCGCCGTGCTGCTGACGGCCGTGCTCCTGCTGGTCGCGGCCGAAATCGGCGGCGCGTCGATGGCGCGCTACAAGCTGGAGCTGGCGCGCTGGGCGCGCGCCGAGATGCTGGCGCGGCCGGCCGTCCATGGGCTGGTCGGCGTGCGCGACGTCGACGAGCGCATCCTGGACGAAGCGCTGTTTCGCTTCGACGCCGGCCTGCGGCTCTTCCACATGCACGCCGAAGGGATGGCGCTCGTCATCATCGCGACGACGACCATCGCCACCACGCTGGCGCCGCGGCCGGCGACGCGCCGCGCCGTCGTTCTGCTGCTGACCCTCGGCGGTGTCGGCTACCCTCTCGGTTATCTGCTGCGGAGCGCCCTCATTCCGTCGCTCGGCCTCACGCGTAGCAAGGACGTGGCCGAGTGGGCCTTCTGGCTGCCGTTCGGCGGAATCGCCATCTCGGCGCTGCTCTGGCTGAGCGCCCTCATCGCCGTTAGGATGATCCGACGATGAGAGCGACATCGCTCGCGTGGGGCGTGCTCGCGATGACGGTGCTGGCGGCCGGTCCGGCAGCCGCGCATCACACCGGCGTCTACGCGCCGAAGGACAACGCGATCACGACGAATTTCCGCGACGTGAAGTTCTCCGTCCAGGCCGGGAAATTCGAGGTGGCGCTCCGCCGGTTCGACGAGGGTCCGCTGCGCGCCGAGATGCGCGCGCGCGCCGCCACGCTGCCGCCCGGCCTCGAGGCCCGGACGCGCGCGGCCATCCAGGCGCGCGACGCGGCCGGCGTCGAGCACGGCCTCATGGTCTTCTTCGTCGCGCTCGCCCAGGACCTGGCGCGCGAGGCCGCGCGTCAGCTCGCCGCCGCGCCGGCCGCGCCGGTGCCGATCGCCCAGCGGTTCCTGGAGGCGATCTGGCGCTACTACAACCTGGTCGACTTCGCGGTCGGCCAGCGGCACCCCGCGACGTCCACCGCGATGCGGCTCGCCTACGACGACGCCGAGAGCGCGCTGCGCACCTCCCCCGCCGCCGACTCCGCCCGTCTGCGCGCGGGTTTCCAGCGCATCGCTCAGATTCTGTCTCAAGTCAGCGCGACCTGACGGCTCGAGGCTTCCCCCTGCACGCCGCCCATAGCCGAGCCGGCGTGAGCGGGAGCTCGTTCGTCTCGACGTCGAACGGGGAAAGGGCATCGGCGACCGCGTTGGCGAGAACAGCGGCGGGGCCGAGCGTCCCTCCTTCGCCGACGCCCCGCACGCCGATGAGGTTGGCGGCGGGCACCTCGATGTGCTCGATCTCGAGCGGCGGCACGCCGAGGGCGGTCGGCATCGCGTAGTCCATGAAGCCGCCCGTGAGGAGCTGTCCCGTGTCGTCGTACACGAGGTGCTCGGCGAGGGCGCCGCCGATGCCCTGCGCGATCGCGCCCTGGACCTGGCCCTCCACGATGAGCGGATTGATCACGCGACCGGTGTCCTCGACGCAGACGTACCGGGCGATCGTCAGCGTTCCCGTCTGCGGATCGACCTCCACGATGGCCGCCTGCGCGCCGGCGGCGAACGTGCCGCGGATCGGATCGTAGAACCGCGTGGCGTCGAGCCCCGGCTCCACGTCGCCCGGCAGCCGCTGGGTCTCGAGGTGCGCGATCCGCGCGAGCTGCGCCAGCGACACCTCGCGGCCCGGCGCGCCCTTGACCGCCACGCGCGCGTCGGCCAGGTGCAGGTCCTCCGCGGCCGCCTCGAGCACGTGCGACGCGATCCGCACGAGCTTGTCGCGGAGGGCGCGCGCGGCCAGCGTGACGGCCCCGCCACCGATCACCGCCTGCCGCGAGGCGAACGCGCCGAGGCCGAACGGCGTGGCATCCGTGTCGCCCAGCACGACCCGCACGGTCTCCACGGGAACGGCCAGCTCCGCGGCGACGAGCTGGGCCACCGTCGTCTCGAGACCCTGCCCCTGCGAGGTGACGCCGGCCAGGACGGTCACCGCGCCCGATGGATCCATCCGCACGGTGGCGCCCTCATGGCCGGTCCGAAACGGCATGCGCGGCCCGGCCGACGCCGCCTGGCCGAGGCCGGTCAGCTCGTTGTAGACGGCGAACCCCACGCCGACGTGGCGCCCCGCGGCGCGCAGCCGCGCCTGCGCATCGCGGAAGCCGGCGTAGCCGACGGCCTCCACGACCTTGTCGAAGCAGGCCGGATAGCTCGGACTGTCGTGCACGAGGCGCGTCGGCCCCGTGTACGGGAGGTCGGCCGGCCCTATCAGATTGACGCGGCGAACCTCGACAGGATCGAGGCCGAGGACGCGCGCGCCGAGATCGAGCACGCGCTCCATGACGAAGGTCGTGGCCGGCCGCGCCACGCCGCGATAGGGACCGGCCGGCGTGGTGTGCGTGGCGGCCGCGACGACGTCGCAGCGGTAGTGCTCGAGCTTGTAGGGCCCCGTCAGCAGGCCGCCGGCCATCAGCGCCTCGATGCCCGCCGTCCACGGGAAGACCGAATAGGCGCCCGCGTTGCACGTCGCGCGCACGTCGAGGGCGAGGAGCCGCCCGGCTCCGTCGAAGCCGGCGCGAACGGCGTAGTGATGGTCGCGCGCATGCGCGGAGGCCAGCATCGCCTCGCGGCGCTGCTCCACCCACTTCACCGGACGACCGAGCGTCATCGCGAGCACGCACAGCACGACGTCCTCGGGATAGAGCACGGCCTTCACGCCGAAGCCGCCACCCACGTCGCCGGCCACGACGCGCACGCGGTTTTCCGGCAGGCCGAGCAGCTCGGCGAGCAGATGGCGCGCGAGGTGCGGCACCTGGGTGCCCGACCAGAGCGTCAGCTTGGCGTCGGCGGCGCTCCAGTCGGCCACGCCGGCGCGGCCTTCCAGCGGCGCCGCGCACTGGCGATTGGTCCGGAAGTCGCGCTCCACCCGGACGGCGGCGGCGCCCAGCGCGCGCTCGACGTCGCCGTGCTCGAAGCGCCGCGAGAGGAACCGGTTGCCAGCGGCCTCGGCGTGCACGAGGGGGGCGCCCGGCCGCGTGGCGGCGAGAGCGTCGACGACGGCGGGCAGCGGCTCGTAGTCGACGACCACCTGCGCGGCGGCGTCCTCGGCCCGATAGCGATCGGACGCCACCACGGCGGCGAGCGCCTCGCCGGCGTGGCGGACGATAGGCCAGGCGAGCACCGGCTGGTCGGTCTCGACATACCCGGGCAGCGCCGAGCGAGCGCGCACGCGATACCGCCCGACAGCGGGAGCGTCGCCGCCGACGACCCGCACCACGCCCGGCATCTCGGTCGCGGGGCCGAGATCGAGGCCGCGTAGCCGGGCGTGAGCGTGGGGGCTGCGCACGAAAGCCACGTGGAGCAGTCGCGGCAGCTCGACGTCGCTGGCGTAGCGGCCGTGGCCCGTCAGCAGCCGCGGGTCCTCCCGGCGGCGAACGGCGGCGCCGAAGGGCGACGCGGAAGCCTGGTCCATGGCCGCCGCGTATTAAAGCACGGCCTTGACAGCGTTCCGATAAGTGCCTATAAGCCATCAAGATCGCAGGGGCTGTCGACCTGGACCCGCCGCGTGCCGTCAAGGAGGAACCTCGATGAGAAGGCTGGCTACGCTTGTCACGATCGTGCTGGTGCTGGCGGTTGCCGGAGTATGGATGGCCTCGCCGGCGCTCTCGCAGTCCAAAGTCGTGAAGATCGGTGATCTCGGCTCCAAGGTGGGCGTCTTCGAGGGCTACGGCAAGTACCAGACGATGTTCATGCAGCTGGCCGTCGAGGAGCTGAACGCCAAGGGCGGCGTGCTCGGTCACAAGATCGAGATGATCTCCGAGGACGACGAGACCAAGCCCGCGCCGGCCGTGCGCAAGGCCGAGAAGCTGATCCTGCAGGACGAGGTCAAGCTGCTGATGGGCGCGGTATCGAGCGGCTCCACCATGGCGGTGATGGACGTCACCAAGAAGCACAAGACCATCCACTGGAACGCCGTGTCGTGCGCGGAGTTCATGCGGACGACGAAGTTCCACAAGCACTACTTCTCGAACCAGCCCGACTCGCGGATGCAGGCGGCCGGCCTGGCGAAGTACATCCACGACAAGATGGGCAAGAAGGTCTACATCTTCTACACCGACTACGCGATGGGGCAGTCGGACGGGCGGCAGTTCAAGACCGCGCTCGAGAAGCTCGGCGGCGAGGTCGTCGGCGTGGCCGGCGCCCCCCCTCGACACCAAGGACTTCAGCCCGTGGTTCGGCGCCATCAATCAGAGCAACCCGGACGTCCTCTTCCTGGCCTTCGCCGGCACCGACTCGCTCCGCCTCATGACGCAGCTGCACTCGTTCGGCATGACGAAGAAGTAC
>DATBJF010000105.1:0-3287 GCA_036556545.1 Candidatus Methylomirabilota bacterium
CTCACGCTGCTGGGCCACCGGCGGCTGGCCGCGCCCTTCTGGGCGGCCTCCGCCGCGTCCGTGGGCTTCTTCCGGGATCCCGAGCGCAGCGTCCCCGCGGTCTCGCGAGGGGTCCTGGCGCCCGCCGACGGCCGCGTCACCGCCGTCGCGGACGCCGTCGATCCGTTCGTGGGACCCGCACGGCGCGTGTCGATCTTCCTGTCGCCGCTGGACGTGCACGTCAACCGCGCGCCCATCGCCGGCATCGTGACCGACACGGTCTACACGCCCGGTCGCTTCGTCGCCGCCTACGAGCCATCGGCCGGCGAGGTGAACGAGCGGTGCGCGGTCCGCATCCAGGGCGACGACGCGCGGGTGACGGTGGTCCAGGTGGCGGGCGTGGTGGCGCGACGCATCGTGTGCCGCGTCGGCGCCGGCGACAAGCTCGCCGCGGGCGAGCGGTTCGGCATGATCCGCTTCGGCTCGCGGACGGACTGCTACATGCCGAAGGGCACCGACGTGCGGGTGAGGGTCGGCGATCGCGTGACGGGCGGCGTGACCGTGATCGGACTCCTCCCATGACGAAAGGGGCGGCATGATCCCACGACGGCATCCGAAGCGGCTGCGACGGCGGCCCTGGCAGGAGCTGCGCGAGCGGCGGGGCAAGGGCATCTATCTGCTGCCGAGCCTGCTGACCACCGGCAACCTCTTCTGCGGCTTCTTCGCGCTCCTGCTCACCATGCAGGCGCGCCACACCGAGGCCGCGATGGCGATCTTCGTCGCCATGATCATGGACATGCTCGACGGCCGGGTGGCGCGCCTGATGAAGGCGACCAGCCAGTTCGGCGTCGAGTACGACTCGCTCGCCGACGTGGTGTCGTTCGGAGTGGCGCCGGCGTTCCTGCTGTACGGCTTCGCGCTCAGCGAGCTCGGACGCCCGGCGTGGTTCGCCGCGTTCCTCTTCGTGATCTGCGGCGCGCTGCGCCTCGCGCGCTTCAACGTGTACACGGGCTCGACCGACAAGCGCTTCTTCGTCGGGCTGCCGATTCCGGCCGCCGCCGCCGTGCTGTGCGCCGCCGTGATCTTCCTCCACGACGAGGAGCTCACGCGCTGGATGCGGGTCGGCGCCGCCGTGATGACCTACCTGGTGGCGCTCCTCATGGTGTCGACGTTCCGCTACTGGAGCTTCAAGGAGATCGACTTCGCGCGGCGCCGCCCGGTCCAGACGCTGCTGGTGGTCGTCCTGGCCGGCATGATCGTGGCGGCGAGGCACGAGATCTTCCTGTTCCTCGTCTTCGCCGGCTACGCGCTGTCCGGGCCCGTGCGTCGCGTCCTCGTGGGGCGGACGCCGGCCGTCGGCGGCGCCGCCGACCCGCACGCGCGGGAGCATCCGTGAGCGCGGGGACGACCTGCACGATCGCGGTGCTGCCCGGTGACGGGATCGGGCAGGAGGTGACGCCGGAGGCCGTGCGCGTGCTGGAGACGGTGGCCCGCCGCACGAAGGTCACCTTCCGCTTCGAGCGGGCGCTGTGCGGGGGCGCCGCCATCGACGCCACCGGCTCGCCGCTGCCCGACGAGTCGCTGGCGCTGTGCCGTCGGGCGGACGCGATTCTCTTCGGCGCGGTCGGCGGGCCGCAGTGGGACGGGCTGCCGCAGGAGCAGCGGCCGGAGCGCGGGCTGCTGCGGCTGCGCAAGGAGCTGGACCTGTTCGCCAACCTCCGCCCCGCCACCTGCTTTCCGATGCTGGTCGACGCCTCGCCGCTGAAGCGCTCGGTGGTGAGCGGGACCGACATCATGGTCATCCGCGAGCTGACCGGCGGTCTGTACTTCGGCGAGCCGCGGGGGCGCGAGGCGCTTCCCGGCGGCGGTGAGCGCGGCGTCAACAGCATGGTCTACACGACGGCCGAGATCGAGCGGGTCGCGCGCGTCGGGTTCGAGGTGGCGCGCAAGCGGCGGCGGCGTCTGGCGTCCGTGGACAAGGCGAACGTGCTCGCGGTGTCGCAGCTCTGGCGCGAGACGGTCACGCGCGTCGGCAAGGACTACCCCGATGTCGCGCTCGAGCACGTGCTCGTGGACAACTGCGCGATGGCGCTGGTGCACAAGCCCACGCACTTCGACACCATCGTCACCGAGAACACCTTCGGCGACATTCTGTCCGACGAGGCCGCGATCCTCGCCGGATCCATGGGCATGCTGCCCTCCGCCTCGCTGGGGCCGGTCGGCGCCGGCGGCCGCCAGCGCGGCCTCTACGAGCCCGTGCATGGGACGGCGCCGGACATCGCGGGCCGCGGCGTCGCCAATCCGCTGGCCGCGATTTTGTCCGCCGCGCTGCTGCTGCGGTACTCTTTGAACATGACCGAGGCCGCCGGCTGGATCGAGGCGGCCGTGCTCGGCGTGCTCGAGGCGGGGCACCGCACGGGGGACATCGCGGCGCCCGGAGAGAAGACGATCGGCACGCGCGAGATGGGCGATCACGTGGTGCGAGCACTGGAGGCGGAGCGCTGATGGCGGCGGGGCTGACGATCGCGGTGGTGGGAGCGACAGGGGCGGCGGGGTCGACGACGCTCCGGATCCTCGAGGAGCGCAAGTTCCCGGTGCGCGAGCTGCGCGCGTTCGCGTCGGAGCGCTCGGTCGGCAAGACGGTGACGTTCAAGGGCGACGCGGTGCGTGTGCAGCGGATCGAGCCGGCCGCGTTCCAGGGGGTCGACATCGCCATCTGCGCGGCCGGCACCGCCCAGTCGAAGGAGTACTCGCCGATGATCGCGAGGGCGGGCGCGGTCGTCGTCGACAAGTCGAACGCCTTCCGGATGGACCCCGACGTGCCGCTGGTCGTGCCCGAGATCAATGCGCACGCGGTGCGCCGGCATCGCGGCATCGTCGCCTCGCCGAACTGCACGACGATCGTGACCGTCATGCCGCTGAAGCCGCTGCATGATGCGGGACGGCTGCGCCGCGTGGTGGCCACCTCGTACCAGTCGGTCTCGGGCGCCGGGGTGAACGGGATCGAGGACCTCCGCCAGCAGACGCTCGCCTGGGCGCGCGGCGAGTCGATGGTGCCGAAGCACTTCGCGCACCAGATCGCATTCAACCTGATCCCTGCCATCGACGCCTTCCGGCCGGACGGCTACACCGGCGAGGAGATGAAGCTCGTCAACGAGACCCGCAAGATCCTCGAGGCGCCTGACCTGCTCGTCGCGCCGACGACCGTCCGCGTCCCCGTCTTCACCTGTCACTCGGTGGCCGTCAACGTGGAGACGGAGGAGAAGATCAGCGCCGAGCGGGCGCGGGAGCTGTTCGCGCGCTTTCCC
>DATBJF010000106.1:0-49670 GCA_036556545.1 Candidatus Methylomirabilota bacterium
TTCGCGCAGCGGATCAGCACATAGTAGGCATACAGCGCGGCCAGAAGGAATCCCCTCCAGCCGTCGAGAAAGCCGCGCTCGAGCACGTACATCCCGAAGAAGCGGCCCAGCGGACGGAGGACGAAGTCCCACGCGTGGACCCGACGACGGCGCGCCACCATGTCCTCGGCGGCCAGCGTCGAGTAGCGATCGGCGCGGGCGAGGAAATCCGACACGTCGCGATACGAACGATGCTCGAGGTGGCCGGCCAGGCGGCGCACATCTCCGCCGACCTGCGCGGACTCGTGCACGGCGCGCTCCCCGAAGCGGCCTCGCCCGCGCCGGAAGAGGCGCAGCTGCCAGTCGGGATACAGACCGCCGTGGCGGATCCAGCGTCCCCACAGGATGTTTCGGCGTGGAACCGCGTAGCCGTCGGCCGGGCCGTCCGCCGCGACGATCCCCTCGATCTCCGCGCGCAGCGCCGGCGAGACGATCTCGTCGGCGTCGAGAGCCAGGATCCACGCGCCGCGCGCCTGGTCGAGCCCGTAATTCTTCTGCGCCGCGTAACCCGGCCACGGTCGCACGATCACGTGATCGGTCAGCTCACGAGCGATGCTGGCCGTCTTGTCCTCGGATTCCGCGTCGATCACGATGATCTCGTCGGCCCAGGCGACAGCCTCCAGGCACGCGCGGATGCGTTCCTCCTCGTTCTTCGTGACGATCACGACCGACAGGCGCGGCGGCTTCACGGGCCGAGCAGCTCGCGCACGGCCGACAGCACCGGCGCCACGTCGATGGAGGTCATCTGGCCGTCGGGCGACGACAGGGTGCGATGGCCCGCCCCGTACGGGCCGTTGCGCGCGCCGGAGGTCGGCCCGTAGAGCCCGACGCACGGCACGCCGACGGCGGCCGCCACGTGCAGCGGACCGGTGTCCCCGGCCACCACGAGGCCGGCCCGGCGCATCACCGCGATGAGCGTCTCGAGATCGGTCGGCGGCGCCAGCACGGCGCCCGGCGCCTCGGCGATCGTCCGCGCGGGCGCCTGCTCCCCGGGGCCCCACAGCACCAGCACCCGCGCGCCGGCCTCTCGCCCGAGCCGTGTCGCGAGCTCACGGAAGCGCTCCACGGGCCAGCGCTTGGCGGCCTTGCCGGCGCCGGGGTTGAGGACGACCACGCGCCCGTGCGGCTTGAGCCCGGACGCCGCGAAGAACTCGTCGATACGGCCTTCGGCCGCCTCGTGCGCAGGCAGCCGGAACGCGACGCGCGGAGACGTGACACCGAGCGGCTCCAGGAGCGACAGGTACTGCTCCACGACGTGCCGGGCCGCCGACGGCGGCGTCACGTGATGGTTGGTGAAGATTCCGTTGAGTCGCTCGCGTCGAAAGCGAGCCGCGAACCCGATGCGCAGCGGCGCGCCGGTGGCAGCGGTGACGACGCCGGACTTCACCAGCCCCTGCAGGTCGAGGGCGACGTCGAAGCGCGACGCGCTCAAGTGCAGCCGCAGCCCGCGCAGCGTCCGGGCCAGCGCGAGGGCCGCCGCCGGTGTGCGAATGCGGCGCCAGGCGCGCGTATCGATGGTCACCACCTCCGCCAGGCGCGGGTGATCGCGCAAGAGCGCGGCGGCCCGACGCTCCACCACCCACGTGAGCCGCGCCGACGGAAAGGCATCGGCGAGCGCTTCCGCCACCGGCGTGGCGTGCACGACGTCCCCGAGCGCGGAGAGCTTCACGATCGCGATGGACCGCGGCGCGAGCGTCACCGGTGTCCCGTCGGGGCGAAGCGCCGCGCGATCTCGCCGATCACGTCGCGGGTGGCGTGGTCCTTCGGATCGCCGACGATGGCGACGCGGCCCCCCACGGCACGGACGGCCTCGCGCTCGGGCACCGAGTCGGGCGTGTAATCCGTCCCCTTGGCGTGCACGTGCGGACGGATGGCGGCGATGAGCTCGTCGGCCGTGTCGTCGTCGAAGACGACCACGTGGTCGACGGCGCGCAGGGCAGACAGCAGCTCCACCCGCTCGGTGGCGGGCATGAGCGGGCGCCCCCGGCCCTTCAGCCGTGCCACGGCCGCGTCGCCGTTGATGCCGACGAAGAGCACGTCACCCAGGCGGCGGGCCGCGTCGAGATACCGGATGTGGCCGACGTGCAGGAGATCGAAGCAGCCGTTGGCGAGGACGATGCGCCGGCCTTCGGCGCGGAGCCGCTCGGCGAGCCGGCCCGCTTCGGCGACGGTCACGACGGCGGCGCGCTCAGCGTCTGCCGCAGCTCCGCGGGCGACACGGTGGCGGAGCCGCGCTTCATGACGACGAGGCCGCCCGCCACGTTGGCGAGGGTGGCCGCCTCCAGCGGCGTGGCCCCGGCCGCCAGCGCCAGCGTGAAGACGCTGATGACGGTGTCGCCCGCGCCCGTGACGTCGGCGATCTCGTCGGTGCCGTGGATCGGAATGAAGGTGGTGGCGCCATCACGCTCCAGCAGCGCCATCCCGCGGCTGCCACGCGTGACGAGCAGGATGCGCGCGTCCAGGCGCTCCAGCACCTGCCGGCCCGCCTTCTCCACCGAGCGCTCGTCGTCCACGGGCGTGCCGGTGAGCTGCTCGAGCTCCGCTTCGTTCGGCGTGGCCGCGGTCACCCCGGCGAACCTCACCAGCTGGTAGCGGCTGTCCACCGTCACCGTGGCGTTGGTCCGGCGCGCGAGCGTCCGCACGCGCTCGAACACGCGGGGCGTCACCGTGCCATAGCCGTAGTCCGAGACGAGGAACCCGTCCGCCCGCTCGGCCAGCGCCGTGAGCCGCGACAGCATCGCGTCCTCGCTCATCGGCTGCGGCTCGCCCGCGGGCTCGCGATCGAGGCGCACCACCTGCTGGCGCGTCGCCTGATAGCCGCCGGCCATGATGCGGGTCTTCATCGGCGTGACCCGGCCCGTCTCCGCGGCGAGCCCGTCCGTCGGCATTCCGGCGGCGTGGAAGAGTCCCATCAGCTCGTCGCCCGTCGAATCCTTGCCGACGACGCTGATGGGCAGCACGCGCGCACCGAGGGCTCGCACGTTGTGCGCGGCATTGGCGGCGCCGCCCAGCCGCACCTCCCGCTCCGCGAAGCGCAAGATCAGCACCGGCGCCTCACGCGAGATGCGCCCGGGCTTGCCGAAGAGGTACTCGTCGACGATGACGTCGCCGACCACGACGATGGTCTTGTTGGCGAAGCCGGAGATCAGGCGTCGGAGGCGATCCGTGGAGGCCGTCACGCCGCCGCCTGTTGCGTCAGCACCCACTCGACGGCGTCGAGCAGATCGCCGGCCACGTGATCGGGCGGCACGCGGAACGACTGGCGGCGGTATTCCCAGTCGCCGAGCCCGTAGCCCGTCAGCACGAGCACCGCACGAGTGCCGACGGCGCGGCCACAGTCGAGATCGCTCGCCTTGTCTCCGATCATCGTCGAGGCGCCGAGAGCGAGGCCCAGCTCCCGCGCGGCGCGCTCGAGCATCCCCGCCTTCGGCTTGCGACACTCGCACTCCGTGCGATACGGCGGCGCGCCTTCGGTGGGATGGTGCGTGCAGACATACAGGCCGTCGAGCCGCGCGCCCGCCTCCTTCAGCTGGCGCAGCATCTCGTCGTTCACCGCCTTCAGCACGTCGGCGGAGAAATAGCCGCGCGCCAGACCTGCCTGGTTGGTGGCGACGACGGCGGCGATGCCGGCGGCGTTCAGCCGTCGGACGGCCTCCGCCGATCTCGGCAATAGCCGGAGCCGCCGCGGGTGGTTGACGTAACCCACCTCTTCGGTGAGCGTGCCGTCCCGATCGATGAATACCGCGGGGCGAGCAACCACGCCGGCAGTGTATGCCCGCACCGCCGATTCCTCAAGAAAAATCAACGGTTGCGCCCTCCGACGCGCTTGTACACACGCTCGAGCTCGCTGACCTGACGGGCGAAGGTGAATGGCTCCGCGGCCGCACGCGCCGCCGCGCGCAGCTCGGCCGACGGGCGGTCGCGGAGACCCGCGACGGCGGCGGCAGTCGGCTCCGGCGCGCGCGCGTCCACGGCGGCGCCGCACCGGGCGTCGACGACCTCGGCGCCGCCGGCCACGCGGCTCGTGACGACCGGCAGCCCGGTGGCAAGGGCCTCGAGGTGGACGTTGCCGAACGGCTCGTAGCGCGTCGGCAGCACGAGGACGTCGGCCGCGGCGTACCAGCGCTCGATGTCCGGCCGCACGCCGAGCCACACCACCCGCTCGGCGACGCCGAGCTCGCGCGCACGTGCGCGGTAGCGCGCGACGTCGCCGCGACCGACGACCAGGAGCCGCGCCGCGGAGTCGTCCAGGAGCCGGAGCGCGCCGAGCGCGACGTCGAGCCCTTTTCGGTCGAAGCCACTGCCCGCGAAGAGGAGCGTCCACGCGCCCGCCGTCAGGCCGGCCTCCGCGCGCGCCGCCGCGCGATGGAGATCGCGCAGGCGGGGATGAAAGCGGTCGAGGTCCACGCCGTTGTAGACGACGGACAGACGCGCGTCCGGCACGCCGTGCTGGCGCGCGATCTCCGCGCGCCCTGCCTGCGAGATGGCCACGATCTCGGGCGTGCGCGCGAAGACGCGCCGCTCGAGGGCGAGCATCACCCGATGGCGCAGACGGCGCGCGGCGGCCGGCGCCACGGCATCGAGATACGCGCGATGCGAGCCCTCCCCCGCCCGGTAGACGTCCTGACGGAGCGTCCGCTCGTGGCTCTGCACGACGTCCCACCCCGCGGTCCCCGCGATGCGCGCGGCCAGGACCGCCAGCGCGAGCGGCCGCAGCGCGACCGGCAGCGGCGGCAGGAGCAGCCTATGATCGGTCACGCCGACCGGCGCCGCCTGCCGACCGGGGCCGGCTCGGTGCACCTCGTGGCCGTGCGCCAGCAGCGCGCCGAGCAGGCCGCTGGTGGCCGTCTCCACGCCGCCGTGAACGCTGAACGGTCGCGCGATGACGAGGATCTTCATTCTACCGACCGGTGGCAGCCCGGCTCGAGCCGCAGGTGGCCTGTTCCAGATGCGGGGCGAGTGTCATCCCGCAACTACCCGGTCGATCAAGGGCAGAAGGGTTGCGCGGGCGGAGGTGAAGCTGTAGCGCTCGATGCAGCGTTCGCGCGCGCGCCGGCCGAGCTCCCGTGCGCGCCCAGGATCGCCGAGCAGCGTCTCGATCCCGGTGCGCAGCGCTCGCGGATCTCCGGGCGACACCAGGAGGCCGCAGCCGTCCAGGATCTCCGGGATCATCGACACCGACGTGGAGACGATCGGGCGCCCCATCGCCATGGCGTCGAAGAGCTTCGCGGGAACCTGACCGAGCGTGTCGCTGGTCGCCCGCTGAGGCACGGCGACCACGTCGGCGGCCGCGAGATAGCGCGGGATGTCGTCGAACGGCACGAGGCCCCGCACGGTGACGCCGGGGCGCCCGGCCCAGCGCCGCGCAGCCGGATGATCGGGCTCGGCGCCGACGATGACCAGGCGCGCCCTCGACAGCCCGGCCATGGCCTCCACGAGGTCGTCGACGCCCTTGTGACCGCGCGGCGTGCCGAGGAACATGACGACTTTTTCGTCGCCGACTCCCAGCGCGGCGCGACTGGCCGAGGCGTCGAACCGAGCCGGATCCCACGCGTCGGTGTCGCGCACGTGCGGCACGAGCGTGCCGCCGAAGCGGCGCTCGAGGAATCGCGAGGCGACGACGATGGCGTCGGCGCGGCCGACCAGGCGCTCCATCGCCCACGTCCACGGCAGGCCGTTGGGATTGCCCAAGTTCAGCGCCCGCCCCACCCGTCCCCAGAAGCCGCTGTGATAGAAGAAGCCGAGCTCCCAGTCGTCGATGTCGAGCACGAGCGGCCGGCGTCGCTGGCGGCGCGCCAGCAGCGCGAGGCCGTAGCTGGTCGGCCGCGGCTTGGACGCGAGCAGCACGTCGCCGTCGGCCAGGCGCGCGAGCTGCGCCGCCCGCACGGCGAAGCCCGGATACCGCGCGCCCGGCAGTGCCCGGTACGGGATGGCGCCGCCGCGCGCGGGGCGCCAGATCTCGCCGCCGAACTGCGGGCCGACGACCTCCACCGCGAAGCGCGGCGCGAGAAGTCGCGCGAGCAGCTCGGCGCGGCCCGTCGCGTTGTCCGACAGGTCGAAGGCGAGGACGGATACCTTCACGCGGCGAGGCGCGCGTAGTGTGTTTCGAGCGCCTCCGCCACCCGCGCGCCCGAGTAGTGCTCGACGAGCCGCCGCCGGCCCGCCCGCCCCAGGCGCGCCGCCAGCTCGCCGTCGTCGAGCAGCCGTGTGAGGGTGGCGGCGAGAGCGTCGGCGTCACCCGCCGGGACCAGCAGCGCCTGCTTGCCGTCGGTCAGCACCTCGGGAACGACGCCCGTGCGCGCTGCGATGACAGGCCGTCCGGCCGCCAGGTACTCGAACAGCACACGCGACATGCCGTCGGACTCGAGCGGTACGTAGAGGCCGATGTCGAGCGCCGCCATCACCGCCGGCAGATCCGCCGCCCACCCGGCCACCGTCACGTGGCGCCCGAGGCCCGCGCGCTCGATGGAGTCGCGGATGACGCCCTCGCGGGCGCCGCGGCCGACGAACGCAAAGCGCACGCGGCGACCGGCGGCGACCAGACGCGCGGCAGCGTCGACGACCACCTGGTGACCTTTCATGACGCGAAATCCCGAGACGAGTCCGATGAGCGGCACCTCGGTGCCCCCGAGCGAGGCGCGCACGGCGAGATCGGCGGTGCGGGGACGGTACGTCTCGGCGTCGGCGCCGCCGGGCAGCGCCACCACGCGCTCGGCCGGCAGCAGCCCCGAGGCCAGGTACTGCTGGCGAATCGCGTCGCTGACGGTGACGACGAGCGCGGTGGCCCGGCGGTAGAGCCAGCGGTTGGCGGCGTGCGGTCGCACCGCCTGCGCGATGTGGCGCGTGCGCACGATCGGCCGGGGCCGGCCGCCCAGGCGCGAGGCGGCGACGGCCAGCCAGTGCTCCTTGCCGCGGTGCACGTGCACGACGTCACACGCCAGAAGCGCGCGAGCGAGGCGGCGGAGGTCGGCGCCGTCGGCGGCCAGCCGCACGCCGCCCGCGAACTCGAACGTCTCGATCGTGCCCACGCCCTCCGCCCGCGCTCGCTCGATGACCGCGGCCTCGGTGCCGCGCCGGCAACCCAGGGTCACCTGGTGCCCACGGCGCTCGAGCTCGCGCGAGATCCGCGCCGCCCAGTACGCGTCCGACGACCAGCCGCGACACGAGACCAGATGGAGGATCCTCACGACGGCGCGCCGAGGACTTCGCGATAGGCGGCTTCCACCGTGTCGACCGCGCGCTCGCGCGTGAATTCCTGCTCGGCTCGCCGCCGCGCCGCGGCGCCCATGGCGCCGGCGCGCGCGCGATCGGCGACGACGGCGCGCAGCGCCGCCGCCACGCCGGCGGGCGTGTCGTCGTCGACGAGGACGCCGGTCTCGCCGTGGGCGACCGTCTCGGGCAGCGCGCCGACACGCCGCGCCACGACCGCGCGCCCGGCCGCCATCGCCTCCAGGGCCGCACGACACGAGTCGTCGGAGCCCGCCGCCATCAGCGCGAAGCAGTCGGCCGCGGCCAGCACCGACGGGAGGTCGCGGTCGCGGTAGCCGGTGAAGGTCACGTGCGAGGCGAGGCCGAGGTCGGTCACGAGCTGCTCGAGCCGTCCCCTCGTCTCGCCCTTGCCGACGAGGAGCAGCCGCGCCGTGGGCGTGTCTGCGAGGAGCTCGCGGAAGCCCGCGAGCAGCAGCTCGTGGCCACGGTTGGGCGCGAGCCGGGCGACCGACACGATCACCGGCGCGTCGCCGAGCTCGAACTCTTCCCTCACCGCCCGGCCGTCGCCGCCGGCGCCGAACCGTGGCAGGTCGGCCACGCCGGGCGTCCAGTACACGCGGCCACCGGCGACCTGCAGGAGACGGCAGCGCGCCTCGATCTGGCGGGAAACGGCGAAGGCCGCGGCCGTGCGCCGGTAGAGGCGACGCGCGGGCAGGCCGCGCTTCACCGCGCGGAGGTTGTGGAACGTGCGCACCACCGGCGGGCGGCGCGCCCCGCTGAGCCGCGCGACGCCGGCGGCGAGCCAGTGATCGTGCGAATGGTGAGCGTGAATCACGTCGACCGCCTGCTCGCGGACGAGGCGCCGCAGGCGCGCGGCGTCGCGGGCGAGCTCGATCGGCGCCAGCCGCGCACGCAGGCGGACGCCATCGACGAGGCCGATCCCGGCCTCACGCGCCTTCGCCTCGAACCGGTCGCCGGGAGTCACGCCGAGCAGCACGCGATGTCCGCGGGCCGCGAGCCCGGCGACGAGGTGGATGGTCGGATCCGCGCTGCCGGTCCACCAGCGATTGGCGGCGAGATGCAGGATCGTCAGCGCGCCGCTCATCGCGCCACCTGGAGCTGCTCGCGCACCGCATCCCAAACCGTGGCGGGGGCGAGGTCGCGGAGACACGGATGGTCGATGGGGCACGTGCGATAGAAGCAGGGCGAGCACGGCACGGGATGCGTCAGCACGCGCGCCGGGCCGCGCGGCGCCGAGAGCATCGGATCGGTCGGCCCGAACAGCGTCACCGCCGACGTGCCGAGGGCGGCGGCCAGATGCGCGACGCCGGTGTCCCCGCTGACCAGAACGTCGAGCTCGCTCAGCAGCGCCGTCAGCAGGGCGGGACGATCGCGACCGACCAGCGAGCGCGCAGGGGTGACCGCGCTCACCGCCGTCGCCGCCGGAGCGTCGGTCGGGGCGCCGAGGAGGACGACGGTGGCGCCGTCGGCGCCCGCCAGCCGGCAGAACTCCTGCACTTGAAGCAGCGGCCAGAGCTTGGCCGGGCCGTACGCGGCGCCGAGATGGACGCCGATGATCCGCCGGCCGTCACGCGCGGCGCCGACGTCCTCGAGGAGCGCACGCACCTCCGCGCGCTCGGCGCTGTCGGGCTTCGGCGGCGCCAGCCGCGGCGCGCGCTCCCCGACGGTGGCGCCGCAGGTTTCCGCCAGCATCAAGTATTCGTCGACCTGATGGCGGCGCGGTTCCGGGAGCGATGGCGCGTCGGTCAGGAGTCGCGCGCGTCCGCCGGCCGCGAAGCCGATGCGGCGGCGCGCGCCCCAGTACCAGGCGGCGAGCGCGGACTCGAACGAGTTCGGCAGCACGACGGTGGTGTCGGGCGCGAGCTTGCGCAGCGCATCGGCGGCGGCGAGGCGTGCGGACCACGCGCGCGGGTACGCGACCAGCGTGTCGCCGAGCCCGTGCTCGGCCAGCAGCGTCGCCCACGGCCCCGCCAGGACGACGCGCGCCTCGGCAAACGCCTCGCGCAGGGCGCGCAGGGCGGGCACCGCCATGACCGTGTCGCCGAGCCAGTTCGGGAGCCGGACGGCGAGCGTGGTCATCACGCTCGCCGGGAGGCGCCGCGTTCGAAGGCCGCGCGCCACTCGTTCTCGCCGGACAGAAGCGCAAGCCTCACGGCGATCACGTAGATCGGGCGCTTCGGGACGGGCAGCCGGCGCAGCCGCACCCAGTCCTTCTCCGTCGTCACGAGGCCATCGGCGCCGCGCGCCGCCGCCGCCGCGTCGAGGCGGCGCAGCTCCTCCCGCGTGTACCAGTGATGGTCTCCGAAGCGCTGGAAGCCCGCCTCGATCACGCCCGTCTCCTTCAGCGTGTCGCGGAAGCCGTCCGGCGAGCCGATGCCAGCAAACCCGAACAGCCGCTTGCCGAGAAGCGTCTCCACCGGCTGGTACTTCATCGTGCCGACCTCCCAGCACTCGGTCGGCACGTGCCGAGCGGCCAGCAGCGGCGCCCGGGGCGCATAGCGCCGCGCGGCCTCCGCCGCCTCGGCGACGTCGTCCGCGCTGGCGGCGCCGGTCACGACGATCAGATGCGCGCGGCGGAGCGCCGACAACGGCTCGCGCAGCGGCCCGCCGGGAAGCAGACGGCCATTGCCCCACGGCCCGCGCGCGCGCGCCATCACGATCTCGACGTCCTTGGCCAGCGTGCGGTGCTGGAAGCCGTCGTCGAGCACGATCGCGGTGACGCCGAACCGGGCGATGGCGTCGCGGCCGGCGGCGTAGCGATTGCCGCCGACGACGACCGGCACGCCGGGCAGCCGGCGGGCGAGCAGGAACGGCTCGTCGCCGCCCTCCTCGGCGTCAAGCCGGATGGAGGCGGCGTCGGCGACGATCTGGACGCCGTGCGTGTGCCGGCCGTAGCCGCGACTCAGCACGGCCGGACGGTAGCCGAGCTCGATGAGCGTGCGCACCGCCAGCTCCACCGCGGGCGTCTTGCCGGTGCCGCCGACGGTGAGGTTGCCGATGGAGACGACCGGACAGTCGAGACGGCGGCACTTCAAAAGCCCGAGCGCATACAGCCAGTCGCGCGTGCCGAGCAATCCGCGATAGCCGCCGGCGGCGACCGAGAGCATGCGGGACGCCGCGGGACCGAAGCCCTCGTGCCAGCCGTCGACGAGCCGCTCGTCGGTGCGGGTCATGCACGCGCGCCCGGGTGGAGATAGCGCTCCACCAGCTCCAGCGTCGCGGCCACCGCGCCGTGGCGGGCGGCCACCGCCTCCGCACCGGCCTCGCCGCGCTTGGCGGCGACGGCGGGATCGGACAGGAGCGCCTTCAGCTCGGCCGCGAGCGAGGCGGCGTCGGTCACGACCACGGCGGCGCCGGCGTCGACGAGCAGCGCGGCCGCCTCGCGGAAGTTCTCGGTGTGCGGGCCGACCAGCACGGGCTTGCGCCGCAGGGCCGGCTCCAGCACGTTGTGGCCGCCCCGCGGCACCAGGCTGCCGCCCACGAACACCGCGTCCGCGATCGTGTAGATCTGCGCGAGCTCGCCGACGGTGTCCAGCACGATCACCGGCGTGCGCGCCGAGCGGGCCGCCGCCGGCAGCGTGCTGCGCCGCACCGCGCGCCACCCCCGCGCCAGCACGAGGGCGAGCACTTCCTCGACGCGCTCCGGATGCCGCGGCGCCAGCACCAGCGCCAGATCGGGATGCACCGACTGGCCGGCGGCGTGCGCGGCCAGCACGGCGTCCTCCTCGCCCTTGTGCGTGCTCCCCGCGATCCACACGCGCTGCCCCGGCCGGAGCCCGAGCAGTCGCCGCCACAGATCGGCGGCGCCCGGCGGATCGGCCGTCGCGTCGTTCTTCAGATTGCCGGTCACGACCACCCGTTCCGGCGCCGCCCCGAGGGCGATCATCCGCCGGGCGTCCTCGTCCGAGCGCATGCCGAAGACGCGCACGTCGGCGAGAACGCGCCGCATGAGCGGCCGCAGCCGGCGGTAGCGGTCGAACGAGCGATCGGACAGCCGCCCGTTGGCGATCATGGTCGGCACGCCGCGGCGGCCGAGCTCGCGCAGCATGTTCGGCCACAGCTCGGTCTCCATGCAGATGAAGAAGGCCGGGTCGATCGCGCGCACGGTGCGCCGGACGGTCGACGGGAGATCGAGCGGGAAATACCGATGGGTGGCGAGGCCGCCGAAGCGCTCGCGCACCACCGCGGCGCCGGTGGCGGTGACCGTGCTGACCACCAGCGGCAGCTCCGGGTAGAGCCGCCGCAGGCCCTCGACCAGCGGCGCGGCCGCGATGGTCTCGCCGACCGAGACGGAGTGCAGCCAGGCCCGCGGACCCGCGGCACCGGGCAGCCCTCCGTAGCCGAAGCGCTGGGGCAGGTTGAGCGGCACGCCGCGCAGGAGGCGACGCGCGAGCGCGGCCGGCGCGTACGCCGTCACCGCGGCCGCCAGCAGGGCCGTGTAGACGGAATAGATCACGACGCGGCCACCAGGCGATCGGCGCTGTCCGTCGCCTGCTGCAACGCGCGCTCGACGGCGACGCGAACGGCCTCACGGTCGTCGTGACGGCCGACGCCCACGGGCGCGCCGAACACGACGGCGCAGCGGGCGAACGGCACGGGGACCATGAAGCGATCCCAGGACGCGAGCCGCCGCGCCGGCCGCGCCGACACGCCGACCGGCACGATCGGAGCGCCGGTGGTGGCGGCCAGGCTCACGATCCCCGCCTGCGCACGGCACGAGGGACCGCGCGGCCCGTCGGGCACGACGGCGACGTCCTCGCCGGCCTGCAGCGCGCGCGCCAGCTGGCGCAGGGCGGCAACGCCGCCGCGCGACGAGGACCCGCGCACGACGTCGAGCCCGAAGCGCCGCACGAACCTCGCCACCAGCTCGCCGTCGCGCGAGCGGCTGGCGAGCACGCACACGTTGCGGGCGCCGTGCGTCCGCCGGAACCGCGCGTTCAGCCACGGGACGATGAGAATCCGGCCGTGCCAGACGCCGTAGATCAGCGGCCGCCCGGCGCCCCACAGCGGCCGCAGCGTATCCGCACCCTCCACGCGCAGCGAGAGCGTCGCGCCGAGCGCCCGCACGCCGAGGGCGGCGACGAGCGGCAGGAGCCGCGCGCCCACCGCGCTCACGAGGCCGCCAGCTGGAGCACTTGCCGCGCCGCCCGCGCTCCGACGCCCGGCGCCCCGAGCTGTCCGGCCAGCTCGCCGAAGGCGTCCCGCTGCGCGCCCAGCGCGGCCGGCGAGTCGAGCAGCGCCAGCGCCTCGCGGGCGAGCGACTCGCCGCTGAGCCGGCGCTGGTAGAGCTCCGGCACCACGGCGCGGCCCAGCGTGATGTTGGCGAGGCTGATCCAGGGCACGCGCACGAGCGGGCCGAACAGCAGCGCGGTCAGCCGCGAGAGCCGATAGCACACCACCATCGGGGTCCCGAGCAGCGCCGCCTCCAGGGTGGCCGTGCCCGACGTCACCAGCAGCAGGTCGGCGGCACGCATGACGGCGTACGTGCTCGACGGTACGATCGTGAAGGCGGCGCCGCCCGCCCCCGCGGCCTCGAGCGTCGCGCGCTGCACGGTCGGCGCCTGCGCCACCACGAATCGCGCCGCCGGATGCCGCGCGGCGATCAGCTCAGCGGCGCGCCGCATCAGCGGCATCACGCGCTCCACCTCCAGCCGCCGGCTGCCCGGCAAGAGTCCGATGACGGGGCCGGTGCCATCCAGCTCGAGCCCCTTGCGCGCATCGTCGCGCGAGGGCGCCTCGGCGAGGGCGTCCACGATCGGGTGGCCGACGAACGCGACCGGCACGCCGGCGCGCCGGTACAGCGGCGGCTCGAACGGAAAGACGGCCAGCACGAGCGACACCACGCGCCGGATGAGGCGCAGCCGCCACGGACGCCATGCCCAGACCTGGGGCGGGATGAAGTAGACGACGGCCACGCCCGCGCGTCGCGCCGCGCGCGCCAGCCGCAGATTGAACTCCGGGAAGTCGATGATCACGAGCGCATCCGGCCGTCGGGGACCGCCGAGCGTGGCCCGCAGCCGGCGATACGCGCGATAGAGCGCCGGCACGCCGCCCACGGCCTCCGTGCCTCCCACGGTCGCGTCGCGGGTGGCGTCGACCAGGAGCTCCACGCCCTCGGCCGCCATGGCCCGGCCGCCCATGCCGTACAGGCGGATGCGCGGCGACTGGGCGCGGAGCGCGCGCGCGAGCGTGGCCCCGTGCAGATCGCCGGACGCCTCGCCGGCCACGAGCATGATCGTCCGCTCGCGCTCAGGCGTCGTCGGCACGCGCGCTCACCAGCGCGATCCCGGCGGCGTCGGCCCGGCGCGTGGTCGCCCCGCGGTCCAGCACGAACACGCGACCGGCCTCGAGGGCCACCACGGTGGCGCCGCCCGCCGCCGCCGCGTCGATCGTTTCCGGACCGACGGTCGGAACGTCGAAGCGAAAATCGTGGTCGGCAGCGACGGTCTTGACCACGACGGCGCCCGCGCCGCTCAGCTCGGTGCCGCGCCGGATGGCGGCCGTGGTGCCTTCCATGGCCTCCACGGCGGCCACGGCGCCGCGGCGCACCACGACCGTCTGCCCGATGCTGAGCGCGGCCACCACGCGGCCGACCTCGAGCCCGCGGCGCACGTCGGCCCATTCCGGGTCCGACGGCGCGCGCGCGCCGAGCACGCGCTCGACGGGCAGGCCGTCGCCCAGAAACGGGCGCTGATCGAGCAGCTCGATCCCCATGCTCTGGAGCGTCGAGAGCAGCACGGCCTTCACGTTTCCGTCGACGAGGCTGCCGGCGCGGGCCGCCATCGCGCGGTGCGTCTCGTCGACCGCATCGGCGCGCAGCAGATCGGCCATCCAGAACTTGCCCGACAGCAGCACGCCGCTCACCTTCTCCTCGAGCAGGGTGGCCACGACCGGGCCCATCTCGCGCATCTGGGCGCGCACGACACGGGCCGCGTCGGCGACCACCCCGGACGCCGGCGATGCGAAGGCGAACGCAACGACGCGCCAGCCCTGCCGCCGCGCCTGCCTGGCCATCAGCGCCGGCACCTCGCCGGCGCCGCACATCAGTCCGAGCGACCGCTCCACGGCAGGTCCTTCGGCCAGGTGATCTCCGACACACCGTCGCGGATCATGCGCTCGATCTCGAGCGCCATGGCCAGCGACGTCAAATCCTCGGCGAGATTGAGCGCGACGGTCTCGCCGCTGCGGCGCCGGCGAAGGGCGCCGAGCAGGTGCTGGATCTCGAGCTTGAGCGGGTTGTCGCGGTGCACCTGCAGGTGCTCGACCAGCGAGGCGCGCGAGTAGCGGATCGACTTGCGGCCCAGCGTGTACTGCTGCGCCGCGCGGCGGTGGATGCGGATGTCCTGGTCGGTGTAGTCGAGCAGGATGTAGGCGTCCGGTTGCGTGATGGCGAGCGTGCGCACCTTCTCCTCGGTGGCCCGGCTCGCCGTGATGACGGCGATCGCACCCGACTCGAACCGGATCTGCACGGTGGCCACGTCGGTGACCGAGGAGTGGACGACGGCGCCCTTGGCGGCGATCTGCACGGGGGGCGAGTCGACCAGCCCGAGGACGATGTCGATGTCGTGGATCATGAGGTCCATCACCACGGTGTCCTTCTGCACCCGCGGGGCGAACGGTCCGAGCCGCCGTGACTCGATGAGGATGGGCGCGCGCACGATCTGCCGGAGCTCGTCCACGGCACCGTTGAAGCGCTCCACGTGTCCGACGTGCAGCACGGCGCCTGTCCGCTGGGCGATCTCGAACAGCAGGCGCGCCTCCTCGACGGTCGTGGTCATGGGCTTCTCCACGAGCACGCTCACGCCCGCCTCCAGGAGGTCACGGGCCACCGCGAAGTGCCGCCCGGTGGGCACGGCCACGCTGGCCACGTCGACCTGGCCGATCAGCTGCCGGTGGTCGGTGAACGCCTGCGTATCGTACTGGCGGGCTACCGCGTGCGCGCGGTCGGCATCGAGATCGGCCACGCCGACCAGCTCGACGTCGGGCAGCTCGGCGTAGACGAGCACGTGGTACTGGCCCATGTGGCCCACGCCGACCACCCCCGCGCGCAGTCGCGGCCCGTTGATCGCCATCAGCTCGTCACCTCCTCGACTGATCGACGTGGGGGCCCCGAGATGGCCCCCACACCCCCAACGTTCGGAGCGCCTCGGCGGAGCCCTGGCGCTCCTCTAGACAAATTCGCGGCTCACCGGCGCGCCGCCGTCGTCGGGAGCGCCGACGATTCCGTGGCGGCGCGCGCCCTCGATGAACTCGACGAGCGTTCGGATCGGCTCGGTCATGGGCAGCTCCTCGCGGATGCGCGCCAGGGCCCGCCCCGGCGCCAGCCCGCTGCGATACAGGATGCGAAACGCGTCCTGGAGCGTCCGGCGGTCGGGCGCGGACATGCCGGCCCGGCGCAACCCGATCACGTTCACTCCGCGCGCCGTGGCCGGCTGACCGTCGACGATGACGTAGGGCGGCACGTCGGCGTTCATCTTGGCGAAGCCCCCCACGTAGGCATAGGCGCCGATGCGCGTGAACGGCACCATGCCGGTGTGACCGCCGATGGTGGCGCGCTCCCCGATCTCGCAGTGTCCGGTGATGCCCGCGTAATTGATGACGATCACGCCGTTGCCGATGCGGCAGTCGTGGGCCACGTGGCTCATCGCCATCAAGAGCGCGTCGCGACCGACGTCCGTCCACGCGTCCGGCTGCGTCGCGCGATGCACGGTCACGTACTCGCGCACCACCGTCCCCTCGCCCACGCGCACGCCCGACGGCGTGCCGGCCTTGAACTTCAAATCCTGCGGCAGTCCGCCCAGGATGCTGCCGTGGCCGATCCTGACACGCGGAGCCAGCACGACGCGGCCCTCGGTCACGACGTGGTGGCCGAGCTCGACGCCGTCGCCGAGCGTCGTCTCGGGCCCGACCACGCAGAAGGCGCCGATCCGCACGTCGACGCCGAGCGTCGCCGACTTGTCGACGACGGCCGAGGGATGGATCTCACTCATCGCCGCGCCCTTCGGCCTCCACCGGCCGGCCCGCGAGCGCCGCCAGCGCGCGCTCGAGCGCGCGCACGCGCCGCAGCAGCTCGGGCAGACGCGTCTCGGCGGCCATGATGCGCTTGGCTTCCAGCATCGGCCGGGCCGGGGTGCCGAGATACTTGCCGCCGGCTTCGAGATCCGAGGGGACCCCGCCCTGCGCGCCGACGAGGGTGCCGTCGCCGATGGTGACGTGGTCGGCCACGCCGACCTGCCCGGCGAGGACGACCCCGCGGCCGAGTCGCGACGAGCCGGACACGCCGACCTGGGACACCAGGATCGAGTGCTCGCCGATCTCGACGTTGTGGCCGATCTGGACCAGGTTGTCGATCTTCGTGCCGCGGCGGACGATCGTGTCGCCGAAGGTGGCGCGGTCGATGGTGGTGTTGGCCCCGATCTCGACGTCGTCCTCGATGAGGACGCCGCCCGTCTGCGGAATCTTTCGGTGCTCGGTGCCGTCGAACGCGAAGCCGAAGCCGTCCGCGCCGAGGACGGCGCCCGGATGCACGAGCACGCGGCGGCCCAGCCGCACGCCGGCCAGCAGCGCGACGTGGGCGCCGAGGCTCGAGTCCTCTCCGACCTCGACCCCGGGGCCGACATACGCCAGCGCGCTCACGCGCACGCGCGCCGCGATCCGCGCGCCGGACTCGATCACGGCGTGCGGGCCGACCGACGCCGTCGCGTCGACGTGGGCGTCCGCGGCGACGACGGCCGTGCGATGGATGCCCGGCACGATGGCGGCCGGCGGGTGAAAGAGGTTGAGGAGATCGACCAGCGCCTGCTCCGGCGCCCGCACGCGGAGGACCGGCGCCGGCAGGCCGGCCGCCTGGGCGCCGGCCACGAACGCGCCCGCGCGCGACGTCTTCGCCGCGTCCGCGTAGCGGGCGTGCGTCAGGAAGGAGACCTGCTCCGGGCCCGCGCGGTCCAGCGGCGCCACGCCCGTCACCACGCGCCGGGGGTCGCCCTCGAGCGTCGCCCCGAGCGCCTTCGCCAGCTCGCCGAGCGTGAATCCCCCGCGGCGCGCCATCCCTATTTCTTCTTGCTCCCGGCTTCCCGATCGTAGGCCCGGATGATCTCGTCGGTCAGATCCGCATCGGTGGTGGCGTAGAGGACGCCGGCGTTCCGCTTCTCGACGATCATGAAGTAATTTCTCTCCTTGCCGACCTTCTCGATGACCCCGCCCATCTCCGCCAGCACCTTCTGGAGTAGTGTCGCCTCGCGCTTCTCCAGCTCCTTCTGAAAATCGTCGGCCGCGCGCGCGGCGTCGCGGCGCTTGCGGTCGAATTGCTCCTGCTTGTCGCGGCGGGCGTCGGCCGTCATCAGCGGCCCCTTCTTCTCGATCTCGTCGCGCAGCTTCTCGAGCTCCTGGCGGCGGCCGTCCATCTCCTTCTGGATGCCCGCGCGCTCCTTCTCGAGCTGCTCGCGGGCGGCGACGCCGGCCGCCGAGCGGGCGAGCACCCGCTGGACGTCGATATAGCCGATCTTGAGCGACGAGGGGGCCGGCGCCGCCGCCGGCTGCTGCGCGGACACCACCACCGCCGTGGACACGCACGCGGCCACCACCAGCGCTGCCAGGGCTGCTGACCTCATCCCATCCTCCTCAAAACGGCGAGCCGACCGAGAAATTGAAGGCGCCGGACCGGTCTCCCGGCCGCGGGTCGGGGTTGAATCCGTAATCGACCCGGATCGGACCGAAGGGCGATAGCCACCGCACGCCGCCACCGATGGCCATGCGCAGGTCGGTCAGATCGAATTTCGTGCCGAAGCCATAGACGTTGCCGACGTCGAAGAAGGCGGCCAGCCGTATGTTGAACGGCAGCGGTACGATGTACTCGATGTTGCCGAGCACCGACGACGTTCCCCCGATCTCTTCACCCGCGTCGTCCCTCGGCGAGATCTCGCGCGCCTTGTAGGAGCGGATGGAATTGGAGCCGCCGAGATAGAAGCGCTCGAAGAGAGGCAGCTCCTCGCCGCCCCAGCCGAAGCCGTACCCGCCCTCGAGTCGGCCCGACAGTATGTGACCGAACCAGATCGGGCGGAAGTGCGTGACGCTGGACATGATCTTGATGAAACGGGAATCACCGCCGAGACCGGCCAGATCCGTGGTGACGAAGAAGACCCCGCCGCGAGAGGGGGTCTGCACATTGTCCCGGCTGTCCCGGGTAAGCGCTAACTGGACGACCGAGGTGACGCTCGTCCCCTCCTCCTCCCTGAGCTCGCTGTCGGCCGACGCGTCGACGTCGGCGATCTGGTCCTCGGAGAGCCGGTAGGTCGCATTCCATCGCCAGTACTCCTCGAACGGGTGACTCAGACGGACCGCCCCGCCCAGCTGATCGTAATCATAGTCGGTGAACTGTCGCCGTATGTTGAACAGGTCGAAGCCGGCCGACAGCGGGCGGTCGAACAGCCACGGCTCCGTGAAGCTGATGATGCCCTGCTGCGTGTCCGCGCCGCCACGCAGCCGGATGGACATCTGCCAGCCGCGGCCGAGGAAGTTGTTCTGCGACAGGTCGACGGTGCCCAGGAGGCCGTCCTGTGACGAGAAGCCGCCGCCGATGCTGAAGATACCCGTCGGCCGCTCGGTGACTTCGACGTTGACCACGATCTTCGTCCGGTCGCTGCCGGGGGCGGTGGTGACGTCGACCTTCTCGAAGTAGCCGAGGTTGACCAGGCGCTGACGGGAGCGCTGCAGCTTGCGCAGCGTGAAGATGTCGCCCTCGGCCATCTGGAACTCGCGGCGCAGGATCTTGTCCTGGCTGCGGACGTTGCCGGCGATGTTGATGCGCTCGACGTAGACCGTCGGCCCTTCGTTGACGTCCACGGTGATGGCGATGCGGTTGTCCGGCAGCGTCTCGATCCGCGGATTGACCTCCGCCGACGCCCGCCCGAGATTGGAGTACAGCTCTTCGATGCCCTTCACGGACTCGCGGAGCTGCCCGCGGGAGAAGACGTCGCCCGGCTTCAGCTTCAGCTGCCGGCGGACCTCGCTCTCCGGCACCAGCGTCAGCCCGGTCAGGGTCACGTCGGTCACCAGGTGCTGCGCGCCCTCCACCACGACGATGTTGATGGTCACCAGCGCCTTTTCGCGGTCGACGGTCACGTCATGAGACTCCACGCGGGCATGGATGAAGCCATGATCGTTGTAGAGGCCGAGAATGCGCTCGATGTCGTCCTCGAGGCGCTGGCGCTGCACGGTGCCTCTGAGAATGTAGTACTGCCGCTCCTGGGTGGCCATGGCCGCCTTGATCTGCTTGTCGGTGAGGCCCTTGTTGCCGCGGATGGCGATCCGGTCGATCTTCATCTGGCGGCCTTCGTTGATGCTGAAGATCACCTTCACGTCGCCATCGGCGAACTTCTCGATATCCGGCGTGATCTGGACCTCGAAGTACCCCTCGTCCTCGTAGAAGTCCTTCATCCGCTCGCGCGCGCGCTGCACGTCCACCGGATTGTAGACGTTGCCGAGCTTGAGATCGATCTTCTCCTGCAGCTCGGCGTCGCTCGCCCGCTTGTTCCCCGCGAAATCGATGTCGCGCACGAAGGGACGCTCGGCCACGACGAAGGTGATCTTCACGCCGCCCTCGAAGTCCTCGATCTTCACCTGGACGTCATCGAAGAAGCCGAGCGCGAAGACCGACCGGACGTCTTCCGAGAGCTGCGACGTGTTGAAGGCACCGCCGAGGGTGGTCTTGACGCGTCCGAGGATGACCGCCTCCTGCACGCGGCGGTTGCCCTCGACGGTGAGCTCCTTGACCAGAACGGGGGGCGGCGGCTGGGCCTCAGTGATGCCGAGCATCGCAAGCCAGGCCGCAAGCAGGGAAACGACGGTTGAACGCACCCGCCCCCGAGTGGTCACCGCGCTTCAGGCTCGCGCCGAAGGCGATTGCTTAGCGCTCAGCAAGCTCGAGCGGAGCGTCGGCGGCGCGCGACTCGCGGAAGACGAACTCGCTTCCCACGATGTCCACGTCGATCCGAGCGCTCTCGGGCACCTGTCCGCGAACGATCGCCTCCGCGAGCGGGTCTTCGATGTGCTTCTGGATCGTTCGCCGCAGCTGCCGGGCGCCGTACTGCGGGTCGTAGCCCTTCTCGACCAGGGCCGCCTCGGCGGCGGGGGTCAGGATGAGCTCGATGCCCTTCTCCGTCAGCTGCTTGTTGATCTTGTCGATCATGAGCCGAATGATCTGCTGGATGTGCGCCAGCGACAGGGCGTGGAAGACGATGATGTCGTCGATCCGGTTGAGGAACTCCGGCCGAAAGGCGCGCTTCATCTCCTCCATGACCCGATCTTTCATCTTCTCGTAGCTGGCCTCGTCCGATTCCTGCATGAAGCCGGGCGCGATGCGCTTGCCGATGAGGCTCGTGCCGAGGTTCGAGGTCATGATGAGGATGGTGTTCTTGAAGTCGACCACGTGGCCGAGCGAATCGGTCAGTCGGCCGTCGTCGAGCACCTGCAGCATCATGTTGAACACGTCCGGATGCGCCTTCTCGATCTCGTCGAACAGCACGACCGAGTACGGCCGGCGCCGCACCTTCTCGGTGAGGAACCCCCCCTCTTCGTACCCGACGTAGCCGGGCGGGGCGCCGAGCAGCCGGGAGACGGAGAACTTCTCCATGTACTCCGACATGTCGACCCGGATCAGCGCGTTCTCGTCGCCGAAGAGGTACTCGGCCAGCGTGCGCGCGAGCTCCGTCTTGCCGACACCGGTGGGGCCGAGGAAGATGAACGAGCCGACCGGGCGCTTGGCGTCCTTGAGCCCCGCCCGCGAGCGGCGGATGGCGCGCGAGACGGCCTTGACGGCGTCGTCCTGCCCGATGATGCGCCCGTGGAGGGCTTCTTCCATGCGCGCCAGCTTTGCGGACTCTTTTTCTTCGAGCTTGCTGAGAGGGATCCCCGTCCAGCGCGAGACGATGAACTCGATGTCTTCTTCACCGACCGACTGGGTGCCCTTGCCCTTGTTCTTCTCCCAGTCGCGCTTCATCTCCTCCTCGCGCCCGCGGAGAATCTTCTCCTTCTCGCGAAGCGACGCCGCCTTCTCGAACTCCTGCGCCTCGAGGTACATGTCCTTCTCACGGATGACGCGCTCGAGCTCCTTCTCGATCTCCTTGAGCTCGGCGGGCGGCGTGAGGGCCATGAGCCGCGTCCTGGAGGATGCCTCGTCGATGACGTCGATCGCCTTGTCTGGAAGCTGCCGATCAGTGATATATCGGTCCGCCAGCGTCACCGCGGCGCTGATGGCCTGCTCGGTGATCTTGACTCGATGATGAGCCTCGTACTTGTGGCGCAGACCGCGGATGATCTCGATGGCCTCGGGGACCGACGGTGCCTTCACGATGACGGGCTGGAAGCGCCGCTCCAGCGCGCCATCCTTCTCGATGTACTTGCGGTACTCGTCGAGCGTGGTGGCGCCGATGGTCTGGATTTCCCCGCGTGAGAGCGCCGGCTTCAGCATGTTGCTGGCGTCGATGGCGCCCTCGGCGGCGCCGGCCCCGATGAGCGTATGCAGCTCGTCGAGGAAGAGCACGACGTTCTCAGATTGGCGAATCTCCTTCATCACCGCCTTGAGCCGCTCCTCGAACTGGCCCCGGTACTTGGTGCCGGCCACCAGGGCGCCCAGATCGAGCTGCAGGAGCCGCTTGTTGGCGAGGACGTCGGGCACGTCGTGCGAGATGATCTTCTGGGCAAGGCCTTCGACGATGGCCGTCTTGCCGACACCGGGCTCCCCGATGAGGACCGGATTGTTCTTCGTCCGGCGCGCCAGGATCTGGATGACCCGCTCGATCTCCTGCTCGCGGCCGATGACGGGATCGAGCTTGGTCTCCCGCGCCAACTGCGTGAGATCGCGCGCGAACTCGTCGAGGACCGGCGTCTGCGAGCGCTTCTTCGGACGGGGGTAGTACTGATCGCCGAGCAGCGCCAGCGTCTCCTGTCGCACCTCGTCCAGCCGCGCGCCCAGCGACTCCAGAATCTTCGCGGCGATCGACTGGCCCTCTTTCATGAGGCCGAGGAGGAGATGCTCGGTGCCGATGTAGTTGTGACCGAGCTGGCGCGCTTCCTCGATCGACAGCTCCAGGACGCGCTTGGCCTGGGGGGTGAACGGAACCTCGCCGAACGTCAGCGTCTTCGGAAAGCCGGCGAGCGCGCGCTCGACCTCGGCCTTCACCGTTTCCAGACGCAGCCCGAGGCGCTGCAGGACCGCCGTGGCGATGCCTTCCCCGTCGCGGATGAGACCGAGCAGGACGTGCTCCGTTCCGACGAAGTCGTGCCGGAATCGTCCCGCCTCTTCGCGAGCAAGGATGATGACCCGTCGCGCCCGTTCGGTGAACCGTTCAAACACTGGAGTCCCCCACCCCTTTCCGTGAGCCCCGTGACCCGTTTTCGCTTAACCGACGCCTAGTTATTCCGAAGTCGCACTCAGTATAGCCCTGCGCGCTAGAGGCCCGCTAGCCTTTTTCTTCACGAGCGCTCTCCTGAAGCATACCTCATGCGAATCCCCGGCCAACAGGGGTCTCCCGGCCGCGCACGGCGCCATCCTCTTTTTATCGCTCCGCTGGATCGATCTCCCGCGCCAGGCCGTCCACCAGCCGGTAGCCGCGATCCGCCTTCCGCGCGAGATCCGGATTGTGCGTCGCGACGAAGAACGAGATGCCGCGCTCGTTCTGCAGCTGGAGAAAGAGATCGTAGATGACGGCGCTCGTCTTCGGATCGAGATTGCCGGTGGGCTCGTCGGCGAGGATCACCTTCGGCCCGTTGATCAGCGCGCGCGCGACGGCGACGCGCTGCTGCTCGCCGCCCGACAACTCGCCCGGGCGATGACGCAAGCGATCGCCCAGGCCGACCTCCGCCAGCGCGGCGGCCGCGCGCTCCCGCGCCTCCGCCAGCGGCCGGCGCTGCAGCAACGCCGGAATCATCGCGTTCTCCAGCGCGCTGAGGTCGCCGAGCAGGTTGTAGAACTGGAAGACGAAGCCGACCTCCTGCCGGCGATAGCGCGCCAGCGCGGCCTCGCCGCGCGCGAAGAGATCCTCGCCGCGGAAGAGCACGCGCCCCGCGCTCGGGCGGTCGAGCGCGCCCAGCAGGTGCAGCAGCGTCGACTTTCCGACGCCGGAGGCGCCGACGAGCGCCACCACTTCGCCCGCGCGCACCTCCACCGAGGCGCCGCGCAACACGCGCACCACCTCGGGACCGGTGCGGTACTCGCGCTCGAGGTCGATGCCTGCGAGCAGCGGCTCAGTCATTGGATTCGCCGTCGGGGCGGCTGCGCAGGGCTCCGCCGCCCGACGTTCTGCCCTAAACCGCGCTCACTCATATCGCAGCACGTCCACCGGGGTCAGCGCGCCAGCCCGGCGTGCGGGAATGACGCTGGCCAGGAACGACAGCAGCAGCGTGGCGCTCACGATGAGGGCGAAGTCGCCCGGGGAGAGCTTCATCGGCAGGTAGTCGATCTGGTAGACATCGCCGGCGAGCTTGATGACCTCGTAGGTGTTCTGGATCCAGATGATCGCGAGCCCCACCGCGCTGCCGGCCAGGGTGCCGACGACGCCGATGGTCATCCCGACCGAGAAGAACACGGCGGTGATCGACGACGCGGTGGCGCCGATGGCCTTCAGGATCCCGATCTCCTTGCGCTTCTCCGCCACCAGCAGGACGAGGTGACCGATGATGGCGAAGGCCGCGACCAGGACGATGATGGTGACGATCACGAACAGCGCGAGCTTCTCGAGCTGCAGGGCGGCGAAGAGATTGCGGTTCATGTCCATCCAGTCGCGAACCCAGAACGGGTAGCCGAGGCGGGTGAGGACGGCCCGGCCCACCCGCTTGGCGTCGAATGGATCGGCCAGCTTCACCTCGATGCCGCTGGCGCCGGCGAGCCCGGCGAAGTCCTTGGCCGCGGCGAGGCTGAGGTAGGCGACCGACGCGTCGTACTCGTACATGCCGGCCTCGATCGTGCCGACCAGCGTGTAGCGCCGCATCTTCGGCACCATGCCGACGGCGGTCAGCGCGCCCTTCGGTGAGATGACCGTGATGGCGTCGCCGGGGACGACGCCGAGCAGCCGCGCGAGCTCCACGCCGAGGAGGATGGCCCCCTCGCCGCCCACCAGCGGATCGAGGCTGCCGCCGCGCAGCTGCGAGGCGAGGGTGGCACGCACGGCCGGCGCGCCGACGTCGACGCCCCGCACGAGGCCCCCGTGCGCCTCGCCGGCGGCGCTCGTGAAGAGCGCCTGCTGGAGTACGAACGGCGTCGCCGACCGGACGCCGTTCACCGCCTTCACGCGCTCGGCGACGGCATCGGCGTCGGCCAGGCCCGCGGTGCCGCTCTGGAATACGAGCAAGTGCGGGTTGGCGGAGATGATGCGATCGCGGATGCCGTCCTGAAATCCCGTCATCACCGCGAGCACGACGATCAGCGCGGCCACGCCGAGGAACACGCCGCCCACGCCGATCCACACGAACAGCGACAGGTTCGTGCGGCTGCCGCGCGAGCGGAGGTAACGCAGCCCGAGGAACAGCTCCACCGGGAGCCGACCGCTCACGCGGTGCCGCCCTCCGGCCGCAGGTGCGGAAACAGGATCACCTCGCGGATCGAAGGCAGGTCGCCGAAGAGCATCACCAGCCGGTCCACGCCGATGCCCTCCCCGGCGGCCGGCGGCATCCCGTACTCGAGCGCGCGCACGTAGTCCTCGTCGAGCCAGTGGGCCTCGTCGTCGCCGCGGGCCTGCAGCGCCGCCTGCTCGCGGAAGCGGCCGAGCTGGTCGATGGGGTCGTTCAGCTCGCTGTAGGCGTTGGCGAGCTCCCGCCGGCCGATGAACAGCTCGAACCGATCCACCAGCAACGGATCGTCGCGCTTCTTCTTGGCGAGCGGCGACAGCTCGATCGGGAAGTCGGTGACGAACGTGGGTTGCACCAGCGTCGGCTCCACGAGCTCCTCGAAGACGTCTTTCCAGAGGACCCACGCGGCGCCGCCCTTGCTCTCGATCCCTTTCACGGCGGCCGCCCGCGCGACGGTGGCGGCATCGGTCCGTGGGGTGACCGTCGTGCCGAGCGCCTCCGAGAGCCCCTGGAAGAACGGCAGCCGGCGCCACGGCCGCGCGAGATCGATCCGATGCTCGCCCCACGTCAGGGTAAGCCGGCCGAGCAGCGACTGGGCGAGCTCGGTGAAGAGTTCCTCGGTCAGCTCCATGAGATCCTGGTAGTCCGCGTAGGCCTGGTAGAACTCGAGCATCGTGAACTCGGGGTTGTGCTGCGTCGACACTCCCTCGTTCCGGAAGTTGCGATTGATCTCGTAGACGCGCTCGAAGCCGCCCACCACGAGGCGCTTGAGATAGAGCTCGGGCGCGATCCGGAGATACAGGTCCATGTCCAGCGTGTTGTGGTGCGTCTTGAACGGCCGCGCGATGGCGCCGCCGGGAATCGGCTGCATCATCGGCGTCTCCACCTCGAGGAACCCACGCGCGTCGAGGAAGGCCCGGAGCGCCCGGACGATCTTGCTGCGCAGCAGGAAGATCTCCCGCACCTCGGGATTGACCACGAGGTCGACGTAGCGCTGCCGGTAGCGCGTCTCGACATCCTTCAGCCCATGCCACTTCTCCGGGAGCGGGCGGAGCGATTTGGAGAGAAAGGTGAAGCTCTTCACGGCGACGGTGAGCTGACCCGTGCGAGTACGGAACATCTCGCCGGTCACCCCGATGAAGTCGCCCACGTCGAGTGACAGGAAGCCCGCGTACTCCTCGCCGAGGTGGTCGCCGCGCGCGTAAAGCTGGATGCGGCCGGTTCGATCCATCAGGTGCGCGAAGGCGGTCTTGCCGTGATCCCGCATGGCCACCAGCCGTCCGGCAAGGCTCACCGGCCCGAACGCCTTCAGCTCGTCCTCGCCCGCCTTCTCGAGCTTCTCGTTCAGCGGGCCCGCCCAGTGCGTCGCCGCGAACCGGCCGCCGAAGGGCTCGACGCCGCGGGCGCGGAGGGCCTCGAGCTTCTCGCGCCGCTGCCGGATCAGGTCGTTGTCGTCGCGCTCGCTCACGGCTTGCTCGCCCGGCCGGACATCAGAAACGCCTTGATGAGCGCGTCGAGATCACCGTCCATGACCGCCTCGACGTTGCCGATCTCGAGGCCGCTCCGATGATCCTTGATGAGCTGGTACGGATGGAAGGTGTAGGAGCGGATCTGGCTGCCGAACGCGATCTCCTTCTTTTGCCCGGTGAGCTCCGACAGCTCCTCCCGCTGCTTCTTCTCGGCCAGCTCGAACAGCCGCGCCTTCAAGATTCGTAGCGCGGTGTCGCGGTTGCGGAGCTGCGAGCGCTCGTTCTGGCACTGCACCACGATACCGGTCGGCAGGTGGGTGATCCGCACGGCGGAGTCCGCCGTGTTGACCCCCTGCCCGCCCGGGCCCGAGGCGCGGAAGACGTCGACGCGGATCTCATCCTCGCGGATGGTGACCTCGACGTCGTCCACCTCGGGCGTCACCGCCACCGAGGCGAAGCTCGTCTGCCGCCGACTGGAGGCGTCGAAGGGTGAGATGCGCACGAGGCGGTGGACGCCCGCTTCACCCTTGAGGTAGCCGTACGCGTACTCGCCGGTGACCTCGATGGTGGCCGACTTGATCCCCGCCTCCTCACCGGGCAGGAGATCCACCACCTCCGCCTTGAAGCCCTCACGCTCGCACCAGCGCAGGTACATCCGCATCAGCATCTGCGCCCAGTCCTGGGACTCGGTCCCACCGGCGCCGGGATGGATCGAGACGATCGCGGCCTTCCCGTCGTGCGGCGCCGACAGCATCACCTTGAGCTCGAATTCCTCGAGCTCTTTCTTGAGGCGGCCGGCGCCTTCGGCGATCTCGGCGTCGAGCGTGCCGTCGTCGCCCGCCTCGGCGGCCAGCTCCAGCAGCACGTTCAGATCCGAAGCCTGCGTGCCGAGCTCTGCCGTCCGCGCGACCGTCCGCGCGAGCTCGGTGCGCTCGCGGATCAGCTCCTGCGCGCGACGGTTGTCCTCCCAGAACGTCGGCGCCGCCATCTCCCTCTCGATGGTCGCCAGTCGCTGCTCCTTGGCGGCGACGTCAAAGATGCCCCCGAAGCTCGCCCACCCGCCGCGTGAGCTCGCCGACGTCGCGCTTGAGCTCGCCCAGCATCAGGCGGTCTCCGGCCGCGGGCGGCGCCAGCGCGTGAGCACCAGCGTGGCGCCGGACACCGCGAGCGCCAGCAGGCCCGGCCAGTCGCCCAGGCGGGTGAAGAGCGTCCGGCCGACACGCAGCGGAACCGCTTCCGTCAGGAGCCCGCGCTCGTAGAGGCTCATCCGACGCATGATGTGGCCGGTGGGCGCGATGAACGCGGAAACCCCGGTGTTCGCCGAGCGCACCACGGAGATGCGGTGCTCGACGGCGCGAAGGGGATACATGGAGAGATGCTGCTCCGGGCCGCTCGTCCGGCCGAACCAGGCGTCGTTCGTCATGTTCACCATCAGCCGCGCGCCGTTCCTCACGAACTCACGAACCAGGTCGGGGAAGATGCCCTCGTAACAGATCACCACGCCGTACGGGGCTGGCGGGCCCGGGAACACGACGCTGCGGGCACCGGGCTCCAGCTCGGAAATGAACTCCGCCCAGTCCCGGACGAAACCGATCACTCCCGACAGCGGTATGAACTCACCGAACGGAACGAGGTGGATTTTATCATACCGGCCCGCGATCCCCTGATCCGTCAGCAGGAATACCGAGTTACGGAACCGCGGTGGTTTGCCCTCCCGATCGATGGATCCGATGAGAATGGGCGCCTCGAGCTCGCGGGCCGCCCGCGTGAGCGCCGACACCAGCGCCGGATCGTCACGAAGAATGGTCGGCGCGGCCGTCTCGGGCCAGACCATCAACTGGGTCTTCTCGGCCATCGCCTGCCGCGTCAGCGCGAAGTAGATCGAGAGCGTCTCCTGGGTGTGGCGAGGCTCCCACTTCAGCGGCTGCTCGATCGACGGCTGCATGATGGTGACCGTCACCCTCTGGCCCGGCGCCGACTCCTGCAGCCGCGCCTCGCCGAACAGCAGCGTCGCGCCCACCAGCACCCCGCCGGCGGCGACGCCGACGAGGGCGCGACGCCACGTCAGCAACAGGGCGCCGGCGAGGGCGGCGTTGGCGGCGAGGAGCACGAAGGAGACGGCATGGACGCCGCCCAGCTCGGCGATCTGGATCACGCGCAAGTGGAGATACTGCGAGTAGCCGAGCGTGCCCCACGGAAAGCCGCCGAGAACGTGGCCGCGCAGCCACTCGCTCGCGACCCAGAAGAACGGCGCGAGCACCAGCGCCCACCCGATCGACCACCGGCTCGCCGCCCGCGAGACGGCCCAGGCGACGCCGCCCGTCCAGAACGCGCAATAGCCCGCCAGCAGTGCCGTGGGCAGGAAGACGAGCGGACCCGGAATCGTGCTGTAGACGCGAAACGTGAAGTTGAGCCAGCGCAACAGGACGAGGAAGAACACGGCGCCATAGAGCAGGCCCCACCAGAATGCCGCCCGCGGCGGGTACAGAATGGCGACCACGAGCAGCGGCGTCACCATCAGCCACGGCGTGAGCGCCCAGTCGATGCGCGGGAACGCGAGGGCGGCGAAGAACCCCGCTGCGGCCACGATCGCCGCGTGGCGTGCCAGCGAGGACCAGCGGCTCATGCGCCGGCGGCGAGCCGATCGGCGAGAAAGCGCGGTAGCCCGGCCGCTTCGATCTTGCTCCGGGCCGCGGCGACATCGTAGACGACGCGGCGGATGTCCACGCGGCCGGCCTCGACGTCCCACAGCGCGTACGCGGCGCGGGGGTCACGGTCGCGCGGCTGCCCGACGCTGCCGACGTTGACGATGTAGCGGCGCCCGCGCTCGCTCAGCACGGTCTTCGGGCGCGGATCGTGATCCGGCCCCGACGAGCCGAGCGACCACACGGCAGGGACGTGCGAGTGGCCCACGAAGCACCAGCGCGTCGCGAAGTCCGCGAAGGCGCCCCAGCCGTCCTCCGCCGTCACGAGATAGTCCCACTCGTCCGGCTGGGCCGGTGAGGCGTGCACGAGGGTGGCGTCGCCGAGCTCGAGCGACAGCGGGAGGGCGGCCAGCCAGGCGCGGTGATCGTCGTCGAGGCGCTCGCGCGTCCATTCCGCGGCCGCGCGCGCCCAGCGATTGAACCACGCGAGATCGAGCCGGTCGGCCACCCCGTACTCGTGGTTGCCGGCCACGATCCCCCGCGTCCGGGCGGCGAGCAGCTCGACGCACGCCTCCGGATCGGCGCCGTAGCCGACGGTGTCGCCGAGGCAGAGCACGCCGTCGGCGCGCGTGTCGGCGTCGGCCAGGACGGCGCGCAGGGCTTCGAGATTGGCGTGAACGTCCGAGAGGATCGCGTACTTCACGCGGTCAGGATGCGGGGCGCAGTTCCCGGTGGATGCGGTCCAGGACTCCGTTGATGAAGCGGCTCGACTCGGCGGTGCCGAACTTCTTGGCGATCTCGATCGCCTCGTTGATCGTCACCTTGCCCGGCACCGCCGGCTCGAACAGCAGCTCGTACGCCGCCAGGCGCAGGATGTTGCGATCGACCACGGCCATGCGGTCCAGGTCCCAGTGCTCGGCGCATTCCGCGATGCGCGTATCGATCTCGCGCTGCTGGCGCTTGACGCCGTGGACGAGCGAGCCGGCGAACTCGCGCGCCTCGGCATCCACCGGATGACGCGCCCAGAAGTCGGCCTCGAACGGCCCCGGGTCGCTGGCCGCGTTCTGCTCCAGCTGATAGAGGAACTGCAGCGCCAGCTCGCGGGCCTTGCGACGCTTGCCGGGCATGGCGGTCTTACTGGCCTCTGGCAGCGGCCCGGCGGCCGGCCTTCGAGCGGCTGGTCGCCGACGCCAGCTGCTCCACGAACGCGGCCATCTCCAGCGCCGCCTCGGCCGCCTCGGCCCCGCGGTTGCCGACGTCGCCTCCTGCGCGCTCGAAGGCCTGAGCCTCGGTGAGCGCGGTGATCACGCCGAAGGTCGTCGGCACGCCGGTGTCGAGGCCGACGCGCTGGATGCCGGCCGCGGCCTGGCCGGCGATGAAATCGAAGTGCGGCGTCTGGCCGCGAATGACGCAGCCGACGCACACCACGCCGGCGTAGCGGCCGGTGCGCGCCACCAGCGCCGCCGCCTGCGGCAGCTCGAACGCGCCGGGGACCCAGTGCACCTCGATCGCGGATTCCGGGACGCCGCCCGCCGCGAGCGCGCGCAGCGCGCCGTCCACCAGGCGCTTGGTGATCGTCTCGTTGAACCGTGCGGCCACCACCGCAAAGTGCGCGCCCGGGCGCGGTCGCACGCTCCGACGTGGGGACGGCGCGCGGCCGGCCATGTCAGGGTCTCGAAACGAAGCGCCGACTCGAGGAGCGGACCCGCCTTGCGGGGCCGCTTCCGAGCGCCGGAGGTGTGGGGGCCATATCGGGCCCCCACTCAGTCGGGAAGCGAGGACAGCAGGTGGCCGAGCTTGTCGCGCTTGGTGCTCAGGTATTTGCGGTTCTCCGGATTGGCCGGAACCTCGACGGGCACGCGCTCCAGCACCGTGAGGCCGTAGCCTTCCAGGCCCGCCCGCTTGGCCGGATTGTTCGTCACCAGGCGCAGGTTCTTCAGCCCGAGATCCACCAGGATCTGGGCCCCGATGCCGTAATCGCGCAAGTCGGCGTTGAAGCCGAGCGCCTGGTTCGCCTCGACCGTGTCCTTGCCGTGGTCCTGCAGCTCGTAGGCGCGGATCTTGTTGTGCAGGCCGATCCCGCGTCCTTCCTGCCTGAGGTACACGACGACGCCGCGGCCTTCCTTCTGGATCATCGACAGCGCCAGGTTGAGCTGCGGCCCGCAGTCGCACCGCAGCGAGTGGAACACGTCGCCGGTGAGGCACTCGGAGTGCATGCGCACCAGGATCGGATCGTCGCCGCCCACCTGTCCCATGACGAGCGCGAAGTGGACGCGGCTGTACACCGTCGCCTCGTACGCGATGGCCGTGAACTCGCCGAAGTCCGTCGGCAGCCGCGTGCTGGCCACGCGACGCACGAGCTTCTCCTTCTGCGTGCGGTACTCGATGAGGTCCTTGATCGTGATCACTTTCAGCCGGTGCCGGCGCGCCAGCTCCAGCAGCTGCGGCAGGCGCGCCATGTTCCCGCTCTCGTCGAGCACTTCGCAGATGACTCCCGCGGGGTAGCAGCCGGCCATCCGGGCCAGGTCCACCGCCGCCTCGGTGTGGCCGGCTCGCCGCAGGACGCCGCCCTCCATCGCCCGGAGCGGAAACATGTGGCCGGGGGCCACCAGATCAGCGGCCGTCATCTGGGGATCGACCAGCGTGCGGATGGTCACCGCGCGATCGTAGGCCGAGATGCCGGTCGTGATGCCGCGTCGCGCGTCGACGCTCACCGTGAAGGCGGTGCCCATCGGCGCCGTGTTCTCGGTGACCATCATGCCGAGCCGCAGGGCATCGAGACGTTCACCGAGCATCGGCACGCACATGAGGCCCCGGGCGTGCGTGACCATGAAGTTGACGGCCTCCGGCGTGACCCTGTCGGCGGCCATCACGAGGTCGCCCTCGTTCTCGCGATCCTCGTCGTCCACGACCACCAGGATGCGGCCCTCCCGCATCTCCTCGATCGCCTCTTCGATCGTCGCGAAGCCGCTCATGTGGCCCCCTTGAGAGCGAGCGACCGGACCACGTACTTGCCGATCACGTCGGTCTCGATGTTGACCGCCTGTCCGGCCCCCAGCGCGCCCAGCGTGGTGACCGACAGCGTATGCGGAATGAGCATCACCTCGAACGTCGTCCCCGTGAGGGCCGCCACGGTGAGGCTCACGCCGTCGACCGCCACCGAGCCCTGCGGGATCAGCAGCGGCGCCAGGTCGGGATCGCCCAGGGCGATCCGCACCCGCGCCGTCGATTCTACACGGGTTACGGCCTCCACCGTCCCCACGCCATCGACATGGCCGAGGACCAGATGCCCGCCGAGGGCGCCGCCGAACCGCAGCGGGCGCTCGAGGTTGACCCGCCCGCCGACCGCGAGCCGGCCGAGGGCCGTCCTGGTCAGCGTCTCCGGGCCCACCTCGAACACGAGCTCGCTCGCTGCCCGCGCGGCCACGGTGAGACACACACCATTGACGGCCACGCTCGCCCCGAGGTCGCTGCCGTCGCACGCGACCGTCGCCGCCACCGCAAGCCGCGTGACGTCGCCCTTGCGCGCCAGCTCGCGCACGATGCCGATCTCCTCGACGATGCCCGTGAACACTTATCTGGGCTCCCGCGCGACGTCGGCCTCGATCAGCAGGTCCGGGCCGACGAGTCTCGCGCTCATGGGTCCGAGTCGCACGGCGGACTTCAGCTCGCGCCCGGCCCCGCCCACGACGCCGGGCGCCTCGCGGCCGCCCAGGAGCAGCGGCGCCACGAAGAGAGCGACGCGATCCACGACGCCGGCGTCGAGGAACGCGGCGTGGACCTCGCCGCCACCCTCGAGCAGCACAGCCCGCACGTCGCGCGCGAACAGCGCGGCGAGCACGGCGTCGACGGCCACGCGGCCGTCACGGGCGGGGCAGCGCAGCACCACGGCGCCAGCGGCCTCGAGGTCCGCGACGCGGCGCGGCGGCGCGGCATCACCCACGGCGATGAGGGCGCGCGACGCCGTCGCGCCCGTGACGACGCGGGAGCCGGGCGGTGTGCGCGCCGCCGAGTCGAGCACGACGCGATAGGGCTCGCGCGGCCACGGCGTCTCGAGGCGGACCGTCAGCGCGGGATCGTCACGCAGGACGGTGGTGACGCCGACCACGATGGCGTCCGTCTCGCTGCGCTGCCGATGCGCTTCGCCGCGCGCGGCCTCGCCCGTGATCCAGCGCGCGCCGCCGTGGACGTCCGCGATCTTGCCGTCGGCGGTCATGCCGGCCTTCAGCGTGACGTGCGGCCGCTGCTCGCGCATGGCGGTCAGGAACACGCGGTTCTGCGCGGCCGCCTCTCCGGCGAGGATCCCCGTGTCTACCGCCACCCCGGCCGCCCGCAGAGAGTCCGCACCGCCACCGGCCACGAACGGGTTCGGATCGCTCAGCGCGGCCACCACGCGCCGGACCCCGGCCCCCCGCACGACCGGCGCGCAGGGCGGCGTGCGACCGTGGTGGTTGCACGGCTCGAGCGTCACGTAGAGCGTTGCGCCCTGTGCCCGCGGGCCCGCGGCCCGAAGCGCTTCGACCTCGGCGTGGGGCGCGCCGGCTCGCGCGTGGAAGCCCTCGCCGACCACCTCCCCGTCGCGCACGACCACGGCGCCCACCATGGGATTCGGGGACGTCAGCCCGCGCCCGCGCTCGGCGAGCGCCAGCGCGCGGCGCATGAAGGTCTCGTCGGTCGTTTGTAGCGACGGCTGTGCCTGCGGGTGGAGCCGGGGGTGGCCTGACCCGGATCGTGGGTGGCGGCTCATGACGGCGGAACGAGGGCGTCGACGAAGGCGGTCGGCTCGAAAGCCTGGAGGTCTTCGACGCGTTCGCCGACGCCGATGAGCTTGATCGGCAGCTTGAGCTCGCGAACGATCCGCACCACGATGCCGCCCTTCGCGGTGCCGTCGAGCTTGGTGAGACAGACGCCGGTGAGCCCGATTGCTTCGTGGAACATCTGTGCCTGCGCGAAGCCGTTCTGTCCTGTCGGCGCGTCGAGCACCATGAGCGACTCGTGGGGCGCCCCTGGATACTGCCGCTCCACCACACGCTTGAGCTTGGCGAGCTCGTCCATCAGATTGCTCTTGGTGTGCAGCCGGCCGGCGGTGTCGATGATCAGCGCGTCGGCGTTGCGGGCGAGCGCCGCCTTCACGGCGTCGAACACCACGGCGGCCGGATCGGACCCGGACGCCTGCCGGACCAGCTCCACGCCGATGCGACCGCTCCAGACCTCGAGTTGCTCGATGGCGGCCGCCCGGAAGGTGTCGGCGGCGGCGAGCACGACCTGCTTGCCGTCCTGTTTCAGCGAGGCCGCCAGCTTGGCGCACGTCGTGGTCTTGCCAGCGCCGTTCACGCCGAGCATCAGGATGACGCTCGGCCGCGCCTCGAGATTGAGCGGCTGCGCGGCGGAGACGAGCGTCTCGACGAGAAAGCGGCGGAAGAGCGGACGGAACTGATCGGCGCGCGTGACCGTCCCGAACACGACTTCCTCGCGCGCCCGGTTGCTGAAGTCGGCGGCGAGCGTGGCACCGAGGTCGGCAGCGATCAGAACGTCCTCGAGCTCCTCGTACAGCGCGTCATCGATGGGGCGATCGGGCTCGAGCACGGACGACAGGCCGTTCGAGAGGTACTCCTGCGAGCGTTTCAGGCCATCTCTGAGACGCTCCTTGAAGCCGGAAAACAATCCCATGCGCTTCAGTGTACGACCGGACGGCGTTACTGGGGACGGGCTCCTTCGGGGGGCAGGACGAGGCCCGAGATGACGGTGCCGCTCGCGCCGAACGACGGCAGTGGTCGGCCGTTCAGCTCGAAGCTCACACCGCCCGCGTTGCCGATGGTGATGACGAACGGCCGATTGGACACCCACTCGCGGACGGCACCGGCGGGAACGGTCTCCTCGCTGGTCCGGCCGTCCTCCGTGCGCACGCGGATCCAGGTCGGCTCGCTGACGCGCGCCACCAGGCGATAGGGCGTCGAGACGCCCGTCGTGGCGCTCTGCACCTGCGGGAGCCACGGCCGAGGTCCGCTCGGCGCCACGGGACCGATGGCAGCGATCGGGGGCACCGGCGCCGCGGCCGGCGGGCTGGGAGCCGGCGCGCGTGGGGGCTCGGGCGGCTTCACGGGAGCCGGCTTCGCGGCTGCGGGCGGAGCCGGGCGACCGGCCGCTTCGGGCGCGGACGTGATGGCGGCCACCGGAGGCGGTGCGGGAGCCGGCGTCGGCGGCGGCGACGTCCGCTCGACACGCTGCTCGCGCGCAGGCTGGGTCACCAGCGCCACCGCGAACAGCGCCACGCCGAGAACGACGAGCAGCACGAAGCTGACGAGAATGGCGCTGCGGGCGCGCGGATCGCCATCCGTCGAGGTCGTGGTCGTCGTCGCGGGCACCATGGCGGCCCGCGGCCCGGCCGGCGCCTGCGACGCCTCCCTGACGTCACGGCCGTCGAAGCGGGCGAGAGCGTCTTCCGGGGCGGCGCCGACGGCCTGGCAGTAGGCGCGGATGAAGCCGCGGATGAAGACGGGGGCCGGCATCGCCGCGAAGGCATCGTTCTCGAGCGATTCGAGGTGCGGACGGGGAACGCGCGTGACCCGGGACAGCTCGTCGAGCGAGAGCCCGCGCTTGACCCGCAATTCGCGAAGGAACGCGCCAACTGCAGCCATGACCGCAGACCGAGTCTAGCGCAACCCTGTCGGTTTCACGTCAACCCGCGTGCGCGGTGGCGGCCGCGAGGTTGACGGAAACGACCTTCGACAGCCCGGGCTCCTCCATGGTGACGCCGTAGAGGATGTCCGCCGCCTCCATCGTCTTGCGGTTGTGGGTGATGACGAGGAACTGCGTCTGGCTGGTCAGCTCGCGCAGCACGCGCAAGAAGCGGTGGATGTTCGCGTCGTCGAGAGGCGCGTCCACCTCGTCGAGCACGCAGAACGGGCTGGGGCGGAAGTAGAAGATCGCGAACAGGAGCGCCAGCCCCGTCAGCGCGCGCTCGCCACCCGACATCAGCGACACGGCCTGCAGCCGCTTGCCGCGCGGCTGCGCCATCAGCTCGACGCCCGTATCGAGCGGGTCTCCACCTTCGTCCGCCTCCACCAGGCGCAGCTCCGCCCGGCCCCCTTCGAAGAGCCGCTCGAAGATCTTCCCGAAGTGGCCGTTGATCTCCTCGAAGGCCTGCGCGAAGCGGTCCTGCGCCGTGCGCGTCATGCCGCGAAGCGCCTTCTCGAGGTCCTTCATCGAACCGACGAGGTCGTCGTGCTGCGTGCGCAGGAACACCAGCCGCTCGTCGAGCTCACGGTATTCCTCATCGGCCACCAGGTTCACCGGGCCGATCGCGGCCAGCTTGGTGTCGAGCTCGCCGAGCCGCTCGCGGACACCGCCGAGCTCGCGTGCGGGATCGTGCTGGGCGAGCAGCGCGCCCGCGTCGACGCCGTACGTCCGCCACGCTTCCTGCGCCAGCTCCTCACGGCGCACGCGCCCCTCGGTGGCCTTCAGCTCCACGTCGTGGGCGCGCCGGGTGACCCCGGAGAGCTCGGAAGCGAGGACCCGGCTCTCGCCCTCCACCGCGGCGAGCTCGTCCAGCAGGCCCTGGTGCCGCTCACCCGCTGCCCGCGCCTCTTCCTCCAGGCGATCGCGGTCGACCGCGACCTCGCGCGCGCCCGCGTCCGTTCGCTCGCGCTCGTCCGCCAGCCAGGCCCGCCGGTCGGCGAGCTGCGTCTGGCGCTGCTGGCTCTGTGCGATCCGATCCGTGAAGTCGGCGTGCATCTCCTCGAGGCGGGCCAGCTCGCGCGTGAGGGCCTCCGCGCGCTCGGTGACCGAGGCCGCGTCGACGCGGCAGGCCGTCAGCTCGCCCATCAGCTCGGTCTCCCGCGCCTGCGCCGATTCGATGCTCGCCCGCGCGGTCGCCATCGCCGCCTCGTGGCGGCTCTCCGCCTCGCGGGCGGTGGCCACATGGAGCTCGAGGCGTGCGAGCAGCGTCGCCGTCTCCTCGGCCTCGACGGCGACCTGACGCGCCTCCGTGGCGATCGTTTCCAGATGCCGGTGCACGCGCTCGTGCTCGCGCACCGACTGCTCGAGATCCTTCTCGCTGGCGACGCGCGCCGACTGCCGCGTCTGGACGTCCTGCTCGAGCACGCCGATGCGTGCGCGCAGCGTGCCGACCTCGGCCGCCAGCGCCGCCGCCACGCCCTGGCGCTCGTCCACCTGGGCGGTGAGCCAGCACACCTCGTCCTCGAGCTCGCGGAGCTGGCGCTTGCGCGCCAGCAGCGAATGCTCGACGCCGCCCTCGTCGCTCTCACCGCCTCCGCGCAGTCGTCCGGCCGGCGAGAGCACCTCACCTGCCGGCGTGACATACGTCGCCACCACGCCGTTGCGGCGCCATAACGACTCCGCATGATCGAGGTGATCGACGACGCCGACGTGGCCGAGCAGGTAGTGGATCAGGTCCGGGCACGAGGCGGTGACGCTGCGCGCGGCCCAGCGGACGCCGTTGTCGTCCGGCGGCGCGCCGGCCGGCGTCGGCAGGTGCTCGAGGGGCAGGAACGTCGCCGGACCCGAGCGCGTCGTCTGGAGATACTCGACGGCCGCGCGGGCGTGCTCGAACCGATCGACGACCACCCACTGCAGCCGGTCGCCCAGCACGGCCGCCACCGCACGCTCGAGCCCCGGCGGCACGTCGAGGAGATCGGCCACGGTGCCCCGCACGCCGCTGAGCTGCCCGTCGGCCTCGAAGACGCTGCGGACACCGGCGCCATAGCCCTCACGCGCCGTCTGCAGCACGTCGAGCGCGTCGAAGGCCGAGCTGCGCGAGGCGAGCGCCAGGCGCGTCTCGGCCAGGGCCGCCTCCGCCGCCGTGAGGGCCGTCTGGCGCTCGGTCAGCAGCGCCGACGCCCGCGCGCGCTCGTCGGCGAGCGACGACAGCGCTGCGATCGCCTGATCGTGCGCGCTCGCGTGCACCGCCCGGTCCGCCGCCAGCCGCGCCGCCTCGGCCTCGGCCTCGGCCGTCTCCTGCGCGAGCCGCTCGCGCCGTCGCGCCAGCTGCGCCTGCCGCTCGCGAAGCTCGCCCGCCTGCCGCATGAGGTCGACCCGCTCGGCGGCCACGCGCACCTGCTCGAGCCGCAGCGCTTCGAGCCGGTCGCGATCGGCCGTGAGCCCGGCCCGGTGGCGCTCCACCGCCGCCTCCAGGTCGTGCGCCACCTGCGCGCGCTCGGAGGCGAGTCGCTCGGCCTCGATGAGCGCGAGGCGTCCCTGCTCGCGCTCGCCGGCGATGGCAGCCAGCCGCTCGGTCGACACGCGGACGTCCTCCTCGAGCCGTATGGCCTCGTCGCCGAGCTCGCGGATCTGAACGCCCATCTGCTCGCGCCGCTCCAGGAGCCGCTCCAGCTCGCCCTGGACCTTCTGCACGCGCTGACGGAGGTCGGACAGCGCGTGATCGCTCGTCTGGAGGATCTCCCGCTGCTGAGCCTCGCGCGCGGCGAGCGCCGAGCCGCGCGTACGCAGCGCCTGCTCGCTCTCGCGCAGCGCAGTCAGCTCCGCGCCGAGGTCGGTGGCCTGGGCCGTCAGCACGGCGAAGTCGGCGGCCACCAGGGTCAGCGCCAGGTCCCGACGCTCGGTCTGCAGCGTCTTGTACTGCTGGGCCTTGCGCGCCTGGCGCTCGAGCGAATTGAGCTGGCGCTTGACCTCGTCCATGACGTCGCGGACGCGCACGAGGTTCTGACGCGTCTGCTCGAGCTTGCCCTGCGTCTCGTTGCGCTGCTGCTTGTAGCGCGCGATGCCCGCCGCCTCCTCGATGAACACGCGCCGCTCGTGGGGCTTGGCGGTCAGCACGTGATTGAGCTTGTCCTGGTCCATCACCGAGTACGCGCGCGGGTTGGCGCCGGTGCCGGCGAACATGTCGAGGATGTCGCGCAGACGCGTCTGGGTCTTGTTGAGGTAGTACTCGCTCTCGCCCGTGCGATAGAGACGCCGCGAGACGGCGATCTCGCTCCACGGCACCTGCAGGGCCCCGTCGTTGCTGAAGCACAGCTCGACCTCGGCGAGGCCCACGGGCTTGCGCGAGGCGGAGCCCTGGAAGATGAGGTCTTCCATCTTGGCGCCGCGCAGTGACTTGGCGCTCTGCTCACCGAGCGCCCAGCGTACCGACTCCCCGATGTTGCTCTTCCCGCACCCGTTCGGACCGACGATGCCCGTGATGCCGGGCAAAATTTTCACGACGGTCTTCTCGCCGAACGACTTGAAGCCGTGGACAGTGATCGACTCTAAGCGCATGCGGGATTCTGGCACGCGGCTTCGGACTCACCAAAGAAAAAAGCGCCACTGGTAGGGCCGCCGGCGCCCCGGAGCCCTACAGAAGGTGCGCCAGGCGGGTCATCGCGACGGGGAGGCTCAGGCGCCCTGCAGCAGGTGGCACTTCTTGTACTTCTTGCCGGACCCGCAGTAGCAGGGATCGTTGCGGCCGATCTTCTCGCCTGTGGGCGTTCGTGGCGTCGGCGCCGGACGCGGTGCGGGCCGCGCGGGAGCGGCCATCGGAACGGCGCCAGGCTGTGACGGCAGCTCGCCGCGCGTCTCCCGCGCGTCGGCCCACGCCGTCACCGCCGGCAGATCCATCGGCGCGTCGCGCACGACCTGGACCTTGAACAGGCGCTCGACCACCGCCCCCTTCACCCGCTCCACCATGTCCTGGAAGAGGTCGAACGCCTCCTTCTTGTACTCCGTGAGCGGGTCACGCTGACCGTAGCCGCGGAGGCCGATGCCTTCCTTCAGGTGGTCGATCGACAGAAGGTGATCCTTCCACTGGGTGTCGATGACGAGCAGCATCTCGTGCCGCTCGAGCGCCCGCATCAGCTCGCTGCCGAGCTCGCGCTCGCGCTCGGTGTACCGCTCCTTCACCGCCTCGCCGACCAGGCGCTCCAGGCCCTCGCGGCTCACGACTTCCTCGAACTGCGCGGCGGCGATCTTGACGTCGAACTGGCGATGCAGCGCTTCCGTGAGGCCGCCGAGGTCCCAGTCCTCCACGTGGGCGGCCTCGGAGGCGTAGCCGTCCAGGGTGCCGAGGACGAGGTCCTCGATCCACCCCTCGACCGTCTCCGCCTGGCTCTCGCCGTCGAGGATCTGGCGGCGCATGCCGTAGATGATCTCGCGCTGCTTGTTCATGACGTCGTCGTACTCGAGCAGGTGCTTGCGGATCTCGAAGTTGTGGTTCTCGACGCGCTTCTGGGCGGTGGCGATGGCGCGCGTGACGAGCTTGTGCTCGATCGGCTCGCCCTCCTCCATCCCGAGGCGCTCCATGATCCGCTGGATGCGCTGGCTGCCGAAGATGCGCAACAGATCGTCCTCGAGCGAGAGATAGAAGTGGGACGAACCCGGGTCGCCCTGGCGCCCCGAGCGGCCGCGCAGCTGGTTGTCGACCCGCCGCGACTCGTGGCGCTCGGTGCCGACGATGTGCAGGCCGCCGAGGCCGACCACGCGCTCGTGCTCCGGCTCCGTGATGCGCCGCGCCTCCGCCAGCGCCGTCGCGCGATCCTCGGCCGACGCCGTGGCCGGGTCGAGGCCCCGCTTGCGAAGGATCTCCTTGGACAGGAAGTCGGGATTGCCGCCGAGGAGAATGTCGGTGCCGCGCCCGGCCATGTTGGTGGCGATGGTCACCGCCCCCGCGCGCCCGGCCTGGGCGACGATCTCCGCCTCCCGCTCGTGGTACTTGGCGTTCAGCACCTCGTGCTTCACGCCGCGCTTCTTCAGCAGCTTCGACACCGCCTCCGATTTTTCGATGGACACGGTGCCCACGAGAACGGGCTGGCCCTTCTCGTTGCGCACGATGATGTCCTTGGCCACCGCGTCGAACTTCTCGCGCTCGGTCTTGTACACGACGTCCGGGTTGTTGACGCGCAGGAGAACGCGGTTGGTGGGAATGACGGTGACGTCGAGCTTGTAGATCTTCGCGAACTCCTCCGCCTCCGTCTCCGCGGTGCCGGTCATGCCCGCCAGCTTCTCGTACATCCGGAAGTAGTTCTGGAACGTGATGGTGGCGAGCGTCTGGTTCTCGCGCTCGATGCGGACGCTCTCCTTGGCTTCCACCGCCTGGTGCAGGCCGTCCGACCAGCGGCGGCCTGGCATCATGCGGCCGGTGAACTCGTCGACGATGATGACCTCGCCGTCCTTGACGACGTAGTCGACGTCCCGCTTGTAGAGCGCGTGGGCGCGCAGGCCCTGCTGCACGTGGTGCAGCATCGTGATGTGCTGGGGGTCGTAGAGGTTGTCGACGTTGAGGAGGCGCTCGCACGACGCGATGCCCTGCTCCGTCAGCGAGACGGCCTTGGACTTCTCGTCGACGATATAGTCGCCTTCGCGCTGTTCCTCGATCTCCGAGAGCTTGCCTTCGACAATGGTGGCCGCTCGTTTCAGCTTCGGGATGATGCGATCGATCTTGTAGTACAGCTCGGTGGATTCCTCGGCCGGACCCGAGATGATCAGCGGCGTGCGCGCCTCGTCGATGAGGATGGAGTCGACCTCGTCCACGATGGCGTAGTGCAAACGGCGCTGCACCAGGTCCTCAAGGGAGAAGCGCATGTTGTCCCGCAGGTAGTCGAAGCCGAACTCGTTGTTGGTGCCATAGGTGATGTCGCAGTGGTACGCCGCGCGCCGGTCGATCGGCCGGAGCGACGTCATACGGATGTCCGGCGTGGAGTACGCGGGATCGTACGCGAACGAGGCCTCGTGCTGGATGACACCGACCGAGAGGCCGAGGGCCTGGTAGAGCGGGCCCATCCACTGAGCGTCGCGCTTGGCCAGGTAGTCGTTGACGGTCACGATGTGGACGCCCTTGCCGGTGAGCGCGTTCAGATAGGCCGGGAGCGTGGCCACCAGCGTCTTGCCTTCACCGGTGGCCATCTCCGCGATCTTCCCCTGGTGGAGGACCATGCCGCCGATGAGCTGGACGTCGAAGTGTCGCATGCGCAGCGCCCGCCGCGCGGCTTCCCGGCAGACGGCGAACGCCTCGGGGAGGATGTCGTCGACCGAGGCGCCGTCAGCCAGGCGCTTGCGCAGCTCATCGGTCTTGCCGCGGAGGGCGGCGTCGTCGAGAGTCTGTAGGGCGGGTTCCAGCGCGTTGACCTGCGCCACGACCGGCATCGCGCGCTTGACGTCGCGCTCGTGCTTGGTGCCGAAGATCTTCTTCAGAACAGCATCGATCATCGAGCCCTCATTATACGCTCCGTGCTCTTGCCCGCCCGCCGAGGAGCTCACGCGCGTGGCGCAGCGCCGCGGTGCCCGCCTCGCCGCCGAGCATCCGCGCGACCTCCGCCACGCGGGCGTGGTCGTCCAGCGTGGCCACGGTCGCCCGCGTCCGGCCGGCGCGTACGCTCTTCGCCACGAACAGGTGATGGTCGGCGAGCGCCGCGATCGGCGCGAGGTGCGTCACGCAGAGGACCTGGCGACCGCGCGCCGCCGCTGCCAGCGTCTCGCCGACGGTGGCGGCCACGCGTCCTCCGATGCCGGCATCGACCTCGTCGAAGATGAGCGTGGGCACGCGATCCGTCCGGGCCAGCACCGCCTCCAGCGCCAGCATCGTCCGCGACAGCTCCCCCCCGGAGGCGACGCGCGCGAGCGGCCGGACGTCCTCGCCCGGGTTCGCCGACAGCAGGAACTCGATCGTGTCGAGGCCGCGGGCTCCGATCTCCGCCGCCGGCGCGCGCTGGACGGTGATGCGAAACACGGCGCGCTCCATCCCGAGCGCGCGCAGCTGTTTCTCGGCGCGGGCGGCCAGGCGGGCCGCCGCCGCCGCGCGGCGCTCCGACAGCGTCTCCGCGGCGGCCGTGAGCTCCCCCAGGAGCTCGGCTACCATTCGCTCCTGCGCGGCCAGTACCTCGTCGTGACGGGCGAGGCGCTCCAGCTCGGCGGCCGCCTCCTGTCGATGGCCGAGCATGGCCGCCTCGGAGTCGCCGTACTTGCGCTTGAGCCGTCCGAGGGCGTCGAGGCGATCGTCGATGGCTTGCAGACGCCCCGGCTCGTCGACGAGCCCGTCGCGCAGGCCGCCGAGCGTGGCCACCGTCTCGTCGACCTGAATGCGCGCGGCGTCGAGACCGTCGGCGGCGGCGGCGAAGGCCGGATCGAGCCGGCCGAGGTCGCCGAGCACGCGCAGCGCGCGGGCGAGCCCACCCCGCACCGAGTGCTCGTCCTCGTCGAGCAGCGCGGCCACCTCGGCGAGGCCGGTTGCGAATCGTTCCAGGTGCTGCAGCCGCCGCCGCTCGGCGCGCAGCTCGTCTTCCTCGCCGACCCGGAGACGGGCCGCGTCGAGCTCCGCGACCTGGAAGCGCAGCACATCCTCCCGCTGCACGCGGTCACGCTCGGCGCCGCGCGTGCGCTCCACGTCGTCGCGGGCGGCGCGGAACTTGGCGAACAGCCCGGTGACGCGCTCGGCCAGCTCGTCCACGTCGGCGAACCGGTCCAGCAGCTCCAGCTGGCGCGCGGGCTCGAGCAGCCGCTGATGCTCGTGCTGGCCGTGAACGTCGACGAGGTGCTCGCCGAGACGCTCGAGCAGCGCCACCGTCACCGCCGAATCGTTCACGAACGCGCGATGGCGGCCCGCGCGCGTCAGCTCACGGCGAATGACGATCTCGCCGTCATCCGTCCCGAGCCCGGCGTCATCCAGCACTGCGGCGGCGCCGCCGCCTTTCGGCAGCTGGAACACCGCCTCCACGGTGGCCGCCTCCGCGTCGGCCCGGATGACGTCCGTCTGGGCGCGGGCACCACGCAGAAGCAGCAGGGCGTCGATCAGGATGGACTTGCCGGCGCCCGTTTCGCCGGTGAGGACGTTGAGACCGGGGACGAAGCTGACAACGACGTTCTCGACGACCGCGAAGTTTCGGATCCGCAGCTCGCGGAGCATGCGCTTCGACTCTAGGTCAAGGCGAGGCGGGGCTCAAGAGTATTGCACCGGATACTAGCGCTCACCCCATTTCAGCTTCGTGCGAAGCACCGTGAAGAAGTCGGTACGCGGGAACCGCAGCAGCCGGACGCGGGCGGCCGCCTTCTCCACCTGCACCGTGTCGTGCTCGCGCAGGTGCACGCCGACCTGCCCGTCGATCGTCAACATGACGTCCTGGTCGGTCATGAGGGTGACGTCGATCCGCTGCGAGCCCGGCAGGACGATCGGCCGGTTGGTGAGCGTGTGCGAGGCGATCGGAACGAGCACGATGGCATCCATGGTCGGGAACAGGATGGGACCGCCGGCCGACAGGCAGTAGGCGGTCGAGCCGGTCGGCGTGGAGATGATGAGCCCGTCCGCCCGGTACGCCGTCGCATACTGGCCATCGACGGCCACTTTCAGATTGATGATGCGGCTCATCGCCGACTTGGTGATGACCACGTCGTTGAGCGCCGCGTACTCCCCCAGCGTGGCGCCGCCGCGGACGAGTCGGGCCGCGAGCAGCATGCGCTCGTCGACGGCCATTCGACCGGCCAGGGCCGCCTCGGCCGCCGGCACCATCTCGTCGAGCGTGGTGGCCGTCAGGAAGCCGAGGTCGCCGAGGTTGACGCCGAGGATCGGCGTGCCCAGATCACCCACCGCCCGCGCCATCGACAGCAGCGTGCCGTCTCCGCCGAGGACGATGAGCAGGTCGACCTGCGAGGCCAGGTCGGGTTTGCGCACGGCCGCCAGCGGTGTGGACGGCACCAGCCCGGCCGTCTCCTTCTCCAGCACGATGCTCACACCGCGGGCCGTCAGCGCGGCGACGAGGCGGGCGAGCGCCTCCGGGGCGCCCGTCGCGTCGGGCTTGGCCACGACACCGACGCGCTTCACGCCAGCGCCGCCACCGTCCGGTCGATGATCGAGTCGATATTTGCGGCCGTCTTGCCGTGCATCGACAGGTGGAGGAAGAACTCACGGTTGCCCTTGGGGCCCCGCAACGGCGACGCGGTCGCGCCGAGGACGTGCCACCCGCGCAGCACGGAGTAGCGCGCCAGCCGCTGCACCACGGCGCGATGCTGGGCGGGGTCGCGGACGACGCCTCCTTTGCCGACGAACTCGCGGCCCACCTCGAACTGCGGCTTGACCAGCGTGATCACCTCGCTGCGCGGCGCCAGCACGTTGAACGCCGCCGGCAGGATCTTTTCCAGTGAGATGAAGGAGACGTCGATCACGGCCAGCGTGGGCTGGTCGCCGAACAGCCGCGGGTCGAGCGAGCGGGCGTTCGTCTGCTCCATCACCACAACCCGCGAGTCCTTCCGCAGCTTGGCGTCGAGCTGGCCGGTGCCGACGTCGACGGCGTAGACCATGCTCGCTCCCCGCTGCAGGAGGCAGTCGGTGAAGCCGCCGGTGGACGCGCCGATGTCGATGCAGATGCGCCCGTCCACCTTCACCTTGAAGTGCTCGAGGGCATGCGCGAGCTTCTCGCCGCCGCGGCTGACGAACGGCGAGCGGCCACGGATCTCGATCTCCGCCTCCGTCGAGATGAGAGCGCCGGGCTTGTCCACGCGCTGCCCGTCGACGAGCACGTCGCCGGCCATGATCGCGCGCTGAGCCTTCTCGCGGCTCTCCAGGAACCCCTTTTCGGCCAGCAGGCGGTCGAGGCGCATCCGGGTCGGCACGCCTTCGATTATAGAAGACGGCTTTTCCGGAGCCGGCGCCGCGGGCTTCACGGGCGCCGACTTGGCCGGGGTCGGAACAGCAACAGGAGCAGCATTCCTCCCAGGAACCCGCCGATGTGAGCGAACCACGCTACGCCTCCCGTTTCTCCGCGCCCCATCGCTGAGACGCTGACAGTGAGCCATCCATTGATGAGCTGCAAAACGATCCAGAAGCCGAGCACGATCAGGGCCGGGATGTGAACGGTACGGATGAAGAAGCCGAAGATCATGAGGGTCAGGATCGTCGCGTACGGAAAGAGGAGCAGGTACGCGCCGAGAACGCCGGACACGGCCCCGCTCGCGCCGATCATCGGAATGGTCGACGCCGGACTGGTGATGGTCTGGGCGGTGGCGGCCGCCACGCCGGAGAGCAGATAGAAGACGAGAAATCGCCCGTGCCCGAGCATGTCTTCCACGTTGTCGCCGAAGATCCACAAATAAAGCATGTTCCCGCCGACGTGCAGCGGACTGCCGTGCAGGAACATCGACGTGAAGATGGTGACGTACGGGCTTGGAAAGTCACCCCGGTCGCACGTCGCCGTCAGCCGGCACGGGGTGGCGCCGAACTCGACGATGAACGCCTCGGCCGCCGCGCGCCCGCCGGGATCGACGGCGAGCCCGAGCGACAGCTGGTAGATGTACGCGGCCACGTTCAAGCCGATCAATGCGAAGGTGACGATGGGCACCGAGCGGCTGGGTACGTCATCCCGCAGCGGGATCATCCCCCGCCCTCCTTCGGCGGCCGCAGGACGACCACGGTAGGGCGCACGAGGTACTGCTGCGCTACGCGCGCGACGTCGTCCGTCGTCACCGCCGCGACCGCGCGCGCAAACCGCTGCGGCCAGTCCCAGCCGGCGCCGACGAGCTCGTAGAAGGCGAGATGCCACGCGAGCTGCGCGCTCGTGCGCCGGTCCCGGGCGAGCGAGCCGAGGAGGTACGCGCGCGCCCGCGCGAGCTCCGGCTCGCCGATGGGCTCCGCGCGCAGGCGCTCGACCTCGGCCAGGAGGCCGGCGAGGGCGGCGTCGGCATTGACCGGCGCCGTGGCGAGGTATGGAGCGAAGAGCGCCGGCCCCGTCCGTACCGTGGCCAGCACGCCGACGCTGTAGGCGAGGCCGCGCCGATCCCGCAGCTCGGTGAACAGACGGCTCGACATGCCGCCGCCGAGGACCATGGCCAGCACACGGGCCGCCGCGTAGTCGGCATGCAGCACCGGAGGCGCCAGGAATCCCAGAAGGACCTGCGCTTGCCGGGCGTCTCGCTCCACGAGCCGCGGCTCGCCGCGTGGGCTCGGCTCGACGGTAGGCGCGGACGGTGCGCCGGCCGCGGGCGGCACGCGCCGGAAGAGCCGCTCGGCGGCAGCGACCACCGCGGTCCGCGGCACGTTCCCGCTCACGGCCAGCACGATCCGGTCGGGCCGATAGACCCTGCGGTAATGCGCGATCAACGCGTCGCGCGTGAGCTGTCTCACGCTCTCGGTGCGCCCCAGCGCCGGCCAGGCGTACGGATGCGCGCCGTACATCTCGCGCAGCGCCGTGTCGAAGGTGCGCGGGAACGGATTGTCGGCGCGCGTCTGGAGCTGTCCGAGCAGAAGCCGGCGTTCGCGCTCGACTTCCGCCCCCGGGAACGTCGGCTCGAGCAGGACCTCGGCGAGGAGTCCGAGCAACGCCTCCCATTGGCGCGCAATCGCCGTGCCACGGATCTCGGCCGTCTCCACGTCGCCGGAGGCTTCGAGCGAGCCGCCCAGCTCCTCGGCGGCTTCGAGGAGCCCGAGCGTCGAGCGCTTTTCCGTCCCGCGCACGAGAACGCGCTGCATGAAGTTCGTGACCCCGGCCGTGGCCTCGGTCTCGAACAGCGACCCCGCACGCACCTGCAGCGAGGCGGCCACGACGCCGACGCCGGGATCTTCCCGAACGACGACAACCATGCCGTTCGCGAGCACGCGCCGCGTGACGGGAACATCAGCCAGCACCGGTGACGCGAGCGCGAAGACCAGGAGGAGCGCGAGGAGGATTTGACTCATCGTGTGCTCGCCGGCGGCACGAGGGCCAGACGCGTATACCGGTCGGGATCCAGATAGCGGCGTGCCGCCGCCTGTACCTGCTCGGCGGTGACGGATCGGAGGCGGCTCACGTAGGCGAGCTCGTCCTCGACCGTCCAGATGGTCTCGGCGCGCCCGAGCGCCAGCGCGCGGCCCTGCGCGGTCTCCGTCAGGAACTCATGGTCGGCTTCTGCCCTCGTGATCGCCCGCCGCAGCTCGGCCGGCGTCACTCCGGAATCCCGCACGCGGCGGATCTCCGCGAGGATCTGCTCCTCTGCGCGACCGAGATTCGCCGGCTCGAGCTGCGCCGTGACGACCACCGCGCCGGCGGCGGCGAGCGGCGTGAAGCCGGCGTCGACGGCCATGGCGAGCCCATGGTGCTCGCGGAGGGACTGCACGAGGCGCGACGACCTCTGGGCGCCGAGAATCCCGACGAGAAGGTCCACGGCCGGCGTGTCGGCGTGATCGAGCCGCGGTGCCGGCCACGCCAGCCCGAGGTAGGCGTGCGCGCCCGCGCGCTGAATGTCGACGCGCTGTGGACGCAGCGGCGGCGGCGCCGCCACCGGCAACCGCCCGTGCCCGATGCGCGGCAAGCGCCCGAAGGTGGCCCGCGCCGCTGCAAGGACGTGCTCGGTCGCCACCGGGCCAACAACGACCACGGCGAACGTCTCCGGCGCATAGTGGTGACGATAGAACGTTGCGAGCGTGTTCCGCGTGAGAGCGCGGATCAGATCCGGGGTGCCGATGATCTGCCGGCCGTACGGATGCCCCTCGAAGAGCTGCGAGTAGAGGGTGCGGCGGAGAAACCGGCGCGGGTTGTCCTCTCCGAAACGCATCTCCTCGAGGACGACTTCCTTCTCCTTGTCGAGGACGGCGGTGTCGAGCGCGGCATTCATCGAGATGTCGGCGAGGAGCTCGATTCCCTGCGTCACACGCGCGGGCGGCAGCGTGATGTAGTAGTAGGTGTAATCCCACGACGTGCCTGCATTCATGGCGCCACCGACGCCCTCGACTTCGCGCTCGACGAAGCCGGTCGGGCGCGACGTCGTGCCGCGGAACAGCATGTGCTCGAGATAGTGCGCGAGACCGAGCTGGCTCGCGGTTTCGTCACGCGCGCCTGCGCGCACCCATAAATGGAGCGCCGCCAGCTCGCTCCCGTGATGCTCCTGGACGATCACGGGAATACCGTTCTGGAGAACATGACGCGTCGGGCTCGCGGCGGAAGGCGCCGGGCCGGAGGTGGACCGTGCGGCGCTGCAGCTACCAGCCCCCATGAGGACCAGCAACGACAGCACGAACACCGCCATCCGGGCCATAGGCGCTAAAAGCCTATCACACTTACGTTCTTGGTCGAACCATCCCAACGGTCAGACCGAACGGGAGAGCCTGGGCACATTGCCGTAGGCCCTTCGGGGCGTTCGCTGGGCACATCGCCCTCGCCGATCGACAGAACTCTATACAACTAATTGATTTATTTGTTCGATATGGACTGGCAACGTCCTTGCTCATAGTCGAGACGATCGTCCTGGAACCCTGAGTCCGGTTCCTGGATCGTACAGAGAGGCAGAGCGGGCGGCGGCCAATGGGGGTCCCGCCAAAACCTCAACCCAGCAACAGATGGAAGGGACATGATGAAGAGACCGTTTGCAGCCCTCATGAGCGTCTTCGCGATGGCGACGTTCGCGACCGCCACCGTCGAGGCGCAAACCGCTTCGTGCCCGCCCGAGGTCGCGAAGGCGAAGGCGATGATCAGCCAGCAGGCGAAGGGCCAGGAAGTTCAGGCGCCGCGCTCGCTGGCCGGCGCGCGTCAGGATCCCGCGAAGGCGGGGCGCGCTCAGGAAGTTCAGGCGCCGCGTGGTCAGGAAGTCCAGGCCCCACGTGGTCAGGAAGTTCAGGCGCCGCGCTCGCTGGCCGGCGCGCGTGAAATCCAGGCGCCGCGTGGTCAGGAGGTCCAGGCCCCGCGCGGTCAGGAAGTCCAGGCCCCGCGTGGTCAGCAGATCCAGGCGCCGCGTGGTCAGGAAGTTCAGGCGCCGCGTGGTCAGGAAGTCCAGGCCCCGCGCGGTCAGGAAGTCCAGGCGCCGCGTGGTCAGGAAGTCC
>DATBJF010000107.1:0-10903 GCA_036556545.1 Candidatus Methylomirabilota bacterium
AGGGCTCCGGCGGGAACATCACGATCGGCTCCGCCGGGCATCCGGTCGAGTTCGTCGTTCTCAACGACAGCCAGATCCGCGCGGACGCCTTCGGTGGCCCGGGCGGCAACGTCAGCATTTCGGCGGGCACCTTTTTGACCCAGGGCAGCGTGGTGAGCGCATCGTCCGCCCTCAGCGTGCCGGGGACCATCTCGATCGAGGCTGAGGTCACCGACGTGAGCGGCAGCGTCGGACAGCTGCCCGAGGCCCTCTTCCAGGCGTCGACCCTGTTGCGCGCCGCGTGCGCGACGCGGATGGCGGGTGGCCAGTCGAGCAGCCTCGTGGTGTCGGGACGCGAAGGCATTCCGGCGGAGCCGGGCTCACCGCTGTCGAGCTCGCTCATCGCCGAAGGCGCCGTCGATCCCGCGCGTGCGGATACGAACCCGAGCATGCCGATGTGGGCGTTCGAGCCCCGCTGCTTGAGGTGACCGCACGCCGCTGGGTGTCGCTCAGTCTGCTCGTGGTCGGATCGTGGTACGGGTCCGGCTATGCTCAGGGCCCGCTCGGTGACCCGACGGGACGGTCCGGTGAACCGCCACCGCTGAGAGAAGAGCAACCGAAGCCGCCGCCTCCTGCTCCGGTTCTCCCACCCATCCCGCCGCCTGCTCCACGTGACCGGCTGCCGTCGATTCGCGTCTTCGTGCGCGACATCCGGGTGGTGGGCAGCACGGTGTTCAAGGCCGAGGAGCTCACGGCGGTCACGAAGCCGTACCGGAACCGCGAGCTGACGGCGGAGGATCTCGAAGCGCTCCGCCTGGCGCTGACTCGCCTGTACGTCGACCGGGGCTACATCAACTCGGGCGCCGTCCTGCCGGATCAGACCATCACCGACGGCACGGTGACCTACCAGATCATCGAAGGCCGTCTCACCGATATCGACGTCGAGGGCAATCGTTGGTTCCGTCCCGGCTATCTACGCAGCCGACTCCGGCTCGGCGCCGGGCCGCCGTTGAACGTCAACGAGCTGCAGGAGCGCCTTCAGTTCCTGCTCGAGGATCAACGTATCCGGCGTTTGAACGCTGACCTGCGGCCTGGACTGCGGCCGGGGGAAGCCGTGCTCACGGCCACCGTCGAGGAGCGGCTGCCCTACAAGGTCTGGTTCGACGTCAACAACTACCAGTCGCCGTCGGTCGGGGCCGAGCGCGGCATCATGACGCTCGAGCACCAGAACCTTACCGGCTGGGGCGACATCCTGACCTTCCGTTACGGGCGCTCGGAAGGCCTGGACCCGCTCATCGAGATCCGCCACGCGGTACCGGTGACGCCGTGGGACACGCTACTGAGCTTCCAGTACCGGAAGAACTCCTTCACGGTCATCGACGAGGCGTTCCGCGAGCTCGACATCGAGAGCGACTCCGAGATCTTCACGTTCGCTCTCCGACATCCCGTCTACCGGACGCTCAACACGGAGGTCGCGCTGGAGGCGATCGCGGAGCGCCTTTCGCACGAAACGTTCCTGCTGGGTGAGCCGTTCACGCTGTCGCCGGGCGCGGTGAACGGCGAGTCGGTGGTCACCGCCGTGCGCACCGCGCAGGAGGCCGTCCACCGCACGCAGAACCAGGTCCTCGCCTTCCGGTCTCGATTGTCGTGGGGCGTCGACGTGATGGACGCGACCATCCACCGAGGCGACGAGCCCGACAGCCGCTTCTTCGCGTGGCTGGGACAGTTCCAGGCCGTCCGGCGCTTCCGCCTCCTCGACACCCAGGCCATCCTCCGCTCCGACGTCCAGCTCACGCCCGACCGCCTGCTGGTCCTCGAGCAGTTCGCGCTCGGCGGTCGCTACTCCGTTCGCGGCTACCGCGAGAACACGTTCGTCCGCGACAACGCCGTGGTCGGATCGCTCGAGGTCCGCGTGCCCGTCGTGCGCAACGCGGTATGGGCGGACTACCTGCAGATCGCGCCGTTCTTCGACTATGGCCGCGCGTGGAACACGCGGGAGGTGTCAGGCGAGCGGCGGCACAGCATCTACAGCGTCGGGGTCGGACTGCGCTGGGCGTTGACGGTGCGCGGGCCGGTGGAGCTACGACCGCAGTTCGAGATCTACTGGGGCCATGCGCTGAGAGACGTCGAGAGGCTGGGCGGAGATCCCCAGGACGACGGCATCCACTTCCAGTTCGTCCTGGGGGTCTTCTAGCGAGTCTTACTGGCCGGCCACCGAGGGCAGGCCGACCTGGGCGACGAGGGCGGCACGGCGCTGCCGCAACTCGTTGTTCTCGGGGTTCCGCTGGATGAGCGCGGACATCGCGGCCAGCGCGTCGTACCACAGTCCCGCCTCGGCGTAGATGAACGGCGCCTCGTCCGCCGGCCGCGCTTGCAGCTTCGCGGCGACGTCGGGCGCGAGCGTGATGCGTTGAATGGTGCCGCCGGCCAGGATGTCGCGTGACCGCCGCCCGCTGTCGGGAACCACCGCCACGTACCACCGGTAAACAGCGTCGGGCGCCAGGCGAATTCCATGGTCGGCGAGCCGGATCTCGTGGATCCCGGCCGAGATCGGCCCGGGGATGCGCATCTCGAGCAGCGGCTGCACGGCCGTCGGGTCCATGATCGTGAACTCGACGGGGAGCGCGGTGGGGTTCGAGATGTACCAGTACAGCGAGGGTTGCTCGTGCTGTGTCAGGCCGCTGTGGTCGGGTGCGAGCACCGAGAGCACGAAGACGTCGCGACCGGTTCCGCGGGTACCACCACCCAGCCGGCCACCCGGCGCCCCGCGTAGCGGAGGCTTGTAGACGGGCGCGGCAACGACGGGGGCGGCGGCTTTCTTGTCGGCTTCCTTCTTCTGCTGTGACGAATTCTGCTGTGACGAATTCTGCTGTGACGAGTTCTGCTGTGACGAGCTCTGCTGAGACTCGGCAGGCGCGACCGGAAGTAGAGCCAGCGAAGCCGTGAGACCGATGACGCCTAGGAGCCTGGGGCTGCTCATCGTCGTTCCTCCTGGCCGCTCGCCTGCTGCGGGAACCGTGCCAGGTATGCCGCTCGGAGAGTCGGGGACTTACGCGGCGTCACGATCGTGAAGCCACGCTGCCCTCGGGCGACCATCGCTGTCCGCTCCGGGCATCCCGCCCGATCAGCGCGTCGGCACCGGCTTGTCGCCGCTGCCCTCGTCGACCAGCGGCAGCCCGACCTGAGACAGCAGCGCCGAACGCTGCTGCCGGTGCTCCCGGCTGCCCGGCGCGCGCTCGATCAGCTCCGACACCGTGGCGAGCGCGTCGTACCAGAGCCCGGCCTCCGCGTAGACGAACGGCAACTGCTCGCGCGGCGTGGTCTCCACGCGACTGCGAAGCGCGTCCGGCACATCGATGCGCTCGATGGTGCCCCCCGCCAGGATGTCCCGCGAGCGTCGACCCTGATCGGGGACGACGGCCACGAACCAGCGGTACTGGACCCCTGGCGCCAGGCGGACGCCATGGTCGGCGAGTCGGATCGCGTGCACGCCCGCGGGCACCGGGCTCGTGAGCCGTGTCTCGACCAGCGGTCGCGGCGCGCGCGGGTCCGTGATGGTCAGCTCGACCGGAAACGACGTCGAGCCCGAGATGAACCAGAAGAGCGGTGGCTGCTCCTGCATCGTCAGCCCGCTGTGGTCGGGCGCCAGCGCCGTCAGCATGAACATGTCGCGCGGAGTCCCTCGCGTGCCGCCGCCGACGCGCCCGCCCGGAGCGCCGCGAAGCGGTGGCTTGTACACCGGGACGGCGACGCTCGGTGCGGCCGGCTGCGTCTGCTGCGCGGCAAGATGGCTCGGAAGCCCGCCGAGGACAACGGTCAGGAGAAGCATCGCCGCCTGCTTCATCGCCTTCATCGTCGTAGCTCCTTTGCGCTCGCTTCGTCGACCACCGGGGGGTGGTCGTCGTGCGCCCGACAGATGACACGGTGGAGGCCCACCGTCTGATCCTTGCCCTTGAGGCTCACGTTGCCGAGCGGTTCGGTCTTGAAGCGATCGCCGAGCTGGGCCAGCGTGGGCTCTCCGATGAGGATGCGGCACGGTGCCGTGTCGGGATCCGGCGCCAGAACCGTCTTGTCGAAGCTCTCGAGGCGCGCGGCCGTGTTCATGGTGTCACCCATGACAACATACTCCGAGCGATCGGCGCTGCCTATACTGCCTGCCAGCGCCGGCCCGGTGAAGATGCCGATCCTCATCCCGGTCGGCGGCCAGCCCTTGGCGCGCCAGCGACTGTTGAGCTCACGGAGCGCCTCGTCCATGGCCAGAGCGCAGTCCACCGCCCTCACGGCGTCCACGGCGATCTCCTCGTCGCTCTGCCGTGGCACGGGCACGCCGAAGAGGACGACGATGGCGTCTCCCGCATATTGCCGGACCACGCCGCCGTAGCGAGCCACCTGGCGGGTCATTGTGTCCATGTACTCGTTGATCCAGTCCATCAGCGCTTCCGGGGACAGCTTCTCGGCGACCGGCGTGAAGCCGGTCATGTCGGTGAATAGCGCCGTGACGACGAGCCGCTGCGGCTTGAGGCGGCCTCCATCGAGGAGCTCGTCGCGACGCTCCCAGATCGCTTCCGCGACCTCCTGGGACACCTGCCGCGAGAAGAGCTTCATGAGATCCGATCGTTCCATCGCCTCGCGATACGACATGTACGCCACCACGACGGCGGCCGAGCCGACCCAGGCCGCAGCCGGAGGCACGAGCGGAATCCACCAGCCGGCGAGGAACACGGCGAAGTCGACCGCCGCGATCCCCACGAGCCCGGCCCCGGTGCCCACGGCGAACCACCAGGGAGACCGGATGGCCAGGGCCAGCAGGCCTCCGGCGAGGCTCCAGACGGCCGTCCACACCCAGTCCTGCCACTCGCGAAGGGTTCGCATCGGCGTCGCACGGTCCAGGCCGATCCGCAGCAGTTGACTGACGCTCTGGGCGTGCACGACCACGCCCGGCATGTCCTGGGCGGCGTCCCGTCCCCGACTGAACGGCGTATAGAAGCTGTCCTTGATGCTCTCCGCGGTGGCTCCGACGAGCACGATCTTTCCGCTGACGAGCGCCGGATCGAACTTGCCGGTCAGCACCGAGGTCAGATCGATCGAGCGAAAACCTGCGTCGCCGCCCTTGAAGTCGAGCAGGAACTGGTAGCCGCGGTCGTCGGCCCGAACGTAGCCGCCGTCATTGCCGCCGAGGGGCCGGATCGTCGTCGGCCCCAGGCGCAGCAGCCGCTCGTCCTCCGGGGCCGGCCGCAAGTCCACGCCTTCGGCGCGCAGGTACGGCAGCGCCAGCCGGAGCGCGAACGACGAGAAGACGTTGGTGCCGTCGTCGAGGAAGAGCAGGCCGCGCCGGACGATCCCGCCGGGATCGACGATGATGTCGTTGAACCCGATCCGCTCGGGATCGGCCACGGCGGCCGGCGGCCGGACGCCATCGGAGGCGCCTTCACCGAACTTCGTCACCACGACGATGCGGCGATCGTCCGCGAGCACGCGATTCAGACGCGCGGTGCCGGGCGGCACCGGCACGTCCCGGTAGATGTCCAGCCCGATCACCCGCGGCTCGTGTCGAAGCAGGACCTCGAGCGCGTTCGTCAGAACCTCGTCGGGCAGCGGCCATGCGCCCTGCGTCTGGATGTCGCGCTCGGTCATGGTGACGACGAGAACGCGCGGGTCGGCGGCCGGAGTGGCGGGCCGTAGCCGGAGATACCAGTCGTAGGCGGCGAGCTCGCTCGACTCGAGCAGCCGCGTGGCGCGAACGCCCACGATGACGACCGCGATGAGCAGCGAGATCAGCAGCGCCGTCGTGACCGGGAAGCGAGTCGGACGGCGAGGCACGACCTAGAGCCAGTTGTTGATCAACAGGAACGCGGCCCAGAAGCCGGGATGGTCGTAGCGCGGATTGTCGAGCACCTTCAGCTGCGCGCGCTGGAGCGCGGTCGCCCGGGAGACCGAGGGATTCTGCAGCTGCCGGTAGAATTCACCGACCAGCTCGGCGGAGGCCGGATCGTTGATGTTCCACAGCGTGGCCACCGCGCTGCGCGCCCCTGCTTTCACGGCGATGCCGGCCAGTCCGAGAGCGGCGCGGTCGTCGCCCTCCGCGGTGTCGCACGCGCTCAGAGTGAGCAGCTCGAGCGGGTTGTCGCGGAAGCGGAACAGCCCGATGAACTGGTCGAGGCGGTCCATCGTCAGCTTGCCGTCGAAGGCGAGCAGAAACGTGTTCTGCGGCTGCCCGCCGAACTCGCCGTGGGAGGCGAAGTGCACGATCGTGAACGGCTCGGTCTTGAGCTTCTCCTCGAGCGGCGCCAGCCGGAAGTTGCCGTCGACGAGCGTGGTCGTCTTGAACATGCCGCGCAGCAGCTCCATCTCCTCGGAGACGCTCGGCAGGGCGGGGAAGCCCTGGACGGCCTCGGTGAGGCCCAGCGCGAGCACCCGCGTGTCCGTGCGGTTGATCGGCCGCGGCTCGGTCAAGTTCAATCCGGGCGTCACCGCCAGCGCGTACTTCGCGACGAGAAAGCGCTGGCCGTCGTGCAGCGCGGCCATGGGGATGGTGCGCAGGGCGCCATCCGGCACGAAGACGACCGTCTCCGTTCGGTGCGCCTGGAGATCGGTCTCCACGGGGCGGATCAGCCAGTCGTAGAGCTGCTGCGCGTGCGGCAGAAACTCGCGTGTCGTCCGCTTCTCCAGCTTGCGCCGGAACTGCCTGACCTCCTGCGTCAGCCGCTCCTCCGACACCGGCACGGTCAGCCGCTTGAGGCCGGAGCGGAGGCTGACGAGCAGCTCGACCCGGTCGGGAAGGATGATCGGGTACATGACGACGGCGGTCTGGGAGATCGTGTCCAGCCTGGTGACCTTGGCCAGGGCCAGGTCGACGCAGTCGTCCCGGAAGTAGTCGCGAAGCTCGGCCACCTTGAACAGCTCGACGACGTCGCGTGCTTCGACGAGGTATGGCTCCGCAGCATCGCGGCGCTCCGGCGCGGCCGCCTGCTTGAGGAGCAGGTCCACCAGCTCGAAGTACAGCGGTCCCATCGTTTCGCGGAACGACGTCTGAACGGAGCCCTCACGCACGAGCTCGGGCCGGATCGATTGCAGCGTCGCGACGGCACGGCGATACGCGGCCAGCGCCTGCTCGTTCGAGCCCTGCTTCTTCAGGAGGCGCCCGCTCTGCCATTGCCAGCGATAGAGCGACTCCGGAGCATTGACCTGCTGCGCCGCGAACGTCGCGCGCCGGGTGAGCTCCAGCGCCTCCGCGTACCGCTGCTCCTGCTCGTACAGCCCGCCGAGGTGACCGAGCGCGTACGAGGCCGTTCGTCGATCGCTGCCGGCCGTCGACGCGGCCTCGCCGAAGACCGTGGCCGCCTGCGCGGATAGCCCCGCGGCCGCCTGCGGTAGCCCCGTCCGGAGCGCCTGGTAGCCGAGCCCGACGCTGACCAGCGTGAAGGCGACCTCATGAGAGGACCCCGCGGCGCGAAGCAGACGGAGTGCCGAATCGAGGGAGGCCTGGGCTTCCGCCGGGCGTCCGGTGCGCTGCAGGATCGTGGCGCGGTTCGTCAGCGCGCGCGCGGCGAGGATGCGCCTGCCCGCCTGCTCCGCCTGGGTCGCGCTTTCGAGATAGATCGCCAGCGCGTCCCCGTCCCGCTTGCGCGCGGCCAGCGTGTTGCCGAGGTCGTTCAGCAGCGCGGCCGTGAGACCGCCATCGCGCTGCTGCCTCGCGAGGCTCAGCCCGCGGCGCAGGTACGTCTCGGCGCTGTCGAAATCACCCGTCGACGTGCTGACCGTGCCGAGCCGCGACAGCACCGCGGCGATCCCGCGGGCATCGTTCGACCGCTCCGCGACGCCGAGGGCGATGCCGAGCGCCTTGGCCGCCTCCCGATACGAGCCGAGCGCCGCATACGCCTCCGACAGATGCGTGAGCGACACGACGTGCTGCGCGGCGTTGCCCTCACGCTCATAGAGCGACGCGGCAGCGGCCCAGTGCGCGGCAGCCTGCTCGAAGCTTCCGCGCCGGAAGGCGTCGGTTCCCTGGTCGAGGTAGGTTTTCGCGGTGGTCGGTTCGGCGGCCCAGGCGTGGCAGGCAAGGATCACCACGAGCGCGCCGACGAGCGCCGAAGAACGGAACGGTACCTTCATGCTCTTTTAGCCCTGTTTCCGCCGGCGGTTCGCCGCCGCCCCCATGCCATTGCGCCTGCCGCACGGTCGCGCAGGTAGCGCGATTATCGTGACGCCGTCCCGCGTGTCAAGGCCGGATTCGGGGTTACTGGAGCGGCGGTACCAGGGTCAGTTTCGTGCCGGCGCAGCGCTCGACCAGCGGCCACACGCGGGGTTCCACGAGGTGGCCGCCATAGCCGTTGCGCGATTCGATAGTCACCGTCCCGTCGGCGGTCTCGATGAACGCAAGCTCGAAGACGGGCTCGGGAACCGTATAGAACGCCCCGCCCGGCATCGCAGCGAGACCCAGGATCCGCGCGGTCTTCGAGGCTGACACATCGAGGAACTGATAGCGGAGGCTGTCCTCGGTCCGCATAGCCTCGACGTGGCTCATACTGCAGGTGGCGAGGGGCAGATAGCGCCCCGGTACGGTCGCCACACGAGCCGGCGGAGACTGCCTGAACTCGTTCACGGTCGTGCACGCGACAAGGACGAGGCAGAGCGCAACGAGCGGGAACCGACACACCGTGTCGGAAGACGATGTTGTCATTCGGGCACAGAATACTACACGAGCTTTCCGCCTTGACCGGCGACAGGCTCTGGACCACTATGGAGTCCCCTCGGAGGTCCCCATGACTGAACGAATTCGAGCGCAGGCTTCCCAGCCGCGGCGAAAAACGCTCGATGATATCCGTCGAGAGATCGACGCTGAGTTCGTGCCGGCCGAGCCCGAGAGTCGTGAAGATGACGACGCGAGCGCCCTCGAAGCTCTTCGCGTCCGGGAGCGGCGCCCCAAGCGGCGCGCGTATCTCAAGACCGCGCTGCTCTGCACGATCGTCGTCGAAGTCTTTATCCTGGGCTATCTCGCGGGGCGATATTACAGTGCCGATGGCCTCGAGTCCCTGCTGAGCACGTTCACCGCAGGCTCGGCCGCGCCGGCGCCGCCCTCGGCCTCGGTCATGTCGGCCCAGCCGCCGGCGACGGTCACGCCGGAGACTCCGTCGCCCCTCGTGGCCGTCGAACCGCAGGCCTCCGAGCGCGATGTCACGAGCAGCGCCGACGCTGCCGCTCGCGTCGCCGAGGCGGAGCGCGCCGTTGCGCCCCCTGCTGCAATCGAGCCGCCGCGGACGATGGTGGCGGTGCCGGTTGCTCCAGCGCCTCCGCAAGCCATGACGGCCGGGACGCCCGACCCCAGACGCGTGACGTCGGGCCAAAACCCCGGGACGACGACGGCAAGGCGCGTCACGCCGGACGCCAAGGTCGCGGCTCCTGAACCCAAGGTCGTGCCCCCGGAAACCAAAATCGTGGCGCTGGCGTTGCCGGGACCGGGTGACTGGGTCGAATCCCAGGGGCAGCTGCGAACGGCATTACGCGAATGGCTGGCCTTGTCGGGCTATGCGGGTTCGAGCTCGGATTCCGACGATGCAGAGGTCGTTCTCGGCGCCGACGGCCAGACGGGGAAGACACGCATCCCTGTGCGCGTCGGCACCCACACCGTCATCCGCGAGCAGCGCTGGAAGCGCGACGCGCGTGGCTGGCACATCGTGGAGGAGAGCCAGGTTCAGTCGCCGCGGCCGCGGTAGATCTCGCCGCCGCCCTTTCTGAACTCCTCGGCCTTCTCGCGCAATCCCTGGGCGACCGCGACCGCCTCGGCGGCCAGGCCCTCGCGTGCGGCGTAGTCGCGGACCTCCTGCGTGATCTTCATCGAGCAGAACTTGGGTCCGCACATCGAGCAGAAGTGGGCCACCTTGGCGCCCTCCGCGGGCAGAGTCTCGTCGTGGAACTCGCGCGCGGTCTCCGGATCGAGCGAGAGATTGAACTGGTCCTCCCACCGGAACTCGAAACGCGCCTTCGAGAGCGCGTCGTCCCACTCGCGCGCGCGGGGATGGCCCTTGGCGATGTCAGCGGCGTGGGCGGCGATCTTGTATGCAATCACGCCATCCTTGACGTCCTTGCGGTTGGGGAGGCCGAGGTGTTCTTTCGGCGTGACGTAGCAGAGCATGGCCGTCCCGAACCAGCCGATCATGGCGGCGCCGATCGCCGACGTGATGTGGTCGTACCCGGGAGCCACGTCGGTGGTCAGCGGGCCGAGCGTGTAGAAGGGCGCCTCGTGGCAGACCTCGAGCTGACGGTCCATGTTCTCCTTGATCAGGTGCATCGGGACGTGGCCGGGACCCTCGATCATCACCTGCACGTCGTGCTCCCAGGCCACCTTCGTCAGCTCACCGAGCGTGTCGAGCTCGGCGAACTGCGCCTCGTCGTTGGCGTCGGCGTTGGAGCCGGGGCGCAGGCCGTCGCCGAGCGAGAACGCGATGTCGTAGGCGGCCATGATCTCGCAGATCTCCCGGAAGCGGGTGTAGAGGAAGCTCTCCTGGTGATGGGCCAGGCACCAGGCGGCCAGGATCGACCCGCCCCGGCTGACGATGCCGGTGGTGCGCTCGACCGTCAGCGGGACGTAGGCGAGCCGCACGCCGGCGTGGACCGTCATGTAGTCGACGCCCTGCTCGGCCTGCTCGATCAACGTGTCGCGGTAGACCTCCCAGTCGAGCTTGACCGGATCGCCGTGAACTTTCTCCAGCGCCTGGTAGATCGGCACCGTGCCGATGGGGACGGGGGAGTTGCGGAGGATCCACTCGCGCGTGGTGTGGATGTTGCGCCCGGTCGAGAGGTCCATGACCGTGTCGGCGCCCCAGCGGATGGCCCACACCATCTTCTCGACCTCCTCCTCCACCGAGGACGTGACGGCCGAGTTGCCGATGTTGGCGTTGACCTTCACCAGGAAGTTGCGGCCGAT
>DATBJF010000108.1:0-89504 GCA_036556545.1 Candidatus Methylomirabilota bacterium
CGTCACCCACTCGACCCACACGCACTTCCTTCGGAAGTGCGAGGGTACGAGGGGGTCCCACTCACGCCGCGCCGGCCTGCGCGTGCCCGACGCCACCCGCGCGGCGAGCGCTGGTGGTGTCGCGCGTCTAGACGAGCTGCGGCGCGTGGCTGAGCGTCGCGAAGATCGAGCGGGTGAGCGTGGGGAGGTCGGGGTCGCGGGCGCCCATGACGAGGACGGTGTCGCCGGGGCGCGCGTGCTTCGCGACCCAGCGGCGCGCGGCGTCGTGGTCGCGCGCGAAATCGCAGTCGCGCGAGGCGCGAAGGTCGTCGGCCAGCATTTCGCTGGAGACGTCCTTGGCCACGGTGCCGCCGGCGTAGAAGATCTCGGCGTAGCAGAAGCGGTCCTGGGGCCGGAGGAGCCGCGGGAGCAGCTCGCGGAGCTCGGGGCGCAGGAAGCGGGCGGGACCGAAGCCGTGCGGCTGGAACACCGCCACGACGCGGGCGGCGCCGGACTGCGCCGTCGTCAGCGCCGCGCGCACCTTGTCGGCGTTGTGGGCGTAGTCGTCGACGACGCGGATGCCTGTCGGCGTCACGCCGACGATCTCGAACCGGCGACCGACGCCCGGAAAGCGCGCCATCAATCGCTCGATGGTCGGCATGGCGAGGCCCAGGCGGAGCGCCACGAGCGCCGCGGCCGCGGCGTTTTCGAGGTTATGGAGCCCCGGCTGCGGCACGTCAAGCGTGAGCGCGCGTCCTTCCACGCGCAGCGTTCCCAGCGCCCGCTCGGGTCCCACGCGCTCCACCACGAGCGGCGCGTCGGCGTCGGGGGCCACGCCGTAGGTCAGCGTCTTGCCGCGGAGTCCGAGCGCGGCCGCCTCGGACGACGCCGCGTTGACGAAGAGCGTCTGACAGCCGGCCGCGAAGGCGGCGAACTGCTCACGGAGCGCGGGCAGCTCGGCGTGATCTCGGCTCACGTTGTGCACGACGCCGAGCGCGGGGCGATAGCCGACCAGCGTGCCGTCCGACTCGCAGGCCTCCGCGACCACCGGACCCTTCGCCGGCCCCGCGACGAGGCACCCGCCGCCGCCCTGACCGACCAGGGCCGCGCCGCCGATGACCGTGGCCGGGGCTCGCGCCTCGCGCAGCAGCCACGCCAGCATGCCGGTGATGGTGCTCTTGCCGCTGGTGCCGGCGATGGCGACGCCTGGCCGGCCGGCGCCGACGATCTCGGCCAGCAGCGCCGGTCGGGTGAGCCGTGGGATGCCGAGGGCCTCCGCCGCGCGCATCTCCGGCGTCGACGACTCGACGGCCGTGGAGTGCACGAAGCGATCGATCGACGCGGTCACGGCGGCGCCGTCGTGCGGGTGGATCTCGATGCCGAGAGCCCGGAGCGAGGCCGCCACCTCGGCGTTCTTGCCCTGGTCGAGCGAGCGGTCGGAGCCCTGGACGTGGTGACCGCGCAGCCGCATGAGGGAGGCGAGCGGGCTCATTCCGGCGCCCGCGATACCGGAGAAGTGATAGCGCAGTCGCTGGGCCCGTCGAGTCGATCGGGGCATCGAGCCGGATTCGTGCAGCGGCGATGCCAAGCGCGAGGCAGCCATTTCTATGCTCACTCTACGGCGTCGCGCCGACAGTTAGGCACGATTTCGATCGCGCGCTGACATAGTGGCGTCGGCGTGATGACGGTCACCGCTTGACGGCGAGGACCACGAGGCTGCTGGCGAGGCCCCGTGCGCCGGGCACGCGGGCGACCCAGCGGTCCACCGCGCAGAGCGCCGCGTACAGCGGCCGGACGATGCCGGGCAGGCGGCGGCGATGGAGGACGGTCGACGGCACCAGGCCCGTCGCGCTGTGAATTCCCCACGTCCGGGCCACGGTCAGGCCGCCGCCGCCCAGGAGATCGCCGAGGGCGGCCGCGGTGAAGAGGCGGAGCGGGCCGTAGCCCGGATAGGGAAGGACGCAGCTCTGGCCAACCGGACGGGCGAGCGCCCGCCACAGCATCCGGGCCGACACGCCATACCCCAGCGCGTCACGCACCGCCGCGCTCGCCGCCATCCACCCGAGGTCGAGGCTCCACTTGTGCTCGACTTCGACGAGCAGCCGGGCGCCCGGGCGGAGGACGCGACCGAGCTCGCGCAGCGCGGCCGCGGGATCCGCCACGAAGCTGAGCGTGCTGCCGCAGCACACGGCCGCGTCGAAGGAGCCGTCGGCGTACGGCAGCGCCTCGAGCCGTCCGCGGACGAACGGCACGCGCGGCAGCCGATGCCGGGCGACGGCGAGCAGCGCGGAGGAGACGTCGACGCCATGGGTGCGATAGCCGAGCGCCTCGAGCACGGCCGCCTGAAAGCCGGTGCCGCAGCCGGCATCGAGGGCGGCCGCGCCCGCCGCCGGCCGTGGCTGGCGCAGCGTGGCACGCAGGATCGCGTGCAGGCGCGCGTAGAGATGCTCGTACCATGGCTCGAGCTCGTCGTAGTCGGCCGCCATGTCGTCGAAGACGCGCGTCACGTCATCCATGCGCAGGTTCTCGAGTCAGTCTAAGGTTGAGCGGCCGCCCGCCGGGCGGGATCACGCGTGGAGGAGGACGGCATGACGAGCGGGTCCACGAACGCCCGGGCGGGATCGGTGCCGGGACCGCGGCGCGAGGCGCTGCGGGTCGAGCCGGGAACGCCGGTGAGTGCACTGCTCGGTCGCATGAGCCGGTCGGCGTTTCAGGGACGCAAGCTCGGCGAGGCGTTCGAGACCTGGAAGTCGATGATCGACGGCGAGTCGCTGATCTGTCTCGGCCTGGCCGGCTCCATGGCCAGCGCGGGTCTCTGGCCGCTCGCCACGTGGCTCGTCGAGCGCGGGTACGCCGACCTGATCGTGTCGACGTCGGCCAACGTGACCGAGGATCTGCTCGAGCAGCGCGGCGCCACGTTCCACCGCCTCGAGCCCGAGCGGGCCGATGACGAGCGGCTCTGGCGCGACGGCTACTACCGTTTCTACGACCACGTGGTGGCCAAGCACGATTACGACGCGATGGAGGACTTCACGAGCGCGTTCTTCGAGGACCTCGGCCGGCGCTGGACCGACGTGACGATTCCTGCCGTCGTGTTCATGCGCGAGTTCGGCCGCTGGCTCGAGGCGCAGGGCCTCGGCCGCTCGGTGGCGGCGACGTGCGCCCGGCACGGCGTGCCGCTGTTCGTGCCGGCGGCGCCCGACGGCCCGCTGGCGGAAGGCTATCGCGCCGCCTCGCGGCGCCTTCCCGTCGTCGACTTCTTCCGCGACTACGAGCTCGCGCTGCGCATCATGGACCGGTACATGGCGCCCACGCGGGGAACGTCCGCCGTGTTCATCGGCGGGGGCGTGCCGAAGGACTTCATCCAGATCACCGCCACCAGCGTGTGCGCGATCCGCGGGGGTGGGGAGGCGAGCCCCCATCGCGCGGCCATCCAGATCACCACCGACAACGCGGTGTTCGGCGGGCTCGGCGGCGCCAGCGTCGCGAGTGAAGGGATCTCATGGGGGAAGGAGTCGGCGGCCGGACGCAACGTGATGGTCTATGCCGACTTCACGATCGCGCTGCCGCTGCTCTGCCAGGGGCTGCTCGATCACTACGGTCCCGGCCACGTGCGCGCGGCGCGACGCGGCATCGTCGCCGACGTGGCGGAGCTGCTCGACGGCGCGGATCCCGCGCGCCGGATGGCCTGAGCGCGCGCTCAGGCCGCTCGCAGCAGCGCGTCCGGAATTCCGAAGCGCTTGAGCGACTCGAAGTTCGAGCCGCGCGGGTCCTCGAGGCCCGGGATGGCGCCACGCCGGCAGGCCGCCACGACTTCCGCGACACCGTCGGCGACGCTGAACCGCCCGGTGAAGCCGAGCGTCTTGCGGATCTTGCTGAAGCTCACGCGATAGCTGCGCGCATCACAGGGATGCGGCTCGACGGCCACCTCGGTGCCGGGGAGGCCGGCGGCGACGATGGCCGCGATCTCCCGCACGCTGTGGCTCGAGCGGTCGTCGCCCACGTTGAAGCGCTGGCCGCGCACCAGCGGATCGCGCGCGTCGGCGGCCAGCAGCAAGGCCCCCGCGGCATCGGCAACGTGAAGATGCGGCCGCGCCGCCGCACGTCCGGAGACGCGGAGCTTGCCGCGGAAGTAGGCGTGAGCGGTGAGCGTGTTCACGAGCAGGTCGACCCGCATGCGCTCGGACATGCCGAACAGCGTGGGGAGGCGCAGGGCCACCGCACTCAGCCGGTCGGCATGGGCCTCGATGATGCGCTCGGAGTCGACCCGCGTACGCGCGTAGAGCGACAGCGGATTCAGCGTGGAGCTCTCCATCAAGAGCGGGTCGGCGCCGGTCCCGTAGACACTGCAACAGGACGCGAAGACGAGGCGCCGCACGCGGGCGTCGAGACACGTCTCGACGAGGAGCTCCGTCGCTTCCTGGTTGATGGCGACCGTCGCCTCCCGGTCCAGCTCGCACGCCGCGGTGCCGGCGAGCGCCGCCAGCGCGATGACGGTGTCGGCGCCGGCGACGGCGTCCTGCATCGCCGCCGGGTCGCGGACGTCGCCCACGATGACGCGGAGACGCTCGTGGGCCTTCAGCGCCTGCAGGCCTGCGTCGCCGTAGAGCAGCGCGTCGAGCACGCGAACGCGATCGCCGCGATGGAGGAGCTGTCGGACGACGTGCGCGCCGACGTAGCCGGCGCCACCGGTCACCAGCACAGTGCGAGGTGCGTTTGCCATACCGTTGAGGAAAGCAACAGCCGTGCCCCGGCGGCGGCGGGGATTTCCATGGCGGCGGCTGTCCCGTGGAACCGCTTTGAGGCAAACGGTTGCAGGGGACGATGCAATGTTACGCGGCTATCGGTCCGACACGGCCGCCGCCGGCCAGACGCCCTCGGCGACGCTGGTGGTGCGAGCGACCGGCTGCTCGAATTGCAGGCCGAGCTCGTGCAGGCGCGCGCACGGGCGTCCGACGACGTCGACCGGGCCGATGCGCCGCTCGCGCAGCGCTTCCTTGAGCCGGTACGCGCAGGCGACGTCGTGCCAGAGCTCGGCGTGCGCGTGCTGGCGATAGCCCCACGCCAGCGGCAGCACGACCATCGTCACGACCACGACGGTGAGCCCGAGCTTCAGGCACATCTCCACGCCGGGCCAGAAGATCTTGAACCCGCTGAGTCGTGGACGCATTGGACCTCGAAGCGTACCATCTGGAGCCGACTCCGCAAGCTAGCCAGGTGATCTATGCCGCGCGCGGAAGCGACGGATGAGCGCGTTCGTCGACGAATCGTGCGCGAGCGACGGATCCGCGCGCGCGGCCAGCTCCGGCGCGATGCGCGTGGCCAGGATCTTGCCCAGCTCGACGCCCCACTGATCGAACGAATTGATTCCCCAGATCGCGCCCTGCACGAACACCTTGTGCTCGTAGAGCGCGACGAGGGCGCCGAGGATGGCGGGCGTCAGCCGATCGGCCAGGAGCGTGTTGCTCGGGCGATTGCCGTCGAAGCTGCGCGCAGGATCGGGCGCCGTCCGCCCGAAGGCCAGCGCTTCCGTCTGCGCGAAGAGGTTGGCGGCGAGCAGCGTGTGATGGTCACCGACCTCGTCGAGCGGCTCACAGAAGCCGATGAAGTCGGCGGGGACGAGCTTCGTGCCCTGGTGCAGCAGCTGGAAGAACGCGTGCTGGCCGTTCGTGCCCGGCGCCCCCCACACGATCGGTCCCGTCTCGTAGTCGACCCGCCGACCTTCGAGGTCGACGAGCTTTCCGTTCGATTCCATGTCGAGCTGCTGGAGATAGGCGGGCAGGCGCGCCAGGTACTGACTGTAGGGCAGCACGGCGTACGTCTGCGCGCCGAAGAACGCGTCGTACCAGAAGCCGATGAGCGCCAGCAGGACGGGCAGGTTGCGGGCGAACGGCGCCGTCCGGAAATGGCGGTCCAGCTCGTGGGCGCCGTCGAGCATCGCGCGAAAGTGGTCCGGCCCGATGGCGACCATCAGCGACAGGCCGATGGCCGACCACACCGAGTAGCGGCCGCCCACCCAGTCCCAGAACGGGAACATGTTCTCGAGGTCGATCCCGAAGCGCTGCACCTCGGCGGCGTTCGTCGAGACGGCGACGAAGTGCCGCGCCACGGCGCGCTCGTCGCCGAGCGCGCGCAGCAGCCAGGCGCGGGCCGTCCGCGCGTTGGTCAGCGTCTCGAGCGTGGTGAAGGTCTTGGAGGCGATGATGAAGAGCGTCTCGGCGGCGTCGAGGTCGCGCGTGGCCTCCACGAAGTCCGCCGCGTCGACGTTCGAGACGAAGCGGAGCGTGAGATCCCGCTGGCTGTACGGGCGCAGCGCCTCGTAGGCCATGGCGGGGCCGAGATCCGAGCCGCCGATGCCCACGTTCACCACGTTGCGGACCCGCCGTCCGGTGAAGCCCGTCCACGCCCCGCTCCGCACGCGGGACGCGAACACCGCCATGCGATCGAGCACGGCATGCACCTCGGGGACGACGTCCTGGCCGTCGACGACGATCGACGCCGACCGCGGAGCGCGCAGCGCCACGTGAAGCACCGGACGTTGCTCGGTGACGTTGATCCGCTCGCCGGCGAACATCGCCTCCATGCGGGCGCGCACGCCGGTGGCCTCGGCCAGCGCCCGCAGCAGGCCGATCGTTTCCTCGGTCAGCCGATTCTTCGAGTAGTCGAGGTAGAGCCCGGCCGCCTCGGCGGTGAAGCGCTCGCCGCGCGCCGGGTCCTTCGCGAAGAGCTCGCGCAGGTGGAGGTGCCGGACGGTCTCGTGATGCGCCTCGAGCGCCTTCCACTCGGGACGGCTCCGGAGCGGCGGCGGCGTCAATTCCGCGACTCCGGCGGCAGCGTGCGGCAGCGCCCGCCGTCCCAGACGAACACCGTTGGCCGCAGGTCGAGGAAGAGCCCGGTGCCGACCACGCCCGGAAGGGCGCGCACGCTCGACTCGACGGCGCGCGGGTCCTTCATCGTGGCCACCGCGCAGTCGAGCAGGAGATTGCCGTTGTCGCTGACGACGGGCCGTCCTTCCGCGCGCCGGACCTCGGCCGGATAGCCCAGCGCCTCCAGTCGCCGCCGGCAGACGGCGGCGGCGAAGGGAACGACTTCGACGGGCAGGCGGCCGCGCGTACCGAGCACCGGGACGAGCTTCTCGGCGCCGACGAGGACGACGAAGCGCCGCGCCACCGACGCCACCACGCGCTCGCGCAGGAGCGCACCGCCGTAGCCCTTGATGAGGTCGCCGCGCGGATCCACCTCATCGGCCCCGTCCACGGCGACGTCGAGCGTCTCCACGTCGTCGAGCGTGACGAGCTTGATCCCGAGCTGTCGGGCGAGGCGGGCGGTTGCCTCCGACGTCGGGACCGCGCGCACATCGAGCCCGGCCGCCACGCGCTGAGCCAGCGCGCGGACGAACGCCGTCGCCGCCTGCCCCGTGCCGAGCCCGACCACGTGGCCGCTCGACACGAGCCGCAGCGCCTCGGCGGCGATGGCGGCCGCGCCCTCTTCGCTCAGCCGGACCGGGTCGGGCACGAGCGACAGCATCGCGCACCCGCGCGCCGTCGTCCAGCGTCCGGCGACGCACGATAGAATGCTGCGCCATGAGCGACGACGCGATCGAGGAGCTGTTCGCGCGCGGCGTCACGGACGGGCTGCCGGTGGTGCCGCCGACGGCGGACAAGGTGCGCGCCGCCGTGGCGGCCAGCGGCCGGGACGGTGACGAGCTGATCGGCCTCGTGGCGCCGCGGCACGGCCGCGCCACCGTCGAGCGCATCGCCATCAACGCGATCATGGCCGGCTGCCGGCCGGAGTACATGCCCGTCGTCATCGCCGCCGTGGCGGCGATGTGCGACCCCGGCTTCGCGCTGGAGGGCGTCTCGGGCACGACGGACGCCGTCACGCCGCTCGTCATCGTCAACGGTCCGATCCGACCGCGCCTCGACATCAACTGCGCGGGCAGTGTGTTCGGCGCCGGCTGGCGCGCCAACGCCACCATCGGGCGCGCGGTGCGGCTGGTGTGGGTCAACGTGGGCGGCGCGCGCCCCGGCCTCATCAGCATGTCGACGTTCGGCCAGCCCGGCCGTTACAGCTACTGCATCGGCGAGCACGAGGAGGCGAGCCCGTGGGAGCCGCTCCACGTCGAGCACGGCTGGGCACCGGACGACAGCACGGTGGCCGCGCTGGCGGCGGAGGCGCCGCAGATCGTGGCAAACACCACGGGCCGCACCGCCCGCGACATCCTCGGGACGGTGGCCCGCGCCGGCGTCGCCATCGCCAACCCCGACCTGGCGCCGCTCGGCGACACGCTGCTGGTCATCGGCCCCGAGCACGCGAAGACCATCGGCGGCGACGGCTGGACGAAGGCCGACGTCCGCGACTTCGTCTGGGAGCACGCCCGCGTCATCGTCGACGGAGGCAGCGCGCCCAAGTTCCGCGAGCCGGCCGTGCTGCGGATCATCGTGGCCGGGGGCACGGCGGGACGATTCTCGGCGTGGATTCCCGGGTGGCCGTTCCGCGGATCCCCGTCCACGCTCGTGCTGAAGAAGATCACTCCATGAGCGAGGTCGTCGGCGGGGGCGCCGCCACGCGGGCTTCGCCGGCGGCGATCGAGACGGGCGCCGGGGCCGGGCGCGTGCGCGCGCGGCGCCAGTCCCACAGACCGAAGGCCACGACGAGCGCGCTCGTGGCGATCGAGACGGCGATGGACGGCGAGATGGCCGCCAGCGACAGCGCCGTGAGGAACGCGCGGGCGCCCCAGCCGAGCGGCGTGAACATGTGGCCGGCCAGCGCCGCGCAGAGCGCCGAGATGCCGACGGCGGCGGAGGCGAACGTCACGATGATCGTCAGCCAGTCGTCCTTCATCAGCAGCGCCGGCTGGTAGACGAAGAGGAACGGCGCCAGGAACCCGCCGATGCCGATCCGCGTCGCCTGCCATCCGGTGGTCATCGGATTGGCGCCGGCGATCTGAGCGCCCGCCACCGCGGTCACCGCCACCGGCGGCGTCACGTCGGCCAGGACGGCGTAGTAGAAGACGAACAGGTGCGCGGCCACGATGTCGACGTTGAGCTTCGCCAGCGCGGCGCCGCCGACGGTGACGGCCAGGATGTAGGCCGGCGTGGTCGGGATGCCCGTGCCGAGCACGGACACGATGACGAAGATCAGGAAGAGCGCGACGATCAGATAGCCGCCCGAGAGATTCACGACGGCGCTCGAGAAGGCGAGGGCGACGCCGGTGCGGCTCATGGCCGCCACGATGAGGCCAGAGGCGGCCAGCACGGCAGCGATGATGACGCCCGAGCGCATGGCCTCCGTCATCGTCGCGAAGATCCGCCGCGGGGTCATGGGCTGATCGCCGGCGAGCCACGACACGACGATGGCCGTCAGCAGGCTGTAGAGGGCCGACTTGGCCGGCGAGTAGCCGGCGTGCAGGAAGTAGAGCACGGTCACGAACGGTGCGAAGAGCAGCGAGCGGCGCAGCAGGCTCGTCACCGACGGCAGCTCGGCCTTCATGGTGCCGATGCCGTGCTTCAACGCCTCCCAGTGCACGGTGACGAGGATCGACACGTAGTAGAGCAGCGCGGGCAGGGCGGCGGCCACGATGATCTGCTGGTACGGCACGCCGGTCAGCTCGGCCATGATGAAGGCACCGGCGCCCATGACGGGCGGCATCAGCGGCCCGCCGCACGAGGCGGTCGCCTCGATGGCGGCGGCGATCTCCGGCTTGTAGCCGATCCGCTTCATCAGCGGAATGCTGAAGCTCCCGGTGGCGTAGCAGTCCGCCACCGACGAGCCGCTGATGGTGCCGTAGAGCCCCGAGGAGACGACGGCGACCTTGGCGGGGCCGCCGCGATAGCGGCCGGCCAGCAGCACCGAGATGTCCATGAAGAACTGGCCGACCCCGGAGTGCAGCATGAAGGCCGCGAACAGGATGAAGATCATGAGCAGGTTGGCGGAGATCCCCGTCAGCGATCCGAGCACGCCCTCGTCGGCGTAGAGGAAGAACATCTCGACGAGCTGCGGATAGCTGAAGGCGCGCGGCGAGCGCAGGAACCCCGGCATCCACGGCGCGACGACGAGGTAGGCCATGAAGAGCAGCGTGGTGACGAAGAACCAGAAGCCCACCGAGCGCCGTGAGGCCTCGAGCACGGCGATGACGAGGACGGTGCCGAGGATCACCTGGCCCGTCGTCACCGGATGCACGCCCTCCCACCGTTCCGTCAGCTCCTGCGCGTAGCGGAGCACGTAGAGGCACGGGATGCTCGAGGCGACGGCCCCGATCCAGTCGGCGACGGTGACGCGATCGCGCGGCGAGCGCTCGCGCGCGGGGAACAGCAGGAAGGCCAGCGGAACCAGGAACAGCAGGTGGACCGCGCGCATCTCGCGCGGCTCCCAGGCGCCGGCATAGGCCGTCCAGATGTGGAAGAGGGCGGCGGCGGCGGCCCAGCCGCCGACCGCCCAGCCCACCGGGCCCGAGAGCGTCCGCATGCGCTACTTCAACAGGCCCGCTTCCTTGTACGCCTTCTCCGCGCCCGGGTGGAGCGGCACATTGGCGAGCTTCACCGCGTCCTTCGGGTCGAAGTCCTTGAAGGCCGGATGGACCTTGCGCACGCCGTTGAGGTCCGAGAGCAGCACTTTCGTGAACTGGTACACGACGTCGGGCGGGGTCTTGGCGTTGGCGACGATGGTGTTGGCCATCGCAATGGTCGGGATGTCCTTGTCGTTGTTCACGACGTCCTTGTAGGAGCCTTTCGGGATGGCGCCGCGCGAGAGCCCGTGACTCTCCAGGAACTTGATCAGGTCGTCGTCCATCGGCAGGATCTTCATCTTCCGCGCCAGGGAGGCCTCCTGGATCGCCGCGCCGGGGACGGCGAGGTTCGCGAAGAAGACGTCCATGTTGCGGTCGCGGTACTGCGTGGTCAGATCGCTGTAGGAGACCAGGATGACCTTGCCGCCCTTGCTGCGCACGTCGTTGTAGGACGTCTTGTAGAACTCGAAGACCTTGCGCATCACCCACTCGTCGGAGCCGCCCGGCGGCGTGGTCCCGATGGTGATGGCCTTCGTCTTGGCCATCTCGAACACGTCCTTCACCGTGTTGGCCGGGTAGTCGACGGGGACGCCGACCTGGATGTGGACGAAGCCGAGCCCGTTCATCACCAGCCGCATGTCGGAGTGCTTGTCCTTGTAGGGGTCTTGACCGTTGTAGGACGCGGCGATGAAGGGAGGAAGCCCCCACGCGATCTCGGTCTCGCCCTGCTGCAGCTTGGACATGTTCTGGATGCCGGCGCCCGGGACGACGCGGATGTTGAACGAGCTGTCCTTGCCCTTGATGAGCTCGACGAAGCCGCCCGCCTGCGTGTACCAGCCGCCGCCGACCTGCCCGGCCGTCCACGTCAGGTTCTTCTGCTGCGCCGTCGCCGGCAGCGCCCACGCCGCCAGCGCCATCACGAGTGCCGCTGCGATGATGCGTCGCATTCGCTCCTCCTTTGTATCGGAGCGCTGTTTCCTCCTCGGCCGCGGGTGGCCTGAGAGAGAAAGTCGTGGCCCCGACTTCACCGTCGTGTGCATTCCTTCAGCGCCGCCTCGTCGACGTCCACTCCCAGCCCCGGGCCATCGACGGCGAGGATGGCGCCGTCGGCGTATTGCACGGGCCGGCGCACCACGTCGCCCTTCAGGAGCAGGGGACCGAACAGCTCGCAGCCCCACGTCACCGGCGCCGCCGCCAGCGCCACCTGGAGATAGGCGGCCGTGCCGAGCGACGTCTCGATCATGCAGCCCACGTAGCACGACAGTCCGGCGGCCTCGGCGATCCGCGCGATCGCCAGCGTGCCCAGGATGCCGGCGGACTTCGTGAGCTTGAGGGCCAGGATCGACACGCCGCCGAGCCGCGCGATGGCGAGCGCCTCGTGCGGGGAGCCGCACGCCTCATCGGCCATGATGGGAACGGTCACGCGACGGGCCAGCTCGGCCATGCCTTCGAGATCCCACTTCGGCAACGGCTGCTCGACGAAGTCGAGACCGTACGGCTCGAGCGCGCGGATGGCCGCCAGCGCGGCCGCGCGATCCCAGCCCTGGTTGGCGTCCACGCGCAGCGCCACGCCCGGCCCCACCGTCTCGCGGATGCGCCGGACGCGCTCGACGTCGTGCGCCAGCGAGTGCGCGCCCGTCTTGATCTTGAAGATCCGGTGACCGACCGCCACCTTCTGCCGCGCCTCCTCCAGCTCGGCCTCGAGGCCGCCGACGGCGAGCGACCACGACAGCGGCACGCGGTCGCGCACGCGCCCGCCGAGCAGCCGATGGACGGGCACGCCGAGCGCGCGTCCGTTCAGGTCCCAGAGCGCCATCTCCACGGCCGCGCGGGCGAACGGGTTGCCCTGGACCCGCCGCGCCATCTCGCGGCGGAGCGCCTCGATTCCGGCGGCGTCGCGGCCGACGAGCCACGGGGTGATGTAGCGCTCGATCACCGCCTGCACCGACTCCGCCGACTCCTCGCTCCACGTCGGTCCGCCGAGACAGGCCGCCTCGCCCCAGCCGACGAGGCCCGCGCGCGTCTCCACGCGGACGAAGGCGTAGTTCATCGTCTCCAGCGTCGTGAAGGACATCATGTGCGGCCGCTTGACCGGAATGTCGGCGAGGACGACGCGAACGGCGCCGATCGTCAGATCACTCGGCATCGGGATTTCTGTATCGGAGCGCTGTGTCCCCGTCGGGCGTGGGTGGGCTGAGAGAGACGGGCGCGGCTGCGTTCCCCGGTCGACCGTCCCCCGGTCGACCGTCTCCCGGTCCACCGTCCCCCGGTCGACCGTCTGCGAAGCGCGCGGGGTCGAACAGCGAGAGGTCCATCGACGGCGTGCCGTCGACGATCCAGTCGGCGACGTGGCGGCCGGTGGCCGGCGAATGCTGGAAGCCGTGGCCGCCGAAGCCGACCGCGAGGAAGAAGCCGGTGACGCCCGGCGCCCAGCCGATGATGGCGTGGTCGTCCGGCGTGAGCGGGCGGAGGCCCGCCCAGCCGCCGGCGATGCGTGCGTGCTCGAGCACCGGCACGCGGTCCACGGCCTTCTCCACCGCGTCGGCCATCATCGCGGGGTCCATCGGGACCTCGAAATCGGTGCCGATGTCCTCCACGTCGCCGGGGCTCAGCAGCACCTGCTCCATCTCCTTGCGGAAGTAGAAGCCGCTGCGGCGGTCCGTGGTCAGCGGCACCGGTCCCGGGATCTCCGGGAAGGGCTCCGTGAAGAAGATGTGGCGGCGCCGCGGATGCACGGCCACGTCCACGCCCGCCATGCGGCCGATGCGCGCGGCGGAAGGACCGGCGGCGTTGATCACCACCGGGGCGGAGACGCTGCCGACGGTCGTCGTCACGCCGGTCACGGCATCCCGCTCGCGCGTGATGCCCGTGACCTGCGCCCCTTCGAGGATGCGGACGCCGAGCCGCCGCGCGCCGCGCGCAAAGCCGCTCGTGACCTCGGCGGGACCGGCGAGGCCGTCCCCGGGACCCCACACGGCCGCGATCAGGTCATCGACGCGGAGCGCCGGCACGAGCTTTCGCGCCTCCTCCGGCGTGATCACGCGCACATCCACGCCGAGCCGTCGCTGGAGCGCGATCCGCGTCTCGAAACCCCGGAGGTCGGCGGGATCGGAGACGAGAAAGAGATAGCCGATCTTGACATAGCCGGGATCGACGCCGAACTCCTCCTCGAAGCGCTCGAAGACGGCGATGGCCTCCAGGGAGAAGCGGATCTCCGTCTCGGTCGAGAATTGCGCCCGGATGCCGCCGGCCGCCTTGGACGTCGTGCCGCTGCCCACCGTCTCGCGCTCGAGCACGACCACGTCCCTCATGCCGCGCCGGGCGAGGTGATAGGCGATCGCGCAGCCGACCACGCCGCCCCCGACGATGACCGCGCTCGACGTTCGCGGAAGAGTCACGACGGCGGGATGTTACACTACACGGCGGCAATTGGCAGGACCCTTGACCCGTCGCGGTTCGGGACGTAGCATGGCGGGACTCCGATGAACACGATCCTCGTCGTCGATGATCGACCGGATACTCGCTATGCGACGACCCGTGTGCTGGCTGGTGCCGGCTTCGACGTGCGCGAGACGGCGACGGGGCGCGACGCGCTGCGGCTGGCCCGGACGGCGCCCGATCTGATCGTTCTCGACATCGCCCTGACCGACATCGACGGCTTCGAAGTGTGCCGCCGGCTCAAGAGCGACGCCGCGACGCGCAACATCCCGATCCTCCACAAGACGTCGGTCTACCGGGATCCCGAGCATCGGCGGCAAGGTCTGGCGGCGGGGGCCGAGGAGTACCTCGTGGATCCGGTGGAGCCCGCGGTCCTGATCGAGACAGTCCGCCGCTACCTGCCCGGCCGCTGACGCGGCCGACACCAAACTTCGCAAGGAGAGCCGTTGGATGGCCCGTACCGCAAGCCGTGTCGTTCAGATCCTCGACAAGCACGAGCGTGAGCTGCTCGCCGCCTGGGTGGACCTCCAGCTGAAAGCGCCCACCATGCGACGCGACCTGATCCAGGAGGCCGACCTGAGAGAGCAGTCGCGCGAGTTCCTGCGGCGCCTGCGCGACGCGGCCGCCAGCACGGGCGTCGAGGAGATGGACGGGATGGGGTGGGAGCCGGTGCGCGAGCAGCTGCGCGAGCTGTCGCTCGAGCGGGCGCGGCAGGGGTTCACGCCCTCCGAGACGGCGACGTTCGTCCTCTCGCTGAAGGAGCCGCTCTTCGCGCGCCTGCGTCAAGAGATCGGCATGGACGCGATCGCGCTGGCCGAGGAGACATGGGCGGCCAGCGTGCTGCTCGATCGCCTCGGGCTCTTCACGACCGAGGTCCACCAGCAGGGCCGCGAGGAGATCATCGCCCGGCAGAACCAGGAGATGCTCGAGCTGTCCACGCCGGTCGTGGAGCTGTGGGAAGGCATCCTGGCCCTGCCGCTCATCGGCACCCTCGACAGCGCGCGCACGCAGGTCGTCATGGAGAACCTGCTCCAGCGCATCGTGGAGACCGGTGCCTCCATCGCCATCATCGACATCACGGGCGTGCCGACCGTCGACACGCTCGTCGCGCAGCACCTCTTGAAGACGGTGGCGGCCGCGCGCCTCATGGGCGCCGACTGCCTCATCAGCGGCATCCGGCCCCAGATCGCCCAGACCATCGTGCACCTCGGCGTGGAGCTCCACTCCGTGACCACCAAGGCCACGCTCGCCGACGCCTTCGGCGTGGCGCTCCAGCGCACCGGACAAGCGGTCGGCAAGCTGCGTCCGACGGCGTAACGTGGCGGACTTCGACCGCATCCCCATCATCAAGATGGGGGAGTTCCTGCTCGTCTCCATCCAGGTCGACATGCACGACCGGCTCGCCATGACGCTGCAGGACGACCTCACCGCGAGCATCGTGAAGCACCGCGCGCGCGGCGTCCTCATCGACATCTCGTCGCTGGAGATCGTCGACTCCTTCATCGGGCGGATGCTCGCCAACATCGCGGCCATGTCACGCGTCCTCGACGCCGAGACGGTCGTGGTCGGCATGCGGCCGGCGGTTGCCATCACGCTGGTCGAGCTGGGAATGTCGCTGCCGGGCGTCCGCACGGCGCTGAACGTCGAGCGGGCGATGGAGGTGCTGCGCTCCGCCACGGCGCACGTGGAACCGGTGGATGCCGCTCCTCAGGAGTGACAAGCTGCCGCTGTCCTCCGACGGCGACGTCGTCACCGTCCGTCAGCGCGTCCGGGCCACGGCCGTCGAGTCGGGCTTCTCGCTGGTGGACCAGACGAAGATCGTGACGGCGGCCAGCGAGCTGGCGCGCAACACGGTCGTGCATGGCGGCGGCGGCACCGTCGAGATCGCCGTGCTCGTAGAAGGCGCGCGCCGCGGCATCCAGCTGACGTTTCGGGATCACGGGCCCGGTATTCCCGACATCGCCATGGCCATGCGCGACGGCTTCACGACCGGCGGCGGCCTCGGCCTCGGGCTCGGCGGCGCGCGGCGACTCTGCAACGACTTCGACATCCGGTCCACGCCGGGCGACGGCACCGTCGTGCGGATCACCCGATGGCGGTGAGGCGCACCACTCGCGCGGTGCCGGTGGAGGAAGCGAGCCAGGTCGCCCAGGCGCGCCGACTGAGCGCCGCCCTGGCCGGGGCTGTGCACATGGACGCGGAGCGTGCCGGGCGCCTGGCCCTCGTGGTGACGGAATCCGGAACGAACTTGCTCCGCCACGCCGGTGGCGGCCAGATCCTCCTCCAGACCGTCGACGGCCAGGAGACGCCCGCCGTCGAGATGCTCGCGCTCGATCGCGGGCCGGGAATGCCGAACGTCGCCCGCTGCCTGGAGGACGGTTACTCGACCGCCGGTGGCCCCGGCACCGGGCTCGGGGCGATGCGCCGGCTCTCGACGGTGTTCGACGTGTACTCGCGGCCGGGCCAAGGCACGGCCATCCTGAGCCGCGTGGGGGCGCCGGCGGCGCGCGCCCGGGTGCTCGTCGCGGGCGTGTCCGTGGCCGCGCCCGGCGAGCATGAATGCGGTGACGCATGGGATGCCGAGTGGCGCGCCGACGGCGTCACCATCCTCGTCGTCGATGGTCTCGGCCACGGAGCCGGCGCGGCGGCGGCCGCCGCCACCGCCGTCGAGGCGTTCCGGCGGGCGAAGCTCGAGCGCCCGGCTCGACGGCTCGAGATCCTGCACGCGGCGATGCGCGGAACGCGGGGCGGCGCGGCCGGCATCGCCGACATCGATGTCGGCGCCGGCCGCGTGGCATTCGCCGGTATCGGCAATGTCGGCGCGATGGTCGTGCACGACGACCGGCCGCGGTTCCTCGTGTCGCACAACGGCACCCTGGGTCACACGGCGCGGAGGATCACCGACGTCACCGCCGCGTGGCCCGCGCGCGGGCTGCTGGTCATGTACAGCGACGGGCTCGGCACGCCGCGTGAGCTGGCCGCGTATCCCGGATTGACGGAGCGCCATCCGAGCCTCGTGGCCGGGGTGCTCTGGCGCGACCTGGCTCGGGGACGCGACGACGTCACGGTCGTGGTCGCCAAGGCCGCGGCATGAGCATCCCTTTGCCGGGGATCCGGATCGAGCAGGAGCGCGACGTCGTCGTCGGCCGGCAGCGGGCGCGACGGCTCGCCGAGCTGCTCGGGTTCGATCCTCGCGAGCAGACCCGCATCGCCACCGCCGTCTCGGAGATCGCGCGCAACGCGTACGCCTATGCCGGCGGCGGCCGCATCGAGTTCGACGTCGAGGGCGACAGCCGGCCGCAGCTGTTCGTGGTTCGGGTGATCGACGCCGGCCGCGGGATCCGGGACGTCGAGGAGGTCCTGTCCGGGGAGTATCGCTCGTCGACCGGCATGGGGATCGGGATGCTGGGGAGCAAGCGCCTGATGGACGCCTTCGACGTCGAGTCGTCCGGGCGGGGGACGGTGGTCACCATGCGGAAGCTGTTGCCACGCGGCGTGCCGCTGGTGACGCTCGCCGCCGCCAAGCTGATCCTCGACGCCGTCGCGCGCGATTCGACGTTCGATCCGATGACGGCGCTCCGGCAGCAGAACGCCGAGCTGCTACGCACGCTCGAGGATCTCCGCCGGCGCCAGGAAGAGCTCGAGCGCCTGAATGCCGAGATGGAGGACACGAATCGCGGGGTGGTGGCGCTGTACGCCGAGCTCGACGAGCGGGCCGATCACCTGCGCCGCGCCGACGACCTCAAGACGCGGTTTCTGTCGAACATGAGCCACGAGTTCCGCACGCCGCTCAACTCCATCCTCGCCCTGTCGCGGATCCTGCTCGACCGCATGGACGGGCCGCTCACGGACGAGCAAGAACGTCAGCTCGGCTTCATCCGCAAGGCCGCCGAGGATCTCTCGGAGCTCGTCAACGATCTCCTCGATCTCGCCAAGGTCGAGGCCGGCAAGATCGTCATCCGGCCCGCGGAGTGCAGCGTGGAGAAGCTGTTCGGGGCGCTGCGGGGCATGCTGCGGCCGTTGCTGGTGAACCCCGCGGTGACGCTCGTGTTCGAGGAGGCGGCCGATCTGCCGCCGCTCACCACCGACGAGGCGAAGGTCTCGCAGATCGTGCGCAACTTCATCTCGAACGCCCTGAAATTCACCGAGAGCGGCGAGGTGCGGGTGAGCGCGCGACTCACGCCGGACGACGCGTCGGTCGCCATCGCCGTCACCGACACGGGCGTCGGCATCGCGCCCGCGGATCAGGACGCCGTCTTCGAGGAGTTCGTCCAGGTCGACCATCAGGCGCAGCGCCGCGTGAAGGGCACTGGCCTCGGCCTGCCGCTCGCCCGCCGGCTCGCGCACCTCCTCGGCGGGCGCATCACGCTCGAGAGCGAGGTCGGCGTCGGATCCACGTTCACCCTGGTCCTGCCGCTCGTGTTCTCGCCGCCGGCCGAGGCGGCGCCGGCCGAGCGGCGCTCGCTCGTGGACTGGGAGCCGGATCCGTCCCGGATCCCGGTCCTCGTGGTGGGGGCGACCCATGGCGACGCGCTGACCTACCAGGAGCTCCTGCGGGGCAGCCTCTTCCAGGTCCTCGCCGCCCGCTCGATCGCCGAGTCGACACGCCTTCTGAGCCGGCTTCGCCCCCGCGTCGTCCTGCTGCATCTCGACTTCGAGGACGAGGCCGTCTGGGAGCTGCTCGCCCGTCTGAAGCAGACCGAGGACGGAGCGGCGCCGATGCCGGTGGTGGCCGTGGTCCGCGCAGAGGATCGCGACAAGGCGCTTGCCCTCGGCGCCGCCCGCTGCCTCACCGGCGTCCCCGGCCGCGAGGAGCTGCTCGGGGCGCTGCGACAACTCGGCGCCGGCCCGACGGCACGGCGCGTGCTCGTCATCGACGACGATGCGGTCGGCCGCTACCTCATGAAGACGTTTCTCCGTGACACGTCCTGCATCGTGAGCGAGGCGACCGGGGGCCGTGAAGGGCTGGAGGCGGCGCGCCGGGAGCGCCCGGATCTGATCTTCTGCGATCTCTACATGCCCGACATGGGCGGCCTCGATGTCCTGTCGCAGCTCAAGGCCGACCCCGCCACGCACGACATTCCCGTCGTGCTCAACACGGCGAAGGCGCTCACTCCCGAGGAGCGCGCCGAGCTCGATCGGCGCGGGGTGCCCGTGCTGCTGAAGGACCGTTTCAGCCGCGCCGATGCCGCGGCGGAGGTGCGTCGACTGCTCGTGCAGACGGGGATCGACACGTGAGCGACGCGCCCCTCGTCCTGAACGTCGACGATTACGACTCCGCGCGTTACGCGCGGAGCAAGCTCCTCCAGCAGGCCGGCTTTCGCGTGGTGGATGCCGCTTCGGGGGCCGAGGCGCTCCGACGGCTCGGCGAGGAGCTGCCGGTGATCGCGCTGATCGATGTCAAGCTGCCGGACATGCACGGCCTGGAGCTCTGTCGCCGGATCAAGTCGAATCCCGCCAGCGCCGGCGTGCTGGTCGTGCACACGAGCGCCGCGTTCCGCCGCGGCGAGGATCGCGCGCGCGGCCTCGAGCAGGGCGCTGACGCCTACCTGGTGGAGCCGGTCGAGCCCGAGGTGCTGGTGGCCACGGTCCGCGCGCTGCTGCGAACCCGGCGGGCCGAGGAGGCGGTGCGCCTGGCGGAGCGCGAGTGGCGGCTGACCTTCGAGGCGATCAGCGACGGCACGTGCTTCGTCGATCATGACGGCACGATCACGCGCTGCAACGCTCGCTTCTCGACCCTGGTCGGCGCGACGGCCGAGCTCACCGGCCGGTCGATCTCGAGCCTGCTGCAGTCCCTGATCGGCGAGGCGGCTTCCGAGGCCGTGATCGACGCCGGGCCCTGGACCCGGGAGGTGGCCGTCGGCGACCGCTGGCTCCGGCTGGCGGCCCGGCGCGTGCCGGCCGAGATCGTCGGCTCCTCGGGCACGGTGTGGATCGTCACGGATATCACCGAGCACAAGCGCATCGAGGAGATCAGCGGTCGGCTGCTGGCGGTCGAGCAGCAGGCGCGGGCGCAGGCCGAGGCGGCCAACCGCACGAAGGACGAATTCCTGGCCGTGCTGTCCCACGAGCTGCGGACGCCGCTCACCTCGATGCTCGGCTGGCTCCGCATGCTGCGGACGGGACGGCTCGACGCGGCCGGCGTGGACCGCGCCTACGACGTGCTCGAGCGCAGCACGCGGCTCCAGGCGCAGATCGTCGAGGACCTTCTCGACGTGTCGCGCGTCATCTCCGGCAAGATGACCCTCGCCCTGTCGCCGGTGTCGCTGGCCGCGGTCATCGACGCCGCGCTGGAGTCGCAGCGGAGCGCGGCGGTGGCCAAGCGCCTGACGGTCACGACCGAGATCGACCCGGCCGCGCGGCTCGTGGCCGACGCGGGGCGGCTGCAGCAGGTGTTCATGAACCTCATCTCCAACGCGGTCAAGTTCACGCCGCCCGGCGGCCGCGTGACCATTCGCGCGGCGGCGGCGTCGAGCTCGGTCGTCGTCTCCGTCAGCGACACCGGCCGGGGGATGAGCCCCGACATCCTGCCGTATGTGTTCGAGCCGTTCCGGCAGGCCGAGGGGCCGCACTCGCGCGTGCACACCGGCCTCGGGCTGGGCCTGGCCATCGTCCGGCACCTGGTGGAGCTGCACGGCGGCACCGTGAGTGTCACGAGCGAGGGCGCTGAGCTCGGCAGTACGTTCACCGTCACGCTGCCCGCCGACATCGAGGCGAGTGACGCGGTGCGCCACCCCGAGCACGGGCCCGAGGTCCGCGGCGCCGACCTGCGCGGGCTCCGCGTCCTGGTGGTCGAGGACGAGGGCGATACGCGTGACATCCTCGACGTGCTGTTGCGCGAGTCGGGCGCCGAGGTGCTGGCCGTTCCCGATGCCGATGCCGCGATGCGGGCGATGCAGACGCGACCGCCGGACGTGCTCATCAGCGACATCGGCATGCCGGAGATGGACGGCTACGACTTCATCCGCCGGGTCCGGCGTCTGGCGCCGGAGAAGGGCGGACGCGTGCCCGCCATCGCGCTCACCGCCTTCGCCCACGGCTCCGACCATCGCGAGGCGCTCCGCGCCGGCTACGACCGCCACCTGGCGAAGCCGGTCGACGCGGTCACGCTCACGCGCACCGTACGCGACGTGCTGTACGCCCGAGCCTCGTAGCTCGGGCCAGCGTATACTCTTCGGGCATGATCGATCCCATCACGGTGTCGGTCCTGACCCACCGGTTCTCCGCCATCGTCGAGGAGATGGGGGAGGCCATGCTGCGCACGGCGTACTCGCAGATCCTCAACTCGAGCCGCGATTTCTCCACGGCCATCTGCGATGCGCAGGCGCGCCTGGTGGCGCAGGCGGACCACGTGCCGATTCACGTCGGGGCCATCCCGTGGGCGGTGGCGTCGGTGCGCGACTTCTTCGGCGACCGCGTGCGGCCGGGCGACGTCTTTCTGCTGAACGATCCCTATCACGGCAACAACCATCTGCCCGACCTGACGGCCTTCGTCCCCGTGTTCGTCGACGGCCAGGTGGCATTCTGGTCGATCAATCGCGCGCATCAGAGCGACATCGGCGGCTCCACCCACGGCGCCTACAATCCCGGCGCCACGGAGATCTGGCAGGAGGGTTTGCGCATCACGCCGCTCAAGCTCCACGACGCCGGCGTCGTGCGCGACGACGTGCTCACCATGATCACGACCAACGTGCGCCACCCGCACGACTTCATGGGCGACCTGCGGGCGATGATCGGCTCGGCTCGCATCGGGGAGCGGCGGCTGCTGGCGCTGATCGAGGAGTACGGCAGCAAGACCGTCGTCGACGCGGTGGACGAGATTCTCGACGGCGCCGAGCGCCAGGCGCGGGCGTGCATCCGCGGCTGGAAGGACGGCGTCTTTCGCGGCGAGTCCGTGCTGGACGACGACGGCCACGGCATCGAGAACGTCGCCATCCGCGCCACGGTGACGAAGAAGGGCGACGGGCTCGTGGTCGATCTGAGCGACTCCGATCCGCAGGTGAAGGGGTTCGTGAACTCCTCGTTCCCCAACACGATGTCGGCCGTGCACATGGCCCTCGCCTTCCTCGTCGACCCGCGCACGCCCAAGAATTCCGGCGCGTTCCGGCCGGTGAAGGTGATCACCCGCGAAGGCACCGTCGTCCATCCGCGCCCGCCGGCGCCGGTGACCCTGGCCACCAATCACTGCGCGCAGGAGATCGCGGAGGCCATGATCAAGGCGCTCGCCGGTTCCTGTCCCGATCGCGTGCTGGCCGGCTGGTCGCGCCGGTTCCGCATCGCCATCAAGGGCGTCAACCCGCGTACGAAGCGGCCGTTCATCTGGCACATGTTCCACGCCCGCGGCGGCGGCGGCGCGTGCTCGGTCGGCGACGGCTGGGAGACGGCGGGCGAGGGACAGGCGGTGGGCGGCATCAAGTTCGGCTCGGTGGAGGTCGCCGAGGTGCGCTTTCCGCTGACGTTCGAGGAGCACGAGTTCCGTCCCGACTCGGGCGGCGACGGGCAGCATCGTGGCGGTGTCGGCTCCGTCCTCCGACTGCGCGTCGACACCACCGAGGCCGGGGTGGCGAACACGGCCGGCGACGGCGTGCGGCACGCGTCGTACGGGATCCTCGGCGGCAAGGACGGCCTGCCGCATCGCTACCGGCTGCTGTCGCGAGGGGGGAGCCGCGTGCTGAAGACGAAGGAGGTCGGCATCCCGGTGCGGCCGCGCGACGTGTTCTTCGTCGAGTCGGCCGGCGGGGGCGGATGGGGACGTCCGTCCAGGCGCCGCGCCGAGGCGCGCGCCAGCGACGCCGCCAACGGGTTCGTCACGCGCGCCAAGCGCCGCCCGCGTGGCTGACGACCTGCTGGCGGTCGCGCGCGATCGCACTCGCCTGAACCGGTTCTGGCAATACCTCGGCATCGAGGTCATGGACGTCCGCGAGGGCTGGGCGCGCCTGCGCGTCCGGACCCGCGACGATCTCCGCAACGCCCCCGGCGCGCCCGTTCACGGCGGCGTGTACGCGGCGCTCGTCGACGCCGCCGTCGGCTGCGCGCTGTCGACCGTCAACGAGGCCTCGGGCGGCGGCGTCGGACAGACGACGCTCGACCTGAACGTGACGTATCTCGCGGCCGCCCGTGGCGCCGAGATCTACGCGGAGGGCACGCTGCTGAAGCGCGGCCGCACCATCGCCTTCGGCGACGTGCGGGTGACCGACGCCGACGGCACCGTGGTCGCCGTCGGCCGCGCGACGTACATGATCCTCGCGCCCCGGACCTGACCGCGAGACAGAGGAGCGCCACGGCTTCGCCGGGGCGCTCCGAACGTGTGGGGGTAGGGGGGCCATTTCGAGGCCCCCATGTCAGCCGGTCGACACGCCTGATCCGCTCGTTTAGACTCGCGGCTATCCGGCAGGGCTCCAAAGGAGGAGCGTGAATGGATTCTCGGCTGAGCACCCTGGCAGAGCAGCTCGCGGCGGGCATGATGGCGCGCCGCGAGTTCTTGCGTAAGGCGGCCGTCATCACGGGCGGCACCGCGGCGGGCCTCGACGTGCTGCGGAAGATGGCGCACGCGCAGGCGGGCCCGAAGCTGCGCGTGTGGCTCTTCAAGAGCTACGTCACGGCGGGCAACGACATCCTGGCCAAGCAGGTCGAGCAGTGGGCGGCCGAGCGCAAGGTCCAGATCGAGTTCGACTGGGCGACGTTCGGCGACCGCGAGCAGAAGTTCGTGGCGGCCATCGAGGCCGGCAACCCGCCCGACATCGCCGAGATGAACTACCAGGGGCCGATGCGCTATCGGCCGGCCCTCCGCGACGTCACCGCGCTGGCCAAGGACATCGCGAGCGGGCGCGGGGGACTCCTGCCGTATGCCGACCGCGTCGTGCAGCTCAACGGCCAGTACTTCGCGGTGGCGCGGCTCGCCTTCGGCGGCGGCCTGCATGTCCGCAAGGACCTGATCGAGGAAAAAGGCCTCAAGATGCCCAAGGTCTACGATCCCGACGTGGTCGAGGTCGCGAAGAAGACGCAGGATCCGGCCAAGGACCTCTGGGGCTTCGGGCAGACGCTGAACCGCTCCGACGACGCGCGCGGCTTTCTCCAGAACCTTCTCTGGGACTACGGCGGGGGCACCTGGGACAAGGAGGGCAAGCCCGCGCTGGCGACGTCGAACCTCAAGGCCAACATGGCCGCGATGCAATTCGCGGTCGACACGATCCAGAAGCACAAGATCCAGCCGCCCGGCGTCATGGGCTGGACGGACCTCCACAACAACGAGGCGTTCATGGCGGGCAAGCTCGTCATGACGAACAACGGCGCCAGCCTCTACTACGCGATGGGCGCCAAGAAGAACCCGCTCTACGACAAGACGCAGGTCATCCTGACTCCCGGCGGGCCGGCCGGTACGTTTGTCTTTGCGGGCGCCTACAACTGGGGCCTCTTCAAGGCGAGCAAGCACGCCGAGCTCTGCGACGATCTCGTGCGCTGGGTCGAGGATGAAAAGCGCTTCGAGGAATACATGAGCGCCTGCAGCGGCCAGGCGGGCCCCGTTTACAAGAAGCGCGCCGAGCATCCCTACTGGAAGAGCAATCCCAACTACGAGGGCATGAAGGAAAATATTCTGAAGTCGGTGTGGCCCGGGTATCCGGGGCCGATCACGCCCGCGGCCATCGAGGTCGAGGCGCAGTTCATCCTCGCCGACATGGGCGGCCGCATCGTGACCGGCGGTCTCTCGATCGAGGCGGCGCTGAAGGAAGCCCACAAGCGCGTGGAGGACATCTACCGCATCCGCAGTCGCGGCTGAGGCGGAGGAGCGTCCCGTGTCGGTTCCGGCGGCGTCACTGCCGAGCAAGGCGGCGGTGAGCGGCAGTCTGGCGGTCGGGCTCAAGCGCATGCTCGGGCCCGACCACCGGCTCGGCTATCTCTTCGTCACGCCGATCCTGCTGCTCGTTCTCTCGCTGGTCGCGTACCCGTTCGTGTACGCGATCTACCTCAGCATGACGCACAAGCTGGTCGGCCTGCCGCCGGTCTTCGTCGGCTTCGAGAACTACATCCGGCTCACCTGGGACGGCTTCTTCCAGCGCGCCGTCGTCAACTCGTTCATCTTCACGTTCGGCTCCGTCGGCTTCAAGCTGGTGCTCGGCGTCGTCATGGCGCTCGTGCTCACGTCCCGCATCCGGTGGCGGTCCTTCTGGACCGGCGTGCTGCTGATTCCCTGGGTGGCGCCCACCGTCGTCTCCGCGCTGAACTTCCTGTGGATCTTCGACGGCAGTCTCGGCGTGCTGAACTACGTCCTCGTGCGCGTGCTGCGCATCCTGCCGCAGGGGGTGGGCTGGCTCTCCGAGCCGGGCACGGCGATGGCGTCGGTGATCGCGGTCAACATCTGGCGCGGGTTCCCCTTCTTTGGAATCTCGTTCCTGGCGGGCATGAAGGCCATTCCGGCGGAGCTGTACGAGGCGGCCGCCGTCGACGGGGCGGGGACGCTGCAACGCTTCCGGCACGTCACGCTGCCGGGACTCAAGAACATCATGATCATCGTGGTCCTGCTCTCGACGATCTGGACGTTCAACGATTTCCAGATCGTCTACATCCTCACCAAGGGCGGTCCCGGCGGCACCACGATGGTAATGCCGGTCTTCACCTACGAGACCGCGTTCGGCGCCCAGCGGCTCGGCGAGGCCATCGCGGTGGCGCTCTACCTGCTGCCGGCGCTGGCGGTGACGATCATGGTGCTCGCGCGCTACATGCGGAAGGGGCGCCGGCGGTGAGAGGCGCGCGCGTCGGTCGCGTGCAGACGGTCGCCTCCTACGGCGTGCTGATCGCGCTCGGCTTCGTCGTGCTGTTCCCGTTCTACTGGATGACGATCACGTCGTTCAAGAACGAGGAGCAGATGCGCAGCCTCGTGTCGATGTTCTGGCCGAGGCCGGTGGTCGGTGAGAACTACGAGCAGCTCCTGTCCAAGACCGACTTCGTGAAGTGGTACGGCAACAGCGCCACCGTGGCCATCAGCAGCACGCTCCTCGCCACCGCCGTCGGCACCATCGGCGCCTACGCGCTCGCGCGACTCCGCTTTCTCGGGCGCGGCTTCATGGCCAGCGCCACCCTGATCACGTATCTCGTGCCGCCTTCGATCCTGTTCATCCCGCTCTACGCGCAGATGCGCAACCTCGGCCTCGCCAACAGCCTGGCCGGGCTGATCGCCGCCTATCCGTCGTTCACGGTGCCGTTCGTGACGTGGCTGCTCATGGGCTACTTCGAGTCGATTCCGGAGGAGCTGGAGGAAGCGGCCATGATCGACGGCGCCACGCGCTTCGGCGCCTTCTATCGCGTGGTGCTGCCGCTGTCCGCGCCCGGCGTGCTGGCCGCCGGCCTCTACGCGTTCACGCAGGCGTGGAACGAGTTCCTCTACGCGCTGGTGTTCATCACGGACGGCAGGCTGCGCACGCTGCCGGTGGGTCTGGCCAGCTTCATCACCGGCGACGTCTACGGCTGGGGCTACCTGATGGCCGGCGCCGTTCTCACCACGTTGCCCGTCATCGCCGCCTACATCTACCTGCAGAAGTACATGGTCGAGGGCCTGACCGCCGGCAGCGTGAAGGGGTAGCCGCCTCAGGCGGCGGCGTGGAGGCCGCAGGCGGCCTTCGCCTTGCCGATGGTCGCGACGACGGCCGTGTTGAAGTCCACGTCGCTCGCCGGCCGCCGGGCGCCTTGCTCGAAGTGCGCGTACACCTCGCGAAGGAACGCGCCGAGCGGATCGTCGAGCAGGATCTCGTGGCCGACCGGCGAGTCGTGGTCTTTCTGGAACGTCAGGAGCTGCGAGAAGCTGTCCGCCTCCGTCGACGGGTAGTAGCCGACCGTGCGCGTGCCGTCGTCGAAGACGACCTCGACCGAGCGCTCCCGGATGGGCGAGGTGAGGTCGGAGTAGACGACGATGACGCGGCCGTGCTTGTCCTCGAGCGTGATGATCGCCCGGCCCATGTAGGGGATCCGCGTGCTGTTCACCACCATGTCGGTGCACTCGGCGCGGCGGACCTCCAGCCCGGTGCCGCCGAGGAAGAGCGACAACGCCACCTGGTGCGGGATCTCCACGTCGAAGATCGTCTCCTTGCTGGCCGTCGAGAGGCTGCGTGAGAACCGCGGCTTCACCTGGCTGATCGTCACGCGCGACCAGCCGCGATCGGGCCGGTTCTGCAGCAGCTCGCGCAGCCGCCACGTGAGCGCGCTGCTGAGCCAGTTGGCGACCACGAACACGCTCAGGCGATGCTCCTTCACGAGCGCGTGGAGCGCGTCGAGGTCGGCCGGGCGGTCCACCAGCGGTTTCTCGACGATGATCCGCGAGTAGCCCTGCCGCGCCGCCTCGCGAAGGACGTCGAAGTGCGTGGCCGGCGGCGTGCAGACGTGCACGACGGTCTCCTCGTCGAATCGGCGGCGCGCCTCCGCGAGCGTCTGAAATCCCTCGACGTCCGGCATGCTGCTCACGCTGCTCAGCGGTCGCTTGCCGACGTCGACGATGCCGATGCGGGCGGCGCCGTTGCCGTTGACGGGCGGCACACGCCTCAGGCACCGGAGGTGGAGATCCCGGCCCGACCTGCCAAAGCCGACGATCAAGGTCTGTCGCATCGACGGCTCAGGGCGTCCCCGCGCGCGGCCATCGAGACATGGCGCCGGATCATATCCGAACTATAGGGAAGACCGTCAACAGGATTTTACGCTCACTCTACGGATGGGGTCTGGTCCGGGCGCTCACGCAGGGTGAGGTAGCGGCGGATCGTCTCGCCGTGGTCGAACGCGAGCGCGTCGAGTGGCGGCAGCCGATCGATCGGCACCCACTCGACGGCGGTCGACTCGTGATCGGGCTCGCCCACGCGCTCGCGCGGTGTGATCACGAAGTCGAAGGCCACGTTCTGTCGGTCCTCGCGCGGCCGACCGGGACGCGAGTTGACGCGGAGCAACCCTCGCACCTCGCCCGTCCAGCCCGTCTCTTCCCGCAGCTCGCGCAGTACGCCCTCCACGAGGGTTTCGTCACGGTCGAGGAAGCCGCCGGGGAGTCCCCATTTGCCGCCCTCGCTCAGGCGCGGCGCGCGCTTGACCAGCAGCAAGGCGCCCTCGCGCTCGACGATGGCGTGGACGACGACGTGGCGCAGGGACGCGCGTGAGCCGCTTTCGAAGATGCACGTGATCACGTCAGCCTCCCCGCGTTCGGCCCGGCCGGCGCCGCGCGGCGCGACGCCGAGGTCGGGCCCGTACAAGCGACTATAAGGCTTGAGCGTTTTCGATGTGAGTTGGTGTGGATATGTGGACAAGTTTCGCCTTGACAGCCAGTACGATTGCGCTCATTAGACGGGGCACGATGGCTACTACGCGCGAGACCGAATTGCTCTCCGCCGCCGGCTATCTGTGCAGCGCCGCCGACAACCTCCGAGCCGTGGGCCTGTCAGGGCTCGCGGACGAGATCGAGCGCTATCTGAGAGTGCTCGAAGTCGAGGTCTTCCTGGACACCGTCGTCCGCAGCATCCGACGCTGAGACGCGCGCCGCCGGGGCGCAGCCGCCCCGGCGGCAGCGACGACCTAGCGGCCGATCCCGAGCAGGAACAGCAGAACGATCAGCGTGAGCGGAACGCCGAGCAGCCACATCAGCACGTACAGCATGAAAGTCTCCTCTTATGCGACGCGCCGCGGGCGCTCGACATCACCGAACGTCCGACGACGGTAATAGGTCCAGGTCATCGGCTCGCCGGAGGCCATCCAGCCCCCGAGCACGCTGCCGACGAGTCCAAGCAACAGCGCGGTGACCGTGGCCAGCGCGGTATTGCGAACGGCCGCGGCGACGTCGCCGCCGGCCGCCGGCACCTGCGCCACCCAGGTCGGTGCCCCCGAAAGCCCGCCGTACCAGCCGCCGTAGGCGGTGGTGGCGCCGAGGGCCGCGAACAGCATCAGCACCGGAACGGCGACGAGCCACACGACGCCGCCGTGCAGCATCGCAGGCTCGGCACGTCGGAAGCCGGCGATCCGGGCGGCCACCCAGCCGCCGGCCACGAAGGCGAAGAACGCCCCGCTGACGTTGAAGATCGTGGTGATGAGGCGCACGTTCTGCCAGGTCGTGATACGCGGGCCGGCCATCTGGTGGGCGCCGACCGCGAAGCCGATGAGGCCGATGATCAAGCCGACGGCCAGTGCCGTGAGCGCGCCCACCCAGACCGCGCTCCACATTGGCCAGGGCCGCCAGTTCTCATACTCCGCCATGGCGATCCTCCTCGGCGGGTCGATATTGCATCGACCATGCCGACGAGTTGATTTGGGCAGCGACTTCGCCTACTTTCACTCCCACGGCTCATGATCCGCAGCGTCTACGACGACACGCACGCCCGCTCGCTGGCGAAGCCCGTGGAATTCTGGGCGGCCGCGGCCGAGGACGTTTACTGGGAGCGGCGCTGGGACCGCGTCTTCGACGACACGCGGCCCCCCTATTACCGCTGGTTCACAGGCGGCACGCTGAACACCTGCTACAACGCGCTCGACCTCCACGTCGACCGCGGACGCGGCAAGCAGCGCGCGCTCGTGTACGACAGCCCGGTGACCGACACCGTGCGCGTCTTCACGTACGGCGAGCTGCGGGACGGCGTCGCGCGGATGGCAGGGGCGCTGCGCCGCCAGGGCATCGGTCATGGCGACCGCGTGATCATCTACATGCCGATGGTCCCCGAGGCGGTCATGGCGATGCTCGCGTGCGCGCGCATCGGCGCCGTCCACTCCGTCGTCTTCGGTGGTTTTGCGGCCAACGAGCTCGCCAAGCGGATCGACGACGCCCGCCCGAAGCTCATGCTGTCGGCCTCGTGCGGCATCGAGCCCGGGCGTGTGGTGGCCTACAAGCCCTTGCTCGACGGCGCCATCGAGCTCGCCTCGCACAAGCCGGGGCGCTGCGTGATTCTCCAGCGGCCGCAGCTCTCGGCGCCGCTGGTGAAGGGGCGCGACCTCGAGTGGGGCGATTTCATGAGCGGCGCCGAGTCCGTCGAATGCGTGCCGGTCGCCGCCACCGATCCGCTCTACATCCTCTATACGTCGGGCACGACCGGCATCCCCAAGGGCGTCGTGCGTGACAACGGCGGCCACGCCGTCGCCCTCAAGTGGTCGATGAGCGCCGTCTACGGAATGGGCGCCGGCGAGACGTTCTGGGCCGCCTCGGATATCGGCTGGGTGGTGGGCCACTCCTATATCGTCTACGCGCCGCTCCTGAAGGGCTGCACGACGATCCTCTACGAGGGCAAGCCCGTCGGGACGCCCGACCCGGGCGCGTTCTGGCGCCTGAGCGCGCAGCACGGCGTCAACGCGCTCTTCACGGCGCCGACGGCCTTCCGCGCCATCAAGAAGGAGGACCCCAAGGGCGCGCACATCGAGCGCCATGACCTCCGGAGCTTCCGCACGCTGTTCCTGGCCGGCGAGCGCTGCGATCCCGACACGCTCGTGTGGGCGCGCGAGCGCCTCGGCGTGCCCGTCGTCGACCACTGGTGGCAGACGGAGACGGGCTGGCCGATCGCCGCGAACTGCGTCGGACTCGGCATGCTGCCGGTGAAGCCCGGCTCACCGACGAAAGCGGTGCCCGGCTACGACGTCCGGGTGCTCGACGACGCCAACCGCGAGCTGCCGCGCGGCCAGATCGGCTCGATCGCCATCCGGCTGCCGATGCCGCCGGGCTGCCTGCCCACGCTCTGGAACAACGACGCGGGCTTCGAGACGTCGTACCTGACGAAGCATCCCGGCTTCTACCTGACGGGCGACGCGGGGTACCAGGACGACGACGGCTACCTCTACGTGATGAGCCGGGTCGACGACATCATCAACGTGGCGGGGCACCGGCTCTCGACGGGCGCGATGGAGGAAGTGCTCGCCGCGCATCCCGATATCGCCGAGTGCGCCGTGGTCGGCGTCGCCGACGATATCAAGGGCGAGGTGCCGGTCGGCTTCGTGGTGACGAAGGCGGGCGTGAGTCGCTCCGAAGCGGACATCGTGCGCGAGCTGGTGGAGAAGGTTCGCGAGACCATCGGGCCGGTGGCGGCGTTCAAGACGGCGGCCGTGGTCAAGCGGCTGCCGAAAACGCGCTCGGGCAAGATCCTGCGCGCCACCATGAAGAAGATCGCCGACGGCGCTCCCTACGCGGCGCCCGCCACGATCGACGACCCGGCGATCCTGACCGAGATCACCGAGTCCCTGAAGACCCTCGGCTACCCGCGGAGACCCGCATGAGCTTCCCGCTGACTTCTGCCTCGCCGGCCAGCCTCGGCCTCGACGCCGCCGCCCTCGAGCGGCTGCTCGAGCAGATCACCCATCACGTGGCGGACGGACGCTATCCCGGCGCCCAGGTGGCGGTGGCGCGCCACGGCAAGCTGGCGCTGATGCGCTCGGTCGGCGACGCGCGGACCGATCCGGCGCGGGTGCCGGCGACCGACGACACCGTGTGGCTGCTGTACTCGAACACCAAGGTGCTCACGGCGTGCGCGGTATGGCTGCTCGCCGACCGCGGCGCGCTGGCGTTCACCGATCCCGTGGCCGCCCACGTGCCGGGCTTCGAGGCCAACGGCAAGGGCGAGATCACGATCATCCAGCTGCTCTCCCACCAGGCCGGATTCCCGAACGCCGAGGTGCCCGCGCAGGCCTGGGACGACCACGAGCTGCTGCGCAAGACGGTCTGCGAGTTCGCCCTCGAGTGGGAGCCGGGCTCACGCGTCCACTATCACCGCCTGGCCGCGCACTGGACGGCCGCCGTGCTGATCGAGGCGCTGGCCCGGAAGGACTACCGGCGCTTCATCCGGGAGGAGCTCATCGTCCCGCTGGGCCTCGGCGACGAGCTGTTCGTCGGGGTGCCGGATGCGGTGCAGGAGCGCGCGGCCGACATGCACGAGCCGGGTGCGGACGGCCGGCCGGTCAAGCGGGCGGACGACAACAACGCGCGCTTCCGCCGCGCCGGCTCGCCGGGCGGCGGCGGCTACGGCACCGCGCGGGCGATGGCGGCGTTCTATCAGATGCTGCTGAACGGCGGCGCCCTCGACGGCCGCCGGCTCCTGTCGCGACGCACGATCGCGTACGTGCTCCGCAATTACACGGGCGATCGCGTCGACGGCTACATGGGCATGCCGATGCATCGGGGGCTCGGCCCGCACCTGCGCGGCACCACCGACACCATCCGCGGCCTCGGCTCGCTGGCCTCGCCGCGGACGTTCGGCCACGGCGGCGTCGGCTCGTCGTACTGCTGGGCGGATCCCGACTCCGGCGTGTCGTTCGCGTACCTGACCAACAACCGCGTGCCCGACCCGTGGCACAGCGAACGGATGGACCGGATCAGCAACGCCGTGCACGCCGCGATCGACTGATGGCACGCGTCCCGCTCATCACGCGCGCCGACGAGATGGCGCCGGCGCATCGCGATGTCTGGATGCGCATCGCCAAGAGCCGGGGCCGCGTGGTAGGCCCCTTCGCGGCCCTGCTGCACAGCCCGGTGCTCGCCGATCGGACGGCCGAGCTCGGCGCCTACATCCGCTTCGATTCCGCGCTCTCCGCGATGGACCGCGAGCTCGTCATCCTGTCGGTGGCGCGCGTGCTCGATTGCGACTTCGAATGGGCGTACCACGTTCGCGAGGCGCGCAAGGCCGGTGTGAGCGCGGAGACGATCGCCGCCATCCGCGAGCGGCGGGCGCCGGCCGGGCTCACGGACGATGACGCGCAGATCGTCGGCTACGTCAGCCAGGTGCTGGTCACGCACCGGCCCGACGAGCCGACGGTGGCGGCGCTGCGCGCGCGGCTGGGCGTGCAGGGCCTGGTCGAGCTGACGGCGACCATCGGCTACTATGCGATGCTGGCCTGCACGCTGAACGCCTTCGACGTGCGGCCGGAGGCGGGAGAGGAGGAGCTCGATGTTCCGTGACGTCGTGACCTCGGAGGATGCGCTGCGGGCGCTGGTCGGCACCCCGAGCGACCTGGCCCTCAAGAAGCAGATCGGCGCGCTGGACGCGCACTGCCAGGCCTTCATCGCCCACGCCCCCTTCGTGCTCGTGGCCACCGCCGACGCCGCCGGCCACTGCGACGTCTCCCCGAAGGGCGACGCACCGGGATTCGTGCGCGTGCTGGACGAGCGCCACCTGGCCATCCCCGACCGTCCGGGCAACAAGCGGCTCGATGGCATGCGCAACATCCTCACCAACCCGCACGTCGGCCTGATCTTCTTGATTCCGGGCCGACGCGAGACGCTGCGCGTGAACGGCCGGGCTTGCATCACCAGCGATGGCGCGCTGCTGGCCTCGATGGAGGCGCAGGGCAAGCGGCCGCTCCTCGCGATCGGTGTCGAAGTCGAGGAAGTATTCCTGCATTGTGCCAAGGCTTTCATTCGTTCATCTCTCTGGCAGCCCGACCGCTGGCCGCCGGTCGAGCGCCTCGCCACGGCCGCGCAGATGTTCTGGGACCAGGCGAAGCCCGCCTGCACGGTCGAAGAACTGGCCCGGCACATCGACGAGGGCTACGCGAAGAGACTGTATTAGATGTGGCGGATCGGGATCGACGTCGGCGGCACGTTCACGGATCTGGCGGCCGTCGACGAGACCGGCCGCGTCGTCATCGCGAAGTGCGCCTCCACGCCGCGTGACCAGTCGGAGGGCCTCGTGGAGGGCCTCGGGCTGCTGGCGGCGGAGTGCGGGACCGACCTGGACGGTCTGCTCGCGCGCACCGAGCGCATCGTGCACGGCACCACGGTCGCCACCAACTCGCTCCTCGAGCGCAAGGGCGCCAGGGTGGGGCTGCTCACCACCGAGGGCCACCGCGACATCATCGAGATGCGCGAAGGCCTCAAGGACGATCGCTACAACGTGCGCATGCCGCCGCCGGTCCCGCTCGTCCCGCGCGCGCTGCGCCTCGGCGTGCGCGAGCGAATCGCCTTCGACGGCCGCGTGACCACTCCGCTGGCCGCCCGCTCGCTGCACGCGGCGCTCACGGCCCTCGTCCGCGCCGGCGTCGACGCCGTCGCCGTGTGCTACCTGCACGCCTACCGCAACGCCCGCCACGAGGTGGCGACCGCCCGCGCCATCGCCAGGCGGCTGCCGAAGGCGTACGTGTCGCTGTCGTCCGTCGTGCTGCCGCAGATCAAGGAGTACGAGCGGATCTGGACGACGGTCGTGAACGCGTACGTCGGCCCGAGCCTCGCGCGATACCTGACGAGCCTGCGCGTCCGCCTCGGCGCCCGGGGCTATCGCGGCGACGTGCTCATCATGCAGTCGCACGGCGGCGTGGCGCCCATCAAGGAGTCGGCGCGGCTGGCCGCCGGCGCCGTGCTCTCCGGTCCCGCCGGTGGTCTCGCGGCCGGACGCTACGCCGCGAAGCTCCTGGACGAGGGGAACCTCATCACCTTCGACATGGGGGGGACGAGCACCGACATCGCGCTGCTGCAGGGCGGCGTGCCCCAGCTCACCGGCGAGAAGACCGTCGGCATCGCCAAGGTCGCGCTTCCGAGCCTCGACATTCACACGCTGGGCGCCGGCGGCGGCTCACTGGCGCGGGTCGACGCGGGCGGCATCCTGCACGTCGGACCGGAGAGTGCCGGCGCCGATCCGGGCCCCGCCTGCTACGGCAAGGGCGGCACCGGCGCCACCGTGACCGACGCCAACGTCGTTCTCGGCTTCCTCGACCCCGCGAATTTCCTGGGTGGCCGCATCGGGCTCGACCGGCACGCGGCCGAGGCCGCCGTCGACCGCGTGGCCAAGCAGCTCGGCACGGACCGCGTGGCCGCCGCGGAGGGAATCTCGAAGGTCGTCAACACGAACATGGCCGAGGGCATCAAGATCGTGTCGGTGCGCCGCGGCGTCGACCCCCGAAAGTTCGCCATCGTGGCGTTCGGGGGGGCGGCGGGGCTGCACATCACCGAGGTCGCCCGCCTGCTCGAGATCCGGCGCGTCGTGGTGCCCAACGTCGCCGCCGTGCTGTCGGCGTGGGGCATGCTCGCCACCGACCTGCGCTACGAGCTCGTGCGCTCGCACGTGAGCGAAGTGTCGCGACTGGCGCCGGCCACGCTGCGTCGCATCTTCGCGCAGATGGAGGCCGACGGCCGCAAGCGGCTCGGCGCCTTCGACGGCCCTGTGAGCGTGCGGCGCTCCGTCGACATGCGCTATGGCGAGCAGATCTTCGAGATCCAGGTGAGCCTCGACGGCGTCGACCTCGCGCGCGCCGACCTGCTCGACGAGATCGCCGCACGCTTCCATCGCCGTCACGAGGAGCTCTACGCGTACAGCGCGCCGGGTCAGGAGGTGGTCGTGGTGAACGCGCGCGTGGCCGTGGTGGGCGAGCTGCCGCCGCTGCCCGCCGGACAGGGCGTGACCGAGCGGCGCGCGGCGCCGAACGCCGCCCGGCGACGCGTCTACCTCGGTGACTGGCTCGACGTCCCTGTCTTTCGCCTCGACGAGCTGCCCGCCGGCTGGGAGACGAAGGGGCCGGCACTGCTGGAGTCGGCGACGACGACCGTCCTCGTGCGGGAAACCGAGCGGCTGCACGTCACATCCCACGGCTGGCTCGACATCCGCATCGGCTGAACAGATTCCTCCCCTCAGCCGTCCCACAGGTGACGGCGGCGGACCGCGCTTCGGTGGTCCACCGCTTGCAAATCACCGTCACACGGGAGGATCTGTCATGAAGATGTTGATCTCTTCCGCGGTCGGAATGTCCATGCTGGCCATGGCAGTCTCCGGTTGCGGCACGGCTACGGGTACGGCCGTCGGAGCGGGCGCGGGCGCTGCCGTCGGCGCAGGAACCGGTTACGGAGCGGGCAAGGGCGCGCTGATCGGCGCCGGCGTCGGCGCCGCGGCCGGCGCAATCTACGACGTCACCAAGAAGAAGGACGACTAAGGAGGACCGCCATGAAGACTCTGACGCTCCTGGCGGCTCTCATGGCCGCCGTCATGCTGATCGTGGGGCCGGCGTTCGCTCAGGATCCGAAGGCGCAGTGCCAGCCGTCGGCGTCGCCGGGCGCGGGCGGCGGGAAGGTCAGCAAGGCCCCGCAGAAGATCGAGGGCGAGGTGACGCAGATCGATCAGAAGAGCGGGATGTTGACCGTGAAGGCGCCGGACGGCAAGACGCACGAGTTCAAAGGCTCCACCGAGACGCTGCGCGACTACAAGAAGGGCGACAAGATCGAGCTGACGCTGCGCTCGGAGCCCTGCTAGGCTGACCACCGACGCTCTTCGCGGTTCACGAAGCGCCCCGGTGATTCCCGGGGCGCTTCTGTCTACTTCGGCGATGCTCCCGCCGAGCCGACACCGCGTTATTACCTGCCTACCTCGCCGACGCGATTGGCGCTATTCGATGACGTGATCCGCCCGCAGCAGCAGCGCCGGCGGGATCGTGAGGCCGAGCGCCTTGGCGGTCTTGAGGTTGATGACGAATTCGAACTTCGTGGGTTGCTCGACCGGAAGGTCGGCTGGCTTCGCGCCCTTGAGAATCTTGGCCACGAAGTTTGCGGCTCGCCGGTACTGCTCCACAACGCTCGGGCTGTAGGACAGCAGAGCCCCGGCCTCCGGCCACCCTCTCCACCAGCCGATCGTTGCCAGACGGTTCTTCAGCGCGAGATCCGCAACGTGTGCTCGCCGAGCGGCCAGCATCGCGCTCGCTTCGACGAGGACTCCGCCGACCTGCGCGCGAGCCATTGCCTCGAACGCGCCGTCGAGTTCCTTGGGGCTCCCAACCTCGAAGACATGGAGCTGCACCCCGACGGCCGGGGCAGCACGCTCGGCCTCCTCGACCTGGAGTCGGCGCGCCGGTTCGGTCGGGTCCCAGAGGACGGCGACGCGAGACAGGTTCGGAACGACCTCCTTGAGGAACTGGAGACGTTTGGGGACCGCCTCCCGAGTCTGCCAGGTCAGTCCTGTGATGTTGCCACCGGGCCGCGCCAGGCTGCGCACGAACCCCAGCCCGACGGGATCGGACGGCACGACCATCACGATAGGAATGGTCGTGGTCGCGGCCCGCGCAGCCTGAATCGAGTGATTGACGGTGGCGACGATGACTGCGACCTCGAGGCGCACGAGATCGGCGGCCAGTTCGGGGAAGCGCCTCACGTCGCCTCGCGCCCATCGCCACTCAATCGCAATGTTCTGTCCGTCAACGTAGCCTCCGTCGCGTAGCCCCTCGCGGAAGCCAGCGACGGCGGGCGCAATTTCCTCGGACGATAGCTGGGAGAGCACGCCAATCCTGACCGACGCTGCGCCCGGCGCCGCCTCGGTGTCGAGCGGCACGCCGAATGACGCGACAGCGACGACCACGACGAGAACGAACAGACCGATCCCCAGCTTCATGGGCGCCTCCCGATGGCGCACGGTGGACGGCGTGACGGTAGGACACAGCGACGGGCAGCGTCAAGCGAGCAGATGGGAGGCCCTCAGTCGGGCAATTACCCGTGTGGCGACACCCGAGACCAAGATGACGACGGCATGGGTGGTTGTCCGGGGACGGCGGGAGCCGGAGGCGGGCGCCGTATTCATGCAGGCGCTGGCAGCCGCTCGCGACACGCTCGCTCAGGCTCGGCGCCGCAACACCGTCGACGTTCCCGCGGGAACGTCTGGTCCTACCGATGCGCCGCCGAGAATGCGCACCGGGCTCATCATCGCCGAAGACCTTCCGACCTTGGGCCAGCAGCAGGCGGACGCGCTCGCTCTGGTCGCGGAGACCGCGCTCGAGCCACGTCGACGCCGCCGTGCTGGCCGATGCCGACGCGCTCGGTCAGTCGATCCTCGACGGCGCGCATCTCTGCGGAGACGTCGCAGCGGCTCGCCTGCGACGCGAGCCGGGTCGTCATGCGCCACGATGCCGATGGCAACATCACGGCGGTTCGGCCAGGGCCATCACATCCGACATTGGGCGCACGGCGGCCCCACGATCCTCTCGAATCTCGCGATGCCTGTCGGCGGCACCACCGCGCGGTGCACGAGAGGGCTAGGGACTGACGCGCGTGGCTCCGCATCGACGCGCGCACGTTGATGCCGAGCTGGCTTGGTGAACGACTCGACCTCGCGTGGGCGATCGATGTGCTACATCCGCTGGCATGTCGCCCGAGCGTCGCCGGATGAGCCCGCGCCACTCAGTCGACCAGTGTCCGGTCGAACGCGTCGTGGATGACTGCCCACGCATCGGCGAGGTGGGACTCTGCCGTCATCACATTGCCGATCGCCACGCGCATGGCCGCGGCTCCGCCGACACGCACCGCGGTCAGATAGACGCGGCCGCTGCCCGTCGCATGCGCCACCAGGCGCTCGTTCAGCTCGTCGAGCTGACTATCGCTCATCCCCGCGGGGCGGGCGCGGAAGCAGACCACGGCCATCGTCACCGGCGCCATGAGCTCGAAGTCGGGATCCGCCTCGATCCAGTCGGCGAAGCGCCGCGCGAGGCGGACGTGCTCGCGAATCCGGGCCTCGAGCCCGGCGCGGCCGAGGGCGCGCATCGCCACCCACGCCTTGAGGACGGGGAGGCCATGGCGGTCCGCACGCGCCGGGGCATCGAGCAGCTCCGGCCGCCGCGTGTAGAGCGCGCTGAAGTCTTGCGGAACGAAGAGCCACGACGACGGGTTCACGACCACCGAATCGGCGCGGCCGACACCGTCGAGGACCCAGCGGCCTTCGGGCAGGACGGCGAGCGCGCTGCCGTGGGAGGCGTCGACGTGAAGCCAGAGCTTGTAGTGCGCGCAGACGTCGGCGATGGCCGGCACGGGATCGACGGCGGCGCAGGACGGCGTGCCGACGGTGGCGACGACGGCGAGCGGCCGGAGTCGAGCGTGGACGTCGCGAGCGATCGCCGCCCGCAGGGCGGCCGGCCGGAGACGATGCTCGCCGTCGGTCTCCACCCGGCGGATGCAGTCGGTGCCGAGCCCCAGCGTGATGGCGGCCGGCGCGACCCGTTCGTAGCCCTCGTCCGAGGTGTAGAGCATCAGCATGGGCCCGCCCACGAGCCCGCGTCGAGACGCGTCCGTGTACGCGGCGTCGCGGGCGACGGCGAGCACGCGCAGGGTCGCCGCCGCCGGCGAGTGCTCGACGATGCCGTCGAGGCCGTCCGGCAGGCCGAGCGCGGCGCGGATCCACCGGAGCGTCGTGGTCTCGAGCGCCGCGGCCGTCGGTGAGGCCGGCGCGCCGGCGCCCAGCGCGACGGCGAGCCACTCTCCGAAGATGCCGGGCGTCGCCGGCGCGGCGTCGCGCTCGGAAAGGCATCTCGGATGGGTGCCGTGCACCAGCCCGGGCACGATCAGGCGGTCCAGGTCCTCGAAGATCGCCGACAGCTTCTCGCCGTGCTCCGGCGGAAGTGCGGGCAACGCGGCGGCGATGTCCGCCGGCGTGACGTCGGGGGTCACGCGCTGCTGGTGGACCGCCTCGCGGTAATCGGCGACCCATCCCGCCACCCGGTGCAGCCACAGGCGGGCCTGGTCGGGCGGCAGATCGCCCAGCGTGCTCATGCGAGGAGTCTACGATGTCAGGCGGCGGCGCGCAGCGTGGCCGCCTGGTCGGCGTCGCGCGCGGCGCGCGCGATGGCGCCGACGGCGCGCTCCGCGATCAGCTTCTGCTGATCGTAGCCGAGGACGATCTCCCAGGCGTCTCCGCGGTGGTGCGCGGCCAGGGGCAGGGCGACGCCTTCGAGCAGCCAGCGGCCGTGACGTGCATCGTGCTGGACGTGGGCGTCCCAGTAGTCGCGGGCGCGGCGGCTCAGTCCCAGCCGGGCCGCCGCCGCCCGATACTCGCCGAACGCGGCCGGGGTGGACGTCTCGCGATAGAGGAGCGCGCCCATGTAGCGCAGGAAGTGTCGGCGGCGATCGGAGAGCAGGAACGACTGATTGATCGAGGCGAGCACTTCCCACGGCAGCCGCTCGAAGTACGCCTCGGGCTCCGGCGACAGCTCGCACGCGTCGAGCATCGCGCGGAAGAACGTCGACTGGCGCTGACGCTCGACGAGCACGCGAGTCAGCGTGGCCTGGATGTTGTTGGCGGGCCCGGCGAGCGCGCGCGCGAGATGACTCACCTCGCTCGAGGCCTCGAGGGCGGCGATCTGCACGAGCCGGCAATAGCCAGCCGGCGCCGTCGCCTGCGCGAAGTACCGGCCGTGAGCCGAGGCCGGCGCGCGGAGCTCCGCGCGGACGCGCGCCCGCAGCGCCAGCGGCGCCTCCAGTCGGCGCAACGCCGCCACGTCCAGCGCGCGCATCTCCCACTCCTGCCATGCGCGCTCGATCCGCTCGCGGACGGCCATCAGGTACGGCGATCGCTCGTTGGCATACCGGCGCGGCTCGTCGTACCAGAACAGGCCAAGCCGGTTCACGCGGTAGAGCGTGCGCTGCAGCAGCCAGTGCGCCGCGTCGACGTCCGGCGACGCCCGATACGCCGACCGGACGGCGCGCGCGAGCGCGCCCTCGAAGCGCGCAGCCATCGCAGGATTGGCGCGCAGCTTGCGCTCGAGGTTGACGGTGCCGGTCAGAGCGGCGAACTGCGTATCGGCGGCGCGCGCCTCGGCTTCCGTGAGCGATTCGGTGCTCAGCATCCTCTCGCTTGGCCAAGCAGGAACCGTGCCGGCCGGTGTTACAATCCGGCCCATGTGGCAGGGAAACGTCGTTTCGATCCACATCGCGCCCGAAGCCGGCGCGCCGATGGTGTCCGTGCACGACGTGCGCGCTGTCCCGGGGCGCGGGCTGGAAGGCGATCGCTATTGCACCGGCCGCGGCCACTACTCCGGCAAGCCTTCCGAGGGCGGCCGCGAGATCACGCTCATCGAGATCGAGGCCGTGGAGGCGCTCGACATGAAGCTCACGCCGGCGGAGACGCGACGCAACATCGCGACGCAAGGCGTGCCGCTCAACCATCTCGTGGGCGCCACGTTCCGCATCGGGACGGTGCGCTTGCGCGGCACGCGGCTGTGCGAGCCGTGCAAGTACCTCGACAAGCTCACGAGCCCGGGCGTCATGAAAGGCCTGATCCATCGCGGCGGCCTGCGCGCCCAGATCCTCACCGAGGGCACGATCCGCGTCGGCTACATCGTCCGCGCAGATTAGAACACCGAGAGGAGACTCGATGCCGCCCAAGGTCACCATCTACACGAACGTCGGCTGAGGGCCCTGCCATCGCGCGACAGAGTATCTGTCGCACAAGGGCGTGCAGTTCACGGAGCGCAACGTCGGGCGCGATCCCGGCGCGCGCGAGGAGCTGATGGAGATCGGGCTCACGTCGCTGCCGGTGATCCTGATCGGCGAGCACAAGCTCGCCGGCTTCAATCCCAAGAAGATCGACGAAGCGCTCGGGAGCGTTTGACCATGGCTGAGCCGTCACAGGCCAACATCGACAAGATGTGGGCGTACGCGAAGAAGTACGCGGAGAAGTCGGGAACCTCGCTGCATCCCGATCGCAGCGTGACGCAGACGGTGGTCGAGGGGCTGGCGCGCCACATCGAGCAGGTCGGCCGCCCGCTGTGTCCCTGCAACTTCTATCCGGATCCGCAGGCCGAGGCCAAGCTGCGCCGCTGGATCTGTGCCTGCGACGAGATGCAGAAGTACAAGTACTGCCACTGCCTGCTCTTCGTCACGCCCGACGGGCTGCCGATCACCGAGTACCTGCCCGAGGGGCACGAGGGGCGCGATGCGTACGGCGTCGTGAAGGACCCGGTTCCGGACAAGGGCCGCGCCACCGCGAAGGTGCTCGAGCGCCAGCGGGCGGAAACGGAACAGTAGCGGCCATGCCGACCGTCCGGCTCCGCGACGCCTCCGAGTATCCCGAGCCGGCGCGGCGGCTGTTCGAGCTGTCCAAGGCGTGGTTCGGCTACGACTTCGAGCAGCCGCCGGCCATGAGCCGCGTGATGGCGTGGGATCCGCACTTCGGCGGGCCGCACGGGCGCGCCATGAAGCGCGCGATGGCGCCCGGTGAGTTCACGCGCGCCGAGAAGGAGATGGTGGCGGCCGTCGTCAGCGGCGCCAACGCCTGCACGTACTGAGTGGAGGCGCACACTGCAGCCGGGAAGCTGCAGGGGCTGGCGGGCGACGGGCCGTGGTACGAGGCCGCCTTCGTCGTCGGCGTGACGAACGCGCTCAACGTCGCCGCCGACGGGCTGGCGGCCGCGCTGCCGCCGCTCACGGACGCCGTGTCCGAGGCGGACGCCGTCTTCGCCGACGTGCGGGTTTTCTACGGGGGCGGTGAGGTGCCCACGCCGTTCCGCGTCCTCGCGCGCGACCCCGCCTATCTCGCCGATGTCTTCGCCGCCGTGAAGCGCGCGTTCGGCGATCGCTGCCTCACACGGCGTCACAAGGAGGCGCTGGCCTTCGCCGTGTCGCTCACGACACGCTCGCCCTTCGGGCTGCACTTCCACCTCGGCGAGATGCGGCGGCTCGGGGTGAGCGAGCGCGGCGTCATGGAGATCGTCGGCGTGGCGCAGATGTTCTCGAGCTACACGAAGATCGCCGACACGTTGCAGCTCGAGTCGGACATGGCCGAGATCGCGCCGGCCGACACGTCGGGAGTTCCCGGGTGCGACGGTGAGTGACGACCTCTGCTGGGTCGACGCCACCACGCTGGCCGCCGACGTCCGCCTGGCCCGCGTGTCGCCGGTCGAGGTCACCGAGGCCGTGCTCGCCCGCATCGAGCGCGTGAATCCCACCATCAACGCGTTCTGCACGGTGGCGGCGGAAGCCGCGCGGGCCCAGGCCAGGCTGGCCGAGGCGGCGGTCGTGCGCGGCGACGTGCTCGGCCCGCTCCACGGCGTGCCGATCTCGTTCAAGGACCTGACGGCAACCGCCGGTATCCGGACGACCTACGGCTCGCGAATCTGGGAGCACCACATCCCGAAGGCCGACGCGCCGGTGGTCGAGCGTGCCCGGCGGGCCGGAGCTATCGTGCTCGGCAAGACGAACACGCCGGAGCTCGGCTGCAAGGGCGTCACCGACAACCGGATCTTCGGCGCCACCCGTAACCCCTGGAACCTCGGGCGCACGCCGGGCGGGTCGAGCGGAGGTGCGGCCGCCGCCCTCGCGGCCGGGCTGGGTCCGCTCGCCGAGGGCAGTGACCTGGCGGGCTCGATTCGCCAGCCGGCGGCATGCTGCGGCGTGGTCGGGCTCAAGCCGACGCTTGGCCGCGTGCCGCGCTACCCCAACGCGAACGGCTGGACCAGCTTCGCCTGCGTGGGACCCATGGCGCGCACCGTGCGCGATGCCGCGCTGCTGCTGTCGGTCATGGCCGGCCCCGACGAGCGCGATCCGATGTCGCTGCCGCTCGGCGCCGAGAGCTTCGCCCGCGCCATGGACGGGGGCGTGGCCGGCCTGCGGGTCGCCTTCAGCTCCGACCTCGGCTATGCCGCCGTCGACCCGGAGATCCGCGCCGTCTGCACGGCGGCCGCCCGACGCTTCACGGACCTCGGCTGTGCGGTGGAGGAGAGCGATCCGGGCTTCGACGATCCCGAAGCGCTGTTTCTCGACCTGACGGCCCCGCTCCGCGCCGCCGCGAGCCAGCAGGACCTCGGTCAGTGGAGAGCCGAGATGGATCCCATCCTCGTCGAGCGAATAGAGCGCGCAGGGGGCATGACCGCGGTCGATTTCGAGCGCGCGTCCCACCGACGGACGGCGATGTGGCAGCTGGTCCGGGAATTCTTCGAGCGCTTCGACCTCTTGCTCACGCCGGTGACGGCCGTCCCGCCGATCCCGCTGGAGATGCAGTACCCGCGCGAGATCGCCGGCCGCCGCGTGTCCTCGCCGATCGCGTGGTTCCCGTTCACGTACCCGTTCGCGATGATGGGCCTTCCGGCGATCTCGGTCCCCTGCGGCTTCACCCGTGATGGGCTGCCCGTCGGCCTCCAGATCGTCGGGCGCCGCCTCGCCGACGCGACCGTCCTGCGAGCGGCCGGCGCCTTCGAAGCCATCGCGCCCTGGAGCGGTCGCCGGCCACCGCTGTGAGCGACGAGCGGGCCGCCGACCGGGAGCGCGCCATCGCCTTGTGGCGCGACGCCTACCGCCAGCAGATGGCCGGCGACCTCGACGGAGCCATCGAGACGTACCGCCGGTCGATCGCCGTCTGCCCGACGGCCGAGGCCCACACGTTTCTCGGATGGACGTACTCGTTCCAGGGGCGGCTGGAGGAGGCGACGGCGGAGTGTCTGCGCGCCATCGAGGTCGATCCCGACTTCGGCAACCCGTACAACGACATCGGCGTCTACCTGATCCAGCAGGACAAGCTCGAGGAGGCGATTCCCTGGCTCGAACGCGCGAAGACGGCGCCGCGCTACGAGCCGCGCCAGTTCCCGCACATGAACCTGGCCCGCATCCACATGCGGCGCGGCCGCTGGTGGGACGCTCTGCGCGAGCTCGAGACGGCCCGGCGAATCGCGCCGACCGATCAGCAGCTCGCTCGCACCCTCCACACCGTCCGCGCCAAGCTCAATTGATTGATTACATGGGGGGCCCCGATATGGCCCCCCAGACCCCCCAGCGCTCGTCGCGCCCCGGCAAAGCCGTGGCGCGCCTCGATTCGCCGCCCTCGATCTGGCGCCGTTGTATGCTGGCACCGCTTTCGCACGTTTGGGTGCCGTGACCCCCCGAGACCGAGATTCGATCCGTACCAGACCTGGGCGGTCGTATCCGCTGGGCGCTCACTGGAACGGTTCCGGAGTCAATTTCGCGCTGTTCTCCGAGCACGCCACCGGCGTCGAGCTGTGCCTGTTCGAGGCCGACGATGCCGCGCAGGAGACGGCCCGGATCCCGATCACCCACAACCACGATCACGTCTGGCACGTCTCCCTGCCCGAGGCGCGGCCGGGACTGCGCTACGGCTTCCGCGTCCACGGCCCGTGGGAGCCCGCCGCCGGCCATCGGTTCAACCCGCACAAGCTCCTGCTCGATCCGTACGCCCGGGCCATCGACGGCACCATCACCTGGGACGACGCGCTGTTCGGCTACGAGCTGGGCCCGGATGACGACGCGGATCTCAAGATGGATCAGCGAGATAGCGCCGCCCACATGCCGAAGGCGATCGTGGTCGACACGGCCTTCACGTGGGGCGACGACCGGCCGCCGCGCACGCCCTGGAACCAGACCGTCATCTACGAAGCGCACGTCAAGGGCCTGACCCGGCTCCACCCCGACGTTCCGGAGGAGCTTCGGGGGACCTACGCCGGATTGGCGCTGCCGCCGATCATCGAGCACCTGAAGGCGCTCGGCGTGACGGCCGTGGAGCTGCTGCCCGTGCACCAGTTCGTCTCGGATCGCTACCTGAAGGAGAAGGGCCTCAGCAACTACTGGGGCTACAACTCCATCGGCTTCTTCGCCCCCGACGTCCGCTACGCCCGTGACAACCGGCACGGCAGACAGGTCAACGAGTTCAAGACGATGGTCAAAACGCTTCATGATCACGGTATCGAGGTCATCCTCGACGTGGTCTACAACCACACCGCCGAGGGCAATCACCGGGGGCCGACCTTCTGCTTCCGCGGCATCGACAACGACGCCTATTACCGGCTCATGCCCGACAACCCGCGGTTCTACATGGACTACACGGGCTGCGGCAACACGCTGAACATGACGCACCCGCGCACGCTCCAGATGATCATGGACAGCCTCCGCTACTGGATCCAGGAGATGCACGTCGACGGGTTCCGCTTCGACCTGGCCTCCGCCCTGGCGCGGGAGCTGAGCGACGTCGACCGGCTGGGCGCGTTCTTCGACATCATCCACCAGGACCCGCTGATCTCGCAGGTGAAGCTGATCGCCGAGCCGTGGGATCTGGGCGAGGGAGGCTACCAGGTCGGCAACTTCCCGGTGCTGTGGGCGGAATGGAACGGCATGTACCGGGACACGGTGCGTGCCTTCGTCAAGGGAGACGAGAATCAGGCGGGGCCCATGGGTCACCGCCTCACGGGATCGAGCGACCTCTACGGCCGCGGGGGGCGGCGCCCGTACGCCTCCATCAACTTCGTCACCGCGCACGACGGCTTCACGCTGAACGACCTCGTGTCCTACAACGAGAAGCACAACGAGGCCAACGGTGAGGACAACCGGGACGGTCACGACCACAACCTGTCCTGGAACCACGGCGTCGAAGGCCCGACCGACGACGTGAAGATCGCCGGCCTCCGCGAGCGGCAGAAGCGGAACTTCCTCGCCATCCTGCTCCTCTCGCAAGGCGTGCCGATGCTCTGCGGCGGCGACGAGATCGGCCGCACGCAGAAGGGCAACAACAACGCCTACTGCCAGGACAACGAGATCTCCTGGCTCGACTGGAAGCTCGACAAGAAGGAGCGCGACCTGCTGATGTTCACGCGCTACGTGTCGCGCCTGCGGCGGCGCCATCCGGTCTTCCGGCGCGAGCAGTTCTTCTTCGGCCGCCCGATCCACGGCTCCGAGGTCAAGGACCTGACGTGGTTCCGCTACGACGGGCGGGAGATGACCGAGGAGGACTGGAAGAACGCCTACACGCGCGCCTTCGGGCTGCGGCTTGCCGGCGACGCCATCACCGAGCTGGACGACATGGGCCACCGGGTCGTGGACGACACGTTCCTGGTCCTCCTCAATGGGCACCACGAGCCGCTCGGCTTCACGCTCCCGGCGCACCGCAAGAACGTCCGCTGGGAGCCGATGCTCGACACGCGCGAACCCACCGGCCGCCGTCGCACGCGGCCCTATCGCGGCGGGCACAGCTACGAGATGGAGGCCCGCTCGCTGGCCGTGCTCCGCCTGCGCCGCGAGAACGGCGACAACGGGGATTAGGCGCGCGGGCCGGTGAGCCGCCGCGCTGAGCTCCTTGCCCCCCGCGAAACGCGACGTGCGGTGATTACGGCCAGACGACGAACGGATCGAGGGTAAGTCCGGGGAACGGCGGGAGATCGACGAGGCGATTGGCGAAGCGCTCCGGCTCTCCGTACGCGAGTCCGGCAAGGGTATGAACGTCGATCGCACGCGCCTCGGGCTCGACGATCCAGTAGTACGGCACGCCGTGACGCGCGTAGATCTGGAGCTTCGTGTTCCGATCGACGCGCGCCGTCGACGGTGAGAGCACCTCGACGACGAGTGTCGGTGCGCCCTCGAATCCTCGGTGCGAAAACGACGGCATCCGGTCGGTCGCCACAAAGATGATATCCGGCTCGACGACGTTCGGGTCGCTCAAAATGACGTCGAACGGGGCGATGTCGACCTCGCCGAGGTTATTCGCGGCCACGTGCGTCTCGAGCGACATTGCGAGCCTCAGGACAACGCGCTGGTGGCTCCGGCTCGGCGCCGCCGTCACGTGCAGAACGCCGTCGAGAAGCTCATACCGCTTTCCGTCGTTCGGCAGCGCCGCGTAGTCGTCGTACGTGAGCAGCTTCACGGCGATCATTGTAGCCTCCCCGGCGCACATCGTCATCGTGCGGGGATCAGGCGCCAGTGTCAGCGTCCAATGTCTGATACTCTGCCGCGTCAGACGCGCGTCGCGCGGCCGGCCCAGTGCGGCTCGCGGAGCACGCGCTTGACGAGCTTGCCGGCGCTGTCGCGCGGGAACTCGACGTGGAAGGAGACCTCGCGCGGCGTCTTGTAGTCGGCGAGGTGAGCGCGACAGAAGTCCATGACGTCACGCTCGGTGGCCGACATGCCGGCCCGGAGCTGGACGGCGGCGTGAACGCGCTCGCCCCACTCCGCGTCCGGCACGCCGAAGACGGCGGCGTCCTCGATGGCGGGATGACGGTGCAGCGTGTCCTCGATCTCCGCCGGATAGATGTTGACGCCTCCGGAAATGATCATGTCGCGCTTGCGATCGCAGATGTAGACGAAGCCCTCGGCATCCATCCAGGCCACGTCGCCCACCGACATCCACTCCCCGCGTGAGGTCTGCGCGGTGGCGGTGGGGTTCTTGTAGTACTCGTCGAAGACGCCGCTGTAGCGCCGCACGAACAGCTCCGCCGGCGTTCCCGTCGGCGCCGGGTGGCCGTCGTCGTCCAGCACGGCCAGCTCGACGCCGGGGGCCGCCGTGCCGCACGAGCCGGGCTTGCGAAGAACGTCCTCGGGCCGCAGCACCGTGTTCACCCCGAGCTCCGTGGAGCCGTAGAACTCGTAGAGCACGGGCCCGAACATCTCGAGGACCTGCTCCTTGACGCGCATCGGGCAGGGCGCCGCCGCCACCACGATCGAGCGCATCGAGCTGACGTCGTAGCGCGCGCGGATGGCCGCCGGCAGGTCGACGATGCGCTTGAGCAGCGTGGGCGCCATGAAGGTGGTGGTGCACCGGTGCCGCTCGATCTGGTGGAGCGCGTCCTCCGCGTCGAACTTGCGCATGACCACGACCGTGTTGCCGACCAGATGCGCGTAGAGCGCGAAGCCGCCGGGTGCGGAGTGATAGAGCGGGCCGGCCACGAGATGCACGTGGGCGGGGTCCACGCAGTCGAGTGCGGCCAGGCGAGGCAGCAGGCTGGCGGCGTCCACCGTGCGTCGCAGCGCGCCCTTCGGCTTGCCCGTCGTGCCGGCCGTGTACACCATCGAGCCGCCGACGGTGGCGGCCGGCGGCGGCGCGTCGGTGCCGTTCGCCAGCAGCGCGTCGAGCGCCTCCGCCCACGGCCGGCGCTCGTGGCCGAGGGTGATCCAGCGCTTCACCCGCGTCGCCGCGCCGCGGATCCGCTCGGCCATCGGCAGGAAGCCGTCGCCGACGAACACGGCCGTCGCGTCGGAGTTGTCGAGGATGTAGACGACCTCGTCGGCGGTGAGCCGATGGTTCATCGGCACCGCCACCGCGCCGAGCGCGCGAAGCGCCTGCGAGGCCAGGATGTTCTCGGCGGAGTTGTGCGCGTAGATGACGGTGTGCTGACCGGCCCCGATGCCGAGCGACGCCAGCGCGTGGGCGAGCCGGTTGCGGGTATGGAAAAATTGTCGCCAGGTGACGACGCGCTCGCCCTCGATGAGGGCGGGCCGATCAGGCTGGCTGCCGGCGTACTTGGCGATGAGGTCCATGGGCCGAGAGTCTACCGCGGCGCTGGCGCGGGATGTGCAACGTCGTGCCGGAGATGGCCGACGGCCGTTTCCGCCCGCTCTTGCTCGCCGGAGTCCTCGCCCTCGCGATCTTTTGCCTGGCCATCGCCAAAGAGATCTTCATTCCGCTCGCGGTGGCCATGCTGCTCACGTTCGTGCTGGCGCCGGTGGTGCGGTTCCTCGAGCGGCGGCACGTGCCGCACCCGGCGGCGGTGGCGCTGACGGTGGTGCTGGCGTTCTCCGCCATCGGCGGTGTCGGCTACGTCCTCGCCATGCAGGTGACCACGCTCGCCGCCGATCTCCCGAGGTACGAGGGCACGATCAAGCAGAAGATCCGCGACGTCCGCCGCGCGGGCAGGGGCGGCCCGATCGAGAAGGCGCAGTCGACGGTGAAGGAAGTCATCGGCGAGCTCCAGAAGGACGACGATCCGAAGACACGCGCGCCGATGCCGGTCGTCGTCGAAGGCGAAGCGCCGACGGGCATCGCGGGCCTGAAGGCCGCGCTCGGCGGCCTCGCGGAAGTCCTGGCCACCGCCGGCCTCGTGATCGTGCTCGTGATCTTCATGCTGCTCGAGCGCCAGCGGCTCCTCGATCGGATCATCCGCCTCGGCGGCTACCGCCGCACGTCGCTGACCACGAAGATCCTGACCGAGGCCGCCGACCGCATCAGTCGGTACTTGCTGATGCAGTCGATGATCAACGCCGGCTTCGGCGTCGCCATCGGCCTCGGGCTGTTCTTCATCGGCGTGCCGTACGCGCTGCTGTTCGGCGTGCTGGCGGCCGTCCTGCGCTTCATCCCGTACGTCGGCGCCTGGATCGCGGCCAGCCTGCCGCTCCTGATGAGCCTCGCCGTCTTCGACGGCTGGCGCGAGCCGCTCTCCGTGGTGGCGGTGTTCGTGGGCGTGGAGCTCGTCATCTATCTGCTCATCGAGCCATTCCTGCTCGGCCACAGCGCCGGCGTGTCGCCGCTGGCGCTCCTCATCACGCTGGCGTTCTGGACCTGGCTGTGGGGCCCGATCGGGCTCGTGGTCGGCACGCCGCTGACGGTGTGCCTCCTCACGCTCGGCCGGCACGTGCCGGGCATGGAGTTCCTCGTCGTGCTGTTCGGCGACGAGCCGGTCGTCTCGCCGGACGTCGCGCTCTACCAGCGCCTGCTCAAGGCGGACGACGACGAGGCACAGCACGTGCTCGCCGAGTACGCCAAGACGCACGACGCCGATGCCGTGTACGACGAGGTGCTGATGCCGGCGCTCTGCCGCATGCGCGCCGACGCCGCCCGCGGCGCCATCACGCCGGAGGAGGCGCGCGGCATCACACGCGGGATCGACCAGATCCTCGACGAGCTCGACGTCACCGCGCTCCCGGCCGCGGCGGCGCGCGACGGCGCGGCGCCGGCGCCCACCGCTCTCCGCGTGGCCGGCTGCGCCGCGCGGGACGACGTGGACGAGGCGGGGCTCCGCATCCTCGTCAGCCGCCTGCACGTCGACGGCGTCGCCGTGGCGGCGCTGCCGCCGACGCTGCTCGTGGCCGAGGTCGTGGAGCGGGTGACGTCGGCGCCGCCCGGCGTGGTCGTGGTGGCGACGGTGGCGCCCGGCGGCCTGGCGCAGTCACGCCACCTCATCAAGCGCCTGCGGCAGGCGTTTCCCGAGCTGCCGATCGTGGCGGTCCGCTGGGGCCCGCCGGAAGGGCGGGACGAGGCGCGCACGCAGCTCCTGGCCGCCGGGGCGAGCGACTTCGCGGGGACGCTGCTCGAGGCCCGCGAGCGTATTCTGCAATACCGACAGGTGCGGACCGACGCGACGCCGTCGCAGGCGGCGTAGCGGTCACGCCGCGTCGGCGCGCGCGGCCGTGTCGGCGGTCTTGATCACCAGCACGGGACAGGCCGCCAGCCGGACGACGCGCTCGGCCACGCTGCCGACGATGAGACGATCGAGCCCCGAGCGGCTGTGTGTCCCGACCACGAGCAGATCGGCGCCCTCCTCCCTCGCCGTGTCCGCGATGGTGGACGCCGCCGGCCCCGTCCGGAGCAGCGCGCGGGCCAGTAGCCCCTCGCTGCGCGCGCTGCGGGCGCGACGCTCGAGCGCCGAATCGATCCAGCGCCGCTGCTCCTCGTAGATCGCCTCCACCTGGCCGGCCGTGATCTCCGGATACGCGGGGAGGTCCATGTAGACGTGGAGCAGCACCAGCTCGGCACCGTGCCGGCGCGCCAGCTGCACCGCGCACGCCAGCGCGCGCTCGGCGGACTCCGCGAAGTCCGTGGCCACGAGGATCCGGCGAAAGGTCACGGCGCGCGGCGGCTCGGTGGGTACTCGTGGAAGCGCCGGGCGGCCGCGCGGCCGAGCGTGGTGGCGACGTGCAGAACGCCGGCCCCGGCCGCGCGCTGCAGCTCGAGCCCGCGCGCGCTGTCGCCGGCGACGCCGTCGCGGGGGAGCAGCCGGTTGACGAGCGATAGCGTGGCGACGACGGCGCCCGGGACGAGACCGTGCACGCGGGCGAGGATCTGCGCCGGAAGCGACAGGATCGGCTCGATCTCGCGGCGCTTGACGGCGCGCACCACGCGCCGCGCCGCACGCTCGGCGTCCATCGAGATTCCGGGCAGCGTGGAGCCCAGCGCGAACCAGGTGAACTCCGCGGGCGGCTTTCCTTCGAACTCCGCGTGCAGGTACGAGCCCGTTCGCATGAGCCCGGGGATGACCGTCGTCACGTGAATGCCGTCCCGTGCCAGCTCCGCGGTGAGCCCCTCCGAGAAGCCGACCACGGCGAACTTGGCGGCTCCATAGGGCAACAGGTGCGGCACGCTGACCTTGCCGCCGATGGAGGCGATGTTGACGATCCGGCCGCGCCGACGCGCGCGCATGCCGGGCAGGACGGCCAGGGTCGGATGCACGGTGCCCCAGAAGTTCACGGCCAGCGCCTGCTGGAAGTCCTTCACACCCAGCGCGTCGATGGGCGCCACCTGGATGATGCTCGCGTTGTTCACCAGGATGTCCAGGGGACCAAGGCGGCGTTCCGTCTCGGTCACCAGGTTGGCCGTGGCGACGGGATCGGCGACGTCGCAGCGGATGGCGATGACCTCCGCGCCGCGGCGCTCGAGGTCCAGCCGCGCGCGCTCGAGCTCGTCAGGATCGCGGGCGCAGATGGCCACCCGGCAGCCCTCGCGCGCGAGCTCGCGGGCGATGAGGAAGCCGAGGCCGCGTGAGCCTCCGGTGACGATGGCGACCGCGCCGAAGAGGTCGGGCTCGGGGGTGAAGAGACGCCGCGCGGCGACAACGGCGGCGGCCGTACCGAGAGCGGTGAGCGCGAAACGAAGCATGGGCGCTGCCTGGTGCAGCGCCCATGCCACCGACTCGGGCACCGATCAGCGCAGGCGGCGCAGAAAGGCGGCGATGGCGCGCCCGATCTCGACCGGAGAGTCCTCCTGGATGAAGTGACGGCCCCGCACGGTGACTTCCTGCTGGTTCTGCCAGCGACGGCAGAAGTCCCGCAGCCGCCCGGTGAGGATGGAGCCGGGCTCGGCGTTGACGAACAGCTTCGGCACCAGGCTCTTGCTATGCCAGGCGCCATAGGCCTCGACGACCGCGGCGACGTCGGCCGGCTCGCCGTCGACGGGGATCTCGCGTGGCCACGTGAGGGTCGGCCGGCGCGACTCGCCGGCGTGGCGGAACGGCTCGCGATAGTGGTCCATCTCCTCGGGCGTCAGCGTGCGCAGCACGCTCGCGGGCAGGATGCGCTCGACGAACACGTTCTTCTGCAGGATTATCTCTTCGCCGGCGCTCGAGCGCAGCGCCTGGAAGATCTTGCGCGCGGCCTCGGGCCAGTCGTTCCACGTCACCGGCTGCACGATGGCTTCCATGTAGACGAGCGCGCGGATCCGGTCCGGGTGCCTGCGAGCCCAGTCGAATCCGAGGGCGGAGCCCCAGTCGTGCATGACGAGCGTCGCGTTCGTCACGCCGAGCGTCTCGAACCACGCGTCGAGATAGCGGGCGTGATCGACGAAGCGGTAGGAGCCACCTCCGGCCTTGCCGGAGCGGCCCATGCCGATCAGGTCGGGCGCGAGGCAGCGCCCGGCCGCCTCGAGCTGCGGGATCACGTTGCGCCAGAGGTACGACGACGTCGGGTTGCCGTGGAGGAACACGATCGGCGCGCCGACCCCGACCTCCACGTACGCCATGTGGCTGTCCAGGACCGGCACCCGCCGCCGCTCGTAGAGATCAGCCCCCGAGATGGTGACCATCCGCCCTCCTCGCGTGTGGAGAGTATCATTCGGAATGATGCGGCAGGGACGGGTGCTCGTCGGGACGAGCGGCTACGTGTACCGGGACTGGCGCCGCCGCTTCTACCCGCCCGCCGTCGCCGCGCGTGACTGGCTGCCGTTCTACGCGGCGCGCTTTCCGACGGTCGAGCTGAACAGCCCGTTTTACCGCCTTCCCCGGACGGCCACCTTCCGCGGGTGGGCGCGTGCGGTCCCGGAAAATTTCGTCTTCGCCGTCAAGGCGAGCCGCTTCCTCACGCACATCAAGCGACTGCGCGAGCCGGGCCCGCCGCTCACCCTGTTCATGCAGCGCGCGAAGGGCCTCGGCGACGCACGCGGCCCGATCCTCTTCCAGCTGCCCGAGCGATTCCACCTCGACGTCGAGCGGCTCGACGCGTTCCTCGCCGCCCTCGCGCGGCGCCGGATCGGCGGGGCCGTGCTGGAGGTGCGCCACGCGTCCTGGCTGATCGAGCCCGTCTTCGAGCGACTCGCCCGCGCCAACGTCGCCCTCTGTCTCCACGACTGGAAGGAACAGCCGGTGACCGGCCCCGTGACGGCGGACTTCGTCTACGTTCGCCGCCACGGGACGCGGCGACGCTACGGCGGCTCGTACTCCGAGCGGCAGCTGCAGGCGGACGCCGGCCGCGTCCTGCGCTGGGCGGCGGAAGGCAGGGACGTGTACGTGTACTTCAACAACGACGGCCGGGCCGCTGCGGTCCGGAATGCCCGGCGCCTGACCGAGCTCGTTCAGCGACCCATCGCCGGCCGCCGGGTGGCCTGACGGCCGGGAAAAGCCGTCCGATGGCCCCGACATTGTAAGTTTCACACTCGAAGTGCGGAAAATTCCTTCACGATCTGTGTGCTCGCGTGTGAAAATGCCGCGCAAGTATGAAACGGATTTCCCAGCGCCTGATCGGCTCTCTGCTGGTGGCCGCGCTGGTGGTCGTCGCGGGCTGCGGCAGCGGTCGCGTCGTTCTTCCATTTCAACTCGACTCGGGAAGCCTGATCGCGCCGCGCGACGCGAGCGGACTCACCACGCACGAGCGTGCGGTGCGCGGACTGTCGGCCATCCTCGTGCGCGAGCTGGGCCTGCCGATGCCGGCGAGCTTCACCGTGTACGTCTATTCCGGGCGGCAGACGTTCGAGCAGGGATTGATCCACGACGCGCAAGTCACGCCGATCCGCGCCGCCGAGCTGAGCGAGTTCGCGGTCGGGATCGGCAAGCGCCGTCAGCTGCTGCTCAACGACGACGCCGGGCAGCCGCACGGCCGCGAGTGGCTGCGGTTGATCGCGCACGAGCTGGCGCACGTGTCGCAGATCGAGATGGCGGGCGGGGAAGGCCGCGCCGAGCAGTGGCTCGCCGAGGGCATGGCGGAGTACGTCGCCTTCGTGGCCCTCCAGCGGTTGTCCCTCGACACCATCGCCAATCGCCGCGCGCTCGCCACGGCCGGCATCCGCAATCACGCCGCGCTGGTGGCCGCCCGCCTGGATCTCGAGACGCTCGGCAATCCGCGCGGCTTCACCGTCCGCCATCTGAAGGAAGGCTCGCTGCCGACCTATCAGCTGGCGTTCCTCATGGCCGACTACCTGATCGCTCGCGACGGCTTCGAGCGCGTCGTGAGCTACTTCCGCTCCTTCGAGCGCCGGCAGGACCGTCACGCGAACTTCCGCGAGACGTTCGGCCAGAGCCTGGAGCAATTCGAGCTGGAAGTCCTCGGCCACCTCAAGACCGTCGTCCGATAAGATCCGCGCGTTCTTCACGCCTTCCGGGACCGGAACCCCGTCCGCCTTGCGCACGGTATACTCGCTGAGGGGAAGGAGTGGGCACATGACGCAGACGTTCGCTCTCGCGGCCGTGATCGTCGCGCTGGTCGTGGGCGGCGTGTCGATCGCCCTGGCCGGCGTGCCGACCGACACTGTCCGCGACTACACGGACGCCGTGGTGAAGGTGCTCGAGGATCCGGCCCTCCAGGCGGAAGAGCGCAGGCAGGAACGGCGCGCGGCCGTGAGGAAGATCGCTATCGACATCTTCGACGTCCAGGAGACGGCGCGGCGCGCGCTGGGGCCGCACTGGCAGCAGCGCTCGCCGCAGGAGCGCGACGAGTTCGTCCAGCTCTTCGCGGACCTTCTCGAGCGCACGTACATCAACAAGATCGATCTCTTCGGCGGCGAGAAGCTGAAGTTCACCGACGAGAAGATCGACGGCGACCACGCCATCGTCCGCGCCAAGGTCATCACCAAGCAGGGCACCGAGGTGCCGGTGGAAGCGCGGATGATCAACCGCTCCGGCAACCGCTGGCAGATCTACGACATCGTCATCGAGAACGTGAGCCTCGTCGGCAACTACCGCTCGCAGTTCGATCGCATCATCCGCTCGTCGTCCTACGGCGAGCTCGCCAAGCGCCTGCGGACGCACGGCGCGTTTCTGAACGAGAAGGACGCGCGGCCGGCACGGCGCAGCGAGCGCTAGTATCGCCACGCCGGCGGCCTCCGTCGAGATCGTCGGCTGGCCGACGCGCTTCATCGGCGGCGACGGCGCCACGCGCCGCGTGTTCGAGGAGCCCCTCTCGCCCGCGTCGACCGTGCGCTCCGTGCTCAAGACCCTGAGCGTCCGCTTCCCCGAGCTCGACGCCGCCCTCTGGCACGCGGGTGATCTCGGCGAGCACATCGAGGTCCTCGTCAACGACGCCGTGCTCGGCGTGGAGCACACGCTGGAGTCGCCCCTGAAGCCCGGCGACCGCGTGACGCTGCTCGCGCAGTTCATGGGCGGCGTCTGAAGATGGCGCGCTGGGAGATCGTGGCCTGGCGGGACATCCCGGCCGCCGTCGAAGTGACCGACGAGGGCGGCCAGCTGACCCTCCAGCTCAGCGAGCGGTTCCAGTCGCTGATCGACTCCGTGGCCATGCAGCACGGCCTCGAAGCCTCCGATGCCTACCTGGAGCAGTGGCGCAAGCTCCCGGGCGGCGAGCGCCCGGGCAGCGCGCGCGACGTGGGCGAGGCGGTGGTCGCGGAGATCGAGGCCCGCTTCATGGATTACATCGGGCGCGCCTTCCGGCGCGCCTGAGCGATGCGGCTCGACGGCTGGCTGCTCGCGCTCTGCCTGGCGCGCGCCTGCATGATGGCCATGTTCATGAGCTACGCGGCCGTGCTCCCCGTGCTGCTCACCGCGTGGAGCATGTCGGCCACCATGGCCGGCTCGATCTCGACCGGCTTCCAGGGCGGCTACGCGGTCTCGCTGCTCGTCTTCTCCGCGCTGGCCGACCGTCTCGGGGCGCGGCGCGTGTTCGTGTGGTCGTCGTGGCTCACGGCCCTCAGCGGCCTGCTCTTCGCGCTGTTCGCGCGCTCCTACGCGACCGGCCTCGTCCTCTACACGTTGGTCGCCGTCGCCAACGGCGGGACCTACACCACGGCCATCATGCTGCTCGCCGACCGGTATCCGCCCGCGCGCCGCGGCGCCGCCGTGGGCTGGCTGATCGCCTCGTCGTCGCTCGGCTACGCGCTCTCGCTGGTGCTGTCGGGCGTCGCGCTCGGGTGGGGCGGCTATCCCGCCGCCTTCCTCGCCACCGCGAGCGGGCCGATCGTGGGCACCGTCATCGTGGCGTTCGCGCTGCGCGACACGCCGAACGTGATCCACAGGCGGCAGCCGGCGTCGCGGTTCGGCACCGCCGTCGTGAAGAACGCCCGAGCGATGCGCCTGATGGCCGGCTACACGTTCCACTCGTGGGAGCTGCTCGGCATGTGGGCATGGGTCCCTGCCTTCCTCGCGGCCGCCTTCGCGGTCGGCGGCGCCGGCGCCGTCCGCGCGACGGAGTTCGGCGCCTATGTCTCGGCGTCCTTTCACGTGATGGGCCTTGTCGCGTCGTCCTCGATGGGCGGCCTCTCCGATCGGCTCGGGCGGCGGGCCGTGCTGCTGGGGCTCGCCAGCATCAGCGCCGCCTGCTCGTTCGCGTTCGGCTGGCTGATCGGGTGGCCGCTCGCCGTGCTCCTCGCCGTCGGCGCGCTGTACGCCTTCACCGCGCTCGGCGATTCGCCGGTGCTCTCGACGGCGTTCACGGAGTCCGTGCCGCCGGCGTACCTCGGCGCCGGCCTCGCCGTCAGATCGCTGCTCGGTTTCGGCGCGGGCGCCGTCGCGCCGCTGGTCTTCGGGGCCGTCCTCGATGCCACCAACGCGCCCGGCGTCACGCCGACCGTGTGGGGATGGGCGTTCGGCACGCTCGGGCTCGGCGGTGTCGGCGCCGCCTGGTGTGCGCTGGGCCTGGCGCGCGACCGCGCGCCGGCGTCGCTCGAAGCCGCCTGAGCTCAGCCGGAAGCGACCGGCGCCCGCGCGCTCGCGCAGGTGCTGGCCTCGCCGCGCAATTTCTGCGGTCTCGCGCGTCCCCGTCCCGCCGCCAGAAGCAACAGAATGAAGCGCTTCCGACTCACCGAGCTTGGCACGATCGACGCTCGGCGGACGGGCGCGGAGAGGAGGATTCCATGCAGATGCTGAGGAAGGTGGACAAGCCCTGGGGGTACGAGCTGCTGTGGGCGCAGACGCCCCGGTACGCCGCCAAGATCCTGTACATCAAGAAGGGCGAGCAGCTCTCGTTGCAGTATCACGAGCGCAAGGAGGAGACGATGCTCCTCCACTCGGGTCGGATGCTCCTGATCCTCGAGGACGAGCACGGCGTCCTCCGCGATATCTACGTGGCCCCGGGTGAGGCGTATCACATCCCCGTCGGCAGGCGTCACCGAATGGTGGCCCTCGACGAGGATTGCAAGGTCTTCGAGGTCTCGACGAACGACCTCGATGACGTGGTCCGCATCGACGATCTGTATGGCCGCGTCGCCGTGGCCTCGGCGGGCGCTGGTGTCCGGGACACCCGGTAGCCGCTCGACGGCCCCGGGGGTGTCCTTCCGGATATAGACCGATGGGGATATGGACTTCGGCCGATGTAGGAAATACAGTCGCGGCCAATTCACAGGTGACCGCCGCAGTGGCGGACGCAGCGCAACGGTCCAGGAGGCGTTCGATGAAGTCCACGATGTTCGCTCTGATGATCGCGACCGCCGTCGCGATCAGCGCCGTCGACGTTCATGCTTTTGCGAGCAGCAGTTCCCGTCGGAGCGGCGGCGGCGGCGGCGGCGGCGACTCGACCACCAGTGCGTCGGCGTCCGTCCCCGAGCCCTCGACGCTGTACGCGGTCGGCTCCGGTCTCGTCCTGCTCGGCGGTGCCGGCTGGCTCATTCGGCGCCGGAAGTGAGGCACGTCGAGGAATAACGGCCGGTCCGCGCATGAACAGTCAAGCCACGGTTTGGCTGTACTGTGGGGCCGCCGTTATCATCCTCCTCGCCTACCTGCCGCTCTTCTCCGCGGTGGCCCGCGCGTCCCAGTCCAATCCCTACGCGGGCCACGTCATGTTCGTCCCGGTGTTCGCCGCGCTCCTGCTCTGGCGCGAGCGGCGTCGTCTTCGCGCGCTGAGCGGGCAGGGAACCCTGCTCGGCGCCGCCGTGATCGGCGTGGCGCTGGCCGCCGCCGTGATTGCGGACCACGCATCGAGCGTCCCCTTCCACGTGCTGTCGTTCGTGATCGCGCTGGCCGGGCTCGGGCTCTGGTGCTATGGCCGCCGCGCGCTGCGGCTCACGGCATTCCCGCTCGCCTATCTCTTGCTGATGACGCCGCCGCCTCGGGAAGCGGTGGCGGCAGTGGCGCCGCACGTCCAGCACGTCATCGCCGCGTTCTCGGCGGTCGTCCTCGACCAGCTGCGGATCCCCTTCCAGCAGCACGATATCTTCCTGCGGCTCCCCGCCATCACGCTGAAGGTCGCCGAGGAGTGCGCAGGCCTCCGCTTCTCCCTGATTCTCTTCGTCTTCATGGCGGCCTTCGCGCGGGTCGTGGTGCCGTCGGTGGGCGGCCAGGTGGTCCTCATCACGGCGGCCATTCCGGTCGCGCTGCTCACGAACGCGGCGCGGGTGGCGGTCACGAGCATCGGCGCGTATGCGATCGGACCCGAGGTCGTGATCGGCCCCGTGCACTACTACATCGGCAAGGCGTTCTGGGCGCTGTGCTTGCTCGCGATGGTCGGTCTCGCGTGGACGCTACGCGCCACCCGACAGGCCGAGCTCGCCGGCGGAACGCGACGCGCGCACGTCGTCGCGGAGGCCCCGTGACGCCGTCGCTGCCGCCGGGAGCTACGTTACAGGCGTACGCCGAGAGCCTGAGGACCGCGGGCATGCGGGTCGTCGCCGGGAGCGGCGGGACGTACTGGGCGGCATCCGGCACCGTCATGCGGCGGCTTCCGACCTTTCGCACGGAGCCTCCCGCTCCGTCCGAGGTCGACGACGCGTTGAGGAGCACGGGCGCCCTCATGACCGCGTACCTCACCGAGCCGGATGCCGAGCGCGCGGCCAACGCGTGGCTCTACGTGTGCTCGGATGCCGAGTACTCCATCGCCACGCTCAGTCCTCCGATGCGGCGAAACCTGCGCCGCGCCGCGCAGCAGCTCACGATCGCGCCGGTCACGGCCGCCGAGCTGCTCGCGCGCGGGGGGCCGGCGTTCTGCGATACGCGTCGGCGAACGGGCCTCGACGACGGCACCATGGCCGGGTTTCGCCGGTACTTCGCGCGCCGTGGTCGCGTCGATCGTCCGGGCCGGGCGTATCTGGGGGCGTGGAAGGACGGTCAGCTGGCCGCCTTTCTGACCGTCCTGCACGTCGACGACTGGGTCGAGCTCGGCTCCTTTTCGATGACGGCCATGCTTCGCGACCGTCCCAACGACGCGCTGCTCTACGCGGCACTCTCGTATTACGTCGGCCGCCGGAGATGCCGCGTGGCCAGCTTCGGCCTCAGCTCCATCCAGGCCAGGAGCAACGCGGCCGGACTGCACCGCTTCAAGCGGAAAGTCGGCTTCCGGGCGATTCCGGTGCATCGAGCCTTCGTCCTGCACCCGTCGCTGCGTCCGTTCTCGAACCGGCTCACCTTGAGCGCTGCCCACGGCGCCGTCAATGCCGCACTGGGCCTCCGGCCCCGTGACCGTCGACTCAAGAAGCTCGGCGGTGTGCTGGCGTGCATGCTCGGGGCGACGTGGATGATGCACGCGGCCGAGCCGGGCGGTCCAGAGCGCGGGTCATGGGAGCGCAACTCGGTGTCCGCGACATGACGAGGTGCGGCCGCTAGCCACGCTCGGATAGAATCTGGCGCACCGAGCTCGCGAGGGTGCCGATGGTCCGCAAGGCATCGTCCGTGAGATGAATGCGCGGGTCGAAGGTGATGCTGAACTCCGCCTCGCAGGCGAGAATCAGCTCCAGCAGCGCGGCCGAGTCGAGCTCGATGCCGCCGGTCGTGATCGGGGTGTGCTCGCCCAGGTCAGGAGGCAGGCGGTGCGATCCCGCGACGAATGCGACAATCGCGAGCAGTCGATCGAGGACGGCGTCCCCCATGAAAGCCTCCTCACGATGACCGGTCAGCTCCCGGGGCCGCCGGCGGCCCCCCCGAGCATCGACTTCCAGGGCGCGCTCTGGACGGCCGATGACCTCGCCGGCACCGCCGCCGCCTGGCAGCGCTGCCTGCGGCAGCTCGTCGGTGAGAACTCCGATGCCATCGCCATCGTAATGCAAGCGCATCCGGAGACCATCGCTCTCCTCTTCGCCGCGTCGGCGCTGGACGTTCCGGTCGTGCTGCTGCATCCCGATCCTCCGACCTGGCGGAGCGCCCCGCCGTTTCCCCGCGCGATGCCCGTGGTGCTGCCGCCGGTGGCGGCGCACTTCCGAGACGCGCTGGTCGCGGCGGGCTTCGCGGCGAGCGTGATGCCACCGGCGGCGCCGGGGATGGGACGCGACCGTCCACGCTTCTTCGCCACGCCGGGATTCGTCGTGTTCACCTCGGGCTCGACCGGCACGCCGAAGCCCACGTTCCGGTCGACGCGCGGTCTGTTGCAAGCGACGGCGGCGATCATCGACACGTACGCGGTGCCTGCCGGCGTCCGCGTGGCCGGCTGTCTTCCTCTGGCGACATCGTTCGGGCTGACGCAGACCATCGTGATGCCGGCGGTTCTGGGCGGCCACGTGAGCATGCTGGACCGCTTCGATCATCGCTCGATGCTGAACCTCCTCGCCCGGGAGTCGTTCGACTACTGGCCCGGAACGGCGTTGATGGCCGACCTCCTCACGCGCGCACCGCTCGACGGCTGGTCGGGCCGGGGGCCGACCATCTGCAACCTCAGCAGCGGTTACCTCCCGGAAGCGGTCTACCGGCGGTTCCTCGGGCGCTTCGGCGTGCCGCTCCGACAGAGCTACGGCCGCACGGAGTGCAGCTTCATCACCTCCGACCCCTCGCCGGTCGAGAAGATCCGGCCCGAGACGGTCGGCCTCCCGTCACCAGGCGTCGAGCTTCGCTGCGGCGACTCGCCGGACGACCCCGTGCCGGCAGGCTCACCGGGCCGCATCTGGATTCGCTGTCCCTGGCACGCCGAGGGCTATGGATACCCGCCGCACGTCGAGCCGATGGGCCGGCCCGACGGCTGGAACCCCACCGAGGACGTCGGCATGCTGACCGAGGACGGTCGTCTGATCATCCTTGGCCGCCTGGACGACTGCTTCAAGACGACCGGTGGCTATCTCGTCAGCCCGGCGCTGATCGCGGGCGCGCTGCGCGAGGATCCCGGCGTGAGCGACGTGGCGGTGGCGCCGGTCCGCGGACGCAGTGGCGCCGTCATCGGCATCGTCGCCGTCGTGCGCGATGGCGTGGCGGTGGCCGACATCCGCGCCCTGGCGCGCCGCGCCCTGCCTGCCTCGCTTCGCCCGGCGGTGGTGGCGCTCCGCCCCACGATCCCGTCCCTTCCCACCGGCAAGCACGATCGCGCGGCGTGCATCGAGCTGCTCGAGTCGGAGCTGGCGCTCGGCTCCGGAGAAGTGTCGACATGAAGCCGCGAGATCCGATCGAGCTCCTGGTGGCGCGCGCGTGGTCCGACGCGCTCCGGCAGCCGTCGGTCGACGTGCGCGCGCCGTTCGCGCGACTGGGCGGCGACGACGACGCGCGCCGCCGGATGCTCGCGCGTGTGGCCCGCGAGGCTGGCCTCGGCGCCGTCCCCGACGCGGCGGCGCGCGCGGAGACCGTGGAAGCGCTTGCGCTCGCCCTGAAGCGCGCCTCCGGGGAGCTTCGGCGACAGGCGCGCGCATTCTGGGCGCGCAACGTGGATTCGCCCGCGGGCAGCGGTCGGCCGCCGTTGTTCCTCTTCCATGGCATGCGGGCCGGCGGTCGCGAGTGGTTCCAGCTCGCGGACCAGTTCGGCCCGGATCAGCCGATCTACGGAATCGCGCCGCACTTCGCCTGGGACGAGCCGGTACCGGACACCCTGGCGGGGATCGCGCGCGACCATCTGCGCGTCGTGCGCAGTATCCAGCCGGCCGGTCCGTATCTGCTCGGCGGATTCTGCAACGGCGCCGTGGCGGCCTTCGAGGCGGCGGCCCAGCTCGTCGCCGAGGGCGTCGACGTCACCGGCCTCCTGCTCGTTGCCCCACGACTGCCCGGCGCGTACCGGCGAGGCCCCTTCGGACTGTTCGTCCGGCTGACGCTGAGGCCGATCGACGCGGCGCTCGCCCCGGTCCACAAGCTGGGGTTGCGGCACCGGCTCTGGCGCGCCCTCGGGTCCACGAATCCCGGCGCGGGCTGGCGTCATCCGGTGCGACTGCCGAGCGAGCAGGACGACGTGGAAATGGCCCAGCGCTACGCCGATATCTACGAGCCGTATGCACCGGCGCCGCTGTCGGTGCCCGCGGCCATCTTCTGGCCCCGCCGGCAGCCGTGGCGATGCCGCACGCCGTCCCAGTGGGCGTGGCGGCGCGCCCTGCCGACGGCGCGCGTCGTCGAGGTCCCGGGGCGCCATGCGGACTGCACGCGAGGGGAGCCGGGAAGGGTCACTGTGCGCGAGATGCGTCGCGCCATCGACCTGTTCCTCCACGAGTCTCGCGTCATGTGAGAGGCTAGAGCGCATGAAGCTCCTCTACTCGGACATCACGCCGGAGCCGGTCTACCTGAACCGTCGTACGTTCATGGTCGGCATCGCCGCCCTCGCGGTGGGGGCGTCCGCGCGGGAAGGGGACGCCGGGCCGCCGCCCGAGCCGGGCCCGCTGAAGGCCACGCCCAACCCGGCCTACAAGCACGCCGACGCTCCGACCAAGTACGAGAGCGCGACGACCTACAACAACTTCTACGAGTTCGGCACCGACAAGGGCGATCCGGTGGCGCGCGCCGGCACGCTGCGGCCGCGGCCGTGGTCGGTCGTCGTCGACGGGCTCGTGGCCAAGCCGCAGCGCCTGGACATCGACGAGATCCTGAAGCTCGCGCCGCTCGAGGAGCGCGTGTACTCGCTCCGCTGCGTCGAGGGCTGGTCGATGGTGATCCCGTGGATCGGCTACCCGGTCTCGGTCGTCCTCAACCGCGCGCAGCCCACGAGCAAGGCGAAGTACGTCGAGTTCACCACGCTGAAGGATCCCGAGCAGTTCCCCGCGCAGAAGCCCGGGCTGTTCGGCTTCGGCGGCGGGCTCGACTGGCCGTACACGGAGGGGCTCCGTCTCGACGAGGCCATGCATCCGCTGGCGCTCCTGACCGTGGGCATGTACGGCAAGGTGCTGCCGCACCAGAATGGCGCGCCGGTGAGGCTGATCGTCCCGTGGAAGTACGGGTTCAAGAGCGCGAAGTCGATCGTGCGCATCCGCCTCACCGAGGAAGAGCCGAAGACCGCCTGGAACAAGGCGGCGCCGCAGGAGTACGGGTTCTACTCCAACGTCAATCCGACCGTCGATCACCCGCGCTGGAGCCAGGCCACCGAGCGGCGCATCGGCGAGTTTCGCCGGCGCAAGACGCTGATGTTCAACGGGTACGACCAGGTCGCCTCGCTGTACACGGGGATGGATCTGAAGAAGCTGTACTAGTAACGTGGGGGACCCCGAAATGGCCCCCCACACCCCCCAACGCTCAGCACACCCCGGCAAAGCCGTGGCGCGCCTCGTTAACCCGACAGGCTTCCGCGCGCGCGTCGCGCTCAAGGCCGCCGTCTGGATCGTGTGCCTGGCGCCGCTGGCGGCGCTGCTCCATCGGTTCTGGACGGACGACCTCACCGCCAATCCCATCAGCTTCGTCACCAACGAGCTCGGCGAGACGGCGCTCCAGCTGCTGCTGGCGAGCCTGGCCCTGACGCCGCTCCGGCTCGTGTTCGGGATCGGCTGGCAGATGACGCTCCGCCGCCTGCTCGGCCTGTTCGCGTTCTTCTACGTCTCGCTGCACCTGGGCGTGTGGCTCGTGCTCGACCATTTCTTCGACTGGCCGCAGCTCGGCGCCGACATCGTCAAGCGGCCGTACATCACCGTGGGCATGCTCGCGTGGACGCTGCTGGTGCCGCTGGCGGCGACCTCCACCACGGGCATGATCAAGCGGCTCGGCGGCGCCACCTGGCGGCGCCTCCATCGTCTCGCCTACGTGGCCGCCGTGCTCGGCTGCCTGCACTTCATCTGGCTGGCCAAGAAGGTGAGGATGGATCCCTGGGTGTACGCGGCCGTCCTCGCCGTGCTGCTCGGCATCCGCGCCTGGGACGCGGCACGGCGGCTCACGCGGCGCCGCAAGGATTTGGTAAGCTCGCCGGGCATGCGCTCGACGGCTCTGCTGCTCCTCGCGCTGCTGCTGCTCGGCGGATGTCTCTCGACCGGTCCCGCTCCCACCGCGACCGCGGTGGGGCCCGTCCGCGAGGTGCTCCCGAACGGGGTCGTGCTCATCGTGCAGGAGCACCGCGCGAGCGACCTGGTGGCGCTGCAGCTCTGGGTGCGCGCGGGCGGGCGCGACGAGGCGCCGGCCGAGCTCGGCCTGTCGCACTATCTCGAGCACATGCTCTTCAAGGGCACGCCGACGCGTCCGCCCGGCGCGATCGACGCGCTTCTGGAAGGGCTCGGCGGCACGAGCAACGCGTTCACGTCATACGACTACACGCACTACGACGTCGTCGTGCCCGCCGACTCCATCGCGACCGCCGCCGAGCTCCTCGCCGACATCGCGGTGAACGCGGCCTTCCCGCCGAAGGAGATCGAGAGCGAGAAGAAGGTCGTCTTCGAGGAGATGAGCCTCACCGAGGACGACCCGGAGCGGTATCTCACACGCCGCGTGACCGAGGAGGTCTACCCGCAGCACCCGTATGGCCGTCCGATCCTCGGCACGCGCGAGCTCGTGCAGAAGCTCGCGCGCGACGAGCTGGCCGCCTACTACCACAAGCACTACGTCCCGCGGAACATGGTGCTCGTGGTCGTGGGCGCGGTCACGCCGACGCAGGTGCGCGCGCTGGCCGAGCGGACCTTCGGCAAGCTCGAGGGGCCGGGCCCCGCGCGGGCGCCGGTGGGGCGGCCGCCCGCCGTGTCCAAGATGCGCTCCGTCGACGTGCGCCGCGACGAGCAGCAGGCCTATCTCGGCCTCGCCTGGCAGGCGGCGCCGACCGGCGACACGGACATCTACGCCGTCGACCTGCTCACGTACATCCTCGGCGACGGGCCGGCCAGCCGGCTGAACCAGGCGGTGCGCGAGCAGAAGCGCCTGGTCACGGCCATCGAGTCGGTCTACGTGCCGCGCCAGCTCTCCGGCCTCGTCTCCGTCACCGCGCGCCTGGACCCCGGCAATCTGGCGGCGGCGGAGGCGGCGGTCCTGGACGTGGTCCGCCGCGTGCGCGAGCAGGGCGTGACGGATGCCGAGCGCCAGCGAGCGCTCATCACGGCCGAGTCGACGTACGCGTTCGACATCGAGACGGCCGAGGGCCTGGCCCGCATCCTCGGCCAGGGCGAGACGACGTGGACGCTCCAGGAGGAGCTGCAATACCTGGCGCGGCTGCGCCAGGTGACCACGGAGCAGATCCGTGAGGCCGCCCGGCGCTATCTCGGCGAGGACAACTACGTGCGCGTGCGCTTCCTGCCGACGAAGGCGGCCAGGTGAGACGAGCGCTCGCCGTCGCGCTGCTCCTCCTGGCCGCGCCCGCCGGCGTGTCGGCGCAGAAGGCCGAGCCGGTTCGTCACACGCGGCTGCCCAACGGGCTCACCGTGATCGTCCGTGAGAATGCCGTGGCCCCGGTGGTCGCGCTCTCGCTGCAGGTGCGCATGGGCACGCGCTGGGAGACGCCGGACACGGCCGGCTTCTCGAACTTCCTGATGGCCGTGATGGTGAAGGGCACGGCGAAGCGCGGGGGAGCGGAGCTCGCGGAGGCCGTGGCCGCCCTCGGCGGCAAGATCAGCGCCTACGGCGAGGCCGACTATTCCGAGATACGGGCCTCCGCGCTCTCGCGCTTCTGGCGAGAGCTGCTCGCGCTCACGGCCGAGCTCGCGCTCGAGCCCCGGCTGGCGCCGGATGAGGTCGACCGCGAGCGCGACTGGCTGCTGAGCCGCATCCAGCGGCGGCTCGACAACGCTCCCTCGCGCGCCTTCGATGAGCTGTTCGCGCTCCTCTACCTGCCGCATCCCTATGGCCTGCCCGTGCTCGGCACCCGCGCCTCGCTGCCGCGCATCGACCACGCCGCCGTCGTCGCGCGCTACCGTCAGTTCTTCCGGCCCGACAGCATGGTGCTGTCCCTCAGCGGGCAGGTGAACGCCGACGAGGTGCTCGCGGAAGCGCAGCGCCTCTTCGGCGGCATGCCGGCCGGCGGCGCCGCGACCGAGCCGGCGAGCCCGCCGCCGTCACAGTCGGCGCGCCGCCGCGTCATCGAGCAGCCGGCGCAGCAGACGCAGATTTTGGTGGGCAGCCTGGCGCCGCCGCTGGACCATCCGGATCACGCGACGGTGAAGGTTCTGTCGACCATCCTCGGCGGCGGCATGGCGGGTCGGCTCTTCGCCGAGCTGCGCGACAAGCGCGCGCTCGCCTACACGGCGACGTCGTTCTACGAGCCCGTGAAGGAGCAGGGCGCTCTCGTCCTCTACCTGGGCACCACGCCCGAGACGGCGGCCAAGGCGGAGCAGGCGCTGCTCGCCGAGATCGCGCGGATCCAGCGCGACGTCGTCCCCGACGAGGAGCTGCGGCGGGCCAAGCAGTTCCTGCTGGGACGCTACGCGATGGACCGGCGCACCAACGAGCGCCAGGCCTGGTACCTCGCGTTCTACGAGGTCGAGCGCGTCGGCGCCAGCTATCCGGCGCGGTACCGCCAGGCGGTGGAAGGCGTCACGGCGGCCGACGTGCAGCGCGCGGCGCGGACGTATCTGGCGACGCTCACGACCGTCGTGCTGGGCCCGCGTCCGGCGCGCTGAGCGCGCCCACGCCGCTCACGCTGCTCGATCGGCTCCAGGCGCTCTTTCCGGACGCGTCGCGCACGTCACTGCGCCGCTGGCTCGCGACGGGCCGCGTGCAGGTCAACGGCGACGTCGTCCGCCGTGGCGACACCGACGTGGCGGCGACGGATCGCGTCATCCTCGGGCCGCCGCGCCCGCCGTTTCCCGCCGCCCTCCGCCTCGTCCACGAGGACGACGAGCTCATCGTCGTCGACAAGCCGGCCGGCCTGCTGACGATCGCCACCGAGCGCGAGCGCCAGCGCACGGCCTACCGGATGCTCCGTGACTACGTGGCGGCCGGGCGTCGGGGCGCGCGGCTCTTCGTCGTCCATCGCCTCGATCGCGAGACATCGGGGCTCCTCGTCTTCGCCCGGTCCGAGCCCGTCAAGCGCATGCTCCAGGCGCAGTTCGAGGCGCGCGCCGTCGAGCGCGTCTACACGGCGGTGGTGGAGGGACGCATCGGCGCGCCCACGGGGACGCTGCGCGCGCGCGTGGCCGAGGACCCCCGGTCGCTGCGCGTGCGCACCACGGCGCGGGGCCTCGAGGCCGTCACGCACTATCGGGTGGTGGAGCGGCGCGCGCAGTCCACGGTGCTCGAGCTGACGCTCGAGACCGGGCGGCGCGGCCAGATCCGCGCGCAGCTGGCCGCACTCGGCCATCCGATCGTGGGCGATGCGCAGTTCGGGAGCCGGCGCGATCCGGTGCGGCGGCTCTGCCTGCACGCCACGCGCCTCGGGTTTCGCGACGGCGCCGGCCGTGCCCGGTGGTACGACAGTCCCGTGCCTGCCGTCTTCGAACGCGCCTGAGCGAATGGGTGGGGCACCGGGGCCGTCTTACCGGGTGACGATTCACCGGGAGGAGGTCCCGAACATGACGAAGCGAATGATCGCGGCTCTGGCGGGGCTGGGGCTGATGGCGACGACGCTCGGCGCGTGCAGCACGCTCGGTGGCGCCGCCCTCGGCGCGGGCGCGGGCGCCGCCGTCGGCGCCGGGACGGGTTACGGAGTCGGCAAGGGGGCGCTCATCGGCACTGGCGTGGGCGCCGCCGCAGGGGCCATCTACGGCGCCACCAGGAAGTAGGACGGATGTACGGCGAGCCCGGCTGTGACCGGGCTCGCCGGCGTCAGAACTGCTCGGCTTCCTCGGCGGCGCGACGGCCGCGGGCTTCCTCGGCGGCCTTGATCTCCTCGGCGAACAGCCCGGGATGCAGCGGGCAGGGAGGCTTGTTCTCCTCGACGTACTGACACTCGGCCTGGTTGCACTGCACGAAGTATCCCTGGTTGCGTCCAAAGCCGCCGGGTCGCTTCAGGCGGATCATCACGGGCTCCGAGACCACGTCGCACCAGAATTCCCGGGCTCGACCTCGACTCAACGCGTACCTCCTCAGGGTTGGGGACGCTTCCACCATACGCTCTCGAGCCCGGTATGACAACGTTAGAAGCACTGCGCGACGGGATTTCTCTGTCCAAACGCCCCGAGAATTCGGCTATATTGTGCCCCGAGATTTGGCGGTCAACCCGCCGGAGGCCTCGTACCTTGGCTCGCTGGCTCGTCTACGCCGTGCTCGGAGTGGTTTTGACGGGCTGCGGAACGGTCGCGACGGCGCGTCGGCTGGATCCGGGGCCGCCGGCGCGGGGCGTGGCGGTCGCCACCGAGGAGATCCTCGAGGTCGACGTTCCGGCCGTGGAGACGCCGATCGAGGTCCAGACGTGGTCGGCGCAGGTCCGCGATTCCGACGACGTGGTCGAGGACGCCTACGACCCGTGGGAGCCGTTCAACGAGCGGATGTTCGAGATCAACCGCAACCTCGACCGCTACGTCCTGAAGCCGGTCGCCAAGGCGTACAACTTCATCACGCCGGACGAGGTGCAGATCATGATCTCGAACGGCTTCGACAACATCGCCTTCCCGCCGCGCTTCGTGAACAGCCTGCTCCAGGGCAAGTTCAAGGGCGCCGGCCGTGAGATCGCCCGCTTCCTGATCAACAGCACGGCCGGCGTGGGCGGCCTCTTCGATCCGGCCAAGGACGTCTTCGGTCTCGTGAAGAGCCGCGAGGATTTCGGCCAGACGCTGGGCTTCTACGGCGTGGGCCCGGGGCCCTTCCTCATCATGCCTCTGATGGAGCCGATGACCGTCCGTGACGGCATCGGCAAGGCCGTCGACGCCGCGATGGACCCGCTGGCCTACTACCTGCCGTTCTTCTGGGACCGGCTCGGGATGAAGCTCGGCGACACCGTCAACGAGCGCTCGCTCAACCTGGACCTCTTCCAGGGCTTCGAGGAGAGCGTGATCGATCTGTACAGCGCGGTCCGGCACGGCTACCTGCAGCGCCGCGAAAAACTGATCCGCGAGTAGCGGCGCCGGAGTCCACGTGCGGTGGCGCAGATGGGCCGGCGCCGGCCTCGGCTTCGCGGTCCTGGTCGACGTGGTGGCGTTCAGCGTCACCGGCGCGGCCTGGCTCGGCAGCGGCATGCCGGGGCTCTCGAGCGGCATGGCGTGGCTGGCCGCCGCCGCCGACCGCGACGTCGAGACCGGCAAGCAGATCTACGGAACGCACTGCGCGACCTGCCACGGTGATTCCGGCAAGGGCGACGGGGCGTCGGCGACCGGCTTCGCCACCAAGCCCTTCGACCTGACCAACGGCCGGCTGATGAACTCGGTGCCCGACGACTTCCTCGTGGACATCGTCCGCGACGGCGGACCCGCTCACGGTCTGGCCCCGACGATGCCGCCCTTCAACCGCACGCTCAGCACGAGCCAGATCGACCAGGTCGTGGCCTACGTCCGCACGCTCGCGCAGCCGCCCTACGACCCGAGCGCGGCCCGGCCTCTCGTGCGGCCCGCGCGAGCGCCGCGCCAGCCGATCTTCTTCAACCACGTCGTCCACGCCAACCAGTTCAAGATCGACTGCCAGTTCTGTCATGCCGACGCTCGCCGCTCGGAGTACGCAGGGCTGCCGTCCGTCGAGCGCTGCATGGGCTGCCACAAGATCATCGGGGCCCAGGACAACCCCGAGATCCAGAAGATCCACGGTTACGCCCAGCGCGGGCAGGCGATACCGTGGGTGCGCGTCTTCAAGGTGCCGGAGTTCACCTACTTCCCCCACAAGCCGCACGTCCGCGCGAACCTGGCTTGCCAGTCGTGTCACGGCCCCATCGAGCGCATGCCGGTCGTGGGCGCCGAGACGGGGCCGCGGCTGGCCAACGACCTCCTGCGCGTGGCCGGGCTGCGACCGGCCACGCCCGCGCTCTCGATGGGCTGGTGCATCGAATGCCACCGCGAGCAGAACGCCACGCGCGGCACGCGCGCGCCGCTGGACTGCGTGGCCTGCCACCACTGAGCCTCAGGACCTCGCACCGCGCGCTGCTGCGAGCGGAGATCCTCACGACCGCGGCGGAGCTGTTCGGGGCCCGCGGCTATCGAGCGACGACCCTCGAGGAACTCGCCCGCCGGCTCGGTATCTCGAAGAAGACGCTCTATGGCCACTTCCGGTCCAAGGAGGAGCTCCTGGCGGCGATCTTCCACCGGACCATGAGCCTGGTCGAGGACGGCCTGGCCTCGATCATGAAGTCGCGACTGGCTCCCGAAGAGCAGCTCCGAGAGGTCGTTCGCCACCAGATACGAACCGTCGTGGCCGAGCAGGCATTCCTGACGGTCTTCTTCGCGGAGGAGCTGTCACTCCCGATGCGTCTCCGGCGAGCGATCACGCGGCGCAAGGCGCGCTACGACCGGTCCGTGCAGACGATCGTGCGACGGTGCGGCCGGCTGGCCGTGCATCCCCGCCTGGTCGTCTTCGCGCTGATCGGGATGAGCAACTGGACGCACAAGTGGTACGACCCCGCGGGCCGGTGGAATGCGCAGTTCATCGCGGACGCGTTCATCGCGCTGCTCGAGCACGGCTATCGATCGAAGCCACCTGCCCGCGAGCTGATGCGACGGCTGAAGGACGTTCAGTCCGATATTCGCGGGCTGCGTGCCGCGCTGGCCGGGCAGTCGGGCCTCGCCGCGCGGCATCGAGGCCGTCGCCGCTCCTGATTCCCTCTGGCATCCGCGTTGCTGTGCCTTTGCGGGGCAGCTCGCGAACGTGGAGTTCGTAAAGAAACTCGACGCTCGATGACGCTGCCCGCGTTTTCCTTCGGAAATAGACGACGGCGGCATCCTTCTGCGGACGAGCGACTGAAGTGATTCCGGACAGGCCCGCGGCCCGCGGCGTGTCACGGAAAGCCGCGCCGCACGCTTGACCGCTTCCGGGATTCCCGCTAGATTCGCGGCGCTCAGGGACGCGCCGGATGGCTACACTCACGTGAACGGCGGCCGTCGCCTCGGCGTGAGGAGGTTGATATGACGGTGCTCGCTCAACAGATCATCGGAGCGGCCCTCGGTCTCTTCCACGCCGGCCTCGTGAGCGAGACGTCAGGCAACATCAGCGTCCGCTGCCCCGACGGAGATCGCATGTTGATCACGCCGTCGGGCCGTGACTGTCGCCTGCTGGCCGAGCGCGACCTCGTGCTGGTGCAGCTGCACTCCGGCGGTAGCGAAGGACGACTGCGGCCGTCCAGCGAGTGGCAGCTGCACGCCGCCATCTACCGCGCCAGGCAGGATGTCGGCGCCGTCATTCACCATCACGCGACATGGGCCTCGGCCATCGCCGTCGCCCGGCGAAGCATTCCCGTGCTGATCGACGAGGCCGCGGACCTCGGCCCGGTCCCTGCGGTGCCGTACGCGCCCTCCGGCAGCCAGGCGCTGGCCGATGCTGCCGCGACCGAGTTCGCGCAAGGCCGCAATGCCGCGCTGCTCGTCAATCACGGCGCGGTCGTCGGCGGGAGAGACCTCCACGAAGCCTTTCGCTTCGCGTCCGAGGTCGAGCGGCTGGCGAAGATCTTCATCGGCGCCGAGCTCATGGGCGGTGCGCATCCGCTCGACGAGCGCGAAGTTCGGCGCGGGCGGGAATTCTTCGCCGCGTACCGGCCGGCGGCGGTCTCCGAGCCGCCCTGGGCCCCCGGTGTCCTCGCGGCGTCAGGCGGCCACGTGCGCCTGCACGACGTGGTCAGCTATGCCTTCCGGGCCGGCATCACGTTCGCGTCGCTGCTCGAGAGCGCGATCCTGCGAAAGCCGCACCGCTGACGCGGGCCTGACGCCGCCACCCAGCGACCCACGAAGATGGCCACGAGGGCGATCAACGCCCAGTCGAACGGCAGCCGGTAGCGGATGCGCGTGTGGAATATCGCGTACGCGAAGCCGCTCGAGAGGTAGAGGGCCGCCAGCAGCCATTCGAAGGCGGTCACGGGCACACGCCGCGACAGCAGCCGCGCGACGAACAGCGCGAGCAGCGGGAGATACGAGACCGCCATCACGGCGGTCCTCAGCCACGACTCCTCCCCGCGCGCGTAGTGCTCGTTGTAGAAGCTGAAGTAGTTGGCGAGCTTCAGGAGATAGAAGCCGATCGTGCCCGACTTGTCGGCCCACATCGCCTTCAGCGCCTCGGCGGTGAAGTAGGCGTTCCGCTCGACCTCGTTCATCCCCGCGGTGGCGGCATAGGCGCGCACCAGGAAGTCGATGTCGGTGCTCCCGATGGTGGCGTGGGGCGAGTTGCCCCACAGCAGGACGGCCCCGGCGCCGGTCGACACGAAGACGAACGAGCCGAAGACGACGTAGTTGCGCACGGACCACACCAGCGCGACGAGGAGGGCGGGCGCGACGAACGCGACAACGGACGTCACCCGCCGCTCGCGTCGTGTGATGCCGAGCCACGCCGCGATGACCACGAGCGAGAAGACGAACATGGGAATCGTCAGCAGGAGCACGCCGAAGACGGCGCCGGCGAGCGCGAGCGCCCGGGGCGATGCCGCACGCGCGAGCAGGAAGAGCACCAGCACGAACAGCGTCGCGCCCAGCGTCTGCGCGAACAGCGTGCCGGCCGTGTAGAAGAGCACCGGATAGCACAGGACGAGGACGACGCCCAGCACGCCCGCGAAGGCGGAGACCTCGCGGCGCACCATGGCGTACAGCAGACACATGGCGAGCGCCAGCATCACGAAGTTCGCGATCCGCGCGACGGGGACGTCGGCTCCCAGGCGGAGCAGGCCGGCGAGCAGGAGCGGGTAGGCCGGCGGTCTTGCCGCGTTCGGCCGGACGCCGTCGTTCGAATACATGCCTCGAGCGGCGACGTTTTCCGCGATGGCGAGGTGATCGTGCTCGTCGATGTACGGCAGGTTGCCGCCCAGGTACAGGGAGTACGCGACGCCGCCCGCCAGCACGAGCACGGCGAGGGCCGTGACGATGAGGCCGGCCCGGTCCTCGACCGCCCGGTGGAGACGGGCCAGGTCCGGGCGCCGCGACGCGGCCATTACAGCCGTCGCATGCCCAGGATGCTGACGACGAAGCTCGACAGGATGGTCTGGAAGCCGAGAGCCGTCAGCGTCACGCCCGGGACGACGAGGCGCATCGTGCGCGGATACTCGAGCGCGCCGAAATTCACCAGACGCCACTCGTTGACGGCGGCGAGCAGCAGCACGAGTCCGATGGCGACCGCCCCGCCGGCGATGAGGAGGCCGCGCTCGAGGTTGACGATCTCGAAGAAGCGTGTGGTGAAGCGGTCCTCCGGCAGCAAGCCCTCCGTGATCGCGAACGTCTTGGTGAAGATGGCGAAGAGGATCGACTGGTACCCGAGCAGGATGGCCAGGCTCGAGACGAGCAAGGTGTGCGCGTCGAACGTGACGCCGGCCACGACGAGGCCGGGCATGGCCACCGCGTAGCCGAGCAATCCGAGGACGGTGAGGGCGATGCCCGGGATGAGGAACAGCCAGCGCGGCGAGCACATGAGAAAGAACCGCAGCGTCCGCCAGCCGTCACGGAACGTCTTCAGGTGGGGCGCGTGCGATTTCCGCCCGTCCGGGTGCAGCGTGATCGGAACCTCCGCGATCTTCGTCTTGTAGAGGCTCGACTTGATGATCATCTCGGTGGCGAATTCCATGCCCGTGCAGCGCTGTCCCAGCTTCGCGTAGAGGCTCTTCGTGAAGCCGCGGAAGCCGCAGTAGACGTCGTGAATCGGCGCGCCGAACCACCGCCGCGCGAGCAGCGAGAAGAACGGGTTGCCGAACCAGCGATGCAGGAAGGGCATGGCGCCCGGCAGGACCTGGCCTCCGCCGCTCGGCAGACGGCAGCCCTGCACGAGATCGTGTCCGCGGCGCAGCTGGTCGACGAATTTCGGCAGCTCGAGGAAGTCGTAGCTGTCGTCGGCGTCGCCCATGATCACGAAGCGGCCACGCGCGGCCGCGATGCCACCCATGAGCGCGTTGCCGTACCCGCGGGCGGCCACGGGAACGACACGCGCCCCCAGGCGCGTCGCGATCTCCGCCGAGCCGTCCGTGCTCCCGTTGTCGGCCACGATCACCTCGCCGGCGATGCCGCTCTCACGCAGCGAGCGCTGGGCCTTCTCGATACAGGTTCCGAGCGTGTCCGCCTCGTTCAGGCATGGCATCACCACGGAGACCTCGGGGCCCGTCCCGTTCGCCGCCTCGGGTACGGTCGACTCCGTGACGCGTGTACGCGGGATGCTCACTCTGTGACCTCCGCGCCGGTGAGGTCCGCCCACCGGTGGGCGCCGATTCTATCCGGCGCCCCCGGCTCTTGCAACGGAACGGGGCCGCTTTTTTGTTCGCCCCCCCTGTGGTATGAACCGTCGTCTCCGACGGCCTGCGCGGTCGGATTTCAACCATGGATCAGCAGCTGAGCCGGCGAAAGCGCCTCGTGTTCACCGCCATCGTCGTGGCGTTGCTCGTCCTGACGCTGGAGGGAGGCCTGCAGCTCGTCTATTACGCGCAGGTCGGCGACTTTCTGTTCAGGCGCGTATTACCACCGATCTACGAGGCCGATCCCGTCCGTTGCTACCGGCTGCAGCCGAACGTGGATTACGTGCACCGTACCAATGAGTTCTCGGCCCGGTACATCACCAACGCCCAGGGATTCCGCACCGACGCGCGGCGGCCGGTCTATACCTACGAGAAGCCCCCCGACGTCTACCGCGTGCTCGTCATGGGGCCGTCCTATGCGTTCGGCTGGGGCGCCGACCACGAGCACACCTACGCTGCGCTCCTCGGCAAGCTGGACGTCCCGGGCCGGCGGGTGGAGGTCATCAACGGCGGCATTCCCGCGCAGGGGCCCGGTCACCAGCTGTGCTGGCTCCAGCACGAGGGCTTCCGTTACCGGCCGGACCTCGTCGTCCAGACGGTCGTGCACGGCGGAATGACCGGTGAGTGCCCGGCGGCGCTCGAGTGTCCGGTCGTGCACGAAGGGCGTCTCTATCAGACCTACCCCGGGCTGCTGAAGCGGATCAGCGGGACCGTGAACGTCTCCGGGCTCGTCTTCTACGGGTATTACGCGTACCACACGGCGCGCGGCCTCACCGCGGCACGCCACCAGCCGGGCAAGGAGCTGTGGGACGAACGGGCGCAGCGCTCGACCACGCTGTCGTTCGACGCTCTCGAGCGGGAGTTCGTGCGCTACGTCGACACGGTCACCCGCCTCGTCGGCGGGGGTACCCGCGTCGCGTTCCTGTACGTGCCGTTCACGTTCGTCGTCCACCCTGACGATGCGCCGCGCTGGCGGCACATGTATCCCGGCGAGGTCGATCCCCCCGGGTTGCGGCAGCGCATCCGCGCCGAGGTCACCGCGCTACGCCAGCGCGGCCTGACCGTCATCGACCCGATCGATCGATTGATCGAAGCCGGCCGGCGCGAGCGGATGTTCTACTGGCTCGATATCCATTTCACGCCGGCGGGCAACCGCGTGGTGGCATCCGAGGCCGTCGCCACCCTGGGACCACTGGTGGCGGCGCGGCCGCTCACTTCGACGACGCGTAGTACTCCTTGATCTGCTTCTTGAGCTCGAACCACGCGAGCTTCGGCGTCCCGTCGTTGCGGAGGAAGCCCATCGAGGTGAGGTCGTCGATGATCTTGTCCTTGAAGAAGCGCGGGTACCAGGGGAAGGCCGCGTTGATGTAGCCGGCGGTGATCTCACGGGACTCGTCGTAGATCACGTAGAAGGAGAAGTACTCCACCCGGTCGCGGTGCTTGCGCAAGAGCCGGAAGACCTCCCGGACGAACTCCGCTTGCTGCTCCTCGGAGTGGCCGGCGCGACGGCTGGTCGACCAGGCGCCTTCCTGCACGGCGATCTTCTTCGTGCCCGCCAGCCGGATGTGACGCTCCAGGACCTTCTCCAGGTCCGACGGCTTCTGGAGCGTGTCGTGGTCGCCGCCCGAGACGCCGATCGGCCAGAAATCGGTGGTGCCGTTGAGGGCCTGGATGATCTTGTCGTCGACGTGATGCGCGACGTAGACGCCGACCTTGAGCGCCGGGTTCCTGGCCTTCGCTCGCCGCGCGGCCTCGGCCATCACGGCCGCGTAGTCCGGGAGCTCCTTGGGGTACTTGTCGAAATACCCGTCGGCCCCCTCGGCGTGGAACGTCAGGTACGTCAGCTTGTCGGCGAGCGTCTCGGCAAACTTCGTGAAGTGGTCGAGGTACCACTGGCGGAAGCCGGGATCCGAATAGCCCTTGAACTCCAGGCCCGGCGTCTTGATGTCGTCCCGGCTGTGCCACAGCGCGCCGCCGACGTCGTACGACATCTCGAAGGAGTAGCCTTTTTCCTTGAGCGTGGCGAAGATGATCTCGCTGTCGCGCCATTCGTGGATGGCCGGGGCGAGCAGCGTGACCACCTGCACGCCCGCCGTCCGGGCGCGCTCGAACGAGTCCGCCCACCGCTCCGTCGTGTTCTCGTAGTTCCGGGGAATCACCTCGAGCCCGATCTTTCCGGTGGCCAGCTTCTTCACGGCGACGTTACCCACGTCCGCGACGGGCGGTGTCGTGGTCCTCGGCTCGGGCTCCTGGGCGACCTCGGAGGATCCGCAGGCCCACAGCGAGGCAGCCAGGATCATCACGCCGAACCGCTTCATAGGCAGCTCCTCTCCGGCTTCGGTCGACGAGACTCGACATCGGCGGGCGGGGCTCAGGCATCATACCCCGTCTCGCGCGCACCGCAGCAACCACCCGCAGCACGTCTTTCAAACGCGACGCGGCTGTGTGAGACTGCACCGGCGTCCGCCGCCGTGGCGCGGGCGCCGTCGGCCGCCGGCCGATCACCACGCTCGGCCGTAACGAACCGAAGGAGGCCCGTCGTCACCGGCCAGCCCGTCGCCTCGCGCCCGACGAACGAGGCCGCCGACGTTCACGTCGCCTGGAGCGGCGCCCAGGTCTACGCCTCCCGGGCGATCGCCCAGGCCGCCAGCCTGCTCACCACGGTGCTGCTGGCGAGGGCGCTCGACCCGACGGCGGTCGGTCTCTATTCGTTCGCGGTGATCCTGGCCATGCTCCTCGCCGACGTCTCCGGCGCCGGCCTCGACCTCGCCGCCGTCCGATTCGCCGCTCGCGACGCCTCGACGGATCCGGCGCGCGCCCGCGGCGTCCTCGTGCTGGCGGGCCTCATGAAGGGCGGCTGCGCCCTCGCGCTGTCGCTGGTCGTGCTCGCCCTGGCACACCCGCTCGCCGGAGCCTGGCTCGGGCGTCCGGAGCTCGTGGGTCCGATCCGATTCGGGGCGGTGGCGGGCGTGGGCATCGCCATGACGGAGTACGCGTTCTCGGCCCTCCAGGCCCGTGAGCGGTTCGGCCACGTCGTGCTCGTGAACGTCGTGGTGGCGGTGTCGAGGGTGGCCCCCGTGGCCGCGCTGATGGCGCTCGATGCGCTGTCGCTCGAGACTGCGTTGCTCGCGGTGGCGGCCGCGGCGTACGTCGGGTGCACGACGGGCACCGCGGTCGCGTGGCGCGTGTGGCGCGGGTCCTTCGGGTGGGGCTCCGGCATCGCGCGCGAGCTGCTCGGCGTCGCCCGCTGGCTCGCCGTGGCGCCGGTGATCACGGCGCTGTGGAACAGCGTGGACGTCGTGACACTGACCCAGGCGGCGGGACCCGCTGCGACGGGGATCTACACGTCCGCACGGATGCTGGCCCTGCCGCTGCTGCTCGCCGGGAGCGCGACGGGTGCGGTGCTCCTGCCACGCTGGAGCCGCATGGCGGCCCGCGAGCCGATCGGACCGGCGCTCCGGCAGGTCGGCCTCCGCGTCGGGGGACTGGCGGCGCTCCTCGCCGCGGCGAGCGCCGCCGCGGCGCCGGTGCTGGTGCCGCTGGTGTACGGCGCGCGTTACGTCGACGTGGTGCCGGTGTTTCAAATTCTCGCGATCGCCTACTGTGTCCAGATCGGCGCCTGGCCGGCGCTGTCGGCACTCCTGGTGCTCGACCAGGCGGGGTTCGTCGTGAAGTCGTCGTTCGCCGGACTCTGTCTGTGCGCGGTGGGGTACATTCTCATGGTCCCGTCGTACGAGGGAGTCGGCGCGGCACTCGTGCTCGTGGTCGGCTCGGCGTTCATCGTGGCGTCGGCGTGGTGGCGCGTCCGGGCGGCGTGCCGGGAGGCCGGCGGAGGAAAGACATGAGCACTCGAGTGTTCGAAGACGCGAAGACGTACACGTCCTGGGACGACCACTTCTACCATCCGGCCGCGCTCCGCTTCTACGACGAGGCCATCGCCGCCATGCTGGGTATGTTGAGCCTCCGCCCCGGCGACGCCGTCGTCGACGCCGGCTGCGGCGTCGGCGTCCACAGTGTCCGGGCCGTCCGGCACGGGTATCGCGTGCACGCCGTCGATGTCTCGCCGACGGCGCTGGCGCTGGCGCAACGCCGGGCGAGCGAGGCGGCCGCCGACCGCGTCACGTTCGTCCGCGGCGACCTGACCGCGCTCGCATTCCGCGACGCGAGCGTCGGGGCGATGTTCTCCTGGGGCGTGATCATCCACATCCCGGAGATCGAGCGCGCCCTCGATGAGCTGGTGCGCGTGCTGAAGCCCGGCGGGCGACTCGCGCTGTACGTCACCAATGGCGCCTGCGCCGACGACGCACTGAGAGCCGTGGCCCGCTCCCTGGTGCGCCGCCACCGGCCGCAGACACGGGCGCGGCTGGGCACGGGCGCCTGGTACGCGATGGACGACGAGCAGATCTGGATCTGGCAGCTGGACGTGCCGGCCCTCACGGCGTACCTGGAGGAGCGCGGCCTACGCTGCCTGGATCGGCTCGCCGGCGAGCTGACGCAGCTGCACATCCACCTCCCGCGAGCGGTCCGGCCGCTGTTCCACCGGGCCAACAACGCATGGTTCAAGCTCCGCCGGCGACTGCCCGCGTGGCCCACGGCCATGAACCTGCTCGTCTTCGAGAAGCGGCCCGCCTGACGACCCCGTCAGCGAAAGGCCGCCGCCCACCGCTGCATCGACTCGCCCAGCTCGCGGTAGCCCTGGCGGTAATGCAGCGGCGCCGCGCTCCGGTCGACCTCGCGCCGGTAGGCGTCGACGAACGCGGCGAACATCTCCGCGTACGCGCCGGGACGTATCGCCTCCATGGCCGCGTCGACGATCGCGTAGAACTCGCGCGCCATCAGGTGCATGTAGTGCTCGATGGTGATGACGCGGTGGAGGTTGCTCTGCCGCGTGTGCTCGACCACCGGCCGCCCGTAGGCGAGCAGGTCTCCGCGCTTGTCCATGAGCCGCTTGAGGATGTAGCCGCCCCAGATGTCGTCGTGACGGCTCAGCTGCCAGCCGCCGATCCACACGTCGGGCAGGAAGAAGTATGCGGGCGTCAGCTCCGCGCGGAAGGCGGTGTTCATCCCGCACAACGGGACCATGCCGAGGGCGACGTAGTTGGTGTCGCCCCGGAGTCCCGGCGTCTTCGGCGGCTCTCGCTGGATCTTGTCGATCCCGTTGAGGTCGAGGACGTTGTCCCAGACGCCCATGTTGAGCTTGACCTCGCCGGAGACCGCTGTGTCGGTCATCGTGCTGTCGGCGTTCCGGTACTCGTATGGGAACCCACGGGCGTAGAAGCCGGGCTGCTCCACCGTGTTGATCCAGCGGCCCGCCACCGCCGGCGCCTGCGCCATCGGGCCGAGGGCGCGCAGGTGCTCCTCGAGCCAGCCGGCGCGCGTGCGGCAGTCGTAGTCGAGGGCGATGATGACGTCGAAGCCTTCCTTGTAGGCCAGGAAATGGCCGAAGTTGCGGCAGGCCGCGCTCTTGTGCGGAATGGCGGCATAGTGCTTGCCCATGATGCGTTCCTGGGCGGCGTAGTCGAAGAAGCGCACGTTCTTGCGCGGGGCGGGACTGAGCTTGCCGTCGCTGTCGTCGCACACGATGATCGGCACGGCCTCCGAGAGCTCCTCGAAGATCGTCCAGTCCGGGTCGTTGGGAATCGGGATGACGACGACGACCTTCGTCGTGAGAGGATCCACGGGGCTCAGGCCCTCCTCGCCAGATTGAGATCGCCGCTCGGCTGCGCGGCGTCCGCCCGCTTCGGGAGCAGCCGGGCCAGATAGTCGTCCAGGGCGTCCTGCCACGGCCGCATCGTGTTCAACCCCTGGAGGTCGAGCATCAGGTTGCGCATCATCTCCGAGCGCGGCCGCGGCGCCGGATACTGCTCGCGGAAGTGCTCGGATCCCACCGGCACCAGCTCGACGTGGTCCGTGCGGCCCAGGATCTCGAGGATCTTCTTGGCCACGTCGTAGCGGGTGCCGTAGCCGCGGCACGCCATGTGATAGAGCCCGTAGCTGCCCGTCTCCATCAGCCGGACGAGACAGGCCGCGAAGTCCGGCGCATAGGTCGGCGTGCCGAGCTTGTCGGTCACGGCGTAGAGCGTGGTGGCGCCCTCGTCCAGCTGGTGGAGGATCTTGCCGACGAACTTGTGGTCGATCTCGCCGCCGCCGATCATCCAGCCCGCGCGCACGACGTAGAACCGGGACAGGAACGTCTGCACGTACTGCTCGCCGGCGAGCTTCGACGCGCCGTACACGGCGATCGGGCGTGCCGCGTCGAACTCGACGTAGGGCTCGTCCTTCTCGCCGTCGAAGACGCCGGCCGTGCTGACGTAGGTGAGGGGCAGCCCCGCCGCCTGGCACGCCAGCGCGACGTGCTTCGTCCCGATGGCATTGGTCGCGTACGCGTGATCCGGCTGCGCCTGGCACAGGTCGACGTCGGTTTCCGCGGCCAGGTGCATCACGAAGTCCGGCTGCACGCGATCGAACCACTCGGTGATCTCGGTCCGCGACCGCACATCGAGGTGCCCGAACCGCGGCCCCGGCGTGCCGCCGTCGCCGACCGGCGGCGTCCGGATGTCGGTCGGATAGACGTCATGCCCCGCCGCGGCGAGCGCCGGCACCAGGGCGCTGCCCAGCATGCCGGCGGCACCGGTGACGAGAATTTTCATGGCGGTCACGCTCGCCCCTTCTGGCCGTTGCCGTTCGGCCCGTCGGCGCGACGGTGGACCAGGATGATGATCAGGAACGAGAACCAGGATCCATACACCGCCGCCGGCAGGCCACCCAGCATCCAGTCGGCGAGCGGCAAGAAGGGCCGCACGATCCGGCTCTCGCGGAGGTGCGTCCACGAGAAGAACCCGCGGATCGGCAGCGGGCGCGTCCAGTCGGCGTAGCCGGTGGCGAGAGCCAGCTTGCGATTGTCTCCGTAGGACAGCAGGAACCGCTCGAACGGTGAGTGCATCCGGACGAACGTCGAGTCCTGCGTGTGGAACGGATCGATCGGGAACCGACGATTCGGGCCGCTCAGCAGGACGTAACCGCCCGGCTTGGTCACACGCAGCAGCGAGCGCATGACGGCCAGGCGCTTGGCCTCGTAGTCGGGCTCGACGGTGGTGAGGTCCTTGCCCTCCGTGCCCACGTGCTCGAGGAGATTGAACGCCGTCACGAAATCGAACGAGGCGTCGGGGAAGGGAAGGTACGTCGCGTCCGCCCGCGCCAGCCGGTCCTGCTGCTTGCGCCGAGACCAGCCCCGGACGCGATTGCCGCAGTCGATGCCCCAGGCGGCGTACCCTTCGTCGTTCAGCGTGTCGACGTCGGCGGCGAGCCCGCATCCTGCCGCCAGCACGCTGGTACGGCCGGGCCGTAGCCCCAGCTTGTCCAGCAGCGGCAGCATGTACCGCCGGGCGAGGCCGGCCTGATACTCCTCCTCCTTCGGCACCTCCTCGGCCATGAACCGGCGGATCTCGTCGGGATTCTCCGCCCACCAGTCGTCCCAGCTGATGCCGGGCGCGAAGTCGGCGTACGCCATGCCGAGCCGGGGGAACTTCTGCGCGCACTTCTCGCAGGCGACCGCCGTGCCGTGATCCGTGAGTGCGCCCTGGCACTTCGGACAGACGAACGGGATGGCGGCGCCGCTCACGGCGGCTGCACGGCTCGGCCCACGCTGACTCGATGACGTCGACTCTGTGCTCATACCTGCTCCTTCTCTGCCTGGATTCGATCGCGGCCGGAACGGCGAACGGGCGGCTCGGCGGCGGTCCGGCGCGCACGGCCGATTTCCTCGAAGCACTCCTCGTAGACGCTCAGGACTCGGGACGCGGTTGCCGCGAGACCGAAGGCGCGCGCTCGCTCTAACCCACGGCTGCGCAGGCGCGCGCGCAGGTCCTTGTCGTCGAGGAGCCTGGCCAGGCCTTCGTCGACGCGAGCCAGCTGCTGCGGATCCACGAACACGGCGGCATCGCCGAGGATCTCCGGCAGGGAACCACCCTGGCCGGCGAGCACCGGGCAGCCACAGGCCATTGCCTCGAGCGGCGGGTAGCCGAACCCTTCCGCCGTCGAGAGGAACGCGAACGCGTCGGCGGCGGTGTAGAGCGCGGGCACATCCGCCTGCGGCACCTCACCGAGCACGCGGACGTCGGGCGCCAGGCGCGCGGCGAGGTCGAGGATCGGCCCCGACATCCACCCGGCTCGGCCGGCGAGCACGAGCCGGTGGGGGATGCCGCGCTCGCGGCGGAGGGACGTGTACGCGTGCATGAGGCGGTCGACGTTCTTCTTGGGCTCCACCATGCCGAGATAGAGGATGTAGGGCCCGCTCAGCCCGTAGCGGCTCCGCACGCGCTCGACCTCGAGCTGGTTGGTCACCGGGGCCATGGACCGCTCCAGCGGGTTGTGGATCACACGGATCTTGTCGGCCGGTACGTGGTACAGCCGCTCCAGGTCCCTGGCCGTGGCCTGGGAGGGGCAGATCAGCCGCAACGCGCGGCGAACTGTCGAACGAACGAGCCAGCGCAGGCGCCACCGCATCGCCACGGTATAGGTCTGAGGACTCGCCGTCTCGAATGCGATGTCGTGGATGGTGGCGACGATGGGCGCCGGACACCACGGCGGCGCCCAGCCCGGCGTGGCGTGGAAGAGATCGACCGGCCGCCGCAGCAGCTCCGCCGGCAGCGTCAGGGGCATGCGGACCCACGCGTTGTACGGCCGCACGAGGCGCGGCACGACGTGCCCCGCCGTCGGCATCCGCGCGAGGCCGTCGGGGACCGAGAGATACGGAAAGAAGCGATGGCCGGTCTCGAGCTCCGCCAGCCCGTGCAGCAGGTTCTGGGTATAGGTCGCCATGCCACAGCTGACGGCCCCGATGAACTCGGCACTGATCCCGATTCGCATCAGGCCGCCCTCGGGCGAAGCAGCCACCGGAGCTGTTCGGAAGCGAGGACGATGGCCGCGCGCACGGTGAGGCCGGCCACGGCAACCACGTGCGCCGGGCTCCACGCAGAGCGGACGTGCCACTTGCGGTAGTAGAGGTAGGCTCCGCGGTGGAAGGCCACGATCGACGCGAGGCTCTGCTTGCGGCCCGCGCGCGAGCCGCCCTTGTGCTCGTCGTGGACGATCGTCGCCTGGGGCACGTAGTGCACCTCGTAGCCGGCCTCCCAGATGGCGCGACACCAGTCCACGTCGTCCCAGTAGATGAAGTGCCGCGGGTCCATCGGGCCCGCGAGCTCGATGGCCTCGCGTCGCGCCATGAGCGCACAGCTCGACACGGAGCCGGCCGCGAACGGACGCCGCGGCTCCTCCTGCAGGTACACCAGGTAGCGCCGCGAGAAGCGGTTGCCGGGGAACAGTCGCGTGAGCGGCGAGTGTCGCCCGAACAGCGCCGCCATCGGCGTGGGCAGGCTCTTCACGGTGCCCTGCAGGGTGCCGTCGATGTTGAGGACCTTCGGTCCGACGGCGCCCACGCGCGGATGCGCGTCGAGGTACGCCGCCAGCGTATCGACCGCCCCCTCGTGAACGATGGTGTCGGTATCGAGCAGCAATACGTAGCGCCCCGAGGCCTGCGCCATCCCGTCGTTGCAGCCGACGGCGTGCCCGACGTTCCGGTCGTTGGCGACGCGCCGGACCTGCGGGAACCGGTCCCGCAGCATGTCGAGGGTGCCATCGCGCGAGGCGTTGTCGACCACCACGACCTCGAGGGACGCGCGCGGCCTGGAGTCGAACAGCGTGCTGAGCGCTCGCGCGAGCATGTCCCGGGTGTTGTAGTTCACCATCACCACGGAAATCTCCGGGCCATGCGGCGTGCGCAGCGGCGAGGCGGGAGCGAGCGGGCGTGTGGACGCGGTCATCGATGGGCCGCCGCGCGGTGATCGCTGGCGGTGGCGCCGTTGGCGCGCGCCGACAGCGCCGCGTCGCAGATGCGCAGGACTTTCTCGGCCACGACCCGGGTGTCGAACCGGGTCTCGGCGCGGCGCCGGCCGGCCTCGCCCATGTCTCGCAGACGCCGGCGATCTCCGAGAAGCTCGAGGACGGCCGCCGCCAGCGCCGGCGGTGAGGATGGCGACACCAGAAGGCCCGACTCTCCGTCGGCCACGGCGTCCGGCGTTCCGCCGATCGCCGTGGCGACGATGGGCAGCCCGCAGGCCATGCCTTCGAGCAGGGCCACTTGCATCCCCTCTCGCAGCGACGGCGAGACGAGGATGTCGCTGGCATGCAGGACGGTGGGGATGTCGGGGTAGTAGCCGAGAAAGCGCACGTTGTCCGCGACCCCGAGCGTCCTGGCCAGGCTCTCCAGCTCGCCGCGAAGCCCGCCCTCGCCGCGCCACGGGTTCTCTCCCTCGCCGGGAACGAGGTAGATCACGTCCGGATGCGTCGCGCGCACGGTCGCGAGCGCCTGCAGCATGTCGCGGTGACCCTTGTTGATGACGAGCTTGCCGACCGTCGCCAGCACCGGCGCCGCCGGCGGAACGCCGAGCCGCGCGCGCGCGCCCGCGGCCTCGGCGTCGGAGGCCGGGCGAAGCGCCTGCGTGTCCACGAAGCTCGGCACGACCTCGATGCGCTCGGCCGGAACGCGGAACTCGCGGAGCTCGGCCGACTGCGCCTCGGAGTTGGCGAGCACCCGATCGAACCGGCGAAAGACGGGGAACCGCATCAGGTCCGCGCCCTTGAGGAGCAGCGAGTGCATCGCGAGCCGCCCATAGAAGGAGCCGATGAGCGGCGTGGCGCTCAGGCGGCTGGCCACCACGGCCGCGAACTCGGCCTTCACGTCGTGCGTGTGAACGATGTCCGGGCGGATGTGCCGGATGAGGGCCAGCAGCCGGGGGATGACCATCGGGCTCATGCCCCACCGGGTCGCGATCACGTGGCTCTCGAGCCCGCGCTTCACCGCGGTCTCGTGCAGGGCCACCTGCGGCGGATCGCCGTCCCAGAGATTGACGATGACGTACCGGACCTGGCGGCTCCGAAAGATCTCGGCAAGCGTCAGGATGAGACTTTCCGGCCCCTGGATCGCGGCGTCGCAGGTGCGGATCGCGAGGATCGTCCGCACGCGCGTGTGCGTCGACGCCGGCCCGTTCTCGACGGCCATGTCACCGGGCCTCACGGGCACCCGCCGTCGCCGACGTCCCGACCGTCCGGCTGGACACGAGGTCGGTCAGCTTCCCCGCCAGCCGCGCGCCGAGCACCGCCCAGTCGTACTCCCGCTCGATCAAGCGTCTTCCTCCCTCGGCCAGCCGCGCGCGGAGCGCCGGCGACTGCAGCACTCTGACGGTCTGCGCGGCGAACGCATCCGGATCCTCGGCTCGCAGAACGTCGACGCCATCGGTGACGGCGAGGCCCTCGTAACCGATGGCGGTGGAGATCACCGGCGTCCCGAGCGCCAGCGCTTCCAGGACCTTGAAGCGCGCGCCGCCCGCGCCCGTTCGCAGCGCCACCGGGCACGCCCACGCCCCCGCGATGACGGGGCGGATGTCCGGGACGTAGCCGGTATAGACGACGCCGTCGCCCTGCGGCGCCGACCCGTTCGGCGGCTTGCGGCCGGTGACGAGCAGGCGGGCCTCCGGGATCGCGCTCCGCACGCGCGGCAGGATGTCCGCCACCAGAAACCGGACGGCATCGAGGTTGGGTCCGTAGTTCAGGGCACCGTGGAAGACCAGCGTGTTGGGCTCCGGGCGCGCGAGGCCCAGGGGATAGCTCGCGAGGTCCAGGCCGTTCGGGACGACCTCGACGCGTGCCCAGCCCGGTGACGCCGCCAGCAGCGCCTGCCGGTCTTCCTCCGAGTTCACGACGCAGAGGTCGTAGTGGCGCGCGGCCCGCCGCAGGAAGGCCGCGAACTTCAGCGTTCGAAACGACCAGAGGAACCGCTCGGCCGGCGGCGCCATCGCCTTCATCCGCTCGAACTGCAGCGTCGCCACGCAGACGTAGTCGAGGACCCGCACGCGATCGTCGTAGGCGTGGACATAGGGCGTCAGCGCGGGATCGCCGGTCAGCAGGACGTCGGGCTGGAAGCGCGCGACGGTCTCGGCGACCCACGCGGCCATCTCCGGGCTGCTCAGCTGGTGGACGTCCGACGGCGACGCCGACAGCCACCGCCGGCGGCGTGTGGCCCGCGCCGGGCGCGGGAAGACCTTGAGCTCCCGGAAACGATGCGCGACGTCCGCGACGCTGGATGCCGGCACGCCCGGCTCGGCGAAGGCTGCGAGGACGACGTCGTGGCGCGCGGCGAGGCTGAGCGCGACGGCGGCGGCGCGCGCCTTGCCGCCGTTGTCCGGCGGAAACGGGATCGTCGGCGCGAGGAAGACGATTCTCATCGGTCGTGCGCGAGCAGGGGAGAGCGTCATACGGCCTGCCGGTTCTCGATTCGCTCGGCATACGTCCGGTACCACGACACCGTGCTGGCGAGGCCGTCCCGCAGAGAGACGCGCGGCTGCCAGCCGAGGGCCGCGAGCCGGCGCCAGTCGGCCGACCACCGCTGGGGGTCGCCGGGCCGGACGACGCCGCTCCACCGGATGCGCGCCGCGCTGCCCACGAGGCCGGCCAGGGTCTCGACCAGCTCGCGGATGCTGCACACCTGGCCGCCCGCCACGTTGTAGGTTTCGCCCCGCAGCGGCGCCGATGCGGCGACGGCCAGCGTCGCGCCGACCACGTCGGTCACGTAGTTGAAGTCCCGGGTCTGCGTCCCGTCGCCGTGGACGAGGACGTCGCCGGTGCCGCCGAGGAGCTTGCCCAGCAAGTCGTAGACGACCTGCTTCTTCTGGCGGGGTCCGTAGACGGAGAAGTACCGCAGCGACGCGACCCGCAGGCCGTAGAGCTGGGCGTACACGGCCCCGTATCGCTCCGCGCCGAGCTTGCTGACCCCGTACGGAGAGATCGGCACCGTCGGATGCTCCTCGGTGAGCCCGTCCACGTCGAGATCGCCGTACACCGCCGCCGACGACGCGAGCAGCACGCGGGCGCGCGAGCCCGTCTTCCGGAGTGTCTCGAGCAGCCGGAGCGTCCCGGTCAGGTTCAGCTGGAAGTCGTCCCACGGGCGCTCCACGGACGGGGGCACGTACGGATTGCCGGCGAGGTGAACGACGACGTCGAAGCGGCGCGAGCGCACCAGGCTCTCGAAGCGGTCGTCCAGGACGTCGTCCTCGACGTAGTCGATCGCGTCCCGGCAGCCGTCCAGGTTGGTCACCGAGCTCGTGCGCAGGTCGTCGACGACCGTGACCCGCGCGCCGGCCGCGACGAGCGCCTCGGTCATGTGCGATCCGATGAAGCCTGCCCCGCCCGTGACGAGGACGTGGCGTCCGGCGAGGCCTCGATCGTCGGCCGGCACCGTTCCCGCGTGGTGGTCGTTCGCGCCGGTCACCGTTCGACTCCGGCCGGGTAGAGGATCGGCGACTCCGGGTCGGGCAGCGCCCGCTCGAGACGCGAGAGCGCCGCCGCCAGTCCGATCAGCAGCCAGAAGTACCGATAGGTCCCGAGCAGCGGGTACAGCATGCACGCGAGCATCAGGCCGCCGAACGCGGCGAAGGCGGCCTTGGCGTAGGAGGCGAGCTCCAGCTCGCCGCGGCGCTCGAACCGGCGCGCGAGCTTGCCGAGACGGATCAGGGTCGTGAACACCAGGGCCAGGACGATGGCGAGCCCGGCCAGGCCAAGCTCGACGCCCGCCAGCAGGTAGGCATTGTGCAGCGGCGGCGCGATGCCCGGCACGGTCAGGGGGACGAGATCGCCCGCGCTGCTGGGCCAGTTGTGGACCTGCTGCTCGCTTCCGACCCCGAGGAACGGGCGCTGCCACATCATCTCGAACGCGGTCGGAACGACGTGGAGCCGCCAGGCGCCCGCGTCGAGCTCGCCCGTCGCCGACGAGCGCGTCAGCGCGAAGATCGCCAGGATCCGCTCGCGGAGGGGCGTCCACGTGAGCATGACCAGCAAGGCGGCCACCAGCCCGAAGGCCATGGGAAGCACGTACTTGCGGCTGATGAGCCACACCGTGACCAGCAGCACGAGCGGGGTGATGACCAGCGCGCCGCGGGTGAAGGACAGGACGTGCGCGACCGAAAGGATCGCCAGCACCGCGAGCGCCGCCACCCGGCCTTCGACGCGGCGCTGCCGCAGTCCCCAGCAGATGACGAACGGCATGAGCGTCATCATCGCGACGCCGAGGAAATCCGGAGTCCCCGTGATGCTGTCGATGCGGAAGACCCCCATCCAGCCGTGAAGGTCGAGCAGCGGCTTGCTTCGCGTGAAGGCGTGGGCCTGGGCTTCCGCCAGCGTCGAGGCCGGCCACGTGAAATGCGTGTAGGCCTGGATGAACCCGACGAGGGCGGTGACGACGCCGGCGGCGACCATGGCCCCGACCACCCGGCGCACCGAGCGCCGGCTGTCCACCAGGGCCAGGCAGAGCCACACCAGCGCCATGCAGTTCACCGCCACGATCGGGCCGCTCAGGATCTCGACGCGCGAGGTGGGACTGATGATCGAGACCAGCACCGCGACGACGTAGAGGGCGCAGAGGATGAACAGCGTGTCGCGCGGGATGAGCGGCTG